>JBBDRO010000081.1:32021-45704 GCA_040905425.1 Gemmatimonadota bacterium | reverse complement strand
GGTTCGGTGGGCGTCATCAGGTACTTCATCCACGCGTACACGATGCCCGTGAGCGCGGTGGCCACCGAGCTGCCCAGCAGGAGCCACTTCTGGAAGGCGTTCACCGCCCCCGGTCCTCCAGCGGCCCGATCACCTGATGCAGGGCGAGCACCCGCCGGACCGCGTCGGTGACGGCGCGCGACGTGAGCGTGGCGCCCGTCATGTTCACGATGTCAGCCTTCGTGGAGAGCCGGCCATCCAGGCGCCGATCCAGGAACTGCGCCAGCCACCCGTCCGGTGCCACGTAGTCGGGCGGCTCCGTGAACTTGATCACCTCCACCCGCTGCACGCGCCCGTCGGGCCCCACCACGATCATCAGCACCTCGGGGAGCGTGCGCACCCGGTGCGCGTCGAAGTAGGCCACGCCCACCGCAGCTCCGCCGCGCCGACCCACGTAGTGGGTGACGATGCCCTGCTCCACCTCAACGCGATCGCCGGCCAGCTCCCTGGCCCGGGCGAGTTCGGCGTCCGTGAGGTACGCCGTCTTCCGCTCGATGGTGGCCGGTGCCGGAAAGGCCAGGCGGAGCGCTTCCTCCTGGCTCATGAACAGCTGGGCGGCCGCGGCGCCCGGCAGCGCGAGCGCCGCGAGGGCTCCCAGGAGGAGCCCCCGCGCCGCCGCCGCCCGTAGCGGGCTCAGAAGATCCATCCGAGCGCCATGTTGAACTGGTTCGTACCCAGGTCGGCCTCGTTGGAGTGGATCTGGTAGTCCGTCTTCCACACCACGTTGCTGATGGGTTTCCAGGACGCGCCCACGGTGAGGATGGTCCGGTCGTTCGCGGGGTTGGCCGCGAAGCCTTCGAGTACGCTCCGCTGCGTGTTCACCTGCTCGTAGCGGACGTGCGGGATGAGCTGGTCGGCCATGTCGGTGCCGCGCAGCACGTCATAGCCGGCCTGCACGTACCAGCCCAGCATGGACTCCGCGATGCCGTTGGCGCCCGTGAGGCCGTTGAGGGCGCTGAGCTCGCGCGCGTCGTTCACGTGCGCGCCCGCCACCAGCGCCCGCAGGTCCAACGCACCCACATTGTAGTCCAGGTGCCCGTCCCAGATGAGCGTGCCGGCGTCCACCTCCTGCCCGTCCAGCTCCGCGTTCTGGCCCGACTGGCCGTAGTAGACGGAGCCGCCGGCCAGCAGGCCGAGAATGCCCTGGTAGTCCAGGCGCGCGGCCACACCGAAGTCCTCCGCCAGCGCCCGGGCGCCCTTCTGCCGCCCGCCGCGCAGCCCCGAGCCGCTGAAGCCCGCGCCGTCAAGCCCGTTCATGACGTACCCCCGCCAGGCAAAGTCTCCCACTCCGCCGAACAGACCGATGCCGTTCTCCCGCCAGGTGGTGGGGATGATGGCGTTCTCGGTCACGGCCCGCTCGGTGCCCAGGAACGTGGGCGGCTCGTGCAGTTCGTTGACGATACCCATGGGGGCCAACAGCAGCCCCGTACGCAGACCCACGTGGTCGTTCAGCAGGTAGTCCACGTAGGCAAATTCCAGGAAGATCTCGTCCACGTGCTCGATCTCGATCTCGGAGTTGAAGAGCAAACGGTCGTTGAACTTGTAGCCCACGTACAGGATGGCGCGCAGGGCGTCCACCTGGTCACGCGCGCTGGCGGGAGAGCCGTCCTGGCGCTCGCCGGAATAGTTCTCGTACAGGATCTCCCCGTAGCCGCCAAGCGAGACGCCCTGGCCTACTTTGTAGACCTTGGACGCGGCCGGCCCCAGCCCCAGGATGGACGTATCGGCCTGCACCACCTCACGCCCCAACCGGAGTTGCTCCAGCTCGCGCGTCATGGCGTCCATGCGCCGCTCCAGCTCCGCCAGTTTCACCGAGTCGGGCCGCTCCTGCGCCGCCGCCTCCGTGGGGGTCCATAGCAGCGCGGCGCCCAGCACCACCACCGCCCATCTCGATACGCTCATCGTAGCGTCCTCTCGGTTTGGATCGTTCGGGTCAACCACCGCTCCATTGCGGGGTTCCAGTGGGGCACGAGGCCCCGGGGCGTATCCTCCAGGAAGAGGACCGCCACATCCTCCCGGTCCCGCGCCCAGGCCATGCCGGCGCGGGGGCCGAGGACGAACAGCGCCGTGGACAGGGCGTCCGCGGCCAGGGGGTCAGCGGCCACCACGGTCACGCTCCCCCATGCGGGTACCGGCTGGCCAGTGCGGGGATCGAGCAGGTGCCCGTAGCGCTGGCCGTCCACCTCGATGAAGCGCTCCGAGGCGCCGCTCGTGGCGGCCGATACGTCCCTCAGCAGAAGCTCTCCCACGGCCTGGTGCCGGTGGCGCGGGTGGGCTACGGGAACCCGCCACCCGCCGCCGTCCGCCGGCCGGCCAAGGGCCATGATCTGGCCGCCGAAATCGAGCACCGCGTCAGCCACGCCCGCCGTGCGCAGCGCGTCGGCCGCGGCGGCGAGCGCGGCGCCCTTGCCGAACGCGCCCGTGTCGATCCACCCGGCCGGGTCGTTGCGCGTGAGAGTCCCGGCCGCGGCGTCCAGCGTCACGCCGGCCCGCACGGCGCGCAGCGCAGCGCGCAACGCCGCCCCGTCAGGCACGCGGCCCTCCCCGCGCAGCTCCCAGGCGTCGATCAGAGGTCCCACGGCCGGCTCGAACGCCCGGCCGGTGCGCTTGGACCACACCTCCGCCTCCAGCAGGAGCGCCAGTAGCGCGGCCGACACCGCGGCGGAGCTGCCCGCGGATGCCGCATTCAGCCGTGCCATCTCGGCGCTCCCGTCCCAGGTGGAGAGCAGGCCATCCAGCCGATGCACCGCCGCCAGCGCATGCTCGCTGGCCTCCGCCGCCGCCGCCCGGGTCGGCGCCGCAACCTCCAGGCGGAGGAGCGTGCCCATGACGAAGCTCTCGCGCGCCAGCCACACGTCCGCCCGTTCGGCGCCGGGTGCCGGCTGCCGCTCGGCCGCCACTGCAGCGCCCGCGAACACGCCACCGCCCCCCACCAGGCCACCGCCCGCGAGCAGGAGGGGCACGGTCACGATCGTCACCGCCCGCCGGAGCGGGCGTGGCGTGGAGCGTGAGGTGCAGCGTTGGGGCATGCCGTTCATCGTCGCTTAGAATGCGATTGAGAATCGTTCGCAACTAAGTTACATGCCAGGTCACCAGAGTCAATGGCCGTGTCGTGGGGATACCTCCGCGATCGTGGCGGGGGGAATTCCGCGTGTGCGCGGCGGAAGGCTGGACGCGAACGGGGCCGCCTCCCCAGGGAAGGCGGCCCCGCTTCATGGGCGAGCCGGCGCGAAAGGCTAGCCGCGCACGGCCACGAACTGCATGTCACGAGCCAGGATGCGGTCCCGCTGCTGCTGATTCAGCAGCGGCGAGGCGGCCAGCACACGCGCGCGTTCCATGAGCTGCTCGGCGTCTCCGGTCCGGCCCAACTGGGCGGCCACCGCGGCCGCGCTGATGAAGCTGTGGGCCGCGTCCTGGACGGCGCCGCGGGCATGGGCGCTCTCGCCCGCCCGCCGTGCTGCGCTGTAGGCCCGGTTGTACTCCCCGGCACTCATCCAGATGCCGGCGGCCGTCATGAGACTGGCGTGGGTCTCCGCATCGGCGGCGTCCCGGTACTCCACCGACTTCTCCAGCAGCCGCGCCGCCTCCAGCCAGCGGTCCGGCTGGTCGAAGAGCTGGACGGCCTGGGCCTTCAGCTCGTCGGCCTTCTTGATATCGGGCTCGCCAGCCGCGGCCGGGTTGGCCTGGAAGGCCAGCATCAGCGCCGCCGCCGCCGTCGTGATCACTCGCTTGGTCCTCATGGTCGTCTCTCCGTTTGCCTCGGGTTTTCGCGGGGGAGAGAACATGTGGTCTGCATGGTCTGCCTTCCCCGCACGCTGACTTGGACGGAGCGGGCGGGGGGATGGTTTCGCTTCAGCCACGGATTGCCTGAGCGCTGGTACGAAACGCCGTGCCGAAGGTACGAATCGCGGCTCACGCGGCGGCCGACTCGCGCCGCACGAGCGGCATCACCTCGGCCGCGAAGCGTTCCATCTCCTCGTACTGGGGACTGAACTGGAGCAGCAGCAACTCCACGCCCGCCGCTTCGAAGGCCAGGATCCGCTCGGCCACCTGCTCGGGGGTGCCCACCAGCCTCGCGCGCAGCCCGCGGTTCGAGACGGAGTAGTCGGCCAGGCTGACCTTGCGTTCGAGCTGCGTGTTGCCGATCCAGTCCTGGTAGTTGGCAAAGCCGCGTGCGCTCTGGCGCACGTCCGTGATGCGCTCCAGCTCCCTCTGTGCCGCACGCTCACTGTCCCGCACGATGGCGTAGCCCGCCACGCCGAAGGGCATGGGGGGTGCGCCCGTATGCCGCGCGCGCCGCTCCCGCATGTCGGCCAGCTTCGGGGCGATCACCTCGGGCGGATCCCCGTGCGTCAGCCACGCGTCACAGTGCTCGGCAATGAGCGCCTTGCCAGCGGGTGACTCGCCGCCGGCATAGACCGTCGGCCGGGGCCGACGGAGCGGTTTGGGCTCCAGGATGGCCTCCTCCACCGTGTAGTAGTGGCCGCGGTGGGTGAAGACGGGCTCGGTCCACATGCCGTTCACCACCCGCAGCCACTCGGCGGTGCGCGCGTAGCGCTCGTCGTGGGGGTCGAAGCGGATGCCGTAGCGCCGCGCCTCGGTGGCCCACCACGCGGAGACCACGTTGATGGACAGCCGGCCGCCGCTGATGTGGTCGATATTGGCGGCCTGCTTGGCGAACGTGGCGGGGTGGTGGAAGGTGGGGCGAACCGCCACCATGAGCTCCAGGCGCTCGGTCACGGCGGCCAGCGCCGCCGCCGTGCTCCACGCGTCCAGCGAGGGCGCCTCCTCCCCCTTGATGTCATTCAGGTTCAGCTCGGCGATGAGCGTCAGGTCGAAGCCGATCTCCTCACTGCGCCGGGCCAGGCGGCTCACGTAGGGCCAGGACACCTCCATGCGCTCGTCCTCCACGTTGCGCAGCCAGCCACCGAAGACGGGGAGCCAATAACCGAAGCGCATCACGCCACCTCCAGTCCGGAGGCGCGCGGAGCACGCGCGGCGCCGTCCAGCTCCGCCTCCAGCCAGTCGGCCAGCCGGGCGAACGGATCGAAGCCCAGCACCCGCGGGCCGTCCGCCACGAAGTTGGACAGCGCGTTCACGTCGTAGAAGACGTGCCCGCCGGCCCGCTCGTGCACGACGTACTCCACGCCGCCGATCTCGATGCCCGCGGCGGCCGTGATGCGCTCCACCTCGGCGATGATTCCTCTCGGCGGCACGTATGCCTCGACCCGCAGACCGTTGCGCGGGGCGTCCACCGCGCAGGCGGAGCGGCTGAGTTCGGCGCCGTCCACCCCCTGGCACACGTCGGCGGGGCACAGGTTGAAGCTGTCCGCCGGCGCGTAGATGCGGATGGCGTAAAGGAAGCGGCCGTTCAGCACCTCCACGCGCACGATGCGGCCGGCCTCCGGTGGCACGTACTCCTGCACCAGCAGGGTGCCATCCACCCCCGCGTCCGGGCCGCCACGGGATGCCCAGGCGGCCAGCGCCACCGGATCGTCGAAGCGGCGGACGCCGGCGCCGCTGCCACCCACGTTGGGCTTCACGATCACGGGGTAGCGTAGCCCCTCCGCCTTGTCCGCAAGCGCCGCCGGATTGTTGCACACGCGCGTGCGCGGATGGGGCAGTCCCAGCCGCTCGAGCAGCGCGATCTGCGCCGCCTTCGAAACCTCCGTCCGCCAGGCGCGCGTACCGTTGATCACCCGTACGCCGCGCCGCTCCAGATGCGCCAGGAATTCCCCGGTGTAGCTGATGGCGTGTCCCGCACCGCGCAGCCACGAAGAGGGACTCATACGGTTGAAAGCGACGTCCCATTCCACCTCCCCGGTGGGATCGAACCCATGCGACCGCGCGTCGATGCGGGCGTGGGGCACGTCGCGCCGCTCCAACTCCTGGAACAGCGGCTCGAACCAGTCGGGGTGCTCGTAGTAGATGCCGAGTCTGCTCATGACCTTTCCTCCGGGTGCAATAAAAAAGGGCCCCTCTCGCATGGAGAGGAGCCCGCGCATCGTGCCGGCTCTGGGCCGGTGCGCCACCAGGGCGCGCACGTCTACGGGGCGGCCTCTCCGCGTGGAAGAGCCGTACACTCGCGGCACATGCACATCAGGTGGCAGAACGGCATCGTGCGCCTTCGGCGTGTGGGTCCCGGAAAAACGAAAAGCCCGGCGAAAACAGCCGCCGGGCAGTCGCGTTTTAGCACCTTGTTTTACGTGGCGGCAAGCGGCGGCAAATCACCACGACGGATTGTCGAACCGCCAGCATAAGGCTCGCGTGGCGCGGCGTCAAGCAGGTTCGGCCGCCACAAGAGTCGGTCCCCGCTTCCATGGCCGCCGCCTCGTGGGGAGATGGAGCGCCGGGAGGTAGGAGCTGGAACGCTCGGCACAGAACCACGGTCCGGCCCGATCTGCCGCGAAAATATTCTATAGAATATTTTGGCTCAACCACGCGACGGACTGTCCGAAAGCTCCGAGCGGCGTGCACTCGCCCGCTCCCGGCCTGCGCACCTCACATTTTTGAAAATGGCCGGGGCGCGGGCAGGGTGGCGGTGTGGGGTGCACCGAGTTCCTCCGCGAGGCGGGGCAGAAGCACGCCTACCGACCCCTCCACCTTGACGGCGGCCATCTCATCCGCGCGCGTGGGCCCCAGGTTGACCACCGCCACGGGGAGCCCCGTGTCCCGCGCCATGTAGACGAAACGGCGGCCCGAGTAGACGGCCAGCGAGGAGCCCACTACCAGCAGTACATCGGCCTCGTGGAAGAGCCGCCACGCCTCGTCCACCCGTTCCCGGGGGACGTTTTCCCCGAAGAACACCACGTCCGGCTTCAGCAGGCCGCGGCAGTCCGCGCAGTCGGGCACGCGGAAGCTCGTGAGCGCGGCGGGCGGCAGTTCGGCATCACCATCCGGAGCGCTTTCGATCCGCACCGCGTCCGCGGCGCTCCGCAGCCGCTCCGTCCACCCCACGTTCATGGCCAGGAGCCGCTGCTGCAGGGCGGCCCGCCGCACCCGGCTGCCGCACTCCAGGCAGCGCACCCACGCCAGCGAGCCGTGCAACTCGACCACCCGGCGGCTGCCGGCGGCGTGGTGCAGCCCGTCCACGTTCTGCGTGATGACGCCGCGCAACGCGCCCACCGCCTCGAGCTGCGCCAGTGCCCGGTGTGCGGCGTTGGGCCGGGCCGCGGTGAAGCGCGGCCAGCCGACGGCGCTGCGTGCCCAGTAGCGCTGCCGTCCCTCCAAGCTGCGTACGAACTCCTGGTACTGGATGGGCGCACGGCGGCGCAGGCTCCCCGCGGGCCCGCGGTAGTCGGGAATGCCCGACTCCGTACTGCACCCCGCGCCCGCCAGGACCACGATCCGGCGGCCGCGTAGCAGTTCAACGAGCGCGGCGAAGCCGGCTTCAGGAACGCGGCTTATCACGGGTCAGTTGTGCTGCATGCCGGCGTTGTCCTCCATCATGCGGCTCATCGAGGTCATGGCGTCGAGGATGCCGTAGGACCCCATGCGCATGGGGTCACCGCCCAGGAAGACGCGCGCGCCCAGCGACACGCTCCAGAAGCGGTCCGCGTCGAAGAGGGCGTCCGGCTCGAGCGTGGCGGGGCCGCGCTCCCTGCTGACGGCGTGGAACTGCGTATTGACGAAGGGGCGGATACTCACCGCACCGCGCGTGGCCAGGTAGTTGTACCCCAGATTGAGGATGGTCCAGCGCGTGGCACCGATGGCCTCCTCGTCGTGGTCGTAGCGAAAGAAATCGGCGCTGCCCGGCGTCCCGTCCCGCGGGTACTCGGGCCGGGTGGCGTGTTCCACGCGCAGGTAGGGCTGATGGCGACCCAGCAGGAGCTGCGCCTCGCCCAGTGCGCTGAAGTAATCCTCGTCATGCTCGCCCAGACCGCGGGAATATTCGGCCAGCGTGTAGAGGTCACCGAAGGCGTACGCGGAGGCGTGCCGCAGCGCCACGTTCCAGAGCTCCGTCGTGACCTCCTCGTCGTGGTGCTCCTCGGTGACCGAGGCGTAGCTGGCGGTGGCCTCCCACGCAGCGCCGGGGCCGTGGCCGGCGCCCCACCGCCGCGCCACGCGCGCCGACCAGCTGTCTCCGAAGCTTTCGATGTTGCTGAGGTCGTAGGGTCCTTCCGGCTCCGTGCCGCCGAAGAGACCCGCTTCCACGCTCCAGCCACTGTGCAGGAAGACGCCGTTCAGCGTCCAGCGTTCCAGCAGCTGGGAGAGATGGTGGTTGGTGGGGTATTTCAGGCCGGGGCGGGCCATGGGGTCATCCGTGCCGTAGGGCGCGAAACCCTTCCCTCCCGAGATCGAGGCCTGGCCACCCGCCACGTTCCAGAGATTCACGCTGAGCATGAGCTCGTGCAGCAGGGTGTGGGGGTGGCGCTTGTCGATGAAGCCCTCACCCCAGCCGCCGAACGTCAGCTCGCCGTTCTCCAGCGTGAGACCCTCAAAGTTGAGGGTGGTGCGGAGCGAGAGGCGCGAGTCCGGGCTCTCGACGTTGAACATCGTGGCCGGCTGTGTGAGGTAGAACGCCGTCTCCCGCAGCGCGCTGCCCTCCTTCTGGCCCGGCGCCCCGAAGGTGACGATGGGAAAGGCCTGCGCCATGCCGAGCAGGCGCCATCCGGCGCCGAGTTCCGTGGACCACATGGTGTGGGCCATGGCGTCGGCTTCCTGCCCGGCCATGGCGCCGTGCTGTTCGTGCTGCCCGGCCGCGGGCGTGGTGGCCAGGGCCAGGATGAAGGCGCCCGGGAGCGCCGCGTGCTTCATGTATGTTGGCATGCTTCTCCTATGTGCGTGTGTGGCGCGCGGCGGGTGCAATTCCAGGACCGTTCGCTCAGGCATTACATTCGCGACGGCGTCCACGATGTGTAGGCGCTGCTGGAGGGGCGCGCGTTCAACGCGGGAGTGCGCTGGGAGCGGTGCGGTAGGGATGACGTGCATCCGCACATCGATGCGATGCAGCCGCTTCCGGAGATGAATCCGCCTTCATGCGGAGTTCACTCCCGATTCATGGCCGGCCTGCCACATTGCAGCACGGGCACAGGACGCTCCCGCAACCAGCGAGCAGGCCATGAAGGAAATCAAGGCGATCGTGAGAACGGAGCGGGTCCAGGCGGTGGTGAAGGCCATCGAGGAGATAGGGGCCGTACGGATCCTGATCTGCCATGTCCACTCGCTCGGGGCGGGAGTCGATCCGGAAGACTATCGCGTCTCGTTCGAGGAAGGGGCGACCTACACGGAGAAATCGAAGGTGGAGGTCGTTTGCAGGGACGAGTCCGTGGACGGAATTCTCTCCGCTCTGTCGGCCGCGGCCAGGACCGGCCATCCGGGTGACGGGATCATCGTTGTCACTGATCTCGAGCGGGTGCTGCAGGTCCGGACCGGCGACGAAGGCGTCATGGCTCTCGCGTAACGGAGGCGAGCATGCTGACAACATACATGAACCTTATGCTGCAGCAGAGCGGGCCCTGGCACCGTCAGGGGCTACACATGGGGATGCACTGGGCGTGGTGGCTCTTCTGGCTCGGTGCCGCGGCCGTGGTGCTCTGGGCGTTCTGGCGGCTGGCGGCCGAGCGGAAGGAGGGTCGGCGCCGGACGCATGACATCCTGGCGGCCGAGGAAGTGCTCCGGGAGCGCTTTGCCCGTGGAGAGATCGATGAAGCCGAGTTCGCGGATGCTATGCAGGCACTTCGCTCTTCGCGTTCCTGATCATGACGACTGTCATCGGAATCATCGTCCTCATTGCCCTCTTCCTGCTCTTCCCGTTCATCAAGCGGGAGCGGCAGGCGGGCTGCAGCGGCGGAGGTTGCTGGAAGAAACAATTGGGGTTCGGTTGCGGGAAGTGTCCGTTGGATGAAGACTCAGGAGCCTGAAGCGCGAGCGGGACGCTGCCCATCCATAGAGGCTCAAGCCAATGAGTGAACATCGCCACACTGGTCGCGATCACGGCCACCAGGACCACGGTGACCATGACGCCCATGCCGGGCATAGCGTGGGCATGTTCCGGAGCAAGTTCTGGCTGTCGCTGATCCTGACGGTCCCGGTGGTCTTCTGGGCCGAGCACGTCCAGATGCTGCTCGGCTACACGGCCCCGTCGTTTCCCGGCGCGGACTGGATCGGCCCCGTCCTCTCCACGGTGATCTTCTTCTACGGCGGCTGGGTCTTCATCCGGGGCGCCATGGGCGAGCTCCGGGCAAAGCTGCCCGGCATGATGACGCTCATCTCGCTGGCCATCGTGGTGGCGTTCGTCTTCTCCTGGGTGGTCGAGCTGGGGCTGCTGGAGGCGGAGCCGCTCTGGTGGGAGCTGGCGACGCTGGTGACCATCATGCTACTGGGCCACTGGATCGAGATGCGCTCGATCAACCAGGCCCAGGGGGCACTGCAGGAGCTGGCAAAGCTGCTCCCCGACACGGCGCGCCGGATCGGCGAAGACGGGGAGGAGGAGGAGGTGCCCGTGGGCGAGCTGAGCCGGGGCGACCTGGTGCTGGTCCGCCCTGGCGAGAGCGTTCCCGTGGACGGCGTGGTGCGAAAGGGCGAGAGCGCCCTGAACGAGGCCATGATCACCGGCGAGTCGCGACCGGTGAAGAAGGGCGCGGGCGACGAGGTGATCGCCGGCACCATCAACGGCGAGGGGTCGCTGCGGCTGGAGGTGACGGGAACGGGGGACGAGACGGCGCTGTCCGGGATCATGCGCCTCGTCTCCGACGCCCAGCAGTCGAAGTCCCGCGCCCAGCACCTGGCGGACCGCGCAGCCCAGATGTTGACCGGCGTGGCCGTATCCGCGGCGCTCATCACACTGGTGGTCTGGCAGCTCATCGGCGCACCCATCGACTTCTCCATCATTCGCACGGTCACGGTGCTGGTGATTGCCTGCCCCCACGCGCTGGGTCTGGCGGTCCCGCTGGTGGTGGCCATCTCCACCACCCTGGGCGCTCAGAACGGGCTGCTGGTGCGGGACCGGCGCGGCCTCGAGGAAGCGCGGAACCTGGATGTCGTGGTATTCGACAAGACCGGCACGCTCACCCTCGGGGAGTTCCGGGTGGTGGACCTGGCCGTGGCCGGGGACCTGTCCGAAGAGGAGGCGCTGCGGATCGCCGCCGGGGTGGAGACGGAGTCGGAGCACCCCATCGCCCGCGGAATCGTGAAGACGGCGGAGGATCGGGAGCTCGAGATTCCGGGCGCGGACGGGTTCCGTGCGATCACGGGAAAGGGCGTGGCCGCGAGCGTGGACGGCGCCGAGTACCACATGGGCGGCCCGGCGCTGCTGGAGGCGGAGGACGCATCGGTACCGCAGGCCGTGCGTGAGGCGGCCGACCGCGCGGCGGAGCGGGGTCAGGCGGCCATCTACCTGCTCCGCAATGGTGAGGCGCTGGCGGTCTTCGCCGTGGCCGACGCCATCCGGGAGGAGAGCAGGCAGGCCATCGACGCCCTGCACGAACGTGGCGTTGAGGTAGCCATGCTCACCGGCGACGCGCAGGCGGTGGCCGACGCGGTGGCCGAGGAGCTGGGCATCGACACCGTCTTCGCGCAGGTGCTGCCCGAGGACAAGGCGTCGAAGGTGCGTGAGCTTCAGCAGCAGGGGAAGCGGGTGGCCATGGTGGGCGACGGCGTCAATGACGCCCCCGCCCTGGCTACCGCCGACATCGGGATCGCCATCGGCGCGGGCACCGACGTGGCCGTGGAGGCGGGCCACATCGTCCTGGTCCGGTCTGACCCCCGCGACATCCCGCGCATCATCTCACTCTCCAGCGCCACCTACCGGAAGATGGTGCAGAACCTCTGGTGGGCCGCGGGCTACAACATTCTCGCGATTCCGTTGGCGGCGGGTGTCCTGGCCGGCTGGGGGATCCTGCTCACGCCGGCCGTGGGCGCCGTGCTCATGTCGGCCAGCACGGTGATCGTTGCCTTCAACGCCCAGCTTCTGAAGCGGGTCGAGCTGTGAGCCCGTTGCGAACCGCCTTGCTGCTCGCATCGATCCTCGGCCTCCTGGCGCTGCCGGCGGGCGCGGCGGCGCATGAAGAGCTGAGGGGTGCCATGCCGGCGAGCGGCGACACGCTGGCCGCGGCTCCGGATCAGCTCCGCCTCACCTTCGTCAATCCGGTCCAGCTCGGCCTGGCGCACCTTACCCTTATCGGGCCCCGGGGGACGGTCGACCTTGGTGAGCTACGACGGGCATCGGGCGTGGCCGAGGTGCTCGTGGCTCCCGTGCGTGGCCGCCTGGTTGCCGGCACCTACACCGTCCGCTGGCAGGTCGCCGGCCCGGATGGTCACCCGGTACGCGGCGAGTACACCTTCACCATCCGGCCGGACGCGGCAGGCCTTGCTCCCGCACCGAGTCAGGGGGAGGTCACGGCGCCGGAGGAGCGGGCAGCCACCGGCGCCGGGAACGTGGCCGTGCCGCTCTCGGAATTCGACAGCGAGTCGCCGCTGTACGTGGTTGTGCGCTGGCTCACCTTCGTGGGGCTGCTGGGGGTGATCGGCGTGGTGGCCTTCCGGGTGTTCGTGGTGCCGCTCGTGGACCGGTCCGGCTCCCTGTCGAACCGTGCGGCCCTGCTCGCGAAGGCCAGCTCGCGGGCGGCCCGTATCGGCCTCGGGGCGGTGGTTGTGCTGGTTGTGGCGCTGGTTCTCCGACTCTGCGCCCAACTGTACGCGCTGCATGGACCCGTGCAGACCTTCGACACGGCGGGGGTCGGGTGGCTCCTGGCCGGCACGACGTGGGGCCTGGGCTGGTTGCTGCAGGCCGGTGGGATCGTGGTGGTGGCTTTCGGACTCGCCCTTACCGGCAGCCGCGGGCGCGCTGGCTGGACCTTGGCCGCCGTGGGCGCGAGCATCCTGGGCTTCACACCCGCCCTGTCAGGTCACGCGGCGGGTGTGCAGGGCGTGGGCTGGCTCGCCATCGTGGCGGACGGGTTCCACGTGCTGGGAGCCGGCGGCTGGATGGGGGGACTGCTGGTGGTCGTTACGGCCGGTATCCCGGTCGCACTCCGGCAGCCCACCAGGCCAGAAGCCGCGACCGCCGCGCTGATCAACGCGTTTTCACCTACCGCGCTTGTGTTCGCCGGCGTGGTGGTGGCGACGGGCGTGTTCTCCGCCTGGCTGCATCTTGGAGAAGTGTCCGCGCTGTGGAGCACGGGCTACGGACGCACGCTCCTGCTCAAGCTCGGCGTGGCCTCGCTGGTGTTCGGGACCGGGGCCTACAACTGGCTGAAAGTCCGACCGACGCTCGGGCGCGAAGCCGCAGCCGGGCGGCTGCGGCGTTCCGCGGTCGTCGAGCTGGTGGTCGCGCTGGCGGTGCTGGCCGTCACGGCAGTCCTGGTGGCCACGCCGCTCCCCGCCGCTCCATAGAGCCCGAGAGGAATTCTCAACCCACGCCACCGATTGCCCGTCCAGACTGTGATGCAAGCCTTGTGACGTCCCGGAGGAAAGGGTCAAAGTTAGGGATAGCCTGCAAGGCTAACTTCTACCGCCTTGCATGTTAGGTCTCAGGAGTTCGAGATCTCCGGCACGTAGATCTCCCCGCCCGCTTCCCTGAATTCCCGCGCCTTCTCCTGCATGCCCGCCGCGGCAGCGCCCGCCTCGGAGGCAGCGCTCGCCTCGGAGGCAGCGCTCGCCTCGGAGGCAGCGCCCGCCTCGGAGCCAGCGCCCGCTTCGGAG
>JBBDRO010000081.1:19597-31921 GCA_040905425.1 Gemmatimonadota bacterium | reverse complement strand
GGCAGCGCTCGCCTCGGAGGCAGCGCCCGCCTCGGAGCCAGCGCCCGCTTCGGAGTCAGCGTCCGGCTCGGAGCCCGTGCCCGGCTCGGAGCCCGCGCCTGCACCAGACCCCGCCGCCGCGTCCCGGATGTCCTGCGAGATCCTCATCGAGCAGAACTTCGGCCCGCACATCGAGCAGAAGTGGGCCACCTTGGCTCCGTCCGCGGGCAGCGTCTCGTCGTGGTAGGCCAGAGCGGTGACCGGGTCCAGCGCCAGGTTGAACTGGTCCTCCCAGCGGAATTCGAAGCGCGCCTTGCTGATGGCGTCGTCCCATTCCTTGGCGCGCGGGTGGCCCTTGGCCAGGTCGGCGGCGTGGGCGGCGATGCGGTAGGCCATGACGCCCTCCTTCACGTCATCCCGGTTGGGCAGGCCCAGGTGCTCCTTGGGCGTGACGTAGCAGAGCATCGCGGTGCCGAACCAGCCGATCATGGCGGCGCCGATGGCGCTGGTGATGTGGTCGTAGCCGGGCGCGATGTCCGTGGTGAGCGGGCCGAGGGTGTAGAAGGGGGCCTCCTTACACCACTCGAGCTGCCGGTCCATGTTCTCCTGGATCATGTGCATGGGGATGTGGCCCGGGCCCTCGTTCATGGTCTGCACGTCGAATTCCCACGCCACCTCGTTCA
This sequence comes from Gemmatimonadota bacterium, assembly GCA_040905425.1. Taxonomy (GTDB): domain Bacteria; phylum Gemmatimonadota; class Gemmatimonadetes; order Longimicrobiales; family RSA9; genus JBBDRO01. The sequence goes on along the minus strand of JBBDRO010000081.1, from coordinate 31,259 downwards.
GCTCACCCTGCGTCTTCAGCTCGGCGAATTGCGCCTCGTCATTGGCGTCCGCGATGGAGCCGGGGCGCAGGCCGTCCCCCAGCGAGAAGGCCACGTCGTAGGCGCGCATGATCTCACAGATCTCGCGGAAGCGCGTGTAGAGGAAGTTCTCCTGGTGATGCGCCAGGCACCACTTGGCCATGATGGAACCGCCGCGCGAGACGATGCCCGTCACGCGGTTGGCGGTCATGGGCACGTAGCGCAGTAGCACGCCGGCGTGCACCGTGAAGTAGTCCACGCCCTGCTCGGCCTGTTCGATGAGCGTGTCCCGGTAGATCTCCCAGGTCAGCTCCTCCGGCACGCCGTCCACCTTCTCCAGCGCCTGGTAGATGGGCACGGTGCCGATGGGCACGGGGGAGTTGCGGATGATCCACTGGCGCGTCTCGTGGATGTTCTTGCCCGTGGAAAGATCCATCACCGTGTCGGCGCCCCAGAGTGTGGCCCAGCGCAGCTTCTCCACCTCGTCCTCGATGGAGGAGGAGACGGCGCTGTTGCCGATGTTGGCGTTGATCTTGACCTTGAACGCCCGGCCGATGGCCATGGGCTCGATCTCGGGATGGTTCACGTTGGCCGGGATGATGGCCCGGCGGCGCGCCACCTCGCTGCGCACGAACTCGGGCTCGAACCCCTCGCGGAGCGCCACGTACTCCATCTCCGGCGTGATCTCGCCGCGCCGGGCGTAGGCCAGCTGCGTGACCGCCGCGCCGCCGCGGCCGCGCAGCACGGGGTTCAGCAGCGCGTCCGGCATCTCCACGCCACCGTTGCGGACGGCCGCCGACGAGGCGTAGCGCTCCCGGTAGACGGCGGCGTGCCCGGCCGCGTCCCGTATCTCCGCCACGTCCCCACGCGCGCGTATCCACTCGCTGCGTACGGAGGGGAGCCCGCGACGCACGTCCACCTCCTGCGGCCCGCTCGTGTCGTAGACGCGGAGCGGCGGCTCACCGCCCGAGAGGGCAATCTCGCGCATGGGGACGCGCATGCCGCGCGTCCCTGCCACGAAGACCTTGCTGGAACCGGGAAAGGCGTCGGCGAAGGAGTTGACGGGCGACGCGGCTTGCTTGCTGTTCGTGAGTTGAATCATGGCGGTCCTTCGCGTGCAGTGTGGTGCGAAGGAGCGTGCCGGCGGGTCCCGGTGTGGCGGATGAGGATCCGTCGCCGCGCTCCCTACGCCGGTGTTGACCGGATCAGGTTCCAAGGGACTTTCTCAACCCGCGCCCGCGACGGCCGGGTACCCCTGGCGGCTCTCTCGAAGGTAGGGGAGCGGGTGGTCCCAAGCAACGGGCCCAGCGCGCTATGGCGGCGGACCGTCAGGATGCCGCCTGCACTGCGGCGGCTGTTCCACCGTCCACGCCAACGACGCGATACGCCACGCGCCGTCGACGCGCACCATCGTGAACGTGTCCACTCCGCAGTGGGACCACGCGCCATCGATGTAGAGATCGTATGGGAGCCAGACCGAAGCGACCGGGCCGGAGACGCGCACGGTCGGATCGAAGCCGCGCTCCACGATGTCCGCGTCGAGGGTGCGCGCCCGCTCCGCCGCACGCGTCCTAGCGTTGTAGCGCACCGTGCCGTTTTGCTCCCAGACCGGCAGGACCAGTGCCTCATCGATCATGAGATCCGTGAACGCCACCATGTCCTCGCGGCTGATCGCCGCGAGTGCAGCGTGCGCCACCTCGAGGGCGGCGGCCTCTTCGCGGGCCTGTTCGGCTGTGAGGGTCCGGTCCTGCCTGCCACCCACGGACGCGCAGCCGGCACAGAGCACGCAGACCAGCACCGTCGATGTACGTATCGTCAGCATGGTGCGCGAAGGTAGGACGCGGCTGGGGCGGTGGCAACGACTCCCGCCTTTGGTGATCCATTCCTCCGGTGCTAGATTTATGCAGCGGCGGGAACACGTCCCGCCGTCGGATTCCCGCGGCCAACAGGCTCCATGTCCGATTACGGCAATACCAGCAAACGCATCGCGCCCGAGACTCTGCGCGTGCTCGCGGCCGAACGGCCCGGCTGGGTGAGCGGCGCGGAGCGTCTGCCGGATGTGGGCGGGCACGTGCAGTGCTCCGAGGGGCTGGCGGAGGTGGTGCGCATCCTGGGCAGGACGGGCGACGGCAGCCGCCTCCTCGAGCTGGCGTTCACGGACCGGCCCAAGCAGCCGTTCTTCGCGGCCGCATCCAACGTGCTCGTGGCGCCGAGCGATTTCCGCGGCTGAGTCCGGCGCGGCAGTGCCCCCACGCAAAGGAGCCCACCCCGCACGTGGCGGAGTGGGCTCCTCTGTGCTCGGGCGGCTCAAGGCCGCCCGGCTGAACTACTCCACGCGGGAGACGTTCTGGGCCTTGGGGCCCTTGGCCTCCTCGATCATGTCGAATTCGACGCGATCACCTTCGGCGAGCGACTTGAAGCCGCTGCCCTGGATGGCCGAGTGATGGACGAAGCAGTCCTTCGAACCGTCCTCCGGCGTGATGAAGCCGAAGCCCTTGCTGTCATTGAACCACTTCACGGTTCCCGTGGTACGCATACCAACTCCTCTGGGTGTGGATGACTCGAGGTGCGGTATGTCCGTACCCATCGATCATCACTGTGCGGGCGTTTTCGCCCCCCGCCGCGGGCGTGCAGCGAATGAAAAAAAAGGACCTGAGCGCGAGCGCCCTGGTCCTTGTTTCTTCGCTCCAGGGCCCGGTTGGGCCTGAAGCCTCACTCGTGCAAGATTGAAAGTAGCGGCGGCGGGGCTGGAGGTCAAGGTCCACGTGCCGGTTCCCGCGCCGCGCCCGCACGGAGGTAGCCAATGAAGCCGAAGCCGATGCTTGCCGCCTGGACGTGCCTGGCCCTGGCCGCGTGCGCCGAGGGGCCGCCCGCGCACACAGCCACTGAGGCCGAGCGCTGGACGCTCGCCGAGGCGCGCGTCTTTTCTCCAAGCGACGAGGCACCGCTGACCGCCGTCCATTTCATCCTGCCCACCGGCCACGGCCAGCTCCTCGTGGTGGACGGCCGCACGGCGGCCGTGCTCCGCTTCGATACGGCCGGCAGCTACCTTGGCCGTGTGGGCGGGGAGGGAGACGGTCCGGGGGAGTTCCGGCGCGTGGTGGCCATCGGCCTGCTGGGGGACACCCTCTGGGTGGCGGACGGGCGGCACTACCGTACCACGCGCTTCGTGGACGGACGTGTGGTGGGTACGGCCGAGCACCTGGAGGCGGCCCGCGCGCGCTTCCCGCACGGGGAATGGGAGCTGGCCGGTGTGCTGGCCGATGGCGCGCCGCTGGTGGCCGTCCTGGATACGTCCCACACGGTCTTCTCCTTCGAGCGTCTGGAGGGGCTCAGGCATACGCAGCTCGCGGACACGCGCTGGGGAGACCGCAATGTGCGCGTGGTGGTGCCGGGCGTGGAGAGCTACCTGCGCAATCCCTGGCCGACGGGCGACCTGGTGGCCCTGGCCCCGGACGGCTCCCAACTGGCGGTGCTGGAGCGGCCCGTACCCACGCATCCCGACAGCGCCGCCTACCACGTCCGGGTGCTCAATCCGCACGGGGCGGAGCTGTGGCGCGCGAGCGTCCGGTATGATCCAGTGCCGGTACCCTCATCGGAGGTGGACGCGTGGGTGGCGCGGCAGGTAGATGGTGAGCGCAGCCCGGGTGCAGGATTGATCGAGCGGGGCGTGACCAGTCGCGGCGCCTGGGAGCGGGCCGTGCGCCAGGCCTTCGACCCGCCCGCCTACGAGCCGCCCACCACCACCCGGCCGGCAGGCGCGTTCGCCCGCACCGTGCGCGCGGCCGCGGGGGATGTGGTCTGGGTGGAGCGGGAGACCGGCCGCTGGGACGTGGTGGAGCCGGCGGGCCGCAGCGCGGTGGTGGACGTGCCCGGGGATGCGGAGCTGCTCACCCTCGACGGGGACCACGTGTGGGGCACCCGCACGGATGAGCTGGGGGTGCCCACCATCGTGCGCTGGCGGGTGGTGCGGGGCGGTGCTGGATGAGCCCGCTCAATCCAGCGTGAAGTAGACGGCAAAGAAGAGCAGCATGCGGTAGATGGTGAGGACCGCGAAGAAGGCCACCACACCCGCGAGGCCACGAACCAGGCTGGCGGCCGCGCCGTTGCCGAAGCCGCGCCGCAGCGCGGCGGCCAGGTAGAACCCGAGACCCGCAGTGAGGATCACGGCCAGCACGAGATCCGATTCCATCCGCACCGCGGCGGCGGGTGCCACCCAGCCCGCCATCCGGATCAGTAGCGGTAGTCCGATCATCACCAGCAGGAGGAAGGCGTGGAAGTGGAGCGCCATCACGGTGTGGTGCACGAATGGCCTGCGCCCTCCGTACAGGAGCCAGAGCAACACCGCGAACAGCTGCACCATGAGGATCACGAGTGAATTGGCATAGCGCTCCGTGGCTTCATCGAAGCGGCGCCTAGGCCGCGCGCTCCGGGCTCTCCGGTGTGCCCGAGCGTGCCACGAGATGCTCCGCCACTTCTCCGTAGACCGGTTGGCCTACATGGTAGCGAAGCTGGGTGGTGAAGGTGTTGAAGCCGCCGATGGTCGTGAGAACGGCAAAGAAGGCCAGGTTGGCCAGCAGAAAGACCTGCAGGGAGCCGAGGTAGGGGCGTCGCCTGCCCCGGATATGTTCGGCGGTGAGCAGCCCCGGCTTCATCACAAGCGCGCGAAAGCTCCGCCACAGCCGCGAATCCAGGTCGAGTACGCCCGCGAGCGCGTCCCGGAGGAAGGCGCTGAGGCGGTTGTCCCGCGGGGTAAGGACGCGCTCGCCGCAGGCGTGGCAGTAGCGGGCGCTGAGCGCCGTACCGCATGTCACGCACAAGGGGGATGCGGTGTCCCGGCCGGACGCGTCAGGCGGATCGGTCCGGACGGGATCCGGCAAGCTGCCGCGGCGGGGCCGTTCCGTGCTCACAACAGTTCGGTGGCCTCGAGCCCGGCCTGCACCCGATCGAACGTCACCGTGGTGGCGTCCAGGTGCGCGTGGCGGTGGTGGATGAGGTGGTCGGCCAGCCCGGGCGGGGCTGCCAGCGCAAGCACGCGGCCAAGGTCCGGTGGGGAGGGATCCACCACGCCGGAGGAGAGCAGTTGGGCCAGCCGCGTCCGCGCTTCCTCTTCGGGAACACCGTAATGGTGGCGCAGCGCAAAGTAGCTCTCGACCACCACCAGGTCCGTCACCAGGACGGGCTCCGCCTCCGCGTGCGCACGCTGTAGCCGCTCCCTGGCCGATCTGTACTGGGATGCGGGCTCACCCACCAGCAGGCGCACCACGACGGAGGTGTCAAGCCCCAGGCTCATCCGTGCGCCCGCGCTCGATGCTCCGTTCGATGGCCTCCCAGTCGTGCGTCCGCCCCGCCGCGTAACACCCGAGCGATCCCGCCCACGACCAGTCCGGCCGCGGTTTACGCAGCAGCCAGGCCGGCGCACCGTCGATGTCGCGCCGCTCGAGCACCAGCTTGTCACCGGGCCGGATCCCGAGCTCCCGGCACAGCGCGGCCGGGAAGGTGGCCTGCCGCTTCGAGGTGAGCGTGACCTCGCGTTCCATGGTTATCCTCTCAGAGTCGCCTTACTTGTAGTAAGGTGCCCTCAGGAGGGCTTGGCCACAAGGGAAGGGCGTGCCAGGTTCCCGCTCGGACCTCAGTGATGCAGCCGCGGCTCCCCGCCATCGAACTCCCTGCCCGGCGGTACGATGCCCTCCGGGTAGACGATGCTCCCCTCCTCCAGCGCCGCGCCGCGCAGCGCCAGCGCCAGCACCTGGCCCAGCTCCGAGACGGGGTGGAAGGTCATCTCATTGCGCATGGCCTCCGGGAGGTCATCCAGGTGCGGCTCGTTGTCCGCGGGCAGGATGATTTCGCGGATGCCGGCGCGGTAGGCGCCCAGCACCTTCTCCTTCACGCCGCCGATCGGCAGCACGCGTCCGGTCAGGGTGATCTCCCCGGTCATGGCCACGTCGTTCCGGGCGGGGCGGTTGGAGAGCGCCGAGACGATGGCGGTGGCCATGCCCACGCCCGCCGAGGGGCCGTCCTTGGGGACGGCACCGGCCGGCACGTGCACGTGCAGCTCCACGTCCTTGAGCGTCCTGGGGTCGATGCCCAGGCGGCTGGCGTACGTCTTGGCGTACGTCAGCGCGGCGCGCGCGGACTCCTTCATCACGTCACCCAGCTGGCCGGTGAGGATCAGGTTGTCCTTGGCGTCCCGGTAGACGCTGGCCTCCACGAACATGATGTCACCCCCCATGGGCGTGTAGTACATGCCGGTGGCCACGCCCACCTTGTCCTCCACCGCGGCCCGCTCGGGGTGCACGCGGGCGCGGCCGAGCAGCGGCTGGACGTCATCCGCTTCCAGATGGACGGCCGCGAGCTCCGGGCTGGTGGCGATCCTGCGCGCGGCCTTGCGGGCCAGCTTGCCCAGCTCGCGCTCGAGCTGCCGCACGCCCGACTCGCGGGTGTACTCGCTGATGATCCGCCGCACGGCGTCGTCGCTCACCTGGAAGGCCTCTACCTTCAGGCCACTCTCCTCACGCTGCCGGGGCAGCAGGTAGCGCTTGGCAATCTCCAGCTTCTCCTGCTCGGTGTAACCGCTGAAGTCCACCGTCTCCATGCGGTCCAGCAGCGGCGCCGGGATGCGGTCCCGCCAGTTGGCGGTGGCCACGAAGAGCACCTCCGAGAGATCGAAGGGGACGCCCAGGTAATGGTCCGTGAAGGAGTGGTTCTGCGCCGGGTCCAGCACCTCCAGCAGCGCCGCGGAGGGATCTCCCTGCAGCGACACACCCAGCTTGTCCACCTCGTCCAGCAGGAATACGGGATTCTTGGTCCCCGCCTGCCGCAGCCCCTGCAGAATGCGGCCGGCCATGGCGCCCACGTAGGTGCGCCGGTGGCCGCGGATGTCCGCCTCGTCGCGCGCACCGCCCAGCGCCATGCGCACGTACTTGCGCCCCAGCGCCCGCGCGATCGACTTGGCAATGCTCGTCTTGCCCACGCCCGGCGGACCCACGAAGAGCAGGATCGGCCCGCGCCCCACGGCGCGCGCGCGAGCGCGCTTCTCGCGGGTCTGGGGATCCACGTCGGGATCGTGCTCGTCGGACGTGTCCATGTGGTCGGCCGCGGCGTTGGGCCCGGGGACTGCCAAGGAGTCGGCGTCGCCATCGTCGCTTTCAGGCGACGCAGCTTGGATACTCCCGATCACGTCCTCACCCCTGAGGCGCGCCTCATCCTGCGCGGCTTCCAGTTCGGCCTCCTCGGCCGCCCGTTCCGCCTGCAGCTTGCGCACGGCCAGGAACTCGAGCACGCGGTCCTTGACGTCCTCCAGCCCGTAGTGGTCCTCCTCCAGGATGACCTCGGCCTGGTCCAGGTCAATCTTGTCCTCGGTGCGCGCGCCCCACGGCAGCTCGGTCACCCACTCCAGGTAGGTGCGCAGCACCTGATACTCGGCGGACTGCGGGTTGGAGCGCTCCAGGCGCCCCAGCTCGCGGAAGATCTCCTTACGGGCGGCGTCGGGCAGCTCCAGCGCCTCGATGCGCTCGCGCAGCTCCTCGATGTCCTCCCCCTCCTCCTCCCCCAGCTCCTTCTGGATGGCCTTCATCTGCTCGCGCAGTACCATCTCGCGCTGCTTCTCACCCAGCTCCTTCTGTACCGTCTCCTGGATCTCCTGCTGCGCTTCCAGCCGCAGGATGTCCTGCTCCACACCCACCAGCACGCGGCGCATGCGCTCGGGGACGTTCAGCATCTCCAGCAGCTGCTGCTTCTCCTCGGACTCCATGTCCAGGTAGAAGGCCACCAGGTCCGCGAAGGCGCCGGGCGTCTCCACGTTGCGGACGATCTGGTCCAGCACCTCGGCGGGCATGCCGCGGCGGCGGGCCAACTCGGCGGAGCGCTCGCGCAGTTCGCGATCCAGGGCGGTGAGGGCGGGGTCCTCCTCCAGGTCGGGCTCGTCCACACTGACGGGCACCACCTCCGCCTGCAGCATGGTCTCGCCAGCCGTGTCATAGGACATGGCACGCGCGCGCGATTCACCCTGGATGACCAGCTGCAGGCCGCCCGAGCCGCGCTGCACCTGCACGATGTGGACGATCACGCCGGTCTCGTAGAGGTTGGCCGGCTCCACATCATCCACGTTCTCGCGCTGGCAGACCGCGAAGAGGCGGCGGTCTCCGTCCAGCACCGCCTTGATGGCTTCCAGGGTGCCCGGGCGGCCGGCGTTGATGGGGATGGCTACGCCGGGGAATATGACGGTGTCCCGCATGGGGAGGACGGGCAGAGTCTCTGGCTTGGGCATGATACTCCTTCGGTTACGAGGCGCGCACCCGTGCGACGATGTGGCGGGTACGCGCGAATCCAGCGCCTGAAGAGGGCAGTATCCTTGCCAGCGCGGCGGCGCCGGCCGCGAAGGCGTTGGGGGAGTGGGGCGGGCGGCCTCCGCGGCGGGCATATGGAGCGGCGGGCGTCTGCACGCCGGGTCGCGGAGTGCTGGCGGAACGGCAGGGGTGCGGCGGATGGCTGCCTGTTTGGCAGGGGGCACCCTCCTACCGCCCCGAGGCCGCCGCCTCGTCGAAGCGCCACGCCCCCCGGTGCCCCGGGCTCAGCTCCACCTCCGGTATCAGGCGCGCGCGCACCATCTCTACCGGCATGGTGCCGCCGCGCAGGATGGCGTCGTGGAAGTCCCGTTCGCTCATGCGGCCGGATTCCACCAGCTCCCGCTGCAGCGCGCGGAACTGCATGCCGCCCAGCATGTAGGCGGCCTGGTAGAGCGGCGGGTAGCTGCCGTTGAAGGAACGCCTCACCTCCGCCTCGGCGTTGGCGCGTTCGTGGCCCACGCGCTCCACCAGGAAGTCGATGGCCTCCTGCGGCGTCCAGTTGCCCAGGTGCACGTTCAGCGAGAACATGATCCGGGCCGCCCGATGCATACGCCAGAAGAGCATGCCAATGCGATCCTCGGGGCCGCGCGGGAAGTCCATGTCCCAGAGCCGCATCTCCCAGTAGAGCGCCCAGCCCTCGGTCCAGAAGGGGGTGCGGAAGAGGCCGCGGTGCGTGGCGTAGCGGTCATTCATGAAGCCCTGCAGGTGATGCCCCGGGATGAGCTCATGGTGAACGACGGCCCGCGAGAAATGCGGGTTGTTGCCGCGCAGGCTCATGAGCTTGTCCTCGTGGGCCATGGCGTCCGTGGGGTAGGACACGCGGATGACCTCGCCGCCCAGGAAGAAGGGACTGGTCAGCTGGGCCGCCGGCGTCATCATCTCCATGCGCCAGATCTCCTCGGCGAGCGGCGGCACGGTGAGGAGGTCCCGCGCCTTCACGAACTCCGCCGCCTCCAGCGCCATCTCCCGGATCAGCTCCGGCTGGTCTCCGGGCTCCACGTACAAGTTCTTGACGTGCTCGAGCGCGGCGTGCCAGTCCGCCCCGTAGCCCAGCTCGCGTGACGCCTCCAGCATGCGCTCGTCCAACCACGCGAACTCCTTCTCGGCAATGGCCACGAGCTCCTGGGGCGTGTAGGGGATCATCTCGTGTTCGAGATCGGCGGCCAGGCCTGCAGCGCCGATGGGGTCGGCAATGATCGGTTCGGCCTCACCCTGGCGGATTCCCACCACCCGCTCGCGGATCGCGCGCGCGTACGCCTGCAGCGCCTCGTCGGCGCGCTCGTGCGGCTCCCGCACCCACCACGTGTAGAGCGGGTCGTAGCCGGCGTAGTAGCCGTGCCAGCGGGAGAGCATGCGGCGCAGCCCCTCCACCGTGTTGGCCGTGCGGAAGGCAATCACCTGCGTGGTGCCCAGCCGCTCCGCCGCCGACCCGTCGCGTGGCATCCGCTCCAGCTCCTCCCGCAGCGAGTCCACCTGCGCGGCCACGTCGGTCAGCAGGCGGGCCGTCTCGCGCGGCGCCACCGGCGCCATGGCGCGCCGCTCCTCCTGCAGGGTGATCAGCGCGGGGGCGAACGGTAGCAGGGGAGCCATCTCCCGCCACTCGCGCTCCTCCCGGTCCAGCAGTGCCAGCTCGTAGCGCAGCTCGCTGTCCAGGAGCACATGATCGATCTGGCTTTCCCGCCCCAGTTTCTGGAAAGCGACGTCCGTCAGCTCCGCGCGCCACGTCTCCAGGAAGCTCCGCAGCCGGGCACGCCGCTCGGGGGAGTAGTCCGCGTCGTAGCGGCGCGGCACGGCGCGGCGGTCGGTCGTGTAGCGCTCCACCAGAGGTGCCAGCGTACTCTCCTGCTGGCGGGCCAGTTCGGCGGCGTCCGGGACGGTCGGGTCGTTGCCCGACTGCGGGCGCGTGGCCTGCGCGGACACCGGCGTGGTGAGCGCCACGCCCAGCAGGGCGAGCGTGAGGCCGGCGGCGGCGAAGCGGTGTGCGTACATCGACGGCTCCAGTGGAAGGATGTAAATATAATGTGGCCCGGGCACGGCCCGTGCGCGAGCCAATGGGACCATCCGACCCGAGCGTGCAGCATGACTCCGGCCGACGCCGACATTCTCGAGCAGTTGGACGAATCCCCCGACTCGGTATTCACCGGAGGCGGGGAGATGGGCAAGCTATGCCGCGCACTGGACTGGGCCGCCACGCCGCTCGGGCCCGTGGAGACGAGGTCGCACAGCCTGCGCACCACCGTATCCACCCTGCTCAACTCCCGCTACCCCATGTTCCTGTGGTGGCCGCTGACCAGCTCGAGCGCATCTTCCAGCCGTTCGTGCAGGTGGACAACGCCAACACCCGCAAGGTGGGCGGCACCGGCCTGGGACTCACGATCAGCCGCCGCCTGGCCCGCCTCATGGGCGGCCACGTGACCGTGCGGAGTCAGCTCGGGGAGGGTTCGGTGTTCACGCTCTGGCTGCGGGCGGGATAGCGCGCGCGTGGCGCCGGCCGTGTCAGCGTAGCAGGGTGCCCAGCCGGTCCCAGCGGATGGAGCCCAGCACCGGGAAGCCGGCGCTGCTCCGGTCGTAGGAGAAGTACAGGAAGACGGCCTTGCCCTTGATGGACTCGGGCGGCACGAAGCCCCAGTAGCGCGAGTCCAGACTCTCGTCACGGTTGTCTCCCATGACGAAATAGCGGTTCGCCGGCACCACGATAGGTCCCCAGTTGTCCCGCGTGGGGAAGTAGCTGCTGGCGTTCTCCGCGGCCTGCCCGATGAGATAATCCCGCTGCCAGCGCATCCAGGCGTGGCTCGTGTCACTGTCCGGCACGGTGTGGCGGACGTACGGCTCTTCCTGCGCCTCACCGTTCACGTGCAGCACGCCACGGCGCATCTCGAGTGTGTCCCCGGGCATGCCTACCAGCCGCTTCACGAGGTCGATGGGTTCGTGATGGCCGCGGAAGACAATGACGTCCCCGCGGTCCGGCTCGCTGTAGCCGGGGAACTGGACACCCGTGCCGGGAACGGTGGCACCGTAGGCGGACTTGCTCACCGCCAGGAAGTCACCCACCAGCAGCGTGCCCTCCATGGATCCGGAGGTGATGGTGAACATCTGGAAGATGAACGTCTTGATGATCACCAGCAGCACGAACGCCACGGCAATGGACTTGGTCCATTCCACTAGCGTACGGCGCATGGAGGGCGGCTCCGCGGACGGCTGCTTGGTGCCGCTCTCGGCAGCTTCTGGCTGCACGGGCTTGGATCGGCTCAACTGTGGACTCCGCTGGGGTTCACCGGCGTCATGGCACGGCGCGC
>JBBDRO010000081.1:0-19497 GCA_040905425.1 Gemmatimonadota bacterium | reverse complement strand
GCGTAGATGTCGGGAGAGGGACGGTACTCCCAGATCTTCTGCACGGTCCCCGCGCCCCTGTCCACCTGGAATTCCATGGCCCGGGAGAACTGGCCTGCCGGCCGGCCGAAGCCGTTGTCGAACAGGATGAAGCGGTCCGCCGCCACCTCGCGCGCGCCGTGCTGCCCGTAGAAGCGGTCGGCCGGCGCCAGGGGCAATGTGGCGCCGGCGCCGCCGAGCCGCCATTCCACGCTGGCGTAGTCGGGGGCCACGGACCAGATCTGGTCCGTGTTGCGCCCGGAGACGATGACATTGCCGCGCGCCCCGACCTCGATGCTGTTGGCGTGCAGCCAGTTGCTCGGCGAGGAGCGCTCTCCCACCTCGTCCGGCCACCGAAAATGGTCGTGCGCGGACCAGTGCTTCTCCAGCGTTCCCGTCGCGGCGTCCCACTCCCAGACGGCTTCCCCCACCACCTCCTGGCCGTCCACAAGGCGTGGATCACGGGCCAGGAAGAGCACCGTGCCGCTCGGCGTGAGCGTCAGGTCGTGGTGGATCTCACCGTAGGGCTCGGCGTGCTGGGGCAGGGCGTGGACCGTGCGTCCGTCGAGGCCAACCTCCGCAATGCCGAGTGTATGGTCCAGCATGAGAATGTTGCCGCCGGGCCTCACGGCGGTGCCGAACAGCGACCCCGTGCTCTCGTGATACCACAACACCCGTCCCTGGCCGTCCAGCAGCAGGGCGCCGGTCCACCCCGAACTGGATCCCACGACCTCGAGCAGGGTGAGCGGCGCCGTGGGCATGCCCTCCGCGCTGAAGGTGAGTGCCGCCACGTCGGCCGGTAGCTCGGGAATGGCAACGACGGTGTCCCACGGCTCACCGCGGCGCTGCCCATCCAGCCCCCGAGCCTGGATGCGGTAGCTGCGGCCCGGCAGCAGTCTGGCCAGGTCCAGTTCATGGCTCGTGCGGATTTCTTCCAACTCGATGCGGAGGCCCGGTTCCCCGTCGGTCTCCCAGGCCACCTCCACGGCGCCCGGTGCGGAGAGCTGCACGGTGAGGCGCCGCACCAGGGGATGCGGGCTCTCCAGCGCGTAGGCCGAGACCACGCCGGGTACGGGCTCTGGGGCCGTGACGTCACCGCATGCCACCAGGACAACGGTGGTCGTGATCACGAGCGGGAGGAGATACTGCCGCATGGTCCGTCGATTCCTTGCCGGTTCGGGCGCGCGCGGACGCATGGCACGCCTCCGCCGCGCTGCGTAGGTTGCGCAAGGTGGCCGCCCTCTTGCCGTCGGCGCAACGGGCGGCGGCATGACGCACGGTGGACGAAGGCGTGGCAGCAGGACGCACACGGTGGCCGAACGAACGGCGCCGTAAGGTGCGGCGGTCGAACCGGCTGCCGCGGGACGTGCCGCGCGAACGTGGGGCGATCGGGAGGGAGGATCCATGGGTGACCTGGGGAATACCGGGAGCGTTACGCTCGCGGGTGCGCGTCCCGTGCGGGCGCCGCGCGGCACGACCATCTCCTGCCGCGGCTGGCAGCAGGAGGGCGCGCTCCGCATGCTCATGAACAATCTGGATCCCGAGGTGGCCGAGCGGCCCGATGACCTGGTGGTGTACGGCGGCACCGGCCGCGCCGCACGGAGCTGGGAGGCGTACGACGCCATCGTACGCACCCTGCGCACCCTGGGAGACGACGAGACGCTGCTGGTGCAGAGCGGTAAGCCGGTAGGCGTGTTCCGCACCCATGCGCACGCCCCCCGCGTGCTCATTGCCAACAGCAACCTGGTCGGGGACTGGGCCGACTGGGCCACCTTCCGGGAGTTGGAGCGGCAGGGGCTCATGATGTACGGCCAGATGACGGCCGGCTCGTGGATCTACATCGGCACGCAGGGCATCCTGCAGGGCACCTACGAGACCTTCGGCGCGGTGGCGCGCGCGCACTTCGGCGGCACCCTGAAGGGCCGCTGGGTGCTCACCGGCGGCATGGGCGGCATGGGCGGCGCCCAGCCGCTGGCCGCCACCATGAACGAGGGCGTCATCCTGGTCGTGGACGTGGACGAGGCGCGCATCCGCCGCCGTGTGGACACGGACTACTGCGATCGCATGAGCCACTCGCTGGACGAGGCGCTGGCCTGGGTCACGGGCGCCGCCGAGCGCGGCGAGGCGCTCAGCGTGGGCCTGGTGGGCAACTGCGCCGAGGTGCTGCCCGAGCTGGTGAGGCGCGACGTCACGCCGGACGTCCTGACGGACCAGACCTCCGCGCACGACGCCCTGAACGGGTATGTGCCGCCCGGCCTGGGGCTGGCGGCAGCCGAGGAGCTGCGGCGCGCCGACCCCGACGAATACGTCCGCCGCTCCATGGCGGGCATGGCGGCGCACTGCCGGGCCATGGTGGAGCTCATGGGTCGGGGTGCCGTCACCTTCGACTACGGCAACAACCTGCGCGGCCAGGCGCGCGACGGGGGCTGCGCGGACGCCTTTGCCTTCCCGGGCTTCGTGCCAGCCTACGTGCGCCCGCTCTTCTGCGCCGGCAAGGGGCCGTTCCGCTGGGCCGCCCTCTCCGGCGACCCGGCCGACATCCACCGTACCGACGACCTGGTCCTGGAGCTCTTCCCCGAGGACGCCCACCTGGCCCGCTGGATCCGCATGGCCCGGGAGAAGGTCCGCTTCCAGGGGCTGCCCGCCCGCATCTGCTGGCTGGGCCTGGGGGAGCGCGCCCGCTTCGGGGTGGCGCTGAACGACCTGGTGGCCTCCGGCGAGCTGTCCGCCCCCGTGGTCATCGGCCGGGACCATCTGGACACCGGCTCCGTGGCGTCCCCCTACCGGGAGACCGAGGCTATGAAGGACGGCAGCGACGCGGTGGCCGACTGGCCGATCCTGAACGCCCTCCTGAACACGGCCAGCGGCGCCAGCTGGGTGTCCTTCCACCACGGTGGCGGCGTGGGGATCGGCCGCTCGCTGCACGCCGGCCAGGTGCTCGTGGCCGATGGTACACCGGAAATGCGCATGCGCATCGAGCGGGTGCTCACCAATGATCCGGCCATCGGCGTGGCGCGCCATGCGGACGCCGGCTACGAGGAGGCGCTGGCCACGGCGCGCCGCGACGGGGTCCGCCTGCCCATGCTGGAGGGCCGCGCGTGAGGTGGGCAGCGCTGCCTGCCGATGCGGGAGGGCAGCCAGTGAGGCGCTGGCTCCTGCCAACCTTTCTGCTGGCGCTGGCGGCGTGCGGCGGCGGCAACGGGGGCGCCGACGCGGGGCAGGAGCCCGGTGAGGTGCTGCCCGCCCCGGACACCGTGGTGGTGCCCCGGCTTGCCGAAGAGGCCTGCGACTCGGTGCTGCTGGTGCTGCCCGACTCCCCCGAAGGGCGGTCCCTCATCGTGGGGCTGCTGGCCACCGAACCGGAGCTGGGCGCGGCGGGCGAATGGCCGGGCGCGGTGGAGGCCGGGGCCATCATCCGGGTGGACGGGTGGTACCTGGTGGAGCTCCGCCTGGAGGACCGCACGCGCCCGGGCGTATGGGCGGTGCAACTGGCCGACTCGACCTACCGCTATGCCGGCGCCCGCTGGGTGGGCACCGCCACCGATCCGCGGGAGATCCGCCGCGCGCTGCACGCCGCGCTGCCCGCCGCGCCCGACGCGTTGGTAGGCTGCTACGACCCCGGCGCGTGGTTCGAACCGCCGCCGGTGGCGCGCACCGCTCCGGGCGGCTCGTGACCACACTCGTCCCCGAACTACTGTGGCGGGACGGCCGGTTCGAGGCCGGCCTGGCCGTGGTGCTGGATCCGGAAACAGGGCAGATCCGTGCCCTGATCCCCGCTACGGATGTAAGCGACGACGCCCTGCACCTGCCGGCGCGCGCGCTCCTGCCCGGCTTCGTCAACGCCCATTCGCATGCCTTCCAGCGCCTGCTGCGCGGCCGGACGCAGTGGCGGCCGGCGGACCAACCGCACGCCGATTTCTGGAGCTGGCGCCAGGCCATGTACGCCGCGGCGGGAGCGCTGGAGCCCGCGGAGGTGGAGGCGGTGGCGCGCTTCTGCTTCGTGGAGATGCTGCGCGCCGGCTGGACCGCCGTGGGTGAGTTCCACTACCTGCACATGCAGCCGAACGGCGCGCCTTACGCGGACCCGAACGAACTGGCGCTGCGCGTACTCGCGGCCGCCCGCTCCGCGGGGATCCGCATCCGCCTGCTGAACGTGTGTTACGCCACGGGCGGCATCGGCGCGCCGCTCGCGCCCGAGCAACGGCGCTTCGCGGCGCCCACGCGGGAGGCGTTCCTGGAGCGCACAGCCAGCCTGCTGGCGGCGGTCGGCCAGGAGGGCGGTGGCCAGCAGGGTGGCGGCCAGAAGGGTGACGGCCAGTCGGAGGGCGGCGAGTCGAAGGGCGGCCAGTCGAAGGGCGGCCAGGGGCTGGCCACGGTCGGCGTTGCCCCGCACAGCGTGCGCGCGGTGCCGCGCGCGTGGCTGGGAGAACTGGCGGCGTGGGCGCGTGCCCGGGCGGTTCCGCTCCATGTGCACGCCGCGGAGCAACCGGCCGAGGTGGCCGCCTGCCTGGAGGCCTACGGAGTGCGGCCGGTGGCGCTGCTGGACGCGGAGGGCGCGCTCGGCGGGGACACCACCGTGGTGCACGCCACGCACCTCGATCAGGCGGAGATCCAGGCGCTCGCGGCGAGCGGCGCCACCGTCTGCGCGTGCCCCACCACGGAGCGGGATCTGGGGGACGGCATCCTCCCTGCGGCGGAGCTGCTGGCCGCCGGGGTGCCGCTGGCCCTGGGCACGGACAGCCAGAGCGTCATCGATCCCTTCGACGAGATGCGTTCCCTGGAATATCATGAGCGACTGCGCAGCAGGCGGCGGGTGGTGCTGGCCCGCGCGGACCACGACCGCCTGGCCGCCGCCCCGGCGCTGCTGGAGGCGGCCAGCGCGGGCGGTGCCCGGGCGCTGGGCCTGCACGCCGGGAAGATCGAGCCGGGCGCCCTGGCCGATCTGGTGAGCGTGGAGCTGGAGCACCGGGCGCTGGCCGGCTGGTCGCCGGACACCCTGGCGCCGCTACTCGCGCTCTCCGGCCCGCTGGACGCCGTGCGTGATGTCTGGGTGGGTGGGGTGCACCGTGTGGTGGACGGCGTCCACCCGCTCGAGGCGGAGGCGCAGGCGGCGTTTCGTGATGTGGCGTGCCGCCGGGGAGGCGCCTGATGGCACGCGGCTTCTCCCTCGGGCGCATGATGGGGTTTCCCATCTCGGCGGACTACTCCTGGCTCATCCTCTTCTTCCTCATCCTGTGGTCCTTCACGGCGGGCGTTTTCCCCGCGGCGGCGCCGGGGCTCTCCTCCGTGGCCTACCTGGCCATGGGCTTGGGCGGCACCGTGCTCTTCTTCGTGTCCCTGATCATCCACGAGCTGGCGCACGCGGTGGTAGCACGGGTGAAGGGCATCGAGGTGGACGGCATCACGCTCTTTGTCTTCGGCGGGCTGGCGCGCACGCGCTCGGAGTCCACCACACCGGGGGACGAGTTCCAGATCGCCGGCGTGGGGCCGCTGGCCAGCTTCGGTCTGGCCGCGCTCTTCTGGCTCATCGGCTGGGCAGCGGCGGCGGCCGACGCGTCCCCCGCCGTGGCGGTGGTGGCCACCTACCTGGCGGCGCTGAACCTGGCGCTCGCCGTCTTCAACCTACTGCCGGGCTTCCCGCTGGACGGGGGTAGGCTGCTGCGCGCCGCGGTGTGGAAGGTGACCGGTGACATGACCCGGGCCACCCGCGTGGCGGCACGCGCGGGCCAGGGGTTGGGGTGGCTGCTCATCGGCTTCGGTGTGCTGCTGGCCGTGGGGGGACAGATCGTGAGCGGTCTGTGGCTGATGTTCATCGGCTGGTTCCTGGGCAACGCCGCCCGCTCCAGCGTGCGCCAGCACCTGGCCCGCTCGGCGCTGGATGGCGCCAGCGCGGCGCGCCTCATGCGCCCTGTCGCGGCGGGCTTCCACGGCGCCGACGACGAGGTGCGCGTGGCGGCCAGCTTGCCCATGACGGAGGTCATCGAGGAGCTGCGCGCGGCGCCGACCGGACGCGTCCTCGTGGTGGAGGGTGACACGGTGGTGGGGGTGGTCAACGCCGCGGACGTGGCGGCCTGGATGGGCGGCATCCGCTATCGCAACCAGGAAGGCCGATGAGCGTGCCGGATCCCCGCTTCGTGATTCCCCGCGAGCGGCTTCCGGAAGGGTTTGCCGAGCGCCTGCTGACGTACCTGGCCGAGCCCTCCGATACGCCCGCGGAACCCCGGCCGGCCGCCACCGCCGTGCTCCTGCGTGACGGGGCCAGCGGCCCCGAAGTGCTGTTGATGCGCCGCCACCTGGGCGCGGCGTTCGTGCCGGGCGCATGGGTCTTTCCGGGTGGGCGGGTGGACCGGGCGGACCGGGATGAGCGGGCGCTGGCGGGCGCCGGGGAGGTGCCGCGGGAACCGCGGCCTTCATACCGCGTGGCGGCCGCCCGTGAAGTCTTCGAGGAGACCGGGGTGCTGCTGGCGCGCCGGCCCGACGGTGGGTGGGCGCCGGATGCGTCCGCCGATCCGGCGCTGGAGGCGTGGCGGGAGCGGCTGATGGCGGGGAGCGCTTCGCTGGCCGACCTGCTGGAGGGGGAGTCCCTCCGGTTGGAGCCGGCCGCCCTGGTACACGCGGCGCACTGGATCACGCCCGAGGCGGAGCCGCGCCGCTATGACACGCACTTCTTCCTGGTCGAGCTGCCCGGCGGATGCGCCGCGCGGAGTGACGCGCGTGAGATGACGGACCTGACCTGGGTCACGCCGCGAAGTGCGCTGGAGCGCTTCACCCGGGGCGAGTTGCCCATGGTGTTTCCCACCGTGCGTACGCTGGAGGAGCTGGCGGACTTTGCCTCAGTGGCGGAGGCGTTGGCCGCCTTCCGCGAGCGGAGCGTGCGGGCCATCCTGCCCCGGCTGGTGAGCACACCCGAGGGCGTGGGCATCGTGGTGGAGGAGTAGACGGCAATCGTGCACACGAAGGAAGGACGCAACCATGGCTGAGCGCGCCACGACGCTGGGCGAGCTGAAGGAGAGCGACTGGCGGACGCGCTCCGTGAAGGACGAGCTGCGCGCCAATCTGCTGCGCAAGCTGGCGGCGGGCGAAGAACTCTTCCCCGGCATCGTGGGCTACGAGGACAGCGTGGTGCCGCAGCTTGCCAACGCCCTGCTGGCGCGGCAGAACTTCATCCTGCTCGGTCTGCGCGGCCAGGCCAAGAGCCGCATCGTGCGCCAGCTCGTCTCCCTGCTGGATGATGAGATCCCGGTGCTGGAGGGGAGCGAGGTGAATGACGACCCGCTGCGCCCCGTCTCCCGGTACGGCCGCATGCTGGTGCAGGAACAGGGTGACGATGCCCCGGTGGTGTGGGTGCCGCGGGAGCACCGTTTCGTGGAGAAGCTGGCCACCCCCGACGTGACCATTGCCGACATCCTGGGGGACGTGGATCCCATCCGGGCCGCGCGCGGCGGGCACGTGCTGGCCGACGAGCTGTCCATCCACTTCGGGCTGCTGCCCCGGGCCAACCGGGGCATCTTCGCGGTCAACGAGCTGCCGGATCTGGCGGGCAAGATCCAGGTGGGGCTCTTCAACGTCATGCAGGAGGGTGACGTGCAGATCAAGGGCTATCCGGTGCGCCTGCCGCTGGACGTGCTGCTGGTCTTCACCGCCAATCCCGAGGACTACACCGCGCGCGGCAAGATCATCACGCCGCTCAAGGACCGCATCGGCGCGGAGGTCAGCACGCACTATCCCCGCACCATTCCCGACGGCGTGGCCATCACGCGGCAGGAGGCCTGGACGGAGCGCGACGGTGCCCGGGTGGTGGTGCCCGACATCGTGGAGGAAGTCATCGAGCGGGTGGCGTTCCTGGCGCGGCAGGACAAGCGCGTGGACCAGCGCTCGGGGGTGAGCCAACGCATGCCCATCACGGCGCTGGAGGCGGCGGTCTCCAGCGCGGAGCGGCGCGCCGTGCTGTGCGGCGAGGATACGGTGGTTCCGCGCGTGAGCGACGTGCACGCGGCGCTGCCCGCCATCACCGGCAAGCTGGAGCTGGAGTACGAGGGCGAGCTGGTAGGCAGCCAGACGATCGTGCGGGAACTCATCGCGGCGGCGGCGGCCGAGACCTTCGAGAACCGGGGCGGCGCGGGCGTGGAGGAGCAGCTCGAGGAGGTGGTGGACTACTTCGAGCGGGGGGGCATGCTGCGGCTGGGGGACACGGCCGGCACGGCGGCCACGCTGGAGGGCTTCGGCACGGTTCCCGGCCTGCTGGACGCCGTGGAGGACCTCTCCACGGGTGAGGAATCGGACGGCGAGCGCGTGGCGCTCGCGGAGCTGGTGCTGGAGGCGCTGGTGGCCGAGCGGCGGATCAGCCGCGGCGAGGCCGGCGACTACGAACGCGCGGCGCCCCGCCGCCGCCGGCCCGGCGGCGGCATGCCGGGCGCGGGCGGGCCGGCCATGGAGGTGTAGGGCGGGGCGCGGGCTGGTCTCAGTCTCCCACCACCGTCACGACCACCTCCCGGCGCCGGGGCCGGGTGTCCAGATCGATCAGGACGGCCTGCTGCCAGGTGCCGAGCGGCAGTTCCCCATCCACGACGGGGAGCGCCAGGGAAGGTCCGATCAGTGCCGCACGCACGTGGCTGTGGCCGTTGTCATCGTGCCAGGTCTCCTCGTGCGCGTAGCGGCCGTCGCGGGGAGCCAGGCGTTCCAGCGCGGCCGCCAGATCATGCTCCACGAGACCCGGCTCGAACTCCAGCGTGGTGAGCGCCGCGGTGGAGCCCACCACCATGGCGGTGGCCTGCCCGCAGCGGATGCCGCAGGCCCGCACCACGGCCCGCAGCTCCTCCGTCAGGTCCAGGATCTGGTCGTTCCCGCGGGTGTCGAGGCGAATGGTGGTACTGTGGGATGCCATGGTGGTCTTTCGGTTGCAGGGTGCCACGCCGCCGGGCCAGGGCCCGGCCGGCCCCTCGTGTTAGACGTCCTCAGCCATCACCTGACGGGTGGTGGCCCAGCAGAGCGTTCTGCTGTGGCCCGCACGCCCCGCCCCGTCCACCGGTACAGACCCGCCACCAGCAGTGAGAAGCACGTCCCGCCATAACAGAACACGGCCCAGGGCGCGTACGCGGTGGTGGGCACGCCGAGCGTGGTGGCCATGAAGACCGCGGAGACGGTCCACGGCATGAGCGGCTCGGTGATGGTCACCGAGTCCTCCAGCGAGCGGGACAGGTTCACGCGCGCCAGGCCGCGCTCGTCGTACGCCTTCTGGAAGAGGCCGCCGATGACCAGTGCCGTCACGCCGCCGTGGCTGGTGAGCGCGATCATGGTGGCGCCCGAGGCCATGGTGGCGGCGATCAGGCCGAAGACGGAGCGCACCGCGGCCAGCATGCGGCCGATGAGCAGGTCCAGGGCGCCCGCGGCATCCATGGCGCCGGCCAGCAGGAACGCCGCGATGACCACGATGAGTGTGGTGGCCATGGAGTAGAGGCCGCCCCGCTCCACGAGGACCAGGAAGTTCTGGCCGACGGCGGCGGGGTCGATGCCCGGGATCATGTCGGCGCGGAAGCCGGCCACGGCCGCCGTCACGGCGTCCCCGAAGCCGAAGCCCTGCAGCCACACCCCCATCACGAGCGCCACCACGGAGGAGGCGGTGATGGCCAGGGCGGCCGGCACACGGCGCACGATGCTCCACACCACGATGGCCGCCGGGATCAGCACAAGCGCGTTCAGGGTAAAGACGGCCTCCAGCTCGCCGAGCAGGCGGCGGGCGTCCTCCGGGATCCCGCCCGCGGCCGCGCCGCCGCCGCCGAGCAGGGCGTAGGCCACGAGCGCCACCACGAACGACGGCCCCGCCGTCCACACCATGTGCCGGATGTGCGCGTAGAGCTCCGAGCCCGCGCCGATGGCGGCGATGTTCGTGGAGTCGGAGAGCGGGGACATCTTGTCCCCGAAGTAGGCGCCGGAGACCACGGCGCCCGCCACCAGCGGCAGCGGCGCGCCGAGCGCGGCCGCGGTGCCCATGAGCGCTACGCCGATGGTGCCCGCCGAGCCCCAGGAGGTGCCGGTGAAGAGGGACATGGTGGCGGTGGCCAGGAAGGCGGTGAGCGCCAGATAGCGCGGGCTCACCAGCTGCACGCCCCAGTAGACCAGGTAGGGGATGGTGCCGGAGAGCACCCAGGTGGCAATGAGAAGTCCGATGGAGAGCAGGATGAGCAGGGCGGGCAGCACCCCGGCCAGCTTCTGGCCGGTGGCGCGCTGGATCTCCTCCCAGCCGTGGCCGTGGCGGGTGGCCACGGCGCCGGCCACGGCCGCCGCGGCCAGCAGCACCGCCACCAGCAGCTCGCCGCTCGTGCCCAGCGTGAGCGCGCCCGCCGTGAAGAGGGCGAACATGGTGAGCACGGGGAGCAGTGCCTCGGCCAGCGTGAGTGGGGGACGTGCGCTCATGGGGTCGGACGGTGGCACGGGAGGATCAGCTGCGCCCGCGGGCGCGGCGCGCGTGGAAGCTGACGGGCATCGTCGCTTAGAATGACAGTGCCTGGTCCAGGTCCGCGATGAGCAGCTCCGCGCTCTCCAGGCCCACGGACAGACGCACGAGGCCGGGCGGGATGCCGCGGGCGGTCAGGGCGGCGGCGTTGTCCTCCCGGCTCGGCGTGATGACCAGGCTCTCCACGCCGCCCCAGCTCACGCCGATGCGGAAGTGCTCGAGCGCGTCGATGAAGCGGCGCACGCGCGCGTAGGAGGCGTCCGCCAGCTCGAAGCTGAAGAGGCCGGTGGTGCCGGCCAACTGGCGCGCGGCCAGCTCCGGCTCGCGCAACGCGGGATGATGGACGGCGGCCACGGCATCGTGCGTCTCCAGGTAGCGCGCCACCTCCAGGGCGTCCGCCTCGTGCTGGCGCAGGCGCACGGGCAGCGTGCGCAACCCGCGCAGCACCAGGAAGGCGTTGAAGGGGGCCAGCGCACCGCCATTCAGCAGGTAGGCGCGGTAGAAGATCCGCTGCAGGCGCGCGGCGCTGGTGACCAACGCGCCCGCCACCACGTCACTGTGGCCACCGAGATACTTGGTGGCGCTGTGCACCACCATGTCCACGCCGAGTGCCAGCGGCTTCTGCAGCAGCGGGGTGGCCCAGGAGTTGTCCATGCACGTGAGGACGCCGCGCTTGCGCGCCAGCTCCGCCACCGCCGCCACGTCCACCAGGCGGAAGAGCATGGTGCCGGGGCTCTCCAGCCACACCAGCTTCGTCTCCGGGCGGAGTGCGGCGGCCACGGCCTCGGGGCTGACGTCCAGGACCGTGGAATGAGTGATGCCGAAGCGGCCCAGGTGCTCGGCCAGCTGGAGCGTGGGGCCGTAGGTGTGGTTGACGAACAGCACATGGTCGCCGGCCTCGAGGAGCCCCATGAGCACGGCGCTCACCGCCGCCATCCCGGACGCGAACGCCTTGCACGCCTCCCCGCCTTCCAGCAGCGCCAGCTTGCGTTCGAGCGTCTCGACCGTGGGATTCTGCCCGCGCGTGTAGACGTGGCTGGCGTGCTCGGCGGCCAGCGCGTCCGTGAGGGAGCTCAGGTCGGGGTGGGCAAAGAGGGAGGTCTGGACGATGGGCGTGGCCGCGGGGCGAGCGCCCGAGGCGGTGGGCGGGCCGTCATCGGCCACGCAGAGGGCCACGTCTCCGGGATCCAGGCGCATGGGAGGGAAACTAGGCCGGCCCGCCCGCGGCACCAGGGGCCGCCGGCCTCAGCCGTCGCCCGCCGGCCCGGCTCCCAGGAAGCGGATCAGCTCCGCATGGAAACGCTCCGGGATCTCGAACTGCGGGATGTGCCCCACGCCCGGGAAGAGCACCAGCTCGGCGTCGGGGAGTGTGGCCGCCGCGTTGCGCGCCAGCTCGGGGAAGCGGGGACCGTCCTCCTCACCCCCGATGACCAGCGCGGGGGTGCGGATGTGCGGCCAGTCGTGCACGACCGGGTCCTCGTAGAGAATCTGCTGCTGCAGCGCCCGCACCCGGGCCAGACGCGGCCACTCGCCACTCAGCGTGAGGCCGTACTGGTAGCGGACCCACTGCAGATACTCGGCGCGCCACTCGGGATAGTAGCGCATGTGGTTGCGCAGGATCGACCCGTAGCTGGTGGAGCGCAACACGCCGGCGTACGCCTCCTGCGGGTCGCGCCACGGCCGCGAACCGCGCGGATCCGTGAGGCCGATGGGGTTGACCAGCACCAGCCGCGTGGCGGTCTCCGGATAGCTGAAGGCAAAGCGCGCGGCCACCATACCGCCCATGGAGTGGCCCACCACGGCGGCCCGCTCGATACCCAGGTGGTCGAGCACGCGCTTCGCGTTGGTGGCGGCCAGGTGCAGGTTGTAGGGGATGATCGGCTTGGAGGAGCGCCCGTAGCCGAGCCGGTCGATGGCCACCACGCGGAACCCCGCCGCCGTCAGCGCCGCGATGGTGGGCTCGAAGGCGGCGGCGAAGAAGTTCATGCCGTGGAAGAGCATGACGGTGCGCCCGTTGGCCGGACCCGCGGGCGCCACGTCCATGAACGCCAGGCGCACGTCCGCCCCATGCACGGTGAACTCCAGGAAGGCCACCGGGTGCGGGTAGGGCACGTTGGTGTAGTCCGCGGCGGTGGGCCCCCACTCGGGGGGCGGCTCGGCCGGCGGGGTGGCCTGACCGGCCGCGCTACCCGCCGTGAGCGCTGCCAGCGCCAGGAGCGCGGCCCCGGCGCTTACCCGCCCGGCCCGCGCCACCCGCTCCCCGGCACTGGAGCGGCGCAAGCGCGCCGCCACCGCCCGGCCACCCGGCAACGACCGCCTACCGATTGGCCGCCACACGGTCCGCCGCGGCGGCGCGTTCGGTCGCGAGACGCTCGAAGTCGGCCTGCTCCAGATACGTGATCCCCACCCACGCGTGCGCCATCTCGTCCACCGTCCGGTCCCCCCAGGTGACGTACTGGTCGGGATCCGGATTGGCGGGATTGGACGCCGTGTTGTCATGCCAGGCGGTGAACTGGAGCACCGTGCCCGCGGGCAGCAGCGGCGCCGCCTCGGGGGCGTAGATGTAGTTGTTGTGCCACTTCCACTGGAACGCGCTGACGATGTTCAGCAGCTCCTTGCGGCCATCCGGATAGAGCGCTTCCATGGACATGCCGCGCCCGCGCATGTGCATATGGGGCTGGAAGCTCTCCAGGCGCGCGGGCGCCGGGATGACGAAGGTGTTGCTGTGCGTGGTCAGGGTGTGCGGCGGGATCTCCAGCTCGCTGTCCCCGGCAATGTTGAAAAAGCGCAGGATGGTCCGGTACTTCGGCGTGACGTCCTCCGGGTAGAACCAGAGCCCCAGCTCCACCTGGTTGTCCGGCACCTCGATGCCCGCCATGGTGGAGTAGTGCACCTCGAAGCGGATGCGCGAGCCGGGCAGGAGCAGCTTGCCGGTGTCCTCCGGATAGATCTCCCCCACCTTGCCGATGGCCCACTCCGTGAGTAGCCCGGGGCTCCCCACGGCGCCCGCGGCGCTGCTGGCCAGCCCGGTGATGCCCTCCTCACTCTGCAGCAGCGTGACCAGCGTGTGGTGCACCACCTTGCGCCCGTCCGGATAGGACGGCTTGATCTCCGCCGCCCGCACCCAGCGCGGCCGCTCTACGCCCGTCTCCACCGTGGGCCGCCACCAGGCGTCCTGGCCGGTAGCGGGCACGTCGTAGGGATCCGAGCGGATGATCAGGTCCGGCGGCCCCAGGCGCTCGTACAGCGCGAAGTTCCTGCCGTCCGGCCACTCCACGGGGGGCGGCAGCTCGGCCGGGTCACCCTCCGGCATGCCGGCGTCCACCCAGCGCACGAGCGTGGCGATCTCCTCGTCCGTCAGGGACCGATCGTTGGCGAACGCCTGGATGCCCCGATCGCGGTCCAGGTGCCACGGCGGCATGATGCGCTTGGTCACCCGGTCCCGGATGAGCGGCCCCCACGGGCGCGCCTCCTCGTAGGTCACCAGGGACATGGGCGCGATGGAGCCCTCCTGATGGCACGCCTGACACCTGCGCTGCAGGATCGAAGCGACGTCCCCGCTGAACGTCACCGGCGCGTCCTGGCCCGCGCCCCAGGGATCCACCTCCGCGGCGGTGCCCGGTTGTTCGGCGGGTGGCCGCGCGGCGTCCGCCGCGCCCACGCGCGGGGCGAGCACGACAGCTGTGAGCGCCGCCACAATCAGCGTGCCGGTGCCGCCGGCAATGAACAGCGTCCTGCGGGACTTCGAGTGCTCTGTCATGTGTGCCTCCGGGGCCGGTCAGGCCCGGTGCTAGCGCGTGACGGTCACGTTCAGGTAGCCATTGGTCCAGCAGCACTGCTCGTGTCCGGCGCTGGAGAGGCCGGACGTGTTGGCGCGCACGTAGAGCACGTAGTCGCCGGGCGCGTCGAAGGTGGCGGTGGTGGCGGCGCGCGGTTCCCCCACTTCCGTGCGCAGGGTGGCCTCGGCGAATTCCACGCCGCCCGGCCCCGACCACTTGGTCCAGCGCAGCGTGACGCGCTCGTCCTCCTCGTCGCTGGCCCATACGGCCAGGTCGAGGGGCTCCCCCACGCTCGCCTGTAGCGGCGGGCCCACCACGCCGTGCGGGCCGCTCGCGCCGCCGCCGCCGGGGCTGAAGCGCAGGAGCGGCGGCGTGTCCCCGGTGGCCGGGGCGCCCAGCGCGTCGATCTCGTAGAGGGGGTTCAGCCGGCCGGGGATGGCAAAGGTCTGGCCGCGGATGGCCACGGTCCACACCACCTCGTCGTCGGCGCCGAAGTCGGCGGGCACGTTCACGGTGAAGACGCCGTAGTGGCGGCGCGGCAGGAAACGGGTGGGCAGGCCCGCCGGTGGTTCCGCGCCCGCGATGTAGTTGCGCGGTCCGATTGGCACCTCCACCACCTCCTCGCGATTCCGGTTGAGGTAACCGAAGGAGAGGCTGAACGTGCCGTCCGGGTTCCGGTACCAGCCCTCGTAGACGGGGCTCACGGCCAGCCCGGCCGCGCGTGGCGGCTCGAGCGGCAGCGGCTGCCGCGCGGGTTGGGCGGCGGCCGGCGTGGGCGCCAGGAGGACCAGCGCCGCGGCCGGTCCTACGATGCGGAAATACCCGTGCATGCGCTCCTCCGAAAGGGGGAGGGAAGAAGCGGCTCGCCTTGTGGCGGGGGGACCCCCTATCATTCAATGGGTCGGCCTTCCGCGTCAATGCCGGCGTCCAGTCGCTCGCTCCCGCAACGTCTGACAGGGACTGCACGATGAAGGCACTGCTTCCGGCGCCGTGCGCGCTCGTCCTGGTCGGCGCGGCCTGTGCCGCCCTCTCCGCCTGCGCCTCTGGCCCTCCGCCCGCCGGAGCCGCCGCGGCCTCCCTGGCTGCCGACCTGGACTGGCCCTACCACCACGGCCGTCCCGGCGGAGAGCGCTACTCGCCGCTGGCCCGGATCCACGCCGGGAACGTGGACCGGCTCGCCGTCGCTTGGAACTGGCATTCGGACGCCGTACTCGAGGGGGAGACCGAGTACCGCAATCAGAGCACGCCGCTGGCGGTGGACGGCACGCTGTACTTCACCGCCGGCCGGCACCGCGCCGTGATCGCGGCCGACGCTTCCACGGGCGAGACGAAGTGGGTGTGGCGCTTCGACGAGGAGCGCCGCAACGCCATCGCGCCGCGCGCCAACTCGGGCCGCGGCGTGTCCTACTGGAGTGACGGCACGGACGCGCGCATCCTGGTGGTCACGCCCGGCTATCGGCTGGTGGCGCTGGACGCCCGCACCGGCCAGCCCGTGCCCGGCTTCGGCCAGGACGGCATGGTGGACGTGAAGCTGGCGCTGGGCGTGCCGCTGGATCCCGACGAGGCGGTCATCGGGTCCTCCTCGCCGCCGCTGATCTTCGAGGACGTGGTGGTGGTGGCGCCTGCGCTGGCCGTGGGGCTAGCGCCGCCGTCGCGGGAGAACGTGCCCGGCTACGTGATGGCCTTCGACGTGCGCACGGGCGCCCTCCGCTGGCGCTTCCACACCATCCCGCGCGCGGGCGAGTACGGGGTGGAGACGTGGGAGAACGAGTCCTGGCGCTACACCGGCAACGCCGGCGCGTGGGCACCGCTGTCGCTGGACGAGCGCCGCGGCCTCATCTATGTGCCAGTGGAGGCGGCCACCGGGGACTACTACGGCGGCCACCGCCCCGGGGACAACCTCTTCTCCACCAGTCTGGTGTGCCTGGACGCCCGCACCGGGGAGCGGGTGTGGCACTATCAGATCATCCGCCACGACATCTGGGACCGGGACAACCCCACGGCGCCCATCCTGGCGGACGTGGTGGTGGACGGCCGCCCCGTGGAAGCGGTGGTGCAACTCACCAAGCAGGCCTTTGCCTATGTCTTCGACCGCGTCACCGGGGAGCCGGTGTGGCCCATCGAGGAGCGGGCCGTCCCCGCCTCCGACGTGCCCGGCGAGCGGGCCAGCCCCACCCAGCCGTTCCCCACGAAGCCCGCGGCGTACGACCGCCAGGGCGTGACCGAGGCGGATCTGATCGACTTCACGCCGGAGCTACGCGCTGCCGCGCTGGAGGCCGTGCGCCCCTTCCGGCTGGGGCGGCTCTACAGCCCCGCCTCGCTGCGGGAGGCGCCCGACAGCACGCGCGGCACGCTGTCATTGCCCGGGACGCTGGGCGGCACGAACTGGGAGGGCGGCGCCTTCGACCCCGGGACGGGGCTGCTCTTCGTGGGCTCCTACACCAGCCCCTCGGTCCTGGCGCTGGTGGCGCCGCGCCCCGAGCGCTCGGACATGGACTACGTCTTCGCGGGCGGGCGCGTGCCCACGGTGGAGGGGCTGCCGCTCATCAAGCCGCCCTACAGCCGCCTCACGGCCATCGACCTGAACACGGGCGAGCACGCCTGGATGATGGCGGCGGGGGACACCCCGGAGCGGATCCGCGCGGCCGCGGCCGAGCTGGGCATCGAGCTGCCGCGCACCGGCAGCAGCGCCCGCCCCGTCCTGCTGGCCACGGCCACGCTGCTCTTTGCCGGGGAGGGCACGGGCGGCGAGCCGTTCCTGCGCGCCCACGACAAGGCCACCGGTGAGATCTTGTGGGAGCTGGAGCTGCCCGCGCCGGTGACCAGCCCGCCCATGACGTACGCCATCGGGGGCCGGCAATACGTGGCCTTCTGGATCGGTGACCCGCGCGGCGACGTGCCCTCGCGGCTGGTGGCGCTCGCGCTGCCCGGGGGGTAGCGCGTGCGGTTCTTTTTGCCCTATTGTGGGTATAGCTGCACGACAAGGTAGCCAGGCGTCGCGTCGATGCCGCTCCCCCGCAACACATAGCATGACCATGGCTTTACCACCGCACGGACGATTTCCGCGACTCCTCACGCGCGCCGCGGCGCCCGCGTCGGCGCTGACCCTGGCGCTGCTGGCGCTGGCCGTGCTACCGGCGGCACCGGCGCAGGCGCAGGAGAAGCGCGCCCACTTCACGGAGGTGCAGGCCAACCAGGGCAAGCAGATCTACGACGCCCAGTGCTCGCTCTGCCACGGCCCGCGCGAGTTTGCCGAGGACACCTTCAAGCAGCGCTGGTTCGGCCAGTCGGCGCGCCTGCTCTTCGTGCATATCCGCGACACCATGCCGCAGGACTTCCCGGGGAGTCTCAGCCCCGAGCAGGCGGCGGCCATGGTGGCCTACATCCTGGAGCTGAACAAGCAGCCGGCCGGGGAGCAGCCCCTGCCCACCGACGTCGAGGCGCTCGACAAGCTGCGGCTCCCGCCCCCTCCCACTCCCGAACGGTGATGCCGCCATGTCCAGAGGTCGTTCGCTTCTCCTGAGCGGTGCCCGCGCCCTCCGCGCCGCCGCACCCGTCCCCCTGACCGCCCTCCGGGCCTCCGCACCCATCCCCCTGATCGCCCTGCTCGCGGTGAGCGTCCTGGCGCTGGCCGCCCCCTTGGCCGCCCAACAGAACGGCGGCTGGGGCTATGCCTGGGGGGACGCCGGCAGCACGCGCCACGCGCCGCTCAGCCAGATCGATCGTGACAACTTCGAGGAGCTGGAGGTGGCGTGGGTGTGGCGCGGGGACAACTACGGGCCGAGCGTGGACAACATCCTGCGCGCCACCCCCATCTACGCCGAGGGCAAGCTCTTCACCGTGGCGGGCCAGCGGCGCGCCGTGATCGCCATCGACCCGGCCACGGGGGAGACGCTCTGGATGTGGCGCATGCGGCACACCAAGCGCTGGGAAGACTCCATGCGCAAGAACTACGGCAAGGGCGTGGCCTACGACGTGGTGGACGGGCGCGGCCGCATCTACGTGGTGGACCCGGGCTTCTACCTGATCGCGCTGGACGCCGAGACCGGCCGCCCGGTGGAGGCCTTCGGTGAGGACGGCATCGTGGACCTCCTGGCCGACCTGGGCTACCCCTACGACGGGGACAACGGGCTGCCCATCGAGCGCGGCTACATCACCAACTCCTCGCCCCCGGTGGTGGACATCACCGTGGACGGCGAGCGCATCCCCGCCGTGGTGCAGACCACCAAGCAGAGCTTTGCGTAC
The DNA here is from genome assembly GCA_040905425.1 of Gemmatimonadota bacterium. Lineage (GTDB taxonomy): Bacteria > Gemmatimonadota > Gemmatimonadetes > Longimicrobiales > RSA9 > JBBDRO01. Next base: position 1,002 of record JBBDRO010000081.1, on the reverse strand, counting down.
GTCTTCAACCGGGAGACGGGCGAGCCGGTCTGGCCCATCGAGGAGCGCCCCGTGCCCGCCTCCGACGTGCCGGGCGAGTGGACCGCGCCCACGCAGCCGTTCCCGACGCGGCCCGCGCCCTACGAGCAGCAGGGCATCACGGAGGATGACCTCATCGACTTCACACCGGAGCTGCGCGCCGAGGCTCTGGAGCTGGTGAAGGGCTTCCGCATGGGGCCGCTCTTCGCCCCGCCCTCCATACGGGGCGCGGCGGACGGCACCAACGCCGCCCTCGTCTGCCCGGGCGCCAACGGCGGCACCAACATCCCGGGCGGCAGCGTGGTGGACCCCGAGACCGGCATCCTCTACGTGGCCTCCACCCGCGCGTGCAGCGCGCCGCAGCTCTTCCCCGGCTCCGAGACCCCGGACGCCAACATGGACTGGGTGACGCAGGGCCCGGGCGGCGTGCGCGGCCCCCAGGGGCTGCCGCTCCTCAAGCCGCCCTACGGCCGCATCACCGCCGTCGACCTGAACACCGGCGAGCACCTCTGGTGGATCCCCAACGGGGACACGCCGGACAACGTCAAGAACCATCCGGCGCTCGCGGGCGTGGAGCTGCCCGTCACCGGGAAGGGCTCACACGCCACCGCGCTGGTCACGCCCACCCTGCTCATCTACGGCGAGGGCCGCGGCGGCGCGCCGCTCCTGCACGCCGTGGACAAGCGCACCGGTGAGGAGCTGGCCACGGTGGAGCTGCCCGCGCCCACCAACACCGCGCCCATGACGTTCATGCACGAGGGCGTGCAGTACATCGTCTCGGCGGTGAGCGGCGGGGGACTGCCGGGCTCGCTGGTGGCGCTGCGGATCTTCTAGGTCTTCACCGGACATTCGTAAGCGACGACGCCGCGCTGGCCTCCGGGGGCTGGCGCGGTGTTCGTCGCTTTTGGCCGAGGTTCGCTTCCTTGACGGGCTCTATAAGACATTGTGTGGGTAGAGGTCGAGACCACCGCAGTTGAAGAGGAT
>JBBDRO010000080.1:0-95808 GCA_040905425.1 Gemmatimonadota bacterium | reverse complement strand
GCCGAGCGGCGCGAGGCTGGACGTACGCCTGAATCTTGCGTATTTTACAGGCTGCACGAAAACACAGGCCTTCATCGGCAGCACGACGGGAGACACATGGTCGAGATCCAGCTCAACGAAGGCGACCGCATCGAGTGGGCGCTGAAGCAGTTCCGCCGCAAAATCCTGCGCTCGGGGCTCTTCAAGGACATGAAGAAGAAGCGCTTCTACGAGAAGCCGAGTGAGGCCAAGAAGCGCAAGACCGCCGACGCCCGGCGCCGGCAGGCGCGCGCCCGGCGGCGTCGCACCCGCTAGGGCAACCCGCACGGTTGCCACCCCGCCCACGGGCGCGGTGGCGCGGCCGCTCGCACCCTCTCGGCACCGCCGCGGGGGTGTTTCGCGTCCCTGACGCTTACTGGCCGCTTCACCGGAGGTCCGCCATAGCCACTGTAGATCCCACCGAGTCCGCGGTACCGCCCCACCAGCGCCGTCCGCTGCGGGGCTATGCGACAGCCCTGGTCTTCGTCCTGATCGCGCTGGCCGCGTCACTGCTGCTGCGCCCCTGGATCAGCCACACGCTCCTCATCTTCTTCTTCGCGGCCGTCTTTGCCTCCGCCTGGGTGGGGGGACGGGGCCCCATGGTCCTGGCCACCCTGTCGGGGGCTGCCCTGGCCTTCGTCTTCCTCTTCCTGCCCGCGGGCATCCAGGGGCCCGGCCTGTTCAGCCTGGTTGCGTTCCTGGCGGTCGCGGGGCTGGTGGACGTGGTGATCGGGCGGCTCGGCCATGCCGGCGGTGTGGCCACCGGACGGGCCCGGGAGTTGGAGGAGGCCATTCGGGCGCTCCGCGCAACGCAGCGGGAGGTGCGGCGCGCTTTCGATGCCGAGCGGGACGCCCGCGTCCGGCTGGAGTTTGCCGAACGCCGCGTGGCGGTCCTGGCGGAGGTTTCGGGCCGGCTGAGCGCCACGCTCGACCAGGAGGAGGCGCTCTCCCGCCTGGCGCCGCTGGTGGTGCCGGATCTGGCGGACGGCTGTCTGGTCCTTCTGCTCATGGACGGCGACCCAGCGCCACGGCTGGCGGTGGCCGCGCATCGTGATCCCGCACTGGGTGACCTTATCGCGGAGCTGGAAGCGCGCTGGCCGGGCAGTACCGCGGCCGCCGTAGGGTGCGGCACGGTCATCGAGGACGCCGAGCCGGCGCTCGTGGAGCGTGTGGCCGCCCCGGTCGAAGACCAGGCACTCGGCGCCGAGCACGCGGACATGCTGCGCCGCCTGGACGTGGGTTCCGCCCTGGGCGTGCCCATCATCCTGCAGGACCGGGTGCTGGGATCCATCACCTTCCTGGCGCACGCTCGGGGGCGCTTCACCGATATGGACCTGGCACTGGCTCGCGGCATCGCGGCGCGGGCGGGACAGGCCATCGACAATGCGCGCCTTTTCCAGGGCATGTTCGCGGCCAACCAGGCCAAGGCGGACTTCCTGGCGGTCATGTCCCACGAGCTGCGTACGCCGCTGAACGCCATCATCGGCTTTTCGGAGCTCCTCATGATGGGCGTGCCGACCCCCCTGGAGGGGGACGCGCTCCACCACGCCGAGCGGATCCGGTTGGCCGCGGGCCACCTTCTGCAACTCGTGGAGGAGGTGCTCAGCTACTCGCGCATGGAGGCGGGCAAGGAGGAGGTCCATCCCGTCCCCACGCGCGTGGGACAGCTGGTGCGGGAGACCGTGGACGTCGTGGAGCCGCTGGCGCGGGATCGCGGACTGGATCTCCGCGTGGAGGTCCCCGAAGACGGTCCCGAGGTCATGACCGATCCGAGCAAGGTCCGCCAGGTGCTCACGAACCTGGTTTCGAACGCGGTGAAGTTCACCTCCGAGGGCAGCGTGCGGGTCTCCATCGAGCTGCACGGTGACCGTGTGGACGTGGCCGTGCACGATACCGGGATCGGCATCCCGGCGGAGGAGCAGGAGCGTATCTTCGAACCCTTCTGGCAGGCGCAGGCGGGCACCACACGCAGCTACGAAGGTACCGGTCTGGGGCTGGGCGTGGCGCGCCGCCTGGCCCGGCTGCTGGGGGGCGACATCCTGGTGCACAGCTCGCCTGGAGAGGGCAGCACGTTCACGCTCCGCCTGCCGAGCGCTGGACCCGATCTGCCCGCGTGAGTGCGCGCCCGGCGCATCACGCGCCCGGAGGCGGCTTCCGGAATCCGTGGGAGGGAGCGGTCCACCCGCGGGGGGCGGATTTCTGGAAGTGGCGCTGGCAACGTTTCCGGCACCCGCCGGTACCCGATCCGCCCCCCGAGGACCTGCCCCGCGGCCGGCCCGATCCCGCAGACCCGCGCGCCGGCCCCGGTCAGATCCGGGTCACCTGGGTAGGGCATGCCACGGCGCTCCTGCAGGTGGGCGGCGTCAACGTGCTCACGGACCCCGTGTGGAGCCGGCGCGCCTCGCCCCTCTCCTGGGTGGGGCCGGCGCGGCTCACCCCGCCGGGACTGCCGTTCGGCGAGCTCCCGCCCGTGGACGCCGTGCTCCTGTCCCACGATCACTACGACCATCTGGACGCCCCCACGGTGCGGCGCCTGGCCGCCGCCCACCCGCGGGCGGTGTGGGTCACGCCCCTGGGTTACCGCGGCTGGCTCGCCCGGCGCGGCGTGCGGCGGAGCCTTGAACTGGACTGGTGGCAGGACGCGGCGCTGGAGACGGCGGGCGGCCGGCTGGAGGTGACCGGGCTGCCCGCCAGCCACTGGACGCGCCGCGGCCCTCGCGACCAGCGCCGGCGGCTGTGGGCCGCGTTCGCCCTTGCGGGGGCGGGGGGCGAGCGTGCCTACTTCGGGGGTGACAGCGGCTGGATGCCGGAGTTCGGCCGCGTGGGCCAGCGGGCGGGACCTTTCGACGTCACGCTCCTGCCGATCGGCGCCTACGCGCCGCGCTGGTTCATGCGCAGCTCGCACATGACGCCGGAGGAGGCGGTGGCGGCGTACCGCGAGATGGGCGGGCGCGGCCTGTTGGTGGGCATCCACTGGGGCACCTTCCGCCTGGCCGACGAGCCGCCGCTCGAGCCGCCGATACGCGCGCGGGCCGCGTGGCGCGCGGCCGGGCTGCCCGAGGCGGATCTGGCGCTGCCCGCACCCGGTGGCACCGTGTGCAGAACGCTCAGCCGGAGCAGGCAGGAGGAGGTGACATGACGCGGTCCAATCCCACGCGGAGGGCAGGGTGAGCCCGCTCGCCGCCCTGGCGGGCTCGGAGGCCTTCCGGGACCTGGAAATGCTGATCCGGTCCCACTACGGCCTCATCGTGCTGCGCACGGCCGAGGAGGACCGTGCGCTCACGCTCCTGCGTCTGGTCTCCGATCGGCTCACGCTGCCCCTGTTCATCTGGACGCCGGGTGAGACGCTGCGTCTGGACGGCGAGCTGAACGGCGTCTACGGCACGCAGGACGCGGACGGCTTTCTCTCCCACCTGGCCGCTTCGCGTGTGGAGGCGCTCTACTTCGTGCGCCATGCCGAGGTGCTGTTGGAGGACGCGGCGCGGGCGCGGCGGCTGGCCGACCGGGTCGTGGCCATGGAGGCGGGCGTGGGCGCCATCACCATGGCGCTGGAGGCACCGGAGCTGTCGGAGGCGCTCCGGCCGCGCGCCGCCACGGTGACGCTGCCGCCGCCGGATGGCCAGGACTTCCGGCGCCTGCTGGAGCGCGTGCTGCGCGACGTGGGCCGCCGCCAGCGCATCACTTCCGAGCTCTCCCCGGCCGATACGGAGCGGCTGCTCATGCAGCTGCGCGGCCTCACCCTGGTGGAGGCGGAGAAGATCCTCACCCGCGCCGTGGTGGAGGATGGCCGCCTGAGCGTGGCGGACGTGGATCACGTGGTTCGGGCCAAGCGGGACATCGTGGAGCGCGAGGGGGTGCTGGAGTACTATCCGGCCGAGGAGACCATGGCCGACATCGCGGACCTGGCCGGGCTGAAGGCGTGGCTGGCCAAGCGGCGGGCCATCGTGGCTGACCCGGCCGGCGCCGAGGCGTTCGGCCTCTCCTTTCCGAAGGGCATCCTGCTGGTGGGGGTGCCGGGGGCGGGGAAGAGCCTGTGCGCCAAGGCGGTGGCCATGGATTGGAATCTGCCGTTACTGAAGCTCGACCCGGGCCGCCTGTACAACAAGTACGTAGGCGAGAGCGAGCGGAACTTCCGCCGCGCCTGCCAGGTGGCGGAGCGCCTGGCGCCGTGCGTGCTCTTCATCGACGAGCTGGAGAAGGCTTTTGCCTCGGGGGACGAGGACGGCGGGCTCTCGCAGCGCGTGCTGGGCAGCTTCCTCTCCTGGCTGCAGGATCGCCGCGCCCCCGTCTTCACCGTGGCCACGGCCAACGACGTGAGCCGGTTGCCCCCCGAGTTCCTGCGCAAGGGGCGCTTCGACGAGGTCTTCTTCGTGGACCTGCCCGACGAGCCGTCGCGCGCGGAGATCTTTCGCATCCACCTGGCGCGCCGCGGCCGGGAGCCCGGGGAACTGGACCTGGCCGCCCTGGCGGCCGCGGCGGATGGCTTCAGCGGCGCCGAGATCGAGCAGGCCGTGGTGGCGGCGCTCTACACCGCGTTCTCCGGTGAAGGCAGCGTGGACACCGCCCTGCTGCTGCGCGAGTTGGGCGGCACGGCCCCGCTCTCCCGCACCGCCGCGGAGAAGGTGGCGGCCCTGCGGGCGTGGGCGGACGGCCGGGCGGTGCCGGCCAACTGAGCCCGGTGGCAGGCGGGGCGAAAAAAGGAGGGCGGCACCGGTGATCGGCGCCGCCCTCGTCGCTTATGAGCTGTTCGCGCTCACCAACCCGGAGCCATGTTGAAGCCCCAGTGCCAGCCCTTCTCAGGACGCTGGAACGGATAGGCGTAGTAGGTCTCCAGCACCATGTAGCCCATCAGGTTGACGCGCGCGGAGATGCCGGTGCTCACCACCGGGACGCGGTCGGGGGTGTTGCGGTCGAAGCGGAAGTCCGGCGTGCTGCCCGATTCCCACGCCACGCCGGCATCCACGAAGGGGGATACCTCGAGCGGCAGGTAGGGGAAGGTGATGAGCCCGAACTCCTCCACGCCGAACACGGGGATGCGCAGTTCCAGGTTCACCACGCCGATGCGGCTGCCCAGTAGGCGGTCGAATTCGGGGCACGTGGTACCGCCCTCGATCTGCGTGCACTCGGCACCGCTGAAGCTGTTCCAGTCGTAGCCGCGCATGAACGTGTGATAGCCCAGGAAGAGCGGCCTGAGGAGCTGCACACCGTCCTGCACCAGGTTCTCCGCATCCGGCCCGTAGCGCCCGTAGTGCAGGCCGCGGAACGCCAGTGTGAAGGGCGTGCGGAAGAGGTAGCGACGGTAGTCGGCGAGCGCGGTGGTGTAGGTCAGGTCCCCCAGCGTGGGGCTCACCTCGAAGCGATAGCGCTGACCGGCCACCGGGGAGGTGAAGCCGAAGAAGGAGTTGTCCCCCACGAAGGCGGCCGCGGCGTTGGCCAGGAAGACCCCGTCGGGGCTGGGCAGGTCGACGCGCTCCTCCTCACCCACCTGGTTGCCATTCGGATCGATGGGGATGCGCCTTTCTTCCGTGTCGAAGCCCAGGTGCGTGACCCCGCCGTTGACCTCGAAGCGGCGCGTGGTGGAGAGCGGGTACTGCGCGCCCAGGCTGGCCTGGTCCACGAAGATCCGCTGCAAGCGCTCCACGTACAGCAGCTGACCGCCGTCCTGGGCAAAGTAGGCCTGGCCCGTCAGGTAGGGCACGTGGCCGGCGTTCGCCCCCCAGTTGAAGCGGCGTTCGGCGTTGAAGTATGCCACCTGCGCGCCCACGTCCTTGAGCGTCCCCTGGGCCTGCACGGCCGCCGCCAGTTGGTGGTCTCCCATCATGTCCGAGAAGTACGCCGAGACGCCGCCGACCAGACCGGTGCCGAAGGTGCTGACCCCGATGCCCACGGAAGGCGGGCCCAGGAAGTCCAGCTGGAGCCCCGGGTCGTACTCGGTCACAGCGTACTCCACGGTGGCGGGCGGCAGCCCCGCGAGCGGCTCGTCCAGATAACTGGCCACGACGCCGGTGCCGGCCGCTTCCACCGGCGGCAGGATCCCCGCCACCACGGGGCCGGCCGGCGCGGCCGTGACCCGCTCGCCCACGGCCCGCTCGGCGGGCAGCGCGTAGACGTTGTAGCCGCCGCCCTCGAAGACGGAGAACACCACGCGGCCGTCATTGGCCGCCACGGTCATGGCGGGGGACATGGCTGTGATGCCGCTCACGCCCGTGGCCAGGCGCGTGATCTGGAAAGCCGCGCCCGACGCCAGCTCCAGCCGGTAGAGGTCACTGAACCCCTCGCGGTCGGAGACGAAGTAGATGGAGCGGCCGTCGGGCGCGTACTGCGGATTGATGTGCTTGGACCCGGCGAAGATGTCGAGCACCTCCATCCGGCCGGTGGCCACGTCGTAGGTGGCCAGGTTCATGTTGCCGTACACGAGCGTCCGGAAGTCCGTATCGGGGCCCCGATCGGTGACGAAGACCAGCGTCCCGCCGTCCGGCGACCAGGCGGGCTCCAGGTCGGCGTAGCGGTCATCCGTGAGCTGGCGCAGATCCCCGCTGGGCAGGTCCAGGAGATAGAGATCGCTGAGCCCGCCCTTGAGCCCCGAAAAGGCCAGGGTGCGGCCGTCGGGTGACCACGCGGGATGCTGGATGGCGCCCACCTCGGCGAGCTCGATGGTCCGTTCCACCTTCTGGGACGCCACGTCCAGGATCTTGATGCGGTTGTCCCCCTGCTCGAACACCAGGAAGGCAAACTTGCTGCCGTCGGGTGACCAGGCCCCCGCCGAGGAAATGAAGGCCAGGGCGTCGTAGTGCTCGGATCCGGTGGAGCGGGTGAGGCGTTCCACGACCTCACCCGTGCGGGCGTCCGCCAGGTAGAGCTCCACGGTGAAGATGTCCCGCCTGCCGAAGTACGCGATCCAGCGGCCATCCGGGCTGATGGCGGGCGCCAGGTGCATGGCGGCATCGCCCTCCTCCACGAGCACCGGATCACCGGCGTCCTCCGGACGCTGCCGCCCCTGGACGATCGGCAGGTAGGTGGCGCGCACGGCCGTCTGCCAGGCGTCGGAGAGTTCGTCATTGGTCACGCCGAGGACGCGCTCCACGGCCTCGTCCCAGCCGAAACGCAGGGAGAACCGGTAGAGCTCGGTGACCGTGTAGTCACCCCAGCGGCCGCCGATATATGCCCACAGCGCCTGGCCGTAGCGGTAGGGGAAGAAGCGCGGGTCGCAGCACAGCTGGTCGATGGTGGGCAGCTCGCCGCGCAGCGTGGCGTCCCGCAGCCACATGGCGGTGTGCGTGTCCTCACGCCCCACGGAGAGATACTCCGCCATCCCCTCCACGAGCCACAGCGGCAGCCGGCTCATGCCGGTGAGGCCGCCGCCGCCCGGCGCCTGTGCCAGGTCGTACTGGAAGACGTGCACCAGTTCGTGCCCCAGCACGTGGTCATTCTCCGCGTAGCGGCCGGTGTAGGGCATGATGACGCGGTTCTTGAGGCCCTCCGTGACGCCGCCGGTGCCCTCACCGAGCATGCTCTGGATGACGTTGGTCTGCTGGAAGTCCGGATGGTCCGCGTAGAAGATGAGCGGCTTCCTGTCGAAGCCGTGCTGGAAGGCGTTCGAGAGACGCAGATACCAGCGCTCCGCCATGCGGGCGGCGTCATCCGTGGCGGTCTGCGCTTCAGGATAGAAGTGGACGTCGAAGCGGTCCGTGTGCATGACGTGCCAGTCGAAGTCCTCGTACTGGACCTTCTGGCGGCCGAAGTACTGAGCGCTCGCGGTCGGCGGCACGGCGAGCTCCATGGGCACGGCCAGCAGGGTCAGCAGTGCTGCGCGTACGAGATGGCGGGTCATGCGTTCCCCCTGGAAGGGTACCGGGTCATCGATCATGTGCTGGGCGGAAAGTCCCGGGCGCAATCGGCGTACCAGACCGTGCCTGGCGCAGCGGTCCCGACCGGGTGCGCGGGCGGCTCCGCCCAAGCGTTCTACAGAAGCCTTACCGGATAACACGTCGTAAAGATCCCGGGCGCGCCCCACTGGCGCTTCTGGAAATTTGCAAGCTGCGTCATTGCATTACGCAAGAGCGGCTGCTACCTTCGCGTGCGTACCGGCCGTCCCCTCCCCCCACGGACCGGTTGCTCCGCTGCGCGAAAGTACGGCATGGTGCAGACGCTGAAGCTGCTCCGGTGGCTCTACCTGGGCCGCCTGACGCTGGCCGCGGGTATCTTTACCGCCGCCCTCTTCGTCCTGCCCGGCGGTGGCGACCCGGTGACGGCCCTGGTGGCCACGCTTGCGCTGCTGCTGGCCGTCACCTTCACCGTGATCAGCTTCTGGTGGACGGAGATCCTGGGGCGGGCGCCCGGCACGAACTTCCTCTACGCCCAGTCCATCTTCGATACCCTGCTGGTCACCGCGGTGGTGCATATCACCGTACAGGATGGCATCAGCCCCTTCCCGCCGCTCTACATCCTGGTCATCGCTACCGGTGCGCTCACGTTGCCGGTACCGGGCGGCATGCTCATCGGCGCGCTTGCCAGCATCCTCTATTTCGCGGACCTGGTCTGGCTTCATACGGACCCGGCGGAGGTGGAGGCCCTGCTGCAGATCGTCCTCTTTGCCGCGATCGCGCTGGTCACGGGCGCGCTGGGTGACCGCCTGCGGCGTACCGGCGTGGAGCTGGGCGCCATGGAGTCGGCGCTGCGCCAGCTGCGCCTGGACACCAACGAGATGCTCGCGGCCATCGACACGGCCCTGCTCACGGTGGACGGCGAAGGGCGCCTGTCCTACGCCAACGACGCGGCGGTGGCCCTCCTCTCGCTGGATCCCGACGCCTGGCGGACCCGCTCGGTGCTGCCCGAACTGGACCGCCGCGCGCCCGGCCTGGGCACGGTCATCCAGCGTACCGCCAAGACCGGCGTGCCGATCCGCCGCTACGAGATCCGCCGGCGCACCGACACGAGCGATCGCTACCTGGGCGTGCGTACCACCGTGCTGAACCGGGAGGGGCAGCCGTGGGTGACCGCGGTGGTCCAGGACAATACGGAGACCAAACGCATCGAGGAGCTCCTGCGGCGCGCGGAGCGGCTGCAGGCGGTGGCGGAGCTGGGCGCGTCCCTGGCGCACGAGATCAAGAATCCGCTGGCCTCCCTGCGCAGCGCCGCGGAGCAGCTGGCCGCGTCCGAGGACATGCCGGGACCCGACCGGGAGGTGCTGCGGCGGCTGGTGGTGAACGAATCGCAACGGCTCAGCCGGCTGCTCACCGACTTCATGGAGTTCAGCGGGTACGAAGCCGATCGCTGGGGTGAGGTGGACCTCACGGAGGTGGTGGCGGAGGCCATGGAGCTGGTCCGCCAGCATCCCGCCGCGGGCAACGGCGTCCGCCTGGAGGTGGATCGACCCGCGGGGCCCGTCATGGTGGATGGTGATCGGGACCTGCTCCACCGCGCGCTCTTCAATCTGCTGCTGAATGCCGCGCAACATTCGGGTCCCGACGGACGGGTGCGCGTGGAGGTGGGCCCGCTGGCTCAGGGGGCGCTCCCCGAGGGCATGGCCATGCGCGCACCCGTACGGTTCAGCGTACGGGATTCGGGGCCGGGCATCGAAGAGGAGGAGACCGCAAAGATCTTCGATCCCTTCTATACCACGCGCGAGGGGGGGACCGGGCTGGGTCTGGCCCTCGTCCACCGCGCCGTCGAGGCGCACAGCGGCAGCATCCTGGTGGACGGCCGCCTGGAGGACGGACCGGGCGCCCGCTTCACGGTCTATCTGCCCGCCAGGGCACCCGGAGGAAAAGGATGAGTGGCAAGCCGAAGGTGCTCATCATCGATGACGAGCGCGCCATTCTGGACACCGTGGAGATCCTGCTGCGCGGTGAGGGCTTCCAGGCCGTGGGCTACCACGACGCGCGGGAGGCCATCGACAGGCTGGACGAGGAGGCGCCCGACATCGTCCTCACGGACATCCGCATGCCCCACGTGAGCGGTATCGAGGTGCTCACCGCCGTGCGGGAGCGGGATCCCGAGACGCCGGTCATCCTCATGACGGCGCAGGCGTCGCTGCAGTCGGCGGTGAACGCGGTCAACGAGGGCGCTTATTACTACCTCCAGAAGCCTTTCTCCAACGCCGAGCTGGTCACGTTGCTGCGTCGCGCGGCCGAAACCCGGATCCTGTCCCGGGAGAACCGGGCGCTCAAGAAGGAGATCCGGCGCCGGGACCCCGCGGCGGCCGGTCGGCCCACGGGCACCAGCCGCACCTTCGTGGACGTCCTCCAGCTGGCGGAGATGGTGGCACCCACCGACTCCACGGTGCTCATCACGGGGGAGAGCGGCACGGGTAAGGAGGTGCTGGCGCGCTACATCCACCGGCTCTCCGAGCGGGAGGACGGGCCGTACGTGTCCATCAACTGCGGCGCGCTGCCCGAGAACCTCCTGGAATCCGAACTGTTCGGCCACGTGAAGGGCAGCTTCACCGGCGCCGTGCGTGACAAGCAGGGGCTGCTGGAAGCGGCCCGCGGCGGCACCTTCTTCCTGGACGAGGTGGCGGAGATGTCTCCGCAGCTCCAGGTGAAGCTGCTGCGCGCCATCCAGGAGCGGGAGATCGTGGCGGTGGGTTCCACCGAGGTGCGGCAGATCGATGTGCGCATCATTGCCGCCACCAACCGGGACCTGGACCACGAGATCCGCGCCGGCACCTTCCGCAGCGACCTCTACTACCGGCTGAACGTGATCACGCTGCACCTGCCGCCGCTGCGGGAGCGGGAGGAGGATGTGCAGCTCCTGGCGGAGCGCTTCCTGGGGCGCCTGGCCGAGCACCACGCCCGAGCGGGGCTGAGGGTGACGCCGGAGGCCATGGCGCTGTTGCGTGCGTACGACTGGCCCGGCAACGTGCGTGAGCTGGAGAACGCGCTCGAACGAGCTGTGATCGTCACGGACGGTGACGTGATCGACGTGGACGCGCTCCCGGGTCGGGTGCGCGAGCCGGCTGCCGCGCCGCTGGTGACGGAGAACACGCCGGCGAACCCCACGCTGGAAATCATCGAGCGGGCCTACATCCTGTGGGTGCTCGAGGCGGAGGAGGGCAACAAGGCCCGCGCCGCGGAGGTCCTGGGGATCGACCCCTCGACGCTCTATCGCAAGCTGAACCGCTACGGGATCGGCAACGGATGACTGTAGACTACCGCCGCGAGGACGCGGCTACGGCGGCCGCAGCCATGGCCGCGCTCCGTTTGAGCGTGGTCATGCCGGTCTACAACGAGGCACCCACGGTAGCGGTGGCCATCGAGCGCCTGCGCCGCGTAGCGCTGAACATGGAGGTGGTGTGCGTGGACGATGGCTCCTCGGACGGCACGCGTGCCGTGCTCGAGCGGTTGGAGCGGGAGGGCACGGTGGACGTGCTCATCCTGCAGCCGGAGAACCGGGGCAAGGGCGCCGCGGTGCGGCGCGGCATCGAGGCGGCCACCGGGGACGTGATCGTCATCCAGGACGCCGACCTGGAGTACGATCCACAGGATCTGACCGTCCTCATTCAACCCATTGCCGTGGGGCGTGCCGACGCGGTCTTCGGCAGCCGCTTCCTGGGCGGGCCCCACCGGGTGCTCTACTTCTGGCACCGCGTGGGTAACGGCGTGCTCACGCTCATGTCCAACATGTTCACGGATCTGAACCTGACCGACATGGAGACGTGCTACAAGATGGTGCGGGCCGATCTGATGAAGAGCCTGCCGCTCAGCGCCGACCGGTTCGGCATCGAGCCCGAACTGACCGCCCGCCTGGCCCAGTCGCGCGCGCGTATCTACGAGGTGCCCATCCGCTACGACGGGCGCACCTACGTGGAGGGCAAGAAGATCAACTGGAAGGATGGCGTGGCCGCGTTCTGGCACATCTTCCGGAGCAACGTGCTGGCCGGCAGGTCACCGGAGTACCGCAGGCCGCCCCTGCCGCCGGTGGGGCCGTCATCCTGACCGCGCCCGGGTGAGGGCCGTGCATGCATCCGGTGCCGCCGCCGGAGCGCGCTCCAGCCGCGCGGGGTGGGGCGCTCCCGCCCGTACGGGGCGCGTCCTGACGGGAGGCGCGCTGGCGGCGCTGGCCTGCCTGCCGGTGTTCCGGGTGCTGGCCACGGACGCCACCGGGCAGGCCGGCGCGGTAACGGTGGCCATGGCGGATGCCTACCTGGGTCTGGCCTGGAGTGGCGCGCTCCTGCTGGCCATTCCAGCGCTCCTGGCCGCGCGGTTGCTCGCGCCCGAGCGCCTCGATGGGGCCCTGGAACGCGGCCGTGCCCTCCTGCTGGAGCCTCCTGCGTGGCTCTTCACGACCGGCGCAGCAGTGCTGGCGGGCGTGCTCGCCTCGGCCTTTTCCTTGCTGGCCCTGCGCGGCGGTCCGAACCTCATCGACGGCATGGCGCAGCTCCTCCACGCTCGCTTCCTGGCGGAGGGTCGGCTGGCCGGCCCCGTGGGACCGCTGCTGCCCGCATGGCACCTCCAGCAGGCGCTCCCGACCACGGCCGGCTGGGTCTCCCAGTACCCCCCTGGCCACCCACTGCTGCTGGCGGCGGGGCTCCGCCTGGGCGCCCCGTTCCTGGTGGGGCCGCTCCTGCTGGCCGTGGCGGTGGCGGCCACGGCGGCCGCGGCCACTCGCCTCCTGCCCGAGCGGCCGGCCATGGTGCGCGCCGCCGTCCTGCTCCTGGCGCTCTCGCCGTTTGCGATCGCGCACGCGGGCGCGTACATGAGCCACACCCCCGCCATGGCGTTCGGCGCGCTGGCGGTGTGGGCGGCGGCCGGTCGGGACCGGCCGGGCGGCGCCCTCGCGGCGGGTCTGGCCGTGGGCGCCGCCGGCGCCGTCCGCCCCCTCTTTGCCGTGGCGCTGGCGGGCGTGCTGGGCGTCTGGCTCCTCACCGGCCCCGGCGGCGGCTCGGCACGCCTGCGCCGGGCGGCCGCGTTCGCGGCGGGCGGCCTCCCTGCAGCGCTGGCCGTGGCGGCCTACAACGCGCACTTCTTCGGCGCGCCCACCCGCTTCGGCTACGAAGCCGCGCTCGGACCGGCGTCCGGTCTGGGCTTCGGCCTGGACCCCTGGGGCAACAGCTACGGGCCCGTGGAGGCACTGGGTTATCTCTCGGCCGAGCTGGTCGCGCTCGCCGTGCATCTCGTGGAGGCGCCCCTGCCGCTCCTGCTCGTGCCGGCGCTGTGGCTGCTGCTGGCGCCGCGCCTGGCGCCGGGTGAGCGGCTGGTGGTGGCCTGGGCGCTGGTGCCTCTCGTGGCCCTGGCGGCGTACTGGCACCACGGGTTGTTCATGGGTCCCCGCATGCTGAATGAAACAACCCCGGCGTGGGCGCTGATGACGGTACTCGCGGCCGCCTGGCTGCTGCACCGCGTGCCGCGCCGGAGTGCGCGCCTGCCCGGGTGGTCTCCGCGGGTCTTCACCGCCGTTCTCCTGGGCGGCGGGGTGGTGGCCGGCGTGTGCTGGCTGGGCCCCGTGCGCCTGGCATCCTATGCGGAGCCGGCCGCGGCGCTGGCCACGCTGGAGGTGGCGCCGCCCGCGGTGGTCTTCGTCCACGGTGGGTGGGGCAGCAGGGTGGCCATGCGGCTGGCGGCGGGGGGGATGCGCCTGGACTCCGTGGAAACGGCCATGCGCGCCAACGGCACCTGCGCGGCGCATCGGCTCAGCGTGGGGGAGGCCGGTGCCGCTACGATGCGCTTCGAGCCCGCCGCCCCGCCCGTGCCGCGCGCGGCACTGGCACCCGGCAGCGTGGTGCGCCGCGCTCCGGGGGAGACGTGGACGGCGGATTGCGCGCGCGAGGCGGCGGCGGACCTCGCGGCGGGGGGCGGCATCGAGGTGGCGTCCCAGCTGTGGCGAGGGGACGCGCCGGGCCTGCCTGGCCGGGGCATCCTGCTGGTCCGCGATCTGGGGCGGGAGGCCAACGCCCGCCTGCTCGCGGCCGAGCCGCACCGCACGCCGTGGGTGGTGCTGCGCGGGGCGCCGCTACCCCTGCCGTACGCGGAAGGCATGCGTCGTATCTGGGGGGACGATGGTTAGCGTCCCCACACCGCGCCGGGTGCTCCTGCTGCTGGGGCTCGTTGCGGCCACCTCCATGGCCGCCACCCTGCTGGCGGCGCGGCGCACGTCCACCACCTTCGACGAGATCGTGATGGTGGCGGGCGGCGCGCGCGGCTACGCCACCGGCGCCTGGGACCTGGCCCCCGAGCACCCGCCGCTCGTGCAGTACCTCTACGGACTGCCGGTGCATCTGCTCGCGGCGCCCACGCTGCCGTCTGCTAGCCAGATGGCGGAGGCGGAGCGCGCCGCCATGAGCTACCGCTACCACTATGCCCAGACATTCTACTGGAAGACGGGCAACGATCCGGAGCGGATCGCCTTCCTCGGACGCATTCTCGCCGTACTCATGGTGGGCCTCCTTACGCTGGCCACCTTTCTCCTGACGCGGCCTGCGCTGGGCCCCTGGCCCGCGCTTGTGGCGGCGGCCCTGGTGGCGTTTCTCCCCGACGTGGTGGCCCACGGCGGCGTGGCGTACAACGACCTGCCGGCGGCGCTCACCTACCTGCTCGCGGTCTACGCGCTGGACGCGGCGGTGCGGCGGCCCACGCAGCGGCGGGGCGTGCTGGCCGGCCTGGCCGTGGCGCTTGCGCTGTCCATCAAATTGAGCGCGGTGGTGCTGGGGCCGGTGGCTGCGCTCCTGCTGGGCGCGGAGGCCTGGCGGCGGCGGGGTGACGCGGCCTGGCGCCACGCGGCTCGCAGGGCTGTGGGTGCGGGTGCGCTGGCGCTCTACGCCGGTCTCGTGCTGACCTATCGGGGGGATCTCGTTCTGGACGAGTTCCTCCGCGGTATGGCACACACGTTCGGCCACGTCACACAGGGCCACGGTATCCCGGCCTATTTCGGCGGCCAGATCCGGCGCGGTTCGTGGTGGTGGTGGTACCCCGCGGCCTTCCTGTACAAGACGCCCGCCGCCTTCCATGTTCTGCTGGTGGTGGCCGCATTCGGGGGCGGGCTGGCCTGGTGGCGTGAACGGCGGAGCGGGGGAGTACGTGATGAAGCCGCGTCGCTTCTCGAATCCCCGCTACGCGCACCCCTCGCGGGCTTGCTCGTGTTCGCGGCGGCGCTGCTCACGTCCAACCTGGCCATCGGTTTCCGACACGCCCTGCCGGTGCTGCCGCTGCTCTGCATCCTGGCCGCGGCGGGGGCCGCGCGGGCGTGGCGCGCACGGGGGCGTGCCATGGCGGTGCTCGTGGTGGCGCTCGTGGTGGCCCACGCGGCGTCCACGCTCTCATGGTACCCCTGGTTCCTGAGCTATGTGAGTGAATACGCGCCGGCTCGAAACCAGGGACACCGGGTCTTCGTGGACTCCAGCGTGGACTGGGGGCAGGGTCTCCTGGCGCTGCGCGAGACCATGGCCGAGCGTGGCATCGAGCGCGTCTATCTGAGCTACTTCGGCTCGGCCCTCCCGGAGGGCTACGGCATCGACTATGTGCCGCTGCCCAGCTTCTTTCCGCTGGAGGCGCCGCCCGGGTCCGATCCCACGGCGCCGCCACCGGAGTGGGCCGTAGTGTCCGCCTCGCTCCTCCATCCAGTGTACCTGGAGGGGTCGCTGGTCGACCGTTTTACGCGCATGGCCCCGGAGGCCGTGGTGGCGCGCACGCTCTTCCTGTACAGGTTGCCATGAACGAGCCCGTGCCGCACGGTCCCCCCGAGGACGTGATTGCCTGGAACGATGCCATGGTGGCGCGCTATGACATCGACGCCTACTACGCCGATGCGCACCCCCTGGTACGCTGGGTGGAGGCACGGCGGCTGCGTGCCCTGGATGCGCTGGCCGCGGCGGCGCCCGGGGAGCGCCTGCTGGAGGTGGGCTGCGGCGGCGGCCACGTACTCATGCGCTACCCCGACCAGGAGCGCTGGGGGATCGACCTGTCGAGCGTCATGCTTGAGCGCAGCGCGCGCCGCGTGCCCGGGGCGCGGCTGGCACGCGCGTCGGCGGATCGGCTGCCCTTTGCCAGCGGCACCTTCGACGTGGTGCTGTGCACCGAGGTGCTGGAGCACGTCCCCGATCCCGGCGCGGTGGTGGCCGAGCTCATGCGCGTGGCCGCCCCGGGCGCGCGCGTGGTGGTCTCCATACCCAACGAGGGACTCATCGACCGGACCAAACGGGTGCTCAGCCGCCTCTGGCTGCTGCGCGGACCGCTGCGTCGCCTGGCGGGGGAGGGCAACGAATGGCACCTGCATGCCTTCGACCTGGCCCTCCTCGAAAAGGTATGCGCGGGCCACGCGCGCGTGGCGCGTGTGCGTTCCGTACCGTTCCGCCTGGCGCCCGTGCGCTACGTGGCGCGCCTGCAGCCGCCGGCCCGCTCATGAGACCCGGCGAGGAGGTGGACATGCCGCTCGATATCTCGGTCGTGGTGCCCGTCTACAACGAGGCGGGTAACCTCCCGGAACTGCACCGGCGGCTGGCGGACGTGCTCGGCCGCGAGGCCGAGTTCATCTTCGTGGATGACGGCAGCACGGATGACAGCTGGGCCGTGCTCGGCGCCCTGGCGGAGACCGACGAGCGCGTGCGGCTGCTGCGCCTGCGGCGCAACTTCGGGCAGACCGCCGCGTTGTCCGCGGGGATCGACCACGCGCAGGGCCGCATCATCGTGCCCATGGACGGTGATCTGCAGAACGATCCGCGGGACATTCCCCGCCTGCTGGCGCGCCTGGAGGAGGGCTACGACGTGGTGAGCGGCTGGCGGGTGGATCGGCAGGACCCCTTTCACCGGCGGGTTCCGTCGGTGGTAGCCAACCGCCTCGTGTCCTGGATCTCGGGCGTCCGGCTGCACGACTACGGCTGCTCACTCAAGGCCTACCGCCGCAGCGTGCTGGCGGGTGTGCGCCTCTACGGGGAGATGCACCGCTTCGTCCCCATCTATGCCAGCTGGCAGGGCGCGCGCGTGACCGAACTGCCCGTCACCCACCACCCGCGCACGCGCGGTGTGTCCAGCTACGGCATGGAACGCACGCTGAAAGTGGTGCTCGACCTCATCGTGGTGAAGTTCCTGTCTTCCTACGCCACCAAACCCATCTACGTGTTCGGTGGCTTCGGCGTGCTCTCGCTCGTGCTGAGCGCGGGGGCCTTTGCCTGGATGATCTACTTCAAGTACCTGGCGGCCGATCCCAAGACGTTCATCCAGACGCCGCTGCCGCTGGTCTCGGTGATGTTCGCCCTGGTGGGCTTCCTCTCCATCCTGCTGGGGCTGGTGGCCGAACTGACGGTGCGCACGTATTACGAGTCGCAGGACAAACGGACCTACGCGCTCTGGCACGCCGAGGACGAAGTATGAGGGAGCGCGCGCTCGACCTGCTGGCCTGTCCCGGATGTGGTGGCCGGCTGGAGCTGGCGGTGGCCGCCCACGAGGACGAGCACGTGATGACCGGCACGCTGACCTGCGCCGGCTGCGCGCGCGCGTTTCCCATCCGGGAAGGGGTGCCGCGCTTCGTGGAGGAGCCGGGGGAGGTCGGCGTGGAGGAGCGCCGGACCGCCGAGGCGTTCGGCTACGAATGGACCCGCTACGCCGAGCTGGCGGCGCGCTACCGGCAGCAGTTCCTGGACTGGCTGCGGCCCGTCACGCCGGAGATGTTCCAGGGACGCACCGTCCTGGAGGGGGGCTGCGGCAAGGGCCGGCACACGGCGCTGGCCGCCGGCTTCGGCGCGCGCGCCGTGGTGGCCATGGACCTGAGCCAGGCCGTGGATGCGGCCTTCGCCAATACCCGCCACCTGGCCAACGCCCACGTGGTGCAGGCGGACCTCAACCGGCCGCCCGTTGGGCGGGTCTTCGACTATGCCTTCTCCATCGGCGTCCTGCACCACCTGCCCGATCCCGAGCGCGGCTTCCGGGCGCTGGTGGGCAGACTGGTGCCCGGCGGCGCCATCTCCGCCTGGGTGTACGGGCGGGAGGGCAACGGCTGGATCGTGCACGGCGTCTCGCCGGTGCGGGAGCACGTCACCTCGCGCCTGCCCTACGGCGTGCTGGACGCGCTGGCGGGACTGCTCACCGTGCCGCTCTGGCTCGGCACCCGGCTGCTCTACCGGCCCTCACGCGGCACACGGCTGAACGCCACGCTGCCGTACGCGCCCTACCTCACCTACATTGCTGATTTCCCTTACCGGGAGCAGCGCTCCATTGTCTTCGATCACCTGGTGGCGCCGGTGGCCTTCTACATCCGCCGCCAGGACTTTGCCGCATGGTTCGAGCGCGCCGGCCTTGAGGGCGTGGCCATCGAGCACCACAACGCCAACTCCTGGCGCGGCTTCGGTCGGGTGCCGGGGTCCGACGGCGCGGCGGCCGCCACGCCCGGCGCCGGGGAGTGAGGCGCGCGCGTGTGCGGCATAAGCGGCTACGCGGCGCTGGATCCCCGCCGCACCCTGGACCCCGCCCCCCTGGCCGCCATGCTGCGCTGCGTGGCGCACCGCGGCCCGGACGACGAGGGCTCGTTCACGGCGCCGGGCGTGGTGCTCGGCCATCGCCGCCTCTCGGTCATCGACCTGGCGGGGGGCCATCAGCCGCTCGCGGGCGCGCGCCCGGAGACCATGGCGGTGGTCAACGGCGAGATCTACAACTTCCGCGCGCTGGCCGCCGAACTGGAGGCTCGGGGGCACCGCTTCCGTACCGGGTCCGACTCCGAGGTGGCGGCCCATGCCTACGACGCCTGGGGGCTGGGCTGCCTGGAGCGCCTGGACGGCATGTTCGCCCTGGCGCTCTGGGACGGCGCGGCGCGCCGGCTGGTCCTGGCGCGCGACCGCATGGGCGAGAAGCCCCTCTACCATGCCGTGGCGGATGGCATGGTGATCTTTGCCTCGGAGCTCAGTGCCGTGCTCGCGCACCCCGCCGTGCCGCGCACCCTCGATCCCGCGGCGCTCTCGGCCTATCTGGCGCACGAGTACGTACCCTCGCCGGGCTGCATCGTGGCCGGGGTGGCCAAGCTGGAGCCGGGCAGCGCGCTGATCCTGGAGGACGGTCAGCCGCGCATCGAACAATGGTGGCGGCTGGATGCGCGGACGTCCCCGGAAGTGCCGGCCTATCCGGACGCGGTGCGCGAGCTGCGCACCCGCCTGGAAGGGGCGGTCCGCTCCCGGCTGGTGGCGGACGTGCCGCTCGGCGTATTTCTCTCGGGTGGCATCGACTCCAGCACCGTGGCGGCGCTGGCGGCGCGGGCCGGCGCCGTGGACACCTTCAGCATCGGTTTCCGGGAGCGCTCCTTCGATGAGAGCGCGCACGCGCGGGCGGTGGCCGCGCACATCGGCAGCCGCCATCACGAGCGCATCCTGGAGGGCGCGGAGCTGCCGGCGCTCGTGCCGTCCTTGCCGGACATCCTGGACGAGCCGCTCGGCGACGCCTCCATCCTGCCCACCGCGCTGCTGGCGCGCTTCGCGCGCGAGCGGGTGACCGTGGCGCTGGGCGGGGACGGCGGGGACGAGCTCTTCGCGGGCTATCCCATGCACCAGGCGCGCAGAGTGGCGCCCTTTTTCCGGCATGTGCCGGGCCCGCTGCTCGCCGGCGCGCGCCGGGCCGCCGGGGCGCTGCCGGTGGCGGACACGAACTTTGCGCTGCCCTTCAAGGCGCTCACGTTTCTGGCGGGCGCGGGGGCGCCCCCGCCCGCGGACCACGCGCGCTGGATGGCCTCCTTCACGCCCGAGGCCCAGACAGCGCTGCTTACCCCGAAGACGCTGGCGGCCGCAGGGGGCGGCGCCCATGCCTTTGACGCGTATCAGCGGCACTGGCGGGAGAGCCAGGGCGCCCCGCCACTGGCCCGCGCCACCCATCTGGACGCCACCACCTACCTGCCGGATGACATCCTGGCCAAGGTGGACCGCGCCAGCATGCGGGTGGCGCTGGAGGTGCGCGCCCCGCTGCTGGCGCCGCCGGTGGTCGAGCTGGCCTTCGGCGTCCCCGACCACTACCGGATGCGGCGGCTCACGGGCAAGCGCATGCTGCGCGACGCCGTGGCGGACCTCCTGCCGCCGGCCATCCTGGCCCGGCGCAAGAAGGGGTTCGGGATGCCTGTGGCGGCCTGGCTGAACGGGCCGCTGCGCGAGCTCGTGCGGGACACCCTGGCGCCCGACACGCTCCGCGCGGACGGCCTCTTCGAGCCCGCGGTGGTCACGCGCATGCTGGACGACCACGGCACCCGGCGCGCGGATCTGCGCAAGCCGCTCTGGACGCTGCTGGTCTTCGAGCTCTGGCGCCGCCGGCATCTCGCGGGCGGGACCCCGTGAGCGCGCCGCGCGAGGCACGGCCATGATCGCGCCCGCCGCCCCCGGCCCCGGTCACGCCTCGCCGCCGGGCGGGGATGCCGTGGTGCCGCACGCCTGGGGCGCGCTGGTGGCCGCGCTGGCCGGCATGGTGGTCTTTGCCACCTCACTGTCCCACGGCTTCGTGTACGACGACCGGGCCATCGTGGCGGGCGATCCGCGCGTGCACACCTTCGACCTGGGCGGCATCCTCACGGGCGGCTACTGGCCGGGGGAGAACATCCTGGGGCTGTGGCGGCCCCTCACGACCCTCAGCTTCGCGCGCGACTGGGCGCTGGCCCCGGACAACCCGGCCTGGTTCCACCTGGTGAACCTATTGGGCCATGGTGCTGTGTGTGCCCTGATCTTCCTGCTGCTTGCCATGCTCTTCCGGCCGCTGCCGGCGCTGCTCGGGGCGCTGGTCTTTGCCGTACACCCGGTGCACGTGGAGGCGGTAGCTAACGTGGTCGGCCGGGCGGAGGTGCTGGCCGCGCTCCTCTTCCTGGGCGCCGCACTGCTCTGGCTCCGGACGGGCGAGCCACCCGCCGCGGACGCGCCCCCGCCCGTGCGGCGGACGGTAGGCCACGGCGCGCCGCGGCTGGAGCGGCCGGCGCGGCTGCTCCTCGTGCCCGCCCTCTACCTGCTGGCGCTGCTTGCCAAGGAGGGCGCGGTCATGCTGCCGGCCGCGCTCGTGCTGCTGGACGCGGCGGCCGGACGGTGGCGGCTGCGCCATACCCTGTCCTACCTGCGCCGCACCTGGGCGGCCTTCGCCGCGCAGACCGTGGTGCTGGGCGCCTATCTGGGTGCGCGCGCCGCCGTGCTCGATGGGCTGGCGCCCACGCGTGTGGACCCGGCGCTCGAGGTGACCAGCGGCGCCACGGAGCGCATCCTCACCGCGCTGCAGGCCTGGCCGCACTGGGCGCGCCTGTTCTTCTGGCCGCGCACCCTGCTGGCGGACTACGGCCCGCACGTCATCAATCCCGCGCGCGCGGTCACGCCGCTGGTGGCGGCCGGGGCACTCATCGTGGGCATCCTGCTGGGCGGGGGGCTCTACGCCCTGGCGCGCGGGCGGGGGCGCACGGCGCTCGCGCTGCTCTGGGTGCCCGTGGTGGGGCTGCCCGTGACCAATTTCCTGGTGCCCATCGGCGTCGTGGTGGCGGAGCGCACGCTCTACCTGCCCTCGCTGGCGCTCTCCGTCGGTGTGGCGGGAGCGGTGGCGCTGGTGCTGCGGCTGCCCGACCGGGCGCGGCGTGCGGGAGCCGTCGTGTTCGCCGTGGCGGTCACGCTGCTGGCCCTCCGCACAGTCATGCAGGTCCCCGTCTGGTCCTCCAACGCCACGCTCTTCGCGGCCATGGTCCGCGAGCGTCCGGACAACTTCCGCGCGCACTGGAACATTGCCCGCACCGCGCGCGGGGAGGGGCACGTGGAGCTGGCGCTCACCGAGTACGGCGCCGCCATCTCGCTGTGGCCGCATCGTCCCGGCCTGGTGATCGAAGCGGCGGGCTACGCCGCGCGGCATGGGCGCCTGGAGTACGCGCGGCGGCTGGCCGAACACGCCACGGAGCAGTGGCCGGAGGTGGTGGACGGCCACCGGGTGGTGGCCGCCATGGCGCTGGCGCTGGCGGACACCGCCGCCGCGGCGCGCGCGGTGGCGGCGGGGTTGGGCCTGGCGCCCGCCGACTCGCTGCTGCTGGACATGCGGGGCCAGCTCGAAGCGGGTGCCCCGGCGGCACCGCCGGATGCCGGCACCGGCGGGGGACGATGACGCTGGCAGACGTGCGTGCGCGCCTGCGCCGCGCGGGCG
This sequence comes from Gemmatimonadota bacterium, assembly GCA_040905425.1. Lineage (GTDB taxonomy): Bacteria > Gemmatimonadota > Gemmatimonadetes > Longimicrobiales > RSA9 > JBBDRO01. Next base: position 73,735 of record JBBDRO010000080.1, on the reverse strand, counting down.
TGCCCTGGTGGCTGGTGGCGCTGGTGGCCGTGGCGGTCTACGCCAACGCCGTGGCCAACGGCTTTGCCTTCGATGACGTGTTCATCATCCTGCAGAACACGCGTGTGCACGACCTGGCCGATCAGCGCTCCATCTGGACCACGCCCTACTGGCCCAGCATGGGGTCCGAACTGGGGCTGTGGCGCCCCGTGCCGATCTTTGCCTACGCGCTGCAGTGGGCGGTGGCGGGCGGCGCGCCGTGGTTCTTCCATCTGGTCAGCGCGCTCATGCACGCCGGCGTCTCCGTGCTGGCGCTCCTGCTGCTGCGGCGATTCGCGGCCCCGCTGGCTGCGGGGCTGGGCGCGCTGGTCTTCGCGGTCCACCCGGTGCACGTGGAGGCGGTGGCCAACGTGGTGGGGCAAGCGGAGATCATCGCGGCGGGTGCCGTGCTCGGGGCGCTGCTGATCCACCTCGGGCGCCCGGCGCCGGGCATGGGGTGGGGCCGGCGGGCGGCGGTACTGACGCTCTACGGCGTGGGACTGCTGGCCAAGGAGAGCGCCGTCATCCTGCCGGCGCTGCTGGTGCTTGTGGACGTGGTCGACGGCCGGGTGCGTCCCGGATGGCGTTCGGTCGCGCCGTACGCGCGCGCCATGTCCGCCCCGCTCCTCCTCATGGCGCTGCTGGTGGGCTTCTACCTGGTGGCCCGGGTGAGCGTGCTGGGCAATCTCACGGGCGTGAACGCCGCACCCGCTCTGCCGTACCTGCAGGAGACCGGGCCCCGCCTGCTCAGCGCGTTCCGCGCCTGGCCGGAGTACGTGCGCCTGCTCTTCTTCCCCGCGGATCTGGTCGTGGACTACGCGCCCGGCGTGATCCTGCCCACGCTCACGTGGACGCCGATGGCCGCGCTGGGCGCGCTGCTGCTGGCGCTCGCCGTTACCCTGACGGCGTTGACGCCCTGGCGGCCCCGGCTGGGACTGCCCGCGGCGTGGTTCCTCCTCACCGTGCTCACGGTCTCCAACCTCTTCTTTCCCATCGGCGTGCTGCTGGCGGAGCGCACCCTCTACCTCCCCGTGCTGGCCGTGTCCTTCCTGGTGGCCTTCGGCTGGGAGGCGGTGGAGCGGGGGTGGGGCCGGACGCGCCGGCGGTGGGCGGGGGCCGCGCTGGCCGTGGCGCTGGCGCTGCTGGCCGCGCGCACCGTGCAGCGCAATCCGGCGTGGCACAGCACCATGGACGTGGCCCTGACCCTGGCGCACGAACACCCGGAGTCCTACCGCGCCCAGTGGATGATGGCGTGGGAGATGGAGCGGCGGGGCTTCGTGGATCGCGCCGAGGGGCACTTTCAGCTGGCACTGGCGCTCTGGCCGCACGATTCCCAACTGCGCTCGGACGCTGGCCTCTTCCATACGCGGCAGGGCAACTACGACGAGGCCATCCGCCACCTGCGCGGCGCCGCGGAGCAGCATCCGTACGTGGGGCGCCCGTGGACCCTGCTGGCCTTTGCCTACGTGGGCGCGGAGCGCTGGGAGGAAGCCCTCGCCGCCCTGGAGCGGAGCTGGCGCCTGCGCGGCACCGACGCGCTGACCTACAATCTGTTCCGCGCCCGCGCGTACGAGGGGCTCGGCCAGTGGGGACGGGCCGCGGCCGCCTGGCGCCTCGTGCGGCAACTGCCCGGCGGCGAGCCCTGGCGCTACGCGGCCTTCGAGGCGCGCGCGCTGGCCCGTACCGGGCACGCGGAGGCGGCGCTGGCTGCGCTGGACCAGGCAATGGCGGCCACGGAGGAACCCGCGCCGCGCGCCAATCTGGAGGCCGTGGCCACGGCCGTCAGGCAGGGCTGCTACGCGTCCCCGGAGAGCCAGCAGCGGCCCGCGGACCCATGCGTGGATCCCGCGAGCGGCTGGAGCCTGTTCGAGGCGTCCGCGGTGCCGGATCCTGCGAGAGGCTTGCAAAATGCCACGTCCTGAAGCATCTTGGTGGCTGCCGGCGGGGCCGGCGCCATAACCTGAAATCCCTGCGGCGCAACGGTTTGCGCGCATCATGCCAGGACTGGCCCGGATGGGAACGCCGCTTGCCTTATCCCTGGGTGGCAAGTTTCCCGACGGAGCTGTCTCCGGATCCACACTCATCTTCGCAAGGAGCAAAGATGCTCAAGCAACAGAAGGGCTTCACCCTGATCGAGCTGCTCATCGTGATCGTGATCATCGGCATCCTGGCCGCCATCGCGATCCCGAAGTTCGGCAAGACGCGCGAAAAGGCCTATTTCCAGGCCATGACCTCCGACCTGCGCAACCTGGTTTCGCAGCAGGAGCTCTACTTCGGCAACCCGAACAACACCTTCTACTACGCCGGCCCCGGCGACCCCACTACCTTGAACCTGGACTTCCAGCCCTCGCAGGGTGTGACCGTCGACGTCACGGCGGCCGGCCAGACGGGGTGGTCCGCCACGGCCAGCCACGCCGCGCTGACAGCCACGCAGATATGCGGCTATTTCACGGGTGACGCGGCCATCCAGGCTCCTGCTGTCACCTCAGGTGTGATCGCCTGCATCGGTCAGTAGATCAGGGCTCAGCTAAAGACGCCTTTTCGGGGGTGGTGGTGTTCGGCCACCACCCCCGATTTCATGCACTCTCCCCCGGGAACCTGTGATGACGCAGACCACGCGGCGTGACGGCTTCACCCTGATCGAGCTCCTGATGGTGCTGGTGATCATCGGCATCCTGGCCGCCGTGGGCGTGAACCGCTTCTGGGCGGCCAAGGACCGCAGCTACCGCGCCGTCATGCAGAACGACCTGCGCAACCTGGCCACCCACCAGGAAGCCTACTACGGCCTCCATCAAACCTATGCCGCGGACGCGGCCGAGCTGCGCAACTTCTCCACCAGCCCCGGGGTCACCGCCACCGTGGTCGACGCCTCCGCCGGCGGCTACGCCGCCCGGGCCACGCACGTCTCGCTCGCCGACGACGCCAACTGCGGGGTCTACACGGGTGACGCCGATCCGGCGGACGGTGCGCCCGCCACGTCCCCCGGAGTCATTGCCTGCCAGTGACGCCGTGAAGCGGCTCCCGACGCTGCGCCGGGAGCTGGTCACCGCCTTCGCGCTGGTCTTTGCCGGCGCGCTGCTCGTGGCGGCCGGCGGGATCACCTTCATGCTGCCGCGCCTGGCCAGCCCCGAGGCCTGGACGCTCTACGTGGTCGTGCTGCTCGCGGCGGACGTGTTGGTGTTCGCGGTCTTCGGCAGCCTCCTCCTGCGCCGCCGCCTGTGGGAGCCGCTGGATGGCATGATCGGGGCGGTGGAGGCCATCGCGGCGGGGGAGCACGAGCGGCGCGTGCCGCCCGGGGAGACGGAGGAGATGGAGCGCCTGGGCACGGCCGTGAACCGCATGGCGGAGCGGCTGCTCTCCGACCAGCGCGAGCTGGCCGCCAACATCCGCTCGCTGGACGACACCAACCGCATGCTGACCGAGGCGCGCGACGCCATGGTGCGCTCGGAGAAGCTGGCCTCCGTGGGCCGCCTGTCGGCGGGGATCGCCCACGAGGTGGGCAACCCCCTGGGCGCCATCCTGGGCTACATCGGCCTGCTGGGGCGGGACGCCGATGGGCGCCAGGCGGAGCTGCTCAGCGCGGCCGAGCGGGAAGCCCGGCGCATCGACCGCATCGTGCACGGCCTGCTGGACTACGCCCGCCCGCGCGAAACGCGCGAGACGCGCGAACAGAGATTGGACGTGAACGCGGTGCTGGCGGATACGCTGGAACTGGTGAGCACGCAGGGTCGCTTTGCACGCCTCGAGGTAGAGCGTAACTTCGCGCACACGCTGCCCCCCGTGGCCGGCGACCCCTATCAGCTGCAGCAGGTCTTCGTGAACCTCTTCGTGAACGCGGCCGACGCCCTGGAGGAGACCGCCGAGCGGCACCTGGAAATCACGACCGCCGCGCGGGCCTACCACGCGCCGCAGCATCGCCCCGCGCGCCGCAAGGACGACCCGCCGGGCATCGACTACTCTCATCGCCGGCGCCTGGCCGCGGCCGTGCAGCGCCGGGTGAAGGATCCACGCGCCGACACGGGCCAGGTGGTGGAGGTGATCGTGCGGGACAACGGGCCGGGCATGGAAGCCGAACTCCTGGAGCAGATCTTCGAGCCGTTCGTGACCACCAAGGAGCCGGGCAGGGGCACCGGCCTGGGGCTGGCCGTGTGCGCCCGCATCGTGGAGAACATGGGCGGCACGATCCGCGCGGAGAGCGTGGTGGGTGAGGGCTCGGCGTTCGTGCTCGTCTTCCCCGCCGCCGTCCCCGCGCAGCCGTCGGAAAGCGAGCGCTGACGTGCTCAGCATCCTGATCATCGACGACGAGCCGGGGCTCCGCCAGACGGTTTCCCTCATCCTCTCGGAGGAGGGCTACCAGGCGCACACCGCCAACGACGGCCAGGAGGGGTTGGCGCGCGCCCTGGAACTCAGCCCGGACATCATCCTCTGTGACGTGCGCATGCCGCGCATGGACGGGCTCGAGTTCGTCACGCGCTACCGCGAGGAGGGCGGGGAAGCGCTGGTCATGGTGATGACGGCCTACGGCGGCATGGACACCGCCATCCAGGCCATGAAGAAGGGCGCCTACGACTACATAGCCAAGCCGTTCTCACCCGACCAGCTGCTGCTGGCGCTGAAGAAGGCCGAGGAGCGCGAGACGCTGCGTCAGGAGGTCACGCGCCTGCGCGAGGAGGTGGCCGTGGAGCGCCGCTACCGCGAGATCATCGCGCGCTCCCCCGCCATGACCAAGGCGCTCGAGGTGGCCAGCAAGGTGGCCCGCCATCCCTCCCCGGTGCTCATCACCGGCGAGAGCGGGACGGGCAAGGAGTTGGTGGCGCGCCTCATCCACAACGAGAGCAATCGCGCCGACGCCGCCTTCGTGCCGGTGAACTGCGGCGCCATCCCCGAGAACCTGCTGGAGTCGGAGCTCTTCGGCTACGTGCGCGGTGCCTTCAGCGGCGCGGATCGGGACAAGCCGGGGCTCTTCGAGGTGGCCTCCGGCGGCACGCTCTTCCTGGACGAGATCGGCGAGATGCCCGCCACCCTCCAGGTGAAGCTGCTGCGCGTCCTGCAGGAGGGGGAGGTGCGGCGCCTGGGGGACACCAAGTCGCGCGACGTGGACGTGCGCCTCCTCTCCGCCACCAACGCCGACCTGGACGAGGAGATGCGCAGCGCGGACTTCCGGCAGGATCTCTACTACCGCATTGCGGTGGTGCCCATCCACCTGGTCCCGCTGCGCCAGCGGCGCGAGGAGATCCCCGTTCTGGCCCGGCATTTTCTGGAGCAGTACAATCGCAAGCTCCGCCTGAACATGCGTGGCATCGAGGCCGAGGCCATGCGCCTCTTGCTCGACTACGCCTGGCCCGGCAACGTGCGCGAGCTGGAGAACACCATCGAGCGCGGCATGGTGCTGGCCGACACCGAGAAGCTGGGCCCGGCCGATCTGCCGCCCCACATTGCCACGCCGGTGCCCGGTCACGACACGGCCGCCCTGCCCGATGACGAACTCTCTGTCAAGAAGCACGCGGCCGCCCTGGAGCGCCGCCTCATCGCCGCCGCGCTGGAGCGCACGGGCGGCAACCGGACGCGCGCCGCCGAGCTGCTGGAGCTGTCCTCGCGCGCGCTCCTCTACAAGATCCGGGAGTACGGCCTGGAATAGTCTGTAAGCGACGTCCCCACGCACGGCCCGCGCGCGGGTCGGCCCATCGCGCCATTCCGACGCCCCGCCGCCCGCCGCATCATGGGCGGCATGTTCAGCCACCCCGCCGTCCGAACCCCGCGCACCGGCACCACGCTGCTGGAGCTGACCGTGGTGCTGGCCCTGCTGGCCGTGCTGGTGGGGATCGCGGCGCCGTTCGGGCGCCGCGCCATGGACGAGGTGGCCGTGCGCGCCGCCCGGGACGCCCTCGGCGCCATGGCCGCGCGTGCCCGCCTGGGCGCCGCCGCGCGCGGCGGCGCCACCCTGGCCGTGAGCATTCCGGAAGGGCTCGTCACGCTGGTGGATGCGCGCGGCCGCACCATCGCGCCCGACCGCGACCTGGCGGCCGAGTTCGGGGTCCTGGTGGCCACGGACGGCAGGGCCACCACCCGGGTGCAGCTGCGCTGGGACGTGCTCGGGATCGGCCGGGCCGCGGCGCGCACGCTGCGCTTCCGGCGCGGGGCGGCCGAGGCCCGCCTCACCGTCTCCCTCTACGGCCGGGTGCGCTCGTGGTGAGCCTGCGCGCGGGCTTCGGGGTGGTGGAGGCGCTGGTGGCGCTCACCGTGCTTTCGGCCGGTATCCTGGCGGTGACCGGCGTGGCCGCCGTGGCGGCCCGCCACCTGGGGGAGGCGGAGGACGAGCGGCGGGCGGCCCGGCTGGCGGTGCGCGTGGCGGACTCCCTGGTGCTCGTGCCGGAGCCGGCACCGGGGATCCGGGCGGCGGGTGCCCTCGTGGCGCGGTGGACGCTGCAACCGGCGGACAAAAGCACGCGCCTGCGGCTTGAGGTGGGACGGACGGGTGCGCCACTGCACGTGTTCGAAACGCTGCTGGCGGTGCCGCCGCCGCGCCTGGAGGAAGGTTGGTGAGGGCCACGCGCGTCCTTCCCCGCGCGCCCGCGCGCGCCGGGTCCGCCCTGGTGGATCTGCTGGCCGCGCTGCTCATCGCGGCGCTGGTGGGTGCCACGCTGGCCGCCCTCCTGCGCGCCCAGCTCCGCCTGGGCACCCGGGTGAACGCGCGGGCCGCCGCGGCGGAGGTGGAGCGCACGGCGGCGGTGATCCTGCTCGGCGAGCTGCGGGGCATGGATCCCGGCCGCGACATCAGCGGCGCCAGCGCCGATTCCCTGGGCATCCGGGCGTTCCGCGGCGTGGGCGTGGCGTGCGCCGTGGGCGCGGGGTCGGTCCTGGCGCGCTATCGCGGCAGTCGGGCACCCGACCTGAGCAAGGACAGCGTGCTCCTCCTGCGCGCCGGCAGTGAGGTGGCGTGGTCCCCGGGCACGGTGAGCAGGGGTGTGCACGCCTGCGCATCCGCCGAGGAGGAGGTCTTCCGCTTCACGCCCGCCGGGCCCGTGCAGCCGGGTGACCTGCTCATGATCTTCGAGACCGGCAGCTACCACCTGGCGGACGGCGCCCTGCGCTACCGGCGCGGGGCGGGCGGGCGCCAGCCGCTCACCCGGGAGCTGCTGGGCGCGGCGAGCGGCTTCGGCGCACCGCTGGCCGGCCCGGCGGACCTGCTGGCGCCCGGCGTGCCGGAGGCCCTCACCGTCCACCTGGACGTGCTGCTGCCCGGCACGGGGACGCGGGTGCCGCTGGACCTCAGGATCGCGCTGCCGAACGGCGGCGTGCCGTGACGCGTTTCGCCGTGCCGCGTTCCTCCATGCCGCGCTCCTCCATGCCGCGCTCCTCCATGCCGCGCTCCTCCATGCTGCGCGCCCCCGTGACCGCTTCGGCCACGGCGCGCCGACCCAGCGGCGCGGCCGCTCGGCCCGGCGTGGTGCTGGTGGCCGTGCTGCTGGCGCTCCTGCTGCTGGCGCTGGCGCTGGCGGGCACGCTGGCGGTGGCCACTCAGGAGGCCATGCTCGGCCGCGTGGAGGCTGCTACCCTGCGGGCGCGCCTGGGTGCGGAGGGGGCGGCGCGCGCCGCGCTGGCCGGCTGGCAGCCGGAGGTGCTCGGCTCCCTGCCGCCGGGCGGGAGCGCCGCGCTGCCGTGGGCCTCGGGCACGGGTGCGGGGGGCGTTCGCTGGGAGGCGGCGGTGGAGCGGCTCTCGGCCTCCCGCTGGCGCGTCACGGGTGAGGCCGTGGTCGGGCCGGTGCTCAACCCGCTTGCCACGGGGCGAACTGCGCTGCTCGTGGCCACGGCGCCCGGGCCCGATCTGTGGGCGGGCCTGAGGGCGGCGCTCACCGCGGATGGCCAGCTCGTGCTCAGCGGGAGCGCCGTGCTCGACGCGGCAGCACCTCCGCGGGAACCCTGCGGCCTGGATGAGGCGGCCGTGGATGCGGCCGGCGGCGGCGGGCCGTTCCCGGCCATCCGCCTGGGTGAGGCGGGCCAGGTGGAGCTGGCGAGCGGGGCTACGGTGCAGGGTGGTATGGAGGACGATGCCGCCATCCACGCCGGCATGCTGGCCGCCGGCCTCGGGCCGCTGGGCACCGCTGCCCTCGCGTCCATGGCCGACCGGCTCGAGGAGGGTGCGCTGACGCTCGCCCCCGTTGCGGATGGCGCTACGTGCAGCACGGCCGCCGCCGGCAACTGGGGCGCGCCGCTCGATCCCGCCCATCCCTGTGCCGGCTACGTGCCGGTGATCCACGCCCCCGGGAACCTGGAACTCGTGGCGGGCGCCGGGGCGGCGCTGCTGGTGGTGGCCGGTGACCTCGTGGTACGGAGCGGGGTGGAGCTGCATGGCATCATACTCGTGCTGGGCAACCTCACCGTGGACGAGGGCGGCCTCGTGCGCGGCGCCGTGCGCCTGGCGGGGGCCCGTGCCGACGTGGGAGGCGGCGTGTTCCGGGACGCGTGCGTGCTGGCCCGCACGGTGCGCCGCTCGGCGATCGATGCGCGCCCGTTCCGTCCCCCGGGGCGCTGGTGGCTGCCCTCGTTCTGACGCATACCCGCCGGCTGAGACATGCTCGCCGGCGCGCGTGAGCCCGGCCCGCCGTCGAGCCAGCTCCGCCGTGAAGCCGCCCGCCGACCCCGCAAAGAGTACCCACCTCCACTAAAGATTTCCCTTCCGTCGCCCGGCCCGAACGCCTAAACTTAGTGCTGTCAACGCATTGGCTTCCGGCATGGAACTGGTAGTATACCATGCCGGTTGCAGCACATCCGGTGCGCCCCGTTGCGGCGCGCCAGCCCCAAAGCGAACCAAGGCGAACATGAACGGCCAACACCAACGACCCGGTGCAGGGAGAGGCGCTCGAGGGGGGTTCACCCTCCTGGAGCTGCTCACCGTGGTGGTCGTGCTCGGCATCGTGAGCGCCATTACCATCCCGGCCACGTCCAACATGCTGGCGCAGACGCGCGTGTCCAAGGCGGCCACCATGATTTCCTCCGACCTGCAGACCGCCTTTTCGATCGCGGCGCGTGAGAAGCGCCCGCTGGTCGTGACGGTCACCGCGGCCGAGGAGCGGTACCTGATCGCGGATCGGGACGGCGAGGTGATCGTGCGGCGCTCGTTTGCCACGGGTAGCGAGGATCTCAGCGTGAACTCCATGACCACCAACGTCGCCCAGCTCCACATTTATCCCAACGGCATGGCGTCCGGCATCCTGCGGATCACCGTGGTGGTGGGGGATCATACCCGCCGCGTACAGATGTCGCGCGTGGGCCACATACGGGTGAGTGCACCATGACCGACCAACGCACCGTGACCGATCAACACGCCGCGGCAACGCCGCGTCCGGGCGCCGCTCGCGCGGGTATCGGTCTCGTGGAGGTGATCCTGGCCATGACCATCCTGGCCATCGTGCTCACCTCCCTGGCCGCGCTGACGTTCACGACGGCCGAACGGGCGCGCCACGTCACCGATGACGCCTACCGGCAGGCGGCGCTCATCCAGCACATGAACCGCTTCATGGCGCTGCCCTACGATTCCATCGCCGGGCGGGTGGGCTGCGCCACCGTGAGCACCGGCAATTTCCCCCACGAGGTGTGCGTGACTGGCACCGCGTCCGCGGGAGTGACCGAGGTGCAGGTCAAGGTTACCCCCACCCGCCCCGGCATGCAGCCGGACAGCGTCACGTTCGAGCGGGTGCGGATGACAACCTCGAACCCCTTGAGCACATGAGAGCGCACAATCGTCGAGGCTTCTCGCTGGTAGAGCTGCTCGTGACCCTGGTGGTCACGGCCGTGGTGGGCACGGCGCTGACCAATCTCCTGGTCAAGCAGCAGCGCTTCTTCAACCGCCAGGAGGGGATGTCCAACGCCCGCGCCGTCTCCCGGGGCGCGCTGAACATGGTGTTCTCCGAGATGCGCATGCTCGAGCAGACCGGCGGCATCTGGTACGCGTGGAGCAATCTCATCGGTATCCGCGCGCCCTTTGCCATCGGCGTGGTCTGCGCCACCTCCTCGGCCAGCACCACGGTGGCGCTCCTGCCCATGGATTCGGTCATGTACGCCACCTCCGGGATCACCGGCTACGCCTGGCGGGACGCGGACGGCAATTACACCTACGATGACTGGGGTGTGGGCCGCACGGAGGTCACGGCCGCGGCCTGCGCCGGCGAGAGCATCACGGCGCCCCCGGGCGGCCGCTACGTCACGCTCACGCCCGGGGCGGCGGCGGCACCCATCGGTGCGCCGTTCTTCCTGACGCATCACGTCATCTACTGGTTCGGCGCTTCAACCAGCGTTCCGGGCGGACGGGCGCTGTATCGCTACGACTACGGCGGGTACACCTACGAGGAGGTGGTGGCGCCCTTCGACAACACGGCGCGCTTCCGCTTCTTCGTGAATGACGGCGCCACGGCGCAGGACGCCGTGCCCGCGTCCTACGACATGATCACCGGCCTCGAGCTCGTGCTTACCAGCACGAACGAGTTCGGCGCACCGGGCGACCGGGAGAAGCAGTACACCACCACGGCCGTCTTCTTCAAGAACCGGATCGACTGATGGAGCACCCCATGACCTACCGACCAGCGTCTCTTCGTGGCGTCCTGCAGGCCCGGCGCGAGGGCTTCGCGCTGCCCATGGCCATCCTGGTGATCGGCGTGCTGACGGCCGGCATCACGGCGGCCTTCGTGCGCGTCACCAACGAGCAGCAGGTGCAGTTCGACCAGGGCAACCAGGTGGACGCCCTCGCGCTCGCCCAGACGGGCCTGGAACGCTACCTGTCGGACCGCGCTTCGCTCGGCCTGACCGTGGCGCCTCCGCCGGCGGTGGAGACCGCTACCCTGAATCTGCCCGGAGGAACGGCCGAGATCGAGGCGCGCCAGCTGCGCCCCGCCATCGGGGACGATCCGCCGCTCTACGTCATCCGTTCCACGGGCCGGACCGTACGCAGCCAGATGGCCCGCACGGGTGGCGGCGAGCACACGGTGGCGCAGATCGGCTATTGGGGAGCCATGACGCTGGATGTGAAGTCTGGTTGGACCAGTCTGACGGGCCTCAAAAAGAAGGGTGTCGCGGGAACCCTCTCGGGTGAGGACAACTGCGGGGAGGAGGCGGACCTGGCGGGAGTGGCCGTTCCCGACGGAGGTTACGATCAGAACGGCGGCGCCGATATTCCCCAGGGTGATCCGGGGATCGACTACATGGGTACCGAGGAGGAGATGGCCGAGGCCATCAACATCGACTGGGACGGCATCGTGAACGACGGCCTGATCCAGCCCGACATCGTCATCTCGACGTCGGGCCAGGTGGGCACGCTCTTTCCCAGCGCGGGCTTCTTCAACGCCAATCCGGATTACTGGCCGGTGATCGAGATCCGCAACTTCAATTACGACACGGGTACGCCGACCTGGAACTTCAGCCTGCCGAACAGCGGACGCGGTACGCTGATCGTCCACGGCAACATGACGATCAGCGGTGGCAAGCAGTGGCAGGGGATCCTCCTCGTGGGACACGGGCTCACCTCCAACGGCAACAACACCGTGACCGGCGCCACCGTGAGCGGACTCAATGAAAAGCTGGGGTACGACGCCCCAACGGGGGACGTGGGCAACGGCACCAAGACCTTCCAGTACGACTCCTGCGATCTGGCGGCCGCCTCCGCCGCCATGGGCAACATGCGCGCCTACCCCAACGCCTGGGTCGACAACTGGAACGTATGGTGAGCAATGTGATCACGAGGAGCCATGCGCAGCGGACTCGCTCGCTTCAGGGGTAGTCTCACCCTGCTGGCCACGCTCTTCGTGGTCATGTTCGTGGGAGCCGCCCTCACGGGCGGCTTCTATGCTTCCGCGGACCGGCCGGCGCCGGACCGTTCGGAGGCCGCCGCGCGCGCGGAGGCCGCCGCAATCGCGCGCTCGGGCCTGGAGCTCGTGCTCGCCACGGCCGACCAGGTCATGCTGCAGGGCCTCGTGGAAGGGTCGGACACGATCCTGATGCAGGCCACCGTCGCTACGCTGGATGGGACGCGCGGCAGCTTCACGGTGCGGGCCAGGACCGCGGACGCGCGGGTGTTCCTGGCTGCCACGGCGGAACTCGAAGGGGCACCCACGGGTCGCTGCACGGCCCGCATGGACTGGGATCTGGCGGGCGTCAGACCGCCACCGCCGGCGGCGGCAGCCGCCGACTGCGTGGCGGATCCAGGCGGCTCCCGAGACGGGCACTGAAAGGGCTGAACGGACGCGACATGGGCATGAACGCACGTTGGCGAACAAGCGCGCAGATGGGCGTGGCGACACCGGAAGGTGGGTGTCCGCACAGTCGCGCCGTGCATGCAAGAAGCAGAAAGTCCTTGACAGCGCATCAGATGCCGCATACCCTTGGTACATCATACCTGATAGGGCCTCCCCCCCCTACAATTAGCCAGGTCCGCTGAATGGGACTCTTTGGCCGTAGCAAGGTGTCTGCTGGTCTGGACATCGGCAGCGGCTTCGTCAAGCTCGTGGTCATCGACCACAGCAAGGCGGAGCCCGAGATCGTCCAGATAGCTACCAGTCCGCTCGTACCGGACGCCATCGTGGAAGGCGAGGTCATGGACCCCGTCCTCGTGGCGGAAACGGTGCGCGCGGTGGTGGACAGCAGTGGCCTCAAGAAAAGGCAGGTGGTGGCGGCCGTGGGTGGCCACGACGTCATCATCAAGAAGATCCAGATGGATCGCATGAGCGAGGCCGACGCCCGCGAGGTGATCCGTTGGGAGGCGGAGCAGCACGTGCCCTTCGACATGGAGAACGTGCAGCTCGACTTCCAGATCCTGGACGAGGCCGGATCGGGGCCGCAGATGGCCGTGCTGCTCGTGGCCGCCAAGCGCGAGCTCATCGAGAACCGGATGAGCCTGCTGGCGGACGCGGGACTGGATCCGGTGATCATCGACGTGGACGCCTTCGCGCTGCACAACGCCTTCCAGCGCAATTATCCGGATGCCTCCGAGGGTCTGGTGGGGCTGGTGAACGTGGGCCACGAGACCACCAACGTGAATCTCCTCGAGAACGGTGTCCCCATCCTGGTACGTGACATCCCCTTCGGCTCCCGGCGGCTGCGTGAAGCCCTGCAGCGCGAGCGCGGCATGACCGCGGACGGCGCCGAGGACTTCCTGCAGGGGAAGGGTGACGCCCGCGAACTGCGGGACATGGTGGAGGACCGCGTGGACGAGCTGGCGGTGGGGATCGAGCGCGCCGCGGCCTTCGTGCTGGCCCAGTCCGGGGGCGAGGGCATCGGCCGGATCTTCCTCTCCGGCGGCGGCTCGAGCGTGGGTGGCATGGCGGAGGCGCTCGGCGGACGGCTCAACGTGCGCACGGAGATGGCCAACCCGCTGCAGCGCGTCCCGGTACGGCCGGAAGTCATGGAATCGGTGCCGGTGGACCAGTTCGCCCCGATGCTCATGCTGCCCGTGGGCCTTGCCCTCCGGGCGCGGTAGGAGGCCAGGCGCATGATTGAAATCAATCTTCTGCCCGGGTCCGCCAAGCGCAGCCGACGGCGAGCGGGCGGCGGCCTGCCCGGCAAGCTGAAGGGTGCCAAGCTTCCCGAGTTCGACCGCCTGATGGCGTTTGCCGTGGCCATGTGGCTGGTGGTGCCGGCGCTCACGCTGTGGATGTTCCTGGGGCAGCGCTCCACGCTGGCGGACCTCCAGGCACAGTACGACGGCGCGGTGCAGGATTCCATCAATCTGAGCGCCGTCTACGCCCAGGTGCAGGTGCTGGACTCCATCCGCAGGGATGTGGCCGACCGCGTGGCCGTGATCGAGACCATCGACGAGGCGCGCTACAACTGGGCGCATCTGATGGATGAGATCAGCCGGGCGGTACCGGACTACCTGTGGCTGGACAACGTCCAGGACATCACGGGCGGGGCCGATCCCATGCAGCCGAGCATGAGCATCGCCGGCAAGGCGGCCAACATGTTTGCCGTTACGGCGTTCATGAACAACCTCTCGGCGTCCTATTTCATCGGTGACGTGCGCTTCATCGGGACCGACCAGATGCTGGACAATGAGAAGCTGGTGTACAGCTTCACGGTGGAGGCCGATTACTCGGCGCCGCCGCCAGACGTGATCACGCTGGAGTCGATCCTGACCGTGGAAGGAGGTCTCTGACATGGCACTCCTTCCACAGGACCCCAAGAAACAGCAGATCCTGCTGATCGGCCTCGTGCCGCTATTGATTTTCGTAGGCTGGTACTACTTCCTGCGGCCCGGCAAGGTCATCGAGATCGAGACGCTCGAGACCCAGGTGGCCGATCTGGAGTCCAAGAACATCACCACCCAGGGACGCATCAACCAGCTGGGGGGGCAGGGCATCCAGGCGCAGGTGGAGCTGGTGCAGGAGCACATCCGCATGCTCGAGGGCCTCATCCCTGAGTCGGAGGAGGTATCCGGATTGATCCACCGGGTCACGGAGCTCACCAATGAGGCGGGATTGAACTTCGTGGGTATCAGCCCGGTTAGCATTCCCGCCGAGGAACCCGGCTATTACAGCAAGCAGCTCTACGACGTGGAGGTGAGCGGGGGATACCACCAGATCGGCTATCTCCTGTCCCGCATCGGTTCCATGGAGCGCATCATCACACCGATTGAGCTGCAGCTGGCCCGCTCCACCGAGGAAGCGCCGGAGGGGGAGGCCATCGTGACCGCCGAGTTCAAGATCCAGACGTATGTGTTGCCGCCGCCCCAGGCAGTGGCCGAGCCCCAGGGAGGTACCGGCGATGCTCCGTGATACCACGGCCGCACTCGCGGTCCTGCTGCTGCTCTCCGCCACGGCGGTGGGGGCGCAGGGGCCGCCCGCCGCTCAGGGCGCACCGCCGCCGGCCCAGGGCCAGGATCGGCCTCCGCCGCCGGAGGTGCCGCCGGGCGCGAGAGGCGGCACGCTGCCCACGGTCGAAGGTGACACGGTGGTCCTGGCGGACGCCCAGACGCCCACGCGCTTCCTCTTCGAGCGCGAGGTGTACACCTACCCGCGTGGCGAACGGCGCGACCCGTTCATGGTGCTCTCGGCCGCCAGCGGCATGGGCCCCACGTTCGATGAGCTGACCCTGCTGTCCACCACCGTGGTGCCCGCGCAGCCGGGGCGCAGCATCGCGGAGATCCGTGACGCGGCCGGTACGGTGTACCGGGTGCGCCGGGGCAGCGTCCTCGGCAACGTGACCGTTCTGGATATATCCCGCGGCGCAGTCGTCGTGGGCGTGGACGAGTTCGGTGTGCGCCGGCAGGAGCAGCTTCGCATGCGCAGCTCGAGCACTGGAGGGATGGAAAGATGACAGCTCTCATAGCATTTCTGGCGGCGCTGCTGGCGCCACCCCTGGCGCATGACCTGCCGGCGGTTCGCGGCCTCGGCGTCGTGCCCGGCAGCGGCAGCACCGAGGTGGTGATCGCCGTGGATGGAGCCATCACGGCCACGGACTTCCAGCTCGGCAGCCCGGCGCGCATCGTGATCGACATGGCGGGCACGGCCGAGAAGCGGGATTACACGGGCATCAACCGCGGCGGCGTCCGCTCCCTCCGCGTGGCGCAGTTCGACAACGCCACGGTGCGGGTGGTCATCGACCTGGACGGCCCGGTAAGCTATCGGGTGAGCCATGCCCCCGGGCAGGTGCGGGTTTCCTTCCCCCACGAGGGTGCGTCCTTCGAGCCCTGGACCACGGGTGACGTGGAGGACATCCTGGCCGCCACGGTGCGGGAAGCCGCGGCAGCCGTACCACCCGCCGCGGCCGCGGATCTCCGGCTGGACACGGAGCGCGAGCGCGCCAACGCGCCCGCAACGGTCCCGCTCACGGCCCCACTCCTCCTGCAGGACCCGCAGGAGCCCCAAGAGCTGCGCATCGAGATCGAGTTCGTGCAGCGCTCCGTGGCGGACATTGCCAACGTCCTGATGGACATCGTGGATCGCACGATCGTGGTGGCCAGTGACGTAAGGGACAGAGTCATCACAGCGCAGATCCGCGGCGACCTTCCCTGGCGCCAGGCCTTTGAATCCATCCTGCGCGCCAATGACATGGCGCTGCTGGAGGATCAGAACAACATCCTGCAGATCGTCTCCGCCGAGTCCGCGGCGCAGCGCGCCCAGGTGGCCGAGAACCTGGAGACGCGCACCTTCGAAATGAAGTACCAGAGCGTGGATTCGCTCGCGCCACAGATCCGCCAGATGGTGAGTGACACGGGTAGCGTGGCCGTGGTGACGGCGAGCAACGCCCTCGTGGTCACCGACTTCCCGTCCCGGCTGGCGCGCATCGCGAACGTGATCGAGAGCCTCGACGTGCCCGCCATCCAGGTGGGCATCAAGGCCAGCATCACCTTCGTGGATCGTACGGCGCTGGAGAACCTCGGGGTGATCTACGACCTCAAGGACTCCCAGGGTAACCAGCTCAACGAGCTCGTCGGCGGGTTTCGCGACGCCAACAACAACGGCGTGCTGGAGCCGGACGAGGCCACGGACCAGAGCGTGGTGCTGCTGGGCGGCAACTCGATCGCCGCCCTCGGCAACGCGGCCGCCCGGGCCGCGGGCAGCCCGCTCGAGGTGGTGACCTCCCTGGTGCTCGGCAGGCACACGCTGATCACCTTCCTGCAGGCGCTTCAGGACCTCAGCCTGAGTGACATCCAGGCGGAGCCCATGGTCACCGTCATGAACCACCGCCTGGCCAACATCCAGGTGGGTGAACGTACGCCCGTACGGGTGGCGGATTATGGCGCGGCCGGCGGCGGCGGGGAGGGGGCGCAGGCACCCCGCGCCACGGTCCAGTTCGAGAATACGGGTGTGATCCTGCGGGTAACGCCGCACGTGACGGGTGACAACGTGCGCATGGTGATCCACGCCGAGCGTTCCAACATCGCACTGGCGCCCGGTGATCTGGGGATCACGTTCGCCACGCAGCTGGCGGACACCGAAGTGACGGTCCGGGACGGGGAGACGGTGGTCATCGCCGGGCTCACCATCGAGGAGGAGAGCCGGATCCGCCAGGGGATTCCGATCCTCATGGATCTGCCGGTCATCGGCGCGCTCTTCCGCAACACCACGGAACGGGTGAACAAGCGTGACCTCATCATCACGGTCACGCCCTACATCATACCTGAAGATTAACGCGGCTCCGGCGGTATGTCCGGTCTCCCCGGATTTCGGCCACCGGTTGAATAGGATCGACTCATGAACGTGAGCTACCACACCGACGCGGGTGCTTCGAGCGCCCGACCTTCCCGCCACGGGGGCGCCACCGCGCCCGTGAGTCGGCGCGCCATTCTGGCCGCCAGCGCTTTGTCGGCGCTGATGGTCCTGGGCGCCTGCGACGGGGACAACCTCTTCAGCGGCGACAGCCCCACCCTGCAGCCACGCATCGTGGAGGTGGCGGGTCCGGGGTCGGCGGTGGCGGGGGATACGATCGGTATCCGCGTGACCGCGGCGGCTCCACGGGAGGTGACGGAAATCAACTTCTCGGTGAGCGGTGCGTTCTCACGCGACACACTCATCACCATCGCCTCGCCGGCCAGCCAGGTCACGGAGCTCATTTCCCTGGCCCTGCCCACGACGGTGCAGGACAGCATTCTGGTCGTGCAGGCGTCCGCCGTGGATCGCATCGGCGCGGTGAGCCGCATTTACACGGATACCGTCATCGTGGTCGGACCGCCCGCCGTGCAGGTGGTCGGCGCGCCGGACAGCGCACGCGTGGGCACGGCCTTCACGTTCACCATTACGGCCAGCGGCGGCCGTCCGATCTCGACCCTGCTGGTGTCCGCGAGCGGTGCGTTCACCGAGGATCAGACCATCACCATCTCGCCCAGCTCCCGCACGGTCTCCCGTGAGGTGACGCTGAGCGTGCCGGACGTGGTGCAGGACACGGTGCTCCGCCTGGCCGTGGCCGCGCGGGACGAGAGCGGCCTCACGAGCCCGGCCACGGTGCTCGAGATCCCGCTCGCCGTGCCGGGCCCCACGCTCAGCATGGTGGCGCCGGCCAGCGCCCAGCCGGGCGGCCGGGCGGACCTGGAGATCACCGCATCGGCCGTCCGCAAGGTGGCCAGCCTGCGCTTCGAGCTGCGCGGCGCCATCAGCCGGGACACGGTCGTGGAGGTGAATCCGGCCGCCGCGTCGTTGACGCGTAGCATCTCGATCCCCATTCCGGGTGACGTGACGGATCCCGAACTGCGCGTTCGCGCCTTCGCGGTGGACGTGGGCGGCGCGGTGAGCGCGCCGGTCTCCGCCACCATCGCCATCAACACCGGCGCGCCGGTGGTGGAATCGCTGACCATCCTGACGGCCGACCCGCGCGGCGGCCAGGTCGTGGACGTACGGGTGGTGGCCAGCGGCGTGCGGCCGCTCACCAGGGTGAACATCACGTTCCGCGGCGCGGCCACGGAGGACCTGGAGTTCCCCATCAGCCCGTCACGCAACAACGTCACGGTGGACGCGTCCGTGTCCCTCCCGGTGGAGATCCCGGACACGCTCCTGATCGTGCGCGCCACGGCCACGGACGAGGCTGGCGAGGTGAGTGCCGTACGGGAGACTACGGTGAAGGTTCGGGACGTCACCGGTCCCACCGTGAGTTCCACGGTCGCGCCGGGTTCGGTCGGCTCAGGCAGCACGATTTCCATCCGGGTACAGGCCGCCGACAACGTGGGGCTGGGCCGGGTGGGCTACGCCGTACTCACCTCGGCCGGCGATACCATCGGTGGGATCCCGACCGTCGTGAACACGGCGGGGATTCGCAAGGACACCACCTTCACGTTCACCGTCCCGTTCGCGCTGCAGCCAGGGACCTACAACGTCCTGGGTATAGCCTTCGACGCGGCGGGCCTGCGCGGCATCTCCAGCCTGCAGGCGCTCACGGTGGTGGATTCGGGCGTGCCGGTGGTCAACATCCTGGCGCCCGGTTCAGGGGCCACCTACCCCCTGGGAGACAGCGTGCTGGTGACCGTCGGGGTCTCCGACCTCACCGGCATCAAGAGCATCAGCATGAAGGGGATTGCCATCCGGCAGGACCCCTTCGCGAACACCCAGGTCGTGGACAAGCTCGTGGAGAAGACCATCACCTTCCCGCAGGCGCCGCAGACCACGCTGCCCACCGACACCACGGTGAGCCGCTACCTGCTGGCCACCGCGGACACGGTCTCAGAGGTGGTCTACATCGTGGTCCAGGCCACGGACAGTCTGGGCAACGTGGGCACCGACACCGTGGACGTCAGCGTGGGCGGCCCGCGGGTGACGCTCACCAATCCGGGCTCCGTGGTACAGGCGGGCGGGCAGCTCTCGTTGCAGATCCGGGCAGAGGACGCCGCGGTGGGCCTGGACAGCATGCGCATCAGTGTCACCGGCGTGATGGACACGACCTTCTACTGGCGCAACCTGGCGCCGGCCACCGACGTCACGCGGGACACCACCCTCATCGTGGCCAACACGACGGGTACGCTCACCATCAACGGCACCGCATGGAACCGGAATGGCATTGCCGGCGTGGCGGCGGAGGGCATCTCGGTGGAGGTGACGCAGACGGCGGTGGCCGACACCACGAAGCCGCAGGTGCTGCTCACCATCACCCCGCCGGGCACCCGCATCGAGCTGGATGACTCGATCACCGTCTCCGTGACGGCCACGGACAACGGCGGTAGCGGCATCCGCCGCATGGGTGCGGTGGTCATTGCCATCCCCGACACGTCCACCGTGGCGCGGGACACCTTCTACATGGCCAGCGACACGTTCACGCCAGGCCTGACGGGTTCACCCACCCGGGTGTTGACGTTCCGCCTGAGTGAGGCGTTCCACGAACTGCTGGACTGGGAGCTGCCGCGCAGGTTCACGCTCCAGGCGCACGCCTTCGCCGTGGACACGGCGGGCAACTGCGGCGCCAGCGTGTCCACCACCTTCGTGCCGTCGCTGGCATGTGACACCGTGGTGGACGCCGGTACGAACTACTATACCGCGCTGAATGCGGGTGGTCTCCAGACCGTGGTCACCGTGACCGCCGGCTCGAGCGTGGCGCTGCCGGACGGCGGTACCATTGCCGACGCGGTCGTGGACGTGCCGCGCCAGCGCCTCTACATGTCCAACATCAGCAACAACAAGGTGGACGTGCTCCGCCTGAGTGACACCACGTTCGTGGCCACCGGCTCGGCTTCGGGCAAGGGACTCGTGGGCGCCGCGCCGTGGGGCATGGTCATCAACAACACGGGGGACACGCTCATCGTGGCCAACTCGGGCGGCACGAACATCTCCCACGTGGTGATCGATGACGCCCAGGCGGACGACCTCGAGGAGGATGTCGGCCGCCGCATCCGCACGCCGAACAACGTGCTGTTCACGGTGATCGCGGGGCGGTCCAACGGTCTGGTCCGCTACTCGGCGGAATGGCACGACTTCAGTGACCGGCCACAGTTCATCGCGCAGCACGCCAACGGCACGCTGCTCTACTCCACGGTGCCGACCAGCTCGGCCACGCCGGGCACGATCCGCTTCGTGGACACGGATCCCAACCAGAACGGGATCGCCGATGACGAACCCGAGGTGAAGCTGCTCTACAACCGCGAGGCGGTCACGTCCACGGATGACACGTGGGCGGTGGCGTACATCGACAGCCTGTCGATCGTGGGCGGCGTGAGCAGCGACGATCTGATCATCCTGTACGACCACGTCCCGGGCCAGCCCGGTTCGTTCCTGCAGTCGGCTGCGCTGCCCATCAACACGGCGTTGACGGATCTGCAGGCCAAGGGCTCCGACGTGGCCTGGGTGGCGGGCGCCGGCTGGAACATTGACGCCTATGCCCTCTCGGATACCACCTTCGTGGCCGCCTCGGGGGATCGCAACACGATTGCCTTCGGCGAGGGCGCGAGTGATCCCACGGGTCGCATCATTCTCTGCTGCGACGTGAGCTTCGGCGTAGGCGGCTTCATCCAGTTCGGGGTGAGCGACCAGGTGGCCGTGCAGGACCTCATCAACAACGCCAGCGAACGGGTGCTGGGTCTGGGGCTCAACCAGGACGGTCTGCTGGGCGTGGCCCGCGGCTCGGACAACGTCTACTACTTCGACGAGGAACTGCGCCTGCAGGGGCAGTTCACGAGCGGGATAGCCGGGGGCGGGGGCGGTGCCGCGCTGCATCCGCTGCACGCCACCGACGTGCCGCCCGCGTCGGAACGGCTCTCCTTCGTAGGGACGCCGAACCAGACCATCAAGATCATTGACACCGTGCACTTCTACGAGCGCGGCGAGATTGCCATCCGGGACAACATCACCGGACCGCTGCGCGCGTATCTGCCGAACGCGGCCGAGAATGTGGGTCTGGTGCCCGGTGACCCGAACTTCATCGTGGTGAAGCTGGCGGGTGTCACCGCCGGCGGCCGCGTGGTGATCGTCAACGTGCGCGAGAAGGACATCAACAACTGACGCACGGCCGGGCCGGGGGGAAGCTCTCCCGGCCCGGCAGCCGTTCCCCGTGCGGGGCGCGGGTCGGGCCGCGGATGGGGACCGCCTCGTGCGCCCTCCGTGGACCGGCCCTCGCTCGCCGGGCGCGGTGCATGGCTGGACACCGGCCACCCGTCGGCGGTATATACCGCGGGCCGGAAGCACGAATGGAACTTTGGAGAGCCCGGCGCGTCCGGGCTCTCTGCTTACGGGGAAGGGAAGCCATGCATTTCCGCTTCACCACGGCGGGAGAATCACACGGCCGGGGGCTGGTCACCGTCATCGAGGGGGTGCCCGCGGGGTTGCCGCTGGATCTGGCCACCGACGTGGATGAGGACCTGCGCCGCCGCCAGGGCGGCTACGGGCGCGGCGGGCGCATGAAGATCGAGCAGGACCGGGCGGAGGCGCTGGCCGGCATCCGGCTGGGGCAGACGCTGGGCGCGCCCATTGCCCTGCTGGTGTGGAACCGGGACTGGCAGAACTGGGAGACGGCCATGGCCGCCGCCGCGCCCGCGGCCGACGTGGAGGAGAAGCAGCTCCGCCGCGTGCACCTGCCGCGCCCCGGGCACGCGGACCTGGCGGGCATCCTCAAGTACGACCGTGATGACGCGCGGGACATCCTGGAGCGCGCCTCGGCCCGGGAGACCACCGCCCGCGTGGCGGCGGGTGCGGTGGCCAAGCGGCTGCTGGCCGAGTTCGGTGTGCGCATCGGCAGCCATATCGTCTCGCTGGGCCCTGTTCAAGCGACGATGCCGGGCGAGCTCCCGGAGGACATCAACGCCGTGGCGGATGCCTCCCCGCTGCGCACGCTGGACGCGGAGGCGGAAGCCCGCATGATCGAGGCGATCGACGAGGCGCGGCGGGGCGGCAATACGCTGGGCGGTGTCTTCGAGGTGGTGGCGCGCGGGCTGCCCGTGGGGCTGGGCTCACACGTGGCATGGGATCGCCGCCTCGATGGGCGCCTGGCCGGCGCCCTCATGAGCATCCAGGCCATGAAGGGCGTGGAGATCGGTCTGGGCTTCGAAGCGGCCCGCCGGCACGGCTCCGACGTCCACGACGAGATCGAGCGCGAGCCGAACAACCGCGCCACCGGGGGGTATCGCCGCACACGCAACAACGCCGGCGGCCTGGAGGGCGGCATCACCACGGGGGCGCCGCTGGTGGCGCGGGTGGCCATGAAGCCGCTCTCCTCGCTGATGCGGCCGCTGAAGAGCGTGGACACGCGTACCGGTTCGCCGGCCGAGGCCGTGCGCGAGCGCAGCGACGTGGTGGCGCTTGCGGCCGCGGGGGTGGTGGGTGAGGCCATGGTGGCCATCGTGCTGGCCGACGCCTTCCTGGAGAAGTTCGGCGGGGACAGTGTGGCGGAGACGCGGGCCAATCTGGAGAGCTACCTGGACCGCCTGGCCGAGCGGGCCGCCCGCCTGGACGAGGCCGGCGGGGAGGCAGCCGCGGCGCCGCCGGAGGAGGCGGTGGCCCGGAAGCGCGAGCGCGACGCGAAGTGAGCGTAGCATCGTCGCTTACAAGGAACGGGGCGTGATCGAGCGCGTGGTCCTGCTCGGCTTCATGGCGGCGGGGAAGACCACGGTCGGGGGCCTGCTGGCGGACCGGCTGGACTGGGAGTTCGTGGATCTGGACGAGCTGATCACGCTGCGCACCGGGCAGTCGGTGGAGGCCATCTTCCGGCACGGCGAGCACGCGTTCCGTGCGGAGGAGGCGGCCGCCACGGCCGATGTGGCCGCGCGGCGCCGGATGGTGCTGGCGCCAGGCGCGGGGTGGATCACGAATGCGGAGTTGCCCGCGGCGCTGGGTGACGGCACGGTCTACGTCTGGCTACGGGTGGACGCGGAGACGGCGGTGCTGCGGGCACGGCGCGAGACGGCGGTCCGGCCCATGCTTGCGGAGGGGGACCCCGAAGAGACGGCGCAACGGCTCCTGGCCGCGCGTGAGCCTCTCTATGCCGCCCACGCCGACCTGGCGGTGGACGCCGTGGGCCGGACGTCGGAGGACATCACACGCGAAATCGAAGCATGGCTCGCCGAGCGCATCGGCGCGCCGGTGGACAACTACAACGGACAGGCATGAGCGAAAGCAACAAGGGCACGAAGCTGGTCATCGTGGAGTCGCCGGCCAAGGCGCGCACGATCGGCAAATATCTCGGCAGCGGCTACCGCGTGAAGGCGTCGGTGGGGCACATCCGCGATCTGCCGGAGCGAGAGCTGGGCGTGGATCTGGAAAACGACTTCGAGCCGCGCTACGTCACCATCCGCGGCAAGGGAAAGGTGATCCTGGAGTTGCGCCGGGACGCCGACAAGGCGGCCGAGATCCTGCTGGCCACCGACCCCGACCGTGAGGGTGAGGCCATTGCCTACCACGTGGCGGAGCAGCTGGGCTACGAGCCGGGCAAGGAGGGCAACGACCGCTTCCGGCGCGTCCTCTTCCACGAGGTGACCAAGGCCGCGGTGCAGCGGGCGCTGGAGCAGGAAGGCAGCCTGGACATGCGCAAGGTGGAGGCGCAGCAGGCACGCCGCATCCTGGACCGCCTGGTGGGCTACCAGGTGAGCCCGCTGCTGTGGAAGCCCATCCGTCCGGGGCTCTCCGCCGGCCGCGTGCAGACGGTGGCGCTGCGCCTCATTGCCGAGCGCGAGGCGGCCATTCGCGCCTTCGTGGCCGAGGAGTACTGGTCCATCACCGCGCACCTGGAGAAGGACGCGCAGGCCTTCGAGGCCAAGCTGCACCAGATCCGGGGCAAGGCCTTCAAGCTGGAGAATGAGGCCGCCGCCACCGCGGTGCTGGACGCCGTGCGCGGCAAGCCGTTCGAGATCACGGACGTGAAGCGGCGCGAGCGGGTCAAGAATCCGCCCGCCCCGTTCACCACCTCCACGCTGCAACAGGAGGCGGCCAAGCGCCTGGGCTACACCGCCAAGCGCACCATGCGCGTGGCGCAGGGCCTCTACGAGGGCGTGGACCTGGGCGCCGAGGGCGCCATGGGGCTCATCACCTACATGCGTACGGACTCCACGCGCGTCTCGCCCGAGGCGGTGGGTGCCGGGCGCGCCTGGGTGGAGGGCTCCTTCGGCAAGAAGTACCTGGCCTCCAGTCCGCGCCTCTGGGGCGGCAAGAAGTCCAAGGGCGCCCAGGAGGCCCACGAGGCCATCCGGCCGACCGACCCTTCGCGCACGCCTGACAGCCTGAAGTCCTACCTGGACAAGGACCAGCTCCGCCTCTATGAGCTGGTCTGGCTGCGCTTCGTGGGCGGGCAGATGGCCCCGGCCGTCTTCGACACGACCACGGTGGACTTCGACATCCGGGGCAACGACGACGCGCGCTACCTCTTCCGCGCCACGGGCTCCGTCATGAAGTTCGACGGCTTCACCCGCCTCTACACGGAGGCGCGCGAGGAGGGCGACCATCGCACGCTGGATGACATGGATCCGCTTCCCCAGGTGGAGAAGGGGGAGCAGTGCGCCCTGAAGGAGATCGTCCCGGCGCAGCACTTCACCCAGCCGCCCCCGCGCTTCACGGAGGCCAGCCTGGTCAAGGAACTGGAGAAGCTCGGCATCGGCCGGCCCTCCACGTACGCGCAGATAATCTCCACCATCACGGACCGCAAGTATGTGGATCTGGTCAAGAAGCGCTTCGAGACCACGCCGCTCGGTGAGACCGTGGCCGCGGTGCTGGTGCGCATGTTCCCCGACATCTTCACCGTGGACTTCACCAGCACCATGGAGCTGGAGCTGGACAAGGTGGAGGAGGGCGAGCTGGACTGGCGCCGGGTGCTGCAGGACTTCTACGGCCCGTTCTCGAAGCGGCTGGAGGAGAGCCAGGCCCGCGGCAGCGAGATGATCCAGGAGACGGTCACCGGGGAGGAGGGCCGCGACTGCCCCACGTGCGGCAAGCCCATGCAGGTGCGCTGGAACCGCTACGGCCGCTTCCTGGGCTGCACCGGCTACCCCGAGTGCCGCGAGACCATCTCGCTGGACGAGCGGGAGAAGGCCGAGCCCAAGCCCACCGGGCTGGAGTGTCCCAGGTGCGGCAACGAGATGCTGGAGCGCGAGGGCCGCTTCGGGGCGTTCATTGCCTGCAGCAACTACCCCGAGTGCAAGTACACGCAGCCCAAGACGCTGCCCGGTCTCAAGTGCCCCAAGTGCGGTGAGGGAGACATCGGGGAGAAGCGCACCCGGCGCGGCAAGCCGTTCTGGGGTTGCACGCGCTATCCCGACTGTGACTGGTCGGTGTGGGACGAGCCCATTGCGCAGGCGTGCACGCAGTGTGACTCGGCCCTGGTGGTGAAGAAGAGCACCAAGGCCAAGGGTGAGTTCCTGCAGTGTCCGCAGTGCAACAGTGAGTTCGCGCCCACCGAGGACGACGGCATGGAGCTGCTGCGCGGCCCCCGGGCCAGCACGCGCGGCAACGGGCGGGGCGCCAAGGCCAAGCAGAAGCCGTCGCCGCGCACCAAGCGGACGGTGAAGAAGGGGAGCGGCCGCAAGAAGGGGGACTGAGTGGCTGAGGTGAGCGTTCTGGGCGGCGGGCTGGCGGGCTGCGAGGCGGCCTGGCAGCTGGCCGAGCGCGGCCACCACGTCACGCTCGTGGAGATGCGCCCCGTGCGCACCACCCCCGCCCACCAGACGGACGACCTGGCCGAGCTGGTGTGCACCAACTCCTTCAAGAGCCAGGAGCTCACCAACGCGCACGGCCTGCTCAAGGCCGAGATGCGTGACCTGGGCTCCATCCTGCTCACGGCGGCCGACGCCTCGGCCGTGGCGGCGGGCTCCGCGCTGGCGGTGGACCGGCAGGCGTTCGCGGCGCGGATGAGCCAGGCCGTGTACGGGCATCCGCGGATCCGCGTGGAACGGCGTGAAGCGACGCGGCTTCCCACCTCCCCGGGCATCGTGGCCACCGGCCCCCTCACCTCCGACGCGCTGAGCGCGGCGATCGCCGCCCTCCTGGGGGACGACGGGCTGGCGTTCTACGACTCCATCGCGCCCATCGTGGCCCATGACTCCATCGATTTCGAGCAGGCGTTCATGGCCTCCCGCTGGGACCGCGGGGAGGGGGACGACTACGTGAACTGCCCGTTCACGAAGGAGGAGTACGAGGCGTTCGTGGACGCCCTGCTGGCGGCCGAGGTGTATGCGGGGCATCACTGGGAGAACATTCCCTACTTCGAGGGCTGCCTGCCGGTGGAGGTGATGGCGGAGCGGGGCAGGGACACGCTGCGCTTCGGGCCCATGAAGCCGATCGGCCTGGAGGACCCGCGCACCGGGAAGCGCCCATGGGCCGTGGCCCAGCTGCGCCGCGAGGACCGGCGCGGCCAGATGTGGAACATGGTGGGCTTCCAGACGCGCATGCGCACCGGTGAGCAGCGCCGCGTCTTCCGCATGATCCCCGGGCTGGAGGGGGCGGAGTTCCTGCGCACGGGCTCCATCCACCGCAATACCTACCTCAACTTTCCGGCGCGGCTGAACCGGTACGGTGCCCATCCGTCCCGTCCGGAGGTGCTGTTCGCCGGGCAGCTCACCGGGGTGGAGGGCTACACCGAGTCGGCCGCCTCGGGCATCCTGGCGGGCGTGAATCTGGATCGGCTGGTGCGCGGCGTCCCGCCCGAGCTGCCGCCGCCCACCACCATGCTGGGTGCGCTCTACCGCTTCCTGAATGAGGCCAGCTCGAAGGAGTTCCAGCCTATGAACTCCAATTTCGGCCTCCTGGAGCCGCTCGCCGAGCCCATCCGCAAGAAGGCGGAGCGGCGGGCCGAGCAGGCGGCCCGGGCGCGGCGGGACTTCGCGGCGTGGATGGAGGGGAGCGGGGTGGCCGCGGTGGCCGCGCCGGAGCCGGTGGGGGTGGCGTGATGGACGCCGGTGCGCTGCTCGGGGCGTGGCTCACGGAGATCGAGTCGGGGCGGCAGCTCTCGCCGCACACGGTGGCCGCCTACCGCCGGGACCTGGCCGAGTTCACCGAGTTCCTGCACCGCACCCTGCCCGCGGACTGGACGTGGGCCGACGCCGACCGGCTGGTCTTTCGCGCCTACCTGGCCGAGCTCTCGCGGCGCGGGCTGGCGCGCCGCACGATCGCCCGCAAGCTCTCCGCCGTCCGCTCCTTCTTCCGCTGGCTGCACAGTGAGGACGCCGTGCCCTCCAACCCGGCCAAGGCGGTGCGCTCGCCGAAGCTCGAGCGGCACCTGCCTGCATGGCTCACCCGCCCCGAGGTGGAACGGCTCTTCACGCTGGCCGAGGACCGTGCCGCTGACGGGGGCTTCCGGGGCGTGCGGGACCTGGCCGTCGTGGAGCTGATCTACGCCACCGGCATGCGCCTGGCCGAGGTGCACACGCTGGACATGGCGGCGCTGGACCTGGTGGGGGACCAGGTGCGCGTGCTGGGCAAGGGTCGGAAGGAGCGCATCGTGCCGGTGGGGCGGAGCGCCGCCCGCGCGCTGCGCCGCTACGAGCCACGGCGGCGGGAGGTGCTGGCGGAGCATCCCGGCGGCGAGCGGCAGGCGGTTTTCCTCAGCGGCAATGGCCGCCGGCTCTCCCGCCGCCGTCTGCAGCAGATCGTGGGCGGCTTCCTGGAGGCGGCCGCCGGCGATGCCGGCCTGTCGGTGCACTCCCTGCGCCACACCTTTGCCACCCACCTGCTGGACGCGGGGGCGGACCTCATGGCCGTCAAGGAACTGCTCGGCCACGCGTCTCTGTCCACCACGCGCATCTACACGCACACCTCCACGGAGCGGCTGAAGAAGGTCTACGAGCAGGCGTTTCCGCGGGCGTGAGGGCCGGCCCCCGCTGCGTCGCGTGGCTGGACCCCGGCGGCCCCTGCATCTAGCTTTACGGGTTACCGGTCGCTGGCCGGGCTCCGCGGTCGCCTTCGCGGGTGGCCGCATCGCGCACACGCACGCGAGGACATGTTGAGGCACAGGGAAGACGGGATCTACGCCACCACCATCGTGGCCGTCCGGCAGAACGGGCAGGTGGCGCTGGGCGGTGACGGGCAGGTCACGATGGGTGACACCGTCATGAAGGGATCGGCCCAGAAGGTGCGCAAGCTCAAGGACGGCCAGATCCTGGCGGGGTTCGCGGGGTCGGTGGCCGATGCGTTCACCCTCTTCGAGAAGTTCGAGGAGAAGCTGGAGCGCTATCCGGGCAACCTGTCCCGGGCCGCCGTGGAGCTGGCCAAGGACTGGCGGACGGATCGTTATCTGCGACGCCTGGAGGCGCTGCTGGCCGTGGCCGACCACAGCCATCTCTTCGTCATCAGCGGGGATGGCAACGTCATCGAGCCGGATGACGAGATCGCCGCCATCGGCAGCGGCGGCAGCTTTGCGCTGGCCGCCGCGCGGGCGCTCAAGAGCGCCACGGAGCTGAGCGCGCCGGACATCGTGCGGCGCTCGCTGGAGATTGCCGCCGAAATCTGCATCTACACCAACGCCAACATCACGGTGCTGGAGCTCGACGAGAGCGCCGGCGCCGGGAGTGATACCACGTGATCGACGCACCTGCCCAAGCCGCACCCACCACGCCCCCCGCCGACAAAGCTGGTGATGGCGCTGACAATCCGTGGCTGGACGAACTGACGCCCCGGCAGATCGTGGCGGAGCTGGACAAGTACATCGTGGGCCAGGACCAAGCCAAACGCGCGGTGGCCATTGCCCTGCGCAACCGCTGGCGGCGCCAGCGCGTGGAGGACGATCTGCGTGACGAGATCGTGCCCAACAACATCATCCTCATCGGCCCCACCGGCGTGGGCAAGACCGAGATCGCGCGGCGCCTGGCGCGGCTGGCGGGTGCCCCCTTCGTGAAGGTGGAGGCCAGTAAATTCACGGAAGTCGGGTACGTGGGCCGGGACGTGGAATCCATGATTCGCGATCTGGTGGACATGGCCGTGAACCTGGTCCGTGACGAACGCGAGGCGGAGGTGGAGGAGGAGGCACAGCGGCGGGTGGAGGAGCGCCTGCTGGACCTGCTGCTGCCGGCGCCGCCCGAGGAGGCGGCGCCCGGCAAGGGCAAGGACCGAGCGGCCGGGCCGGCCCGCGTGCGGGCGTTCGTGGTGGGATCGGAGGGCTCGGCGGAGCCCACGGAGATTGCGGAGGAGAGCCAGGAGGACGCCAGCGAGCGGCAGGCCCGGGAGCGGCGCGAGCGCACGCGCGAGAAGCTCCGCACGCTGCTCCGGGACGGCAAGCTCGAGGAGCGCATGGTGGACATCGAGGTCCAGCAGTCCACACCCATGGAGAACATGATGATGCCCATGGGGATGGATGGCATGGACTTCAATTTTCAGGAGATGCTCCAGGACATGCTGCCCAAGAAGACCAAGCGGCGCACGGTAAGCGTCACCGAGGCGCGGCGTATCCTTCTCCAGGACGAGCTGGAGCGGCTCGTGGACATGGACGAGGTGGTCACCGAGGCGCTCGAGCGCACGGAGGACATGGGCATTGTCTTCCTGGACGAGATCGACAAGGTGGCGGGCGAGCGCAGTCAGGCGGGACCGGACGTCTCCCGGGAAGGGGTGCAGCGGGACCTACTGCCGATCGTGGAGGGCAGCACTGTGCAGACCAAATACGGCATGGTGCGCACGGACCACGTGCTGTTCATCGCGGCCGGGGCTTTCCACGTTTCCAAGCCCAGTGATCTCATCCCGGAGCTGCAGGGCCGCTTTCCCATCCGGGTGGAGCTGCATGCCCTGACGGAGAAGGATTTCGTGCGCATCCTGCAGGAGCCCAAGAACGCGCTGCTGCGCCAGTACCAGGCGCTCGTGGGCACGGAGCAGGTGGAGATCACCTTCCAGGATGATGGCGTGCGGGAGATCGCGCGCATCGCGGCGGACGTGAACCAGCGTATGGAGAACATCGGCGCCCGGCGGCTGCACACCGTGCTGACCACGCTGCTGGACCAGATCCTCTTCGATCTGCCGGAGGGCGCCGCGGGGCCGATCCAGATCGACGCGGCGGTGGTGCGTGATCGGCTCAAGGACATCGTGGAGGACGAGGACCTGCGCAAGTACATCCTGTAGCGTCGGCTACCCAACACTAGACCCGGGGGGCGTGTCATGAGCCTGGAACTGACCTCACCGTCTTTCACCCACCACGGGCCGATCCCGCGCGAGCATACCTGTGACGACCGGGACGCGGCGCCGCCGCTGCGGTGGACCGGTGTCCCCGCCGACGCGGCGAGCCTGGCCCTGATCATGGACGATCCCGACGCGCCCGACCCCGCGGCCCCGGAGCGCACCTATGTGCACTGGGTCCTCTACGACATCCCGACCGAGGTGAAGGGGTTGGATGACGGCGTCCCGCCGGAGGGTGCGCGTGAGGGTCTGAACGACTGGGAGCGTACCGGATACGGCGGGCCGTGCCCCCCGATCGGCCGTCATCGCTATTTCTTCAAGCTCTACGCACTGGACCGCCTCCTGGGTGACCTGGGCGAGCCCACGAAGGCGGAACTGGAGGGTGCCTTGCACGGGCATGTGCTGGAGCAGACGGAGCTGGTCGGCACCTACGAGCGGCCCGGGGAATCCTCGTAGGCACCCACCTCGAGCCACCGTCATGGTTATCGGCGCCGGGGCGGCGGGGCTGATGGCCGCGCTCCACGCCGGCCGCGCCGGTGCCGACGTGGTGCTCGTGGAGCGCACCGCGGACGGTGGTCGGAAGATCCTCATCAGCGGGGGCGGCCGCTGCAATGTGCTGCCGGGTCGGGCCGAGCCGGGCCGCTACGTGACCGACTCCTCCCCCAATACGCTGCGCCGCATGCTGGCCTCCTGGCCGCTGGAAGAGCAGCGGGCGTTCTTCGAGCACGAGCTCGGCATGGCCATGGTGCTGGAGGAAGAGACCGGCAAGCTCTTTCCCGCCTCCAACCGCGCCCGGGACGTACGTGACGGCCTGGTGGCGGCTGTGCGCGCGGCGGGCGTGCGCACGTGGTTCGGCAGTTCGGTCACCGGCCTGGCTCCGGAGGCGGAGGCGACCGCCCTGACCGCCCCGACCGGCGCGGAGGGTAGCGGCGCGCCCGATGTGCGGGCGTCCTGGGTGGTGCGCGTGGCGCCCGGCGCGCCACATGAGGGCGGCGCGACTCCCGCGCCGGAGGAGCATCATGTGGCCGCCGTGATCCTGGCCACCGGCGGCCTGTCCGTACCCCGGACCGGCAGTGACGGCACCGGGCTGCGCCTGGTCGAGGCGCTCGGGCACACTGTGCACGCCACCTATCCCGCCCTCACCCCGCTCACGGCCGATCCACCGCCGCACGGGGAACTCGCCGGCATCTCGCTCGTGGTGCGCCTGGATGCGCCTGGCGCCCGCCCGCGCTTCACGACCACCGACGGCTTTCTCTTCACCCACCGCGGCTGGTCGGGACCGGCGGTCCTGGACGCCAGCCACCTGGCCGTTCGGTCGGCCATGGCGGGCGAGCACCAGCAGCTCCGCGTGCGCTGGGTGCCGGCGCTGGACCGGCAGGCGTGGGACGCGCTCCTTCACGCGGACGGGACCGGCAGCGTAGCCGCGGCGGTGGAGCGCCACCTGCCCGCACGCCTGGCGAGGCGCCTCCTGGACGAGGCCGGGGTGCCTGCCGACCGCAGGCGCTCCGAACTACGCAGGGAGGAGCGCCTGCGCCTGCTCACGGCCCTGGCCGAGTACCCGCTGCCATGGACCGGCAGCGAGGGCTACAGGAAGGCGGAAGTGACGGGCGGTGGAGTGGCGCTCGGGGAGGTGGATCCGGCCACGCTCGAGAGCCGTTGCCGTCCCGGGCTGTTCCTGTGCGGCGAACTGCTCGATGCGTTCGGCCCTATCGGCGGCCACAACTTCCTGTGGGCGTGGGCCACGGGCCGCGCGGCCGGGCGCGGAGCGGCGTCGCGGGCGGCGGCGTGGGCGGCGGCGCGGACGGCGGCGTGGGCGGCGGCGCGGACGGCGGCGCGGACGGCGGCGCGGACGGCGGCGCGGACGGCGGCGCCGGGCGGGGCCTGATGCCCGCCGCCTGGACGCCGGCCGTCAGGGCAGGGGCGGACCCAGAAATCGGATGATGGCATCGGCGATGCCGCGGGCCGCCCGTTCCGGCTCACCCACCAGGATGCGCCGGTCGTGTGGGCTGGTCAGGAAGCCGGTTTCCAGGATGGTGCCCACGGTCATCGGGTGCAGGGCGTGGTCGTAGCGACGGCCATTGAAGGCATAGTACGACGTCATGCGCCGGGTCACGGTGGGGTAGCGCGGCAGACCCGTGGCCGCGCCGTAGCTCTCCGTCAGCAGCGCCGCGAACTCCCGCGCTCGCCCCGTACGATCGCGGCGCGGAGCGGCGGCCCGGTAGCCGGATACACCCGTGCTGGCATTGCCGTCCGCATGGATCGAAACGAACAGGTCGGCCCAGTAGCCGGGCGGGATGGTGGTGGGCAGGATCTCCACAGTGTAGCCAGCTTCTTCCAGCAGCGCCGCCGTGGCACGGGCAATGGTCAGGTTGACCTCCCATTCCTCCTTGCCGCCGCCGCGTGTGCCGTTGGTGCGCAGCCCCGACTGCTCGTCGGGTGCCTCGGCCGCCTTCCAGTGACCCGCCTGCAGCGCCACCTTCGTGGGCCCTTCCGGCCGTACCCAGCGGCGTTCAGAGCGGCGCTCACCTTCGGACGCTGCGGCGCCGGGCCTGGTAGCGGCCGGGTCGGACGCGCGCTCGGGGGGCGCGGCCAGGGGACCGAGGCCGGCGCCGAGCAGGGCCAGGAGCAGGAGGGCAGCTGTTCTCATGCTTGATCGTCTGATGCTGTGGGACGCTGATGGCGGGACGGACCCGTCTCCTGGAGTCACGACGCGCACCGAGCCCGTTCCGTTTGGCCGGGCGTCCGCTCAGTGCCCGTCCCACCCCGGCATGCGTCACCGGGGGTGGAGGGCTGAGCGTGATCCTCCAAAGCTACCAACTCGCCGCGTGCGGGGGGCAGCTGGAGCGATTCGGCCGCGGCCGGCGGGGGCCCCGCGCCGGGCGTCGGTGGACTGCCACAGCCGGAGCGTGCGACTCCGCCTCAGCCTCCCGCCAGGAACGCCCGGGCCTCGGCCAGCGCGGGACGCGTTGAGCGCTCGTCGAGAAGCTCGATCAGCGCCTGGTAGTGGCGTCGCGCAACCTCGGGCCGGCCGGCGGCTCTCGCGGCTGCGGCGGCGCCGTGCAGCGTGCGCGCTCGGTTGGGCTCGCTCTTGAGCACGGCCTCGTAGGCCGCGAGCGCCTCGGCCGGCTGATCGTGCACCCTGAGGATGTCGCCGAGTAGCTCGCGCGCCGGGATGAGCGGCCCGGGCGTAACCGGGTGCTTCTCGACCTCTTCCTCCTTGTCGGCCGCGGCGCGGGCCAGGCGGAGCGCCTCCGCGTGCTGTCCGTCGAGGTGGGCGATCCACGCGCCGACGGCCATGCGCTGCGCGTCCACGACGTGCGCCCAGTACGGATCCTGGTCGTTCAGCGTCGCGACCAGCCCCTCCAGCGCCTGGACCTCTGTCCTGGCCGCGGCGGCGTTGCCCGAGCGCGCGGCGCCGATCCCCCGCGCGAATCGCGTCACATGCGCGGCGGACGGCGGACCGCCGACTACCGCGAGCGCCGCGGCGGCGCTCCAGTCATCCCGCTCGAGCGCGTACCTGGCAGGCATCGCGAGCGCGTTGTACGAGGTGGGGTTGCCGGCCGCGTACCGGCCGTTGGAGTCGCCTCCCAACTCACGGATCACGGCGAGCGCCGCGGCGTCGTCCCCCATCTGCAGGTACGCGTAGACCATATAGTCCATCGGGTGCATCTTGCCGCCCAGCGCCGGCTCGACGTCAGCGGACCGACGGTTGGTGCGGATCGACTCGTCCCAGTAGCCGAGGCGCGTGAAGATGTGTGACGGCATGTGGAGCGCGTGCGGCGCCGCGGGCGCAATGTCGGCGTAGCGGCGCGCGGCGTCCAGCGCCTGATCGGCGAGCGGGGGCGAGTCGAAGGCGTGGATGATGTAGTGCGCGAGCCCCGGATGCTGCGGTTGCTGCTGGAAGAGCGGGATGAGCGTGGTCGCGGCCTCCCTCTGCCGCGCGAAGGTGAGATCGGCCGGATCGGCGTTGGCCACCATCATGATCCGGTGGAAGATCGTTGCCTCCCGGTCGTCGGGGTTCCGCTCCACCACCGCCGCCAGGGCGGCCTCGTAGGCGCGCATGCGCGTGCGGTTGTCGGCGCGCTCGTGCCCCTCGAAGAGCGCGACCGCCGCGTCGATGAAGGCGTGGTCGCGGTCGCTTCGTGCGCCAAGGCTCCGCGCCCGCTGCGCCGCCTCCCATCCCAGAGCCTGCTGGTCCGGGCCGGCGCCGCCCGCCATGGGATTGCCAAAGTGGCTCATGGCCACGCCCCAGTAGGCAATCCCGCAGCCGGGGTCGGCTTCCACGACCGCCTCGAAGGTCCGCCGCGCCTCGGGGAACCAGAACGAGTGAAGCATGGCGACCGCAGTATTCATCCGCTGCTGCGCCTCGGCGTTGCACTGGACCGAGAACTCTACCGATCCGAGCTGCTGGCCGGGGGCGTGCGCATGACCCTGCGCCGCGAGGGGTGCCACCATCGTCAGCGCCAACGCCGCAAAGCCGATCGTCCGCTTCATCCTGTCCTCCGGGAGGGAGTGTCCGCCTTCGGATCCGTCAGGGATGCTGTTTCTGAACGATGGCGGACCGTACCACAAGCAACCGCGACGCCGTCCCTTTGGCAAGGCCGGCATGCCTCACCCGCATCCCGCGCCCCCTCCACCGCCCTTGTCCCCCATCAGCCCCGTCCCTACCTTGCCTGCCGATTCGGCATGCCCGGATCCGCCCCCTCCCGGGTGCCCGAAAAACGTACTACGCGAACGGTTTCATGGGCAGCGCACGGCACTTTCTGAGCATCCCCGACCTGAGCACCGACGAACTTTACGCCGTCCTGGAACTGGCGCGCCGCATGAAGGCGGGCCAGGAGCGCGGCCGACCGCTCGAGGGGAAGACGCTGGCCATGATCTTCACCAAGAGCTCCACCCGCACGCGCGTGAGCTTCGAGGTGGGGACCTACCAGCTGGGGGGGCACGCCCTCTTCCTCTCCAGCCGGGACATCCAGCTGGGCCGGGGCGAGCCCATCAAGGACACCGCGCGGGTGCTCTCCCGCTATGTGGACGGCATCATGATCCGCACCTTCGACCAGGCGGATCCCGAGGCGCTCGCCGAGCACGGCAGCGTGCCCGTCATCAACGGCCTCACCGACCTGCTCCACCCCTGCCAGATCATGGCGGACGTCATGACCGTGCAGGAGGCGTTCGGACCGGATCTGTCGGGCCGGCGCATCGCCTGGGTGGGCGACGGCAACAACATGGCCAACTCCTGGCTGAACGCGGCCGCCCGCTTCGGCTTCGAGTTGCGCCTGGCCTGCCCCGAGGGCTACCGCCCCGATCCCGCGATCCTGCGCCGGGCGGAGGAGGCCACCACGGTGCTCCTAACCAGCGATCCGGGGGAGGCCGTGGACGGGGCGGACGTCGTGAACACGGACGTCTGGACCTCCATGGGCCAGGAGGAGGAGCAGGCGGCGCGCGAGCGCGCCTTTGCCGGCTACCAGGTGGACGCCGCCCTGATGGAGCGCGCCACGGCGGACGCCATCTTTCTGCACTGTCTTCCCGCGCACCGCGGTGAGGAGGTGGCCGACGAGGTCATCGAGGGTCCGCGCTCACGCGTCTTCGACGAGGCCGAGAACCGTCTCCACGTGCAGAAGGCCATCCTGGCCACGCTCATGGGATGATCCACGACATGCTGACGCACCACTGGTGCGAGGAGATACGATGGCCGACACGCTGAAACAGACCCCGCTGCACGATCGCCACCTGGCGGCGGGCGGCAAGATGGTGCCCTTCGCCGGCTTCAGCATGCCCGTGCAGTACGCCACGGGAATCATGGCCGAGCATCGCGCCGTGCGTACCGCCGCCGGCCTCTTTGACGTGTCCCACATGGGTGAGTTCTTCGTGCGCGGCCCCGAGGCGCTGGCCTTCCTGCAGCACCTCACCACCAATGACGTCTCCCAGCTGGCGGTGGGGCAAGCGCAGTACTCGGCCAGCCTGAATCCCGAGGGCGGTGTCATCGACGACTGCATTGTCTACCGCTACCCGGACCACTACATGGTGGTGGTGAATGCGGGCAATCTGGAGCGCGACCTGGCCTGGTTCCGCGAGCACGCAGAGGGGCGGGACATGGAGCTCCAGGACCGTTCCGCCGAGGTCGGCCTGCTGGCGCTGCAGGGACCGCAGGCGCAGGCCATCCTGGCGCGGCTGACGGACACCGACCTGGACGGCATTGCCTACTACCACTTCGCCGAGGGAGAGGTGGCAGGTCGGCCCGCCACCCTCAGCCGCACCGGCTACACCGGCGAGGACGGCTTCGAACTCTACCTGGACGCCGCCGACACGGCGCACGTGTGGGACGCGCTGCTGGAGGCGGGCGCCGATGACGGGCTCATTCCCGCCGGCCTGGGCGCGCGCGATGGCCTCCGTCTGGAGGTGGGCTATGCGCTGCACGGCAATGACGTAGACGATCGCATCACCCCGCTCGAGGCCGGCCTGGGCTGGATCGTCAAGCTCGGCAAGGGGGACTTCATCGGCCGCGACGCGCTGGCCGAGCTCAAGGAGGCCGGCGTGGCCCGCAAGCTGGTGGGCTTCGTCATGCGGGAGCGTGGCTTCCCGCGGCAGGGATACGAGGTGCGCGTGGCCGGCGAGCCCGCCGGGGAGGTCACCAGCGGCATCCATTCACCCATGCTGGATCAGGGGATCGGCATGGCCTACGTCCCCACCGAAGCGGCCAAGCCCGGCACGATCATCCACGTGGTCATTCGGGACAAAGAGGTGCCGGCCGAGGTGACGCGGCCGCCCTTCTATACGGAAGGATCCATCAAGCGGTGACCGTTCAAGCGACGTCCCCTCCGGCCCGCCCGGGCTTCCCACCCGCGCCGTGAGCGTCAGGATCGCGGTCGTGACGGTGTCCGACGGCGTGGCTCGCGGCAGCCGGGCCGACGCCTCCGGCGACGCCCTGGAGGCGTGGGTGGCCGCGACGGGCCACGCGCTGGCCGAGCGCGCGGTCGTGCCCGACGAGAGCGCCGCGGTGGCGGCGCTCCTCACACGTCTGGCGGATGGCGGGACCGCCGACGTGATCGTGACCACCGGCGGCACGGGCCTGACCGCGCGGGACGTCACGCCCGAGGCCACCCGCAGCGTGCTGGAGCGTGATGCGCCCGGCATCGCGGAGGCGCTCCGCGCCGCCACGGACCACCCCTACGCGGCGCTTTCCCGGGGTGTGGCCGGCGTGCGCGCGCGGACGCTCATCGTGAATCTGCCGGGCAGCACCGCCGGTGTGAAGGAGGGGGCCGCCGTGCTGGCTCCGCTCATGGCGCACGCCGCGCAGTTGCTACGCGGCCAGGCCACGGAGCGTCACGATCCGCCCGCGGGCTCCGCCCGCGCTGAGGACTCCGGTCGTTCCGCCACAGCCGTGGACGCCACGGACGCCGTCATGGAGGGCTGAGCCATGGCCGCCACCGTGCTCGTCACCACCGCCGACCTCGAGCCCGCCGTCCGCCTGCGCGAGGCATTTCAGGAAGAGGGCTACCGCGTCGAGCTGCTCACCCCCGGTGAGCACGTGGCCGACGTGGAGGACCCCATCCTGTTGGTACTCACCGGCGGCTTGGACGAGAAGCAGGCGCGCAGGCTGGTGCGGGAGGCCCGCTCCCACGACGGGCTGCCGATCGTGGCGCTACTCGAGCCCACCGGGCAGGCCACGCCCGACACGCGCCGCCGGCTGGGCGTGACCGAAGTGGTCAGCAAGCCCATCGATCCCGCCGACACGGCCCGCCTGGGCAAGCGGCTGATCGAGCGGCAGCGGCTGCGCACCGTTACGGGTGTGGTAGGGGAGACGGACGAGATCATCGAGGTGCTGGAGCGCATCGTCCAGTTCGCGCCGGTGAGCTCCACGGTGCTGCTCACCGGGGAGAGCGGGACGGGAAAGGAGCGCGCTGCGCGGGGCATCCACGCGCTCTCGCCGCGGCGGCACAAGCCGTTCATCCCCGCCAACGTGGCGGCGCTTCCCGAGACGCTGCTGGAGTCGGAGCTCTTCGGCCACGAGAAGGGCTCCTTCACGGGCGCCATCGGCCAGCGCAAGGGGCTCTTCGAGCTGGCTCACAAGGGCACGCTCTTCCTGGACGAGATCGGCGAGCTGCCCCAGGCCACGCAGGCCAAGCTGCTACGCGTGCTGGAGGAGCGGGAGTTCATGCGGCTCGGGGGCGAGCAGTCGCTCAAGGTGGACGTGCGCGTCATCGCCGCCACCAACCAGCCGCTCCGCCAGCTCGTGGAGGTGGGCCACTTCCGGCGCGACCTATACTACCGGCTGAACATCCTGGCCGTCCACCTGCCGCCGCTGCGTGAGCGGAGAGGGGACATCCCGCTGCTCATGGACGCGTTCATGGCGGAGGCCGCCGCGGAGCACGGCCGCCCCAGGATAACCGTGGAGCCCGACGCCATGCGTACCCTGGTGGACTACGAATGGCCCGGCAATGTGCGGGAGCTCAAGAACCTGGTCGAGTCCATGGTGGTGCTCTCGCACGGCGCAGTCATCCGGCCGGAGGACGTCCCACCCGAGATCCGCGACCGCCGCGCCGCCTCGCGCCTGCTGCCCGTGCCCATCCCGCGCCCGCCGGCGCGTGACACCGAGGACCGGGAGGGAGCGGCCACACCGCCCGAGCTGGAGTTCGTCTTCCGCACGCTCGTGCAGCTCCGCATGGACGTGGATGACCTGTCCCGCCGCTTCGAGGAGTACCGCGACGCCCATCCCGAGCTGATCTCCGGGCGCCCCGGCCTGGCCCTGCCCGCGCCGTACGTGCACCGCGGCGTGGACGTCACCCCCGACCGGTCGCTGGATGACGTGCCACCGGGGGAAGGGGAGGAGTACACGGCGGACGAGCACGCCGAGGTGGTCTTCCGGCCGGGGATGACGCTCAAGGACCTGGAGCGGGAGGCCATCCTGGCCGCGCTCAAGGAGGTCGGCGGCAACCGGCGCAAGGCGGCCGAGATGCTCGACATGGGCGAGCGCACCCTCTACCGCAAGATCAAGGAGTATGGCATCCCGCTCTAGGGTGAGGTGAGGTCGGTCACTTCGAGCCGATGCGATCTCCGTCAGGCGCCCCACTCCCACCCACCGCCATCACCAGCTGACCGCCTCAGTTCCGGTCGATCGGGCGTATCCCGACGAACTCCGGACTCTCGGAGACCATGCCTACGTCTGTGCAACGCGTTGCGGCACCCCCTCGCTGCAGTCTCACCCTGAGCTGATGCTCCACCACGTGGCGCAGCGCCGCCAGCCGGTCACGATCGTGTTGACTCAATCTCTGCACGGCCTCTCGCTGGGAGCCGGGTCCGGCCTCACCGAGGATCAACCCGAGTAGGGGACATTTCTATGCGTCAATACACGGGGACATTTCTATGCGTCAATACACGGGGACATCTCTATCCGTCGTTGACACGGCTCGAATGAAATCCTTGCCTTGGTCAGAGCGTCACCCCCATTTACGGGATGTGAATCTCAGCTCTCGCTACCACCAGGGAGGCAGCCATGAAGGCTGGTTCGGCCAGTCGGCCTGCAACGGCATGTGCGCCATCACCTGATCCCATGCACCTTCCATGGACCGGCTCAGACCTGGGACAAAGAGTGCGGATCCTTGGGTTGCTGCTCACACTCGGCATCATCGGGGTACTCCCAAGTTGCGCGGACGACCAACAGGTCCCAGCCATCGCAGCCGAACCGGGGTGTGCCACCTGCGCAGTACGTTTGGACAGGATCGCCACCCTCGGGCGTGCGGATGACCCTGCCGGGTTCGCGCCGAATGTCGAGGTGGCCAGGAGTCCGGACGGCCGCTTCTATGTTTCCTCAGCCACTTTTAATGGCCAGATCTGGGTCTACGACAGCTCCGGTCAGCTTGAGGCAAGGATCGGTCGCGAAGGAGAGGCGCCTGGCGAGTACCGGGGGCAACTGATCCTACGCTTTCGGGCGGATACCTTGGTGGTACTCGGTTTTTCTCCTCCCCGTCTCACCCTGCTCGACCCTGCCGGGAGCGTGGCACGGCTAGTAACCCTGCGCGGTCGTGCCTTCGATGTGGCTGCGCGTAGCCGAGACTTCGTGCTGGTTGAGACCGCACCGGATGCCGAAACCATTCGCCTGAAGCTTCTATCGAACGACGGGGCTGATGAGAGGGTGCTGGATTCGGGACTTGCTTTGGACCAGCGATCCGGCGCGTGGTACCGTCACTCGCTTGCCGTGACGCCGGGCGACACGGTCGTGGCTTTGGCGCGCAACGAGTATGCGCTCGCCGCGTTCGATGGGGTTGGCAACGTGGTGCAGCAGCTCCGCGGCGAGCGCGACTGGCCCTCGGGCCCGGTCCGATCAGGCCGCCGCGACCTGCGAACTGAGCGGGCGGCGCTCCAGATGACGGGTGTCCAGACCGCCGGTGGCGTCCATCTGCGGGTGTGGGCTGCCACAGCGGACCGCGCGTGGCGCGCCCGCCGCCCGGATGAGGACTACACCGCCTCCGACGTGTACGACACCGTGGTGGAGGTGATAGACCTGCGTACCGGGGAGCTAGTGGCCCGAAGCTGGTTCGACGACCTGATCCTCCCCATTGGCAATAGCCATGCGCAAACCGTCCGCGAGACACCGGAAGGGGACCGCCGAATCGACGTGTTCGAGGTGACCTTCACGAGGTGATGGAAAGGCACTGGCAGCTCCATGTAGGATGCCGTCACGGACAACCTTCGCATCGGACGTCCCCGTCCCATGCTGAATTGCTCTAATCCCGCGTCAGCCGATAAATCAGCAAGGCCGCGCGCTTCGTTGCTGACGTGAACGAGGGCAGTTCCACACGGTCATCCACGGTGCGAGCCGGAGCCGAGCGGGCCCAAGCTGTCTATGCCGTCCACGGAGGGCGCCACGAAGCTGATGTCCGCGGCGCCGCGCTGGCCCGGGTCGAAGGCGCGCCCTGCGCTCATGCCGAGCGCCTGGTTCACCGCGTCGAATTCAGCCATGAGGGCGTAGTTACCCTCCGTGAAGGGCATGGGAGGATAGCCGTCCTTGAAGGTGATCGTGGCGCGGGTCTGCCGGAGGCTGGCGGCCACGATGGCGCGCATGCGCTGCCGGGTGTGATCCAACGGCTCGTTCGTGAGCGTGCGGAGGCCCCCTGCTCGGGGTAGATCATCTCTTGGCAGCGAGCGCTCTCGATCAGTCCTCCATGATGTCGCGAGTAAGCAGCAGCGCCACCGGCGACAGGGAACCCTGAGAGAACGTCCACGCCTCCCGGATTTGCCGCCCCACCACGACGGCTGGAGTTCGTCTTCCGCACCCTCGTCCAGCTCCGCATGGACGTGGATGACCTGTCCCGCCGCTTCGAGGAATACCGCGACGCCCACCCCGAGCTGGCGCCCGTGCGCCCCGGCTACGCCCTGGCCGCGCCGTTCGCGCACCATGGCATGGACGTCACCCCCGGCCGTTCGCTGGACGACATGGCGCCCGACGACGCGGAGGAGGACACCGCGGACGAGCACGCGGAAGTGGTCTTCCGTCCCGGGATGACGCTCAAGGACCTGGAACGGGAAGCCATTCTGGCCGCGCTCAAGGAAGTCGGCGGCAACCGGCGCAAGGCGGCCGAAATGCTCGACATGGGCGAGCGCACCCTCTACCGCAAGATCAAGGAATACGGCATCCCGCTCTGAGGTGACGTGCGGTCCTCTCGGTTGGATGGGGCCCTCGCGAGAAGGGCGGCCTTCATCCGCCGCCGCAGCCTCCGTCAGCCGCCCCGGCCCGCTTCACCCGTTTATGAACGCGCTCAGCGCGTCGATTTCCGCGTCGGTCAGCTCCAGCGTGGGCATCGGCCAGCCGGCGGACTCCAGGATGCTCTCCGGATCCTGGAGGACGCGCCGCAGGATGCCGCGGTTGTACGCGCGGTCCGTGAGTTCCGGGCCCACCCGTGCGCTGAAGCTCTGCTCGGCACGCGCGTGCATGTGGCACGACGCGCAGCCCTTGGCCACGAAGAGACGGCGGCCGCGCTCCTCCATCGGCAGGGCGTGGCCGTTGCCGTTGGGCGCGGCGAGTACCTCCATCGGCAGGAGTCGGACACCCGCGGTGAACGGGGCGCCCGCGGAGATGGCCAGGCTCACCGTGCCCGCCTCCGCGGGCTCCAGCGTGGCGGTGTAGACGCCAGGTCGGATGTTGGGCCTGGCAGCCACACCCGGCCCGGTGGCGCCCAGGCGCACGGACGGGGTCCGGTCCACCATGGGCGTGACGCCGTGAGCGCGCAGGGTGAAGG
The DNA here is from genome assembly GCA_040905425.1 of Gemmatimonadota bacterium. Lineage (GTDB taxonomy): Bacteria > Gemmatimonadota > Gemmatimonadetes > Longimicrobiales > RSA9 > JBBDRO01. The sequence goes on along the minus strand of JBBDRO010000080.1, from coordinate 31,008 downwards.
TCAGCTCGAAGGGCTCACCCACCACCAGGTAGTCGGGCAGCTCGTGGACGGTGGCCACGTACCAGCCGCCGTCGTATTCGGCGGCAGCCAGCGGGATGAGGAACGCGGCGGGAAGGATGAGTGAAACCAGCAGGCGACGCATGATGCCTCCAGGGAGGGAGGGGTGCCTGGAACTACGGCAGAGTCCGTAACAAGTAACGCGCGAACCGTCCACATCGTGACCGGCGCAAGGTCAGGACCGTGATTCCACCCGGAATTGCAGCCCCCGCCGCCGGTGCAGCCCCGCCGCCGCCCGCCTCAGCCGCCGCCCGCGCGCGCCCGCACCCTGCTGCGCTCATCCTGCAGGCGGGGGATGACCCGGCTCCAGTCATCGCTGCGGGCGGCGCCGTAGCCCACCACCAGCGAGCCCTGCGCCAGGTCCGCGTCGGCGCGGAAGACGTACACCGCGCTCTGGTTCTCCTGCTGGTTCAGGCGCTGGCGTGTCCAGCCGGGCGTGGTGGGCAGAATGTTCTGCGGACGGTGCGTCCGGCCCTGCACCACGAGCTCCAGGTCCTCGGGCTGGAAGGGCACGTCGGGACGGTCGCTGAAGAAGGACACCAGGAGGAGGTCATGATCCGCGTCCGCGCCGCGCGCCACGGCGCTACGTGCGGTGGCGCTCAGACGCTCGTGGATGTCGGGGGCCGCCAGGCGCGTGACGCTCTCCGCGAGCGGTGTGATGCGCACCTCGAGCGCGCCGCTCCGTAGTTGTAGCGAGATGTCATCCAGACGCAGGGTGCCGAAGCCTGCGGGCACGAGGCCCTCTTCCTGCGCTTCCGGGGCGGCGCCGCCGCCCTCTGTCCCCGGGCTCGGGGCGGGCGCAGGGTCCATCGCCGCGGGGGAGGCCCCCGCCGCGCAGCCGGCCGCGCCGGCCGCCAGCGTGAGCGCCATGGCGTGCAGGATCATCGTCGCTTTCATCCGGTGCCGTCCTTGAGGAGGTCCTCGAGGCTGTCCAGCAGCTGCTCCCGGCCTTCACCGGTGTGGGCGGACACCGGCACGAACTGCTCCTCGTCCGCCCCCAGCGCCCCGGCCGCGAGTGCCAGTTGCCGGGCGCGCTCGCGGCTCTTCAGCTTGTCCACCTTGGTGAGCGCGAAGAGCGTGGGCAGGCCGGCGTGAGCCAGGAAGTCCAGCATGGTGCGGTCGTCGGCGGTGGGCCCGTGGCGCGCGTCGATCAACTGCACCACGCCCTTGATGGCGGTGGAGCGGCGCAGAAAACCGGCCAGCAGCTCCTGCCACTGCTTCTTCAGGGCGTCCGGCGCGCGCGCATAGCCGTAGCCGGGCAGGTCCACCAGAAAGAAGTGGAAGTCGCGGTCATCGGGTTCGAGGCCCACGCGCACGTCGAAGAAGTTGATCTCGCGCGTCTTGCCGGGCGTGGAGGAGACGCGCGCCATCTGCGTGCGGGTGCGGCCGAGCAGCGCGTTGATGAGCGAGGACTTGCCCACGTTGGAGCGGCCGGAGAAGGCCACCTGGGGCAGGTCCCCGGGAGCGTCCTGGCCGGGGGCGCCGATGGCGCCGGCGAACTCCACGGCCTTCACGCGCATGGCGCCGGTCCTCGAACGCAGCCGCGCACGCCGCCCCCGAGGGGGCGCGGCATGGCTACGCCTCCTTCTTCTTCTTTTCGGGGCGCAGCACCAGGAGTGGCGGGATGCGGTCCGTGACGGATTCGGGCGTGACCATCACCTCCTGCACGTCCTCCCGGGACGGTACGTCGAACATGACGTCCCGCATGATCTCCTCCAGCACGGCGCGCAGGCCGCGCGCTCCCGTGCCCCGGTCGAGCGCCTTGCGGGCGATGGCCGAGAGCGCCTGGCCGTCGAAGCCCAGGTGTACGCCCTCCAGCTCGAACATCTTCTCGTACTGCTTCACGAGGGCGTTGCGCGGCTCCTGGAGGATGCGCACGAGCGATTCCTCGTCCAGCTTGGTGAGGCTCACCAGGACCGGCAGGCGGCCGACCAGTTCGGGGATGAGACCGAAGCGCAGCATGTCCTCGGGCTCCACCTCGGCGAGCGGGCGGGCCGAGGCGGCCGCCCCCGTGATCGGCTCGGTGCCATCCTCCACGGCCAGGTTCTCGGCAAAGCCGATGCGGCGCTTGCCGATGCGCTGCTCCACGATCTTGTCCAGGCCGTCGAACGCGCCACCGCAGATGAAGAGGATGTTACGGGTGTTGATCTGGATGTACTCCTGCTGCGGATGCTTACGCCCGCCCTGCGGCGGCACCGACGCCACGGTGCCCTCCAGGATCTTGAGCAGCGCCTGCTGCACGCCCTCCCCGGAGACGTCCCGCGTGATGCTGGGGTTCTCCGACTTGCGGGCGATCTTGTCGATCTCGTCGATGTAGACGATGCCGCGCTCGCACTCCGCGATGTTGAAGTCCGCGGCCTGCAGGAGCCGGACGAGGATGTTCTCCACGTCCTCACCCACGTAGCCGGCTTCCGTCAGCGTGGTGGCGTCGGCAATGGTGAAGGGCACCTGGAGGACGCGGGCCAGCGTCTGCGCCAGCAGCGTCTTGCCCACGCCGGTGGGGCCGATCAGCAGGATGTTGGACTTTTCGATCTCGATGTCATCCAGCACACCGTTGTGGTTCACCCGCTTGTAGTGATTGTAGACCGCTACGGACAGGGATTTCTTGGCATCCTCCTGGCCGATGACGTACTCGTCCAGGATGGACTTGATCTCGCGCGGCGGAGGTATGCGCGGTACGGCATCCGCATGTTCGCGCTCCTCCTCCTCCGCCAGAATCTCGTTGCAGAGGGAGACGCACTCGTTGCAGATGTAGACCGAGGGCCCGGAGATGAACTTCTTCACCGAGTCCTTGGACTTGCCGCAGAAGGAGCAGCGCAGGTGCTTTTCACTCGGCATGATGCGTCATGGCTGGAGGGGAGCCGACTACCCTGGCGGGTTCGTACCCGCGCGAGCGTCTCTTCTTCAATCTAGCGAAAAAAGGGGCGGACCGGCAGTTCCCCGCCGTCCGCCCCCCTGTGCGTTATTCCTCGTGGCCCTTCTTCGTGACCTCTTCGGCCACCACCTGGCCCTTGTGCGAGACCACGTTGTCGATGATCCCGTAGTCCTTGGCCTCGAGTGCACTCATGAAGCGGTCGCGGTCCACGTCCTCGGCAATGCGTTCCACGGTCTGCCCGGTGTGATCCGCCAGGAGCTGGTTCAGCCGCTCGCGGGCATAGAGGATCTCCTTGGCCTGGATCTCGATGTCGGCCGCCGTACCCTGCGCACCGGAAGAGGGCTGGTGGATCATGATGCGGGAGTTGGGCAGCGCGCTGCGCTTGCCCTGGGAGCCGGCCGCCAGCAGGAAGGAGCCCATGGAGGCCGCCAGGCCCATGCACATGGTGTTCACCGGCGCCTTCAGGTACTGCATGGTGTCGTAGATGGCCAGCCCGGAGTATACCGAGCCGCCGGGCGAGTTGATGTAGAGGTAGATGTCCTTCTGCGGGTCGTCCGCCTCCAGGAAGAGGAGCTGCGCGATGACGATGTTGGCCACGTTGTCATCCACCGCCGTCCCCAGGAAGATGATCCTGTCCATGAGGAGACGGCTGAAGATGTCGTAGCTGCGCTCGCCCCGCTGTGTGCGCTCGATGACGTAGGGCGGATAGATCACGTTATTCATCAGGATTCCTGTTCGATGGTCGAGAGCCCCTTGAGGTAGTCGAACACCTTGTTCTCGGTGGTCTCCTCCTCGATCTCACGCAGCCGGCCGTTCTTCTGCAACCGCCCACGCACTTCCGGCACCGGGCGGCCCAGCCGCTCGGCGATCTCCCCAACCCGTGCCTCCACCTCCTCCGGCGTGGCGTGCAGGGACTCGGTCTCCGCGAGTCGCTCCACGATGAGCATCCGCTTGAGAGCGTGCTCGGCGGCGGGGCGGGCCTGCTCGCGCATCTCGCGCACCCGCTCCTCCTCGATGCCTTCCTGGACCGGCAGCACGCCCTCCAGGTACTGGTCCACCATGGAGCGGGGCAGGTCGAAGCGGTTGGCCTCCACCAGCTGCGCCATGAGGTCACTGCGCAGCTGCCGCTCCACCTCCTGCTCCGCCTCTTTCAGCAGATCCTCCCGGATGCGCGTGCGTAGCTCCTCGAGCCCCTCGAACGGACCCAGGCTCTGCGCGAGCTCGTCGGTCAGCTCGGGCCGTTCGGGGTGCTTGGCCGCCTGCATCTCGATGCGGACGCGATGCTCCTCCGTGGGGCCGTCCGGCTCCTCCGGATCGGCCGGCAGTTGCACCGAGAAGTCCTCAGTCTGACCCGGCCGCAGGGTGGCGATGGCGTCCTCGATGGGGGGCAGCGCCTGGCCCTCGCCGAGGATGATCTCGTAGCGGCGCGGGTCGGCCGGGGTGGTGCCCTCCTCACCCCGCAGAGGCGTGATCTGCACGGTGACCATGTCCCCGGTCGCCGGCGCCTGGCCCTCCGGCAGCGCCGTCCACGAGGCGTGCTCGTCGCGTAGCCGCTCGAGCACCTGGTCCACCTGCTCGTTGCCGGCCTTGGGCGTGGGGCGGCGCACCGCGAACCCGCCCACCCGTTCGAGCTCGATCTCGGGGCGAACCTCCAGATGGACGTTGAAGGTCAGGTCCTGCCCGGACTGGTAGTCGAACTGCTCGATGGAACCCTGGGTTATGGGCCGGAGCCCCTCGCGCTCGATGGCCTCCCGGTAGGCGGCGCCAATGGCCTTCTCCACCGCCTCATTCTCGATGGCCGGGCCGAAGCGCTTCTCCATGATGGCGGCGGGCACCTTGCCCTTACGGAAGCCGGGTAGCTTGGCCCGCCCGGCCAGCCGTTTGGTGGCGCTCTGTTTTTCGGTGTTTATGCGTTCCGCGGGGACGGTGATGGTGAGGCGGCGACCCCAGGCGGGGGCCTCCTCCACGCTGATCTTCAACTCGGTATCGGTTGCCATGGGGCTCGGTTCATGTGCGTGTGCAATGCGAGAGGCGGGACTCGAACCCGCACAGGGCTGGCCCTACCAGATCCTAAATCTGGCGCGTCTGCCATTCCGCCACTCTCGCGGAGACACCAATGTAAGCCGGCGCACCACGGAGGATCAACCGCGCGCCCGCGTACGGGCGCGCCTACGGCACCCGAATGTTGGCAATGTAGGTGCGCCCGTCGCTCGACTGGAGCAGGAGCGAGACCACCTGGCCCGAGCCCAGGCGGCGCAGGATGCCCCGCGCCTCCCGCGCGTTGGCCACCGGCTGGCCGTTGATTTCGGCAATGCGCTCGCCCTCCAGCACCCGCTTGCGGTCCGCGGCGGAGAAGGGCGTCACGCGGCTGACCACGGCGCCGCCGCCTTCGCTGTAGCCCAGCCGGGCGGCCGTGCGGCCGTCCAGGTCGGTGACCTCCAGGCCCAGGCCGCGCGGCGCTTCCGTGTCCTGGTGTTCGGTGCGTGCCACGGGCTGGGTGATGGGTGCCTCCCGCAGGCGCACCGGCAGGCGGAGGGCCTCCCCGTAGCGGATCACCTCCACCCGCACCTCCTGGCCCGGCGCGTGTTCGGCCACCATGCGCTGCAGCTGGCCCACGCGCTCGACCGCAATGCCGTTGATGCCCACGATGACGTCGTGGCGGCGCAGACCGGCGGCCTCCGCGGGCGAATCACCCGCGAAGTCCTCCACCAGCACGCCGGCAATGGCCGGCAGCCCGTAAACCTCGGCATCTTCCGGTGTGACGGCCGCAATGGTGACGCCCATCAGGGCCCGGCGCACGTGCCCGTAGCTGATGAGATCCTGGGCCACGCGGCGCGCCAGGTTGGCCGGCACCGCGAAGCCATAGCCCTGATTGAAGCCGGTGGAGCTGGCAATGGCGGTGTTGATGCCGATCACATTGCCCCTGAGATCCACCAGGGGGCCGCCCGAGTTGCCCGGATTGATGACGGCGTCCGTCTGCAGGAAGTCCTCGATGGCGTAGCGGGCGTTCTCGTATTCTTCCTCCGTCTGCACATCGGCGCCGATGATGTTCAGCGGGCGACCCTTGGCGCTGATGATCCCGCTGGTGACCGTGAAGTCCAGCGTGTTGCGCGGGTCGAAGCCCGGATTACCGATGGCAATGACCCACTCGCCGATGCGCGCGCTGTCCGAGTTGCCCAGGGGAGCCACCGCCAGATCCGTGGCCTCGATGCGGATGACGGCAATGTCCGTAGTGGGATCACGACCCACCAGCGTGGCGGGGAAGACGCGCTTGTCGTGCAGGGTGACCGTGAGCCGCTCGGCCTCGGCCACCACGTGGTTGTTCGTGACGATGTAGCCTGCCGCGGAAACCATCACGCCGGTGCCGCCCGAGACCTGCGGGATGGAGCCGTGGATGGAGTCGGAGGGCGCCGGGCCATCGAAGTACTGGCGCAGCCCCCGCGGGATGTTCGTGCCGTTTGCGCCCAGCGAACGCTCCGCCTGGATGCGGACCACCGCCGGCGTCACCGTCTCGGCGATGGCAATGAAGGCATCGGAGAGCTCGGCCGCGCGCCGGACCGCCGCCCGCGTTTCGGCGGTGGGCTGTGCGGGGCCCCGGGCCAGCTCCGCGGCGGGCCGCCGTTCCGGCAGGCGGAGCGAAGCGCCGGCGGCCACCGCCACCAGGCCCACGACGGCCACGGCGGACAGGGTGAGGAGGCGATAGGGTCGGCTACGGGTATCCATGGGTGCCCCGGCGGCGTGAGTAAAGATGGGCGATGACTCAAATTAATGGCCGCTGTCAGCCTGGCGCTATGGTTGCAGCCGGGCACAACGCGTGCCGATGCCCCGGCGGCGCGGCTCCCCGCTCAGGACAGGAAGAACAGGCTCCCCACGTAGACCAGGAGCAGGTACTTGCCGGTAAGCCCCGCCAGGCTCACCGGCAACGCCACCCACGGTGAGAAACGCACCATGCCGGCCACCAGCAGCAGAATGGGAGAGGAGAGCGGCAAGAAGTTGAAAAGGAAAATGGCCCAGACCCCGTGCTTCTCGATCGCGGCGTGCGTCCTCCGGTGGCGCCGCTCACCGATGAGGGTGTGGATGACGTCCCCGCTCAGCGCCCACCCGATGGCAAAATCAATGCACTGGGCCGCGAACGCGGTGCCGACGGCAAGCCCCAGCAGCACGTAGCCCGCGTGACCCTCCGCCTGGTACCACGGGATCAGCACCTCCACCGGCATCACGATGAAGAACAGGTAGCCGGCAAAGTGGATCAGGGCAAAGGAGTCAAGGTCCGGCCGGCGGTTGGCCATCAGGTCCTGGCCCACCGTGACGGTCACGAGGAGCGCGATGACGCCCATCATGGTCAGGGACAGGAGCAGTCGGGTGCGTCGGCGCATAGGTGCGGGTGCAGGGGTGTGGGTGCAGGCAACGCGCGGCGCCGAATCTAGCGGGGCAGGCGGCGTGCGGTACAGTGAGGCCGCCCGGTGAAGCATCTGCGGCGGCGCGACCCGACCCGTACGGCGGCGCCCCCTGCGGGTTTCAGGGCCGCGCCGTGTCAGCCCATGCGGAGATACGTCGAGGCCGGGAAGTGACCGCCCGGTTCCGTGGCCATGCCGTCCACATCTCCCTGCGGCACGTACTCCGGGAACACCTCGCGCAGGGTCTCCGGTTCGTCGTAGTGGAGCTGACTCAGGCTGAAGAGGATGCGCACGCCCGCGTTGCCGATAAGAAACGCCCGGAGCAGCGCCGTTTCCTGCCAGTGATAGAGCGTCCGCAGGACGTCACGCGGATAGTCGTAGGGCAGGTAGATGTCGTGAAAGTGCACGATCACCCCGGCGCGCAAGCGGGGCAGCACCTCCAGGATGAGGTGATTGACGTCACTGCCGGGCTTCACCGCGTGCGTGGAGTCGATGAAGCAGAGGTCGCCGGCCTCGAGCGCCTCGAACCGCGCCATGGCCACCCCCTGGACCGGCTCAGCCAGCAACTCGATGGCCCCCTCGGAGGCCAGCGCCTTCAGTGGCGCCGATGGATGCGGCTCAATGCACGTCAGGTGGCTGGCGGCGTGACCATCCGCCACGTTCTGCCGCAGCGCGTGCAGCATGCAGTGCGTGGAGACGCCGCTGCCCACCTCGATGATCCGACGCGGACGATGGTGGCGCACGATGGCGTGCAGCGCTTGCGCCTCGATGTAGCCGTAGCCCGGTCCGAAGCCGCCCGCCACGCCCCCCCGGTAAGCCGCGTTGCCGGTGTACTCCGCCTGATAGGGCAGGCAGATCTCGCGCAGCCGGACGCACTGGCCCGGCCGGTCCACGGCAATGCCCGGCAGCTCCGAACGCCGCGCCCACAGCGGCCGGGTGCGTTCCAGCTCCCGCAGGTCGGCCACGCTGGAGTAGTAGTGGACCGGCAGGACGTGCACACCCAGGCGAGCACCGCCGCGGTGGACGGCCAGGGCCAGCCGCTTCAGGAGGCGCATGGACAGGGCGGGGCAGGGAGGGTCAGGGGCATGGCGGAAAGTACGGCGGGGGCGGGCGGAATCAAGCGGGGGCGGTTGATCGGCCACGGCTTTAAGCGACGAGGCCCGTCACCTTCCGGTGCGGGCCTCGTTGCCGCCGGTGAAGACGTGCTGCGGGAGCCGGCCTACCCGTCCGCCACCACCAGCACCGAGCACGTCGCTCCGCGGAGGACCGAACGGGCCACGCTTCCCAGCGCCCGCTGCCCGATGGGTCGCGAGCCGCGGCTGCCCATGACGATGAGGTCCACGTCGTGCCGCTCAGCGGCGGCGATGATCTCGTGGCCCGGCCGGCCAAGCGCGACCGAGATTTCCACGCGCTCCTCCGGGAGGCCGACGGAGCCGGCCTGCTCGAGCAGCCAGCTCCGCGTGCCTCCACGCAGTTGCTCCTCGAACTTCATCGCGCCCCGATCCGCCGACACCAGGCGGACCCGACCGACCACCGCCGGGTCCAGCACGTGGAGCAGGATCATCTCCGCCCGCTCCCGGCCGAGAGCTGCCGCCCACTCGAGGATCTGCGCCGTCATGGGGGACTCGTCCAGGGCGATCAGCATCCGCTCCGTTTCCTTTCGCGAGGGGCTGCGCGCCAGCAGCACGGGTACCGGCGAGGAGTGCAGCAGGCGCTCCGCCGTGCTTCCCAGCGCGTTCCATACGCCCGGCCGCTGCCCGTGCTCGCCGACGACCACGAGGTCGGCCGAGACCTCCTCCGCGACCGCCGCTATCCGCTCCGCCGGACGCCCGCTCTCGATACGCGTGGTGATGTGCCCGCCCGGCAGCGCCGGTAGCTCCTCCACCAGGTCGCCCAACCGATCCCTTGCCCCGACCTTCGCGGTCTCGATCAGTTCCTCGCGCGGAGGGAGGATGCCGCTCAGAAAGCTCGGTGGATGGGGGACGTCGACCACGTTGACGAGGATGACCTCTTTGGCGCCGGCGAAGGCCTGTGCAACCCAGCGAGCCGCCGCCACGGCCGGTGCGCCGAAGTCCATGCCGAGCACTACGCGTTCGATCTTCATCCTCCCCCTCCGTGACCCGTAGAGCGTTTGCATGGCCTTTCCAACATAGAGGGTTCCCGGTGTGAATCTGTCGGGACGCCCACCAAAAAGTGTCGGGAAAGGGCGGCGTGCATCCGGGACTGCGCGGCGCACACTGGCCATCGCGCATGGGCGAAGCCCCTACACCAGTTGGTGGCTTGCCGGACAGCCCGCCCCCCGCCGCCGGCATATACTGCATGCCACACCCATACGCTTCGGAAAGACTGGAGGACACGATGGGCCGGTCCCCCCACCCCATTCTGGCGGCCACGGACCTCGGAGACGGCTCCGACGATGTCGTCAGGTCAGCGGCGTTCCTGGCCCACGCCACGGGAGCCGATCTGTACCTGATCCATTCCCTGGATCTGCCCTGGACGCCTTCCGACGACGTAATGCGCAGGAGCGGCCTGTTCGGGCAGATCACCTCCTCCGAGGAGAGGCTCGAGGAGCAGGCTCGGCGGACCATGCCCCAAGGCATGCGGCCCGCGGGCCAAGAGGTGATCCTCCACGTGGCCCACCAGGCGATCGTGGCGCGGGCGCGCGATCTCGGCGCCGACCTGATCGTCGTGGGGCCGCACCGTGGCGGCGGGGTGGGCGCGCACTTTCTCGGCACCACCGCGGACCGGGTGATTCGCGCGGCCGACGTGCCGTGCCTGGTGGCGCGCGGCGCCTTCGAGGGCGGCATCCACCGCGTGGGGGTCGCCCTGGACCACTCCGAACCCGCCGGCGACGCGCTCGATGCTGCGATGGCGCTTGGCGCCCGACTGTCGGAGCCCGACGACCCGGATCGGGCGGGGCGGCCCAGCCTGCACGTGATGCACGCCGGCTGGTCGGTGGAGGAGATCGACGACCCCGGTCTCGAGGAGCGGGTCATCCGTCCCGAGCTGGCGACCCATGTGGAGCGCGCCCGCGCGAACATCCCGGGGGCGGAGGGCATCCCGGTGGAGATCGAGGTGCTCTGGGCCAACGAGCCCGCGGCCTGCATCGTGGCGTGGGCGGCAAAGCGAGAGATGGACCTACTGGTGCTGGGAACGCGCAGTAAGAACAGATTGCAGCGCGCGCTCATCGGCAGCGTGGCCTCGCGCGTCGCCCGCCGCGCCGGCTGCCCGGTGCTGCTCGTCCCGCCGATCGCGGCCGCGCCGGACGGCGCCTCCGGATGAGTGACGCCATGGTGGAAGAATCGCCCGATGGGAGCCGGGACCTCCTGCCGCCGGGGCCGTGGTACTCCCTGCCCACCCACGAGGTGGAGCGAGTCCTCGGCGTGGGGCGGGACGGGCTGCCCGAGGACGAGGCGGCGGAGCGGCTGCGCCGGCATGGATTCAACGAGGTCGAAGGCGAGCGCGAGACGCCGTGGTGGATGCTTCTGCTGCGCCAGTTCGCGGACCCCCTCATCTACATTCTCCTGGCCGCGGCCGCGGTCACGCTCGTCCTGCGCGACTTCACCGACACGGTCGTGATCCTGACGGTCGTGCTACTCAACTCGATCATCGGCTTCATTCAGGAGCGGCGGGCGCAGCATGCCATGCGGGCGCTTGCCCGTATGAGCGCGCCGGGAGCGGAGGTGGTGCGCGGAGGATCGCGGCGGACCATTCCCAGCCGCGAGCTCGTGCCTGGGGACGTGGTCGTGCTCACATCGGGCGCGCGCGTCCCCGCGGATCTCCGGCTGATCGATGCGCGCGAGCTCGCCGCGGACGAGTCGGCCCTCACGGGGGAGTCCGTCCCCGTCGGGAAACGGACCGCCGCTCTCGAAGGGGCGTCGCTCGTCCCGGGCGACCAGCTGAACATGGCGTTCGCCGGAACGGTCATCACCCGCGGGCGCGGGAGGGGCGTCGTCGTCCGCACGGGAGCGGAGACGGAGCTTGGGCGCATCGCGACGGCCGTGCGCGAGATCGGGCACACGGCGGCCCCTCTCCAGGAGTCGATGGACCGCTTCAGTCGGCGGATCGGTGCGGCGGTGCTGGTGCTGGCCCTCATCACGACCGCGATAGGCCTACTCCGCGGCATGCCGGCGGAGGAGATTTTCCTCGCGGCTGTCGCGCTGGCGGTGTCCGCTATCCCGGAAGGGCTGCCCGTTGTGCTCACCGTGACCCTGGCCATTGGTGTCAGCCGCATGGCCCGCAGGAACGCCATCGTTCGGGCGCTGCCCGCGGTGGAGACGCTCGGCAGCACCACGGTTATCGGCTCCGATAAAACCGGCACGCTGACCAAGAACGAGATGAGCGTGCGGGCGATCTGGGCGGGCGGGCGACGCTATGACGTTACGGGTGCCGGCTACACACTGGAGGGCAACATCCGCGTCCGGGACACGGACCAGGACGCGGGTCCGAACGGGGACGAACCGCTGCGCAGGACCCTGCTGGGAGGCACCCTTGCCAACGAGGCCAGCCCCCACGCGGCCGTCACCGGGGAACTCACCGGCGACCCCACAGAGATCGCCCTGCACGTGGCGGCGGCCAAGGGAGGCCTCCACCCGGGCGAGCAGCGTGACCGCCACCCGGAGCTGGACATCCTCCCCTTCGAGTCCGAGCTGCGCCTCATGGCGACCCTGAACGATGGACCCGATGGCCCGGTCGTGTACGTGAAGGGGGCGCCGGAAGCGGTGCTTGAGCGGTGTGAGCGGATGCTCAGGCAGGAGGGCACGGCCCCGTTGGATGCTCGAATGGTCCGCGAGGCGGCGGCGGTGCTTGCCGCCGAGGGTCTGCGGGTGCTGGCTGTGGCCTATCGCACCACGGACTCGCAGCGCCTCAATGATTCCCTTCTCTCGAACGGACTTGTGCTTGCGGGGCTCGAGGGCATGGAGGACCCCGTCCGGCCGGAGGCCGTCGAAGCCGTGCGCGCGACCGGCGAGGCGGGCATCCGCGTGCTCATGCTTACGGGCGACCACGCGGACACCGCGCGGGCCATCGGGCGCCAGCTCGGCCTCGACCGGCAGGGTGCGGGCGCTCTGGAGGGCCACGCCCTCGCCGCGCTCTCCGACGCGGAGCTGGACGACCGTCTCGAGAGCGTGGACATCTACGCCAGGGTAGCGCCGGAGCACAAGCTGCGCATCGTACAGCGTTTGCGGGCGCGCGGAGAGGTGGTTGCCGTCACCGGCGATGGCGTGAACGACGCCCCGGCGCTCAGGGAGGCGCACCTCGGCATTGCCATGGGCAAGAGCGGCACCGACGTGGCCAAAGAGGCGAGCGACATGGTGCTCGCCGACGACAACTTCGCCACCATCGCGGCCGCCGTGGAGGAGGGGCGGGTCATCTTCTCCAACATCCGCAAGGTGACCTTCTTCCTCCTGTCGACGGCCGTGGGTGAAATCCTGGTCATCCTGGCCGCCCTTTTGGTAGGCTGGCCGCTCCCCTTCATCGCGGCGCAGATCCTCTGGATCAACCTGGTAACGAATGGTCTGCAGGACGTGGCGCTCGCCTTCGAGCCGGGCGAGCCCGGCCTGCTGCGCCGGCCCCCGCGGCCCCGCGATGAGGGGATCCTCACCCGGCGGGTGCTGGAGCGGCTCGGAGCCGTGGGACTCGTGCTCGCGGCCGGCACGCTCGCGAATTTCTGGTGGACGCTACGCCAGACGGGCGACCTGGAACTGGCCCGAACGGTGGCCATGACGCAGATGGTCGTCTTCCAGTTCTTTCACGTCTTCAATTGCCGCTCGCTGCACCGGTCCGTATTCGAAATTCCGCCGTTCACGAACCGGTTCCTGTTCGTCAGCATCCTGGCGGCGCTCGCCGCGCACATCGCGGTGCTCTACACGCCCTGGTTCCAGGCGCTGTTCCGGACACAGCCGCTGGACGCGGCCCAGTGGGGAGTGATCGTGCTCATTGCCACGACCATCATCGTGGGTGGGGAGCTGGACAAGTGGTGGAGCCGCCGGCGGGGAAAACCATTGGATTGAGTCGCGGGCGGCATGAATGTTCAGAGATGAGAGGAGAGACTCATGCCCGAGTTCGAGAGCAGGGTAGCGCTCGTCACCGGAGCGGCCTCCGGCATCGGCCGGGCAACGGCCACCCTCTACGCCCGCATGGGTGCGGCGGTCGTCGTCTCCGATGTGGATGAGGCGGGGGGCGAGCAGACGGTGAAGCAGATCCAAGAGACGGGCGGTCGCTCCGCGTTCATCCAGGCGGACGTGTCCGACCCCGCGGACTACCCCCTGGAAGCGTGGTGGCGGGTGATCGACGTCAACCTCTCGGGGCCCTTCTACTGCATGAAGTACCAGATCCCCGCCATGCTGGAAGCCGGCGGGGGCGCCATCGTCAACATGGCGTCCATCCTGGGCAAGGTTGGATTCGCCGGGGCACCGGCGTACGTGGCAGCCAAGCACGGGCTGGTCGGCCTCACCCGAAACACGGCACTGGAGTACGCCGAGCACGGCATCCGCGTCAATGCAGTAGGCCCCGCATTCATCTCCACGCCGCTCATATCGGCCATGGAGAGCGACCCGACGATCAACGATGCGTTGATTGCGCTCCACCCGATGGGCAGGCTGGGGCGGCCGGAGGAGGTGGCTGAACTGGTGGTGTTCTTGAGTTCGGAGCGCGCGTCCTTCATTACCGGCGCATACTACCCGGTGGATGGGGGGTACCTGGCGCGCTGAGCCCTCGTCGGGCGCACGCAGCCGCGCGGCTCCCATGTGGCGTCAGCGCCAGGCACGCAACGCTGTACGGGGCGATCCTCCGGTGGCGTTAGCCGCTTGACGTTCAGCGCGGCTGGAGAGCGGCGGGCTGGTCACCCGGCGGGGCCACCGCGTCCGTGACCGCATCGAGGGCGGCACGCTAGTCGGTGGCGTAGCCAATGCGGCGCCTGGCGGCGCCTCCCCGGGTGTAGGCGGACATCAGGCGCCGGATCCGGGCAGGTGGCGCTTACCCTTCCTCGCGCGGCGGAGCGGCCGCGGGCCAGCGCGCGCGCAGGGCGGCCTCGTAGACGTCCAGGGCCGTGTTCAACTCCTCGTAGGGCATGCGCACCCACCAGGTAAAGAGCGGGTCGAAGCTGTAGTAGTACTCGTACCAGCTCTCCAGCGGCTGGCGCAACTCGTCCAGGTGCTCGATGGCCCGGCCCACCACCTCCACGGGGAGGTCACCGAGGCCGTTGGCGGCGCCCGCGCCCACCTCCTCGGTGAGGCGCAGCACCTCCTTGCGGGCGTCCTCCAGCGTCTGCGCCGCCGCGCGCGCTTCCACGTCCAGCCGAGCGCGCCGCCGTTCCTGGAGCTCCTGGAGGGGCCGGGCGAAGGGCACGAGCGGCGCGATGCGCTCCCGCTCGGCGTCCAGCTCGGCCTGCTCCGCCAGCCCGGCCTGGATGTCGGCGCGCAGCTCCTGGTACTGGGCCTGGCCGGCCGGGTTCAGCCCCGCCGGGTCCAGCGCGTCCACCCGCGCCAGCCAGCCCTCGTGATAGACGCGCAGCCGGTCGATGAGCACGGGGGAGAGCGGTACGTCGTAGCGCCGCTCCAGCTCCCGCCGGTCCGCTTCGAAGCGGCGCACCGCAACCCGCAGGTCGCTCTCCTCCGCAGCTTCCGCCACCAGGGCCGCCAGCAGCGGCGCACCGCCGGCTCCCGTGGTGTCGGGTGGGGCGCCGCGGCCGCCGGGCCGCTGCGCGTCGGCGGGGGCCGCGGCGGTGGTAAGCAGCGCCACGGCCAGCGCGAGCGCGGGTGCGCACCGCCCAAGGACGGGCGCGGCGGCCGGGCCAGATGCTGCGCCGCCCGGCATGAGCGCATGCGCGATGAGTCGGCCGAATCGCATCATGGGGACCTCCTGCTGGTAGCCGCACGCTCGCCGTTCACCGCCACCTGGTTGGCCAGCGGATCGCCGTAGAAGCGCCATTGCGTGGTGTAGCTGCGGGTGAGCCCTTCACCGGTCATGCGCAGCCGCACCAGCTCCACCGGCATGCGCCCGCCCTGCAGGATGCCGTCGTGGAAATCCCGTGCGCTCATGCGGCCCGACTCCACGAGTTCACGGTAGAGCGCGTGGAACTGGAGGCCGCCCAGCATGTAGGCGGCCTGGTAGAGCGGATCCGCGCGCACGGAGCGGCGCACCTCCGCCTCGGCGTTGGAGCGCTCAAAGCCCACCCGGTCCACCAGGTAGTCCACCGCCTCCTGCTCGGTCATACGCCCCAGGTGGTAGCTCATGGAAAAGACGATTCGCGCGGCGCGGTGCATGCGCCAGAAGAGCATGCCCACCTCGTCCTCGGGACCGCGCGGAAAGCCCTCGTCCCACAGCAGGAACTCCCAATAGAGCGCCCAGCCTTCGCCCCAGAAGGGCGTGGAGAAGAGCCCCCGGTGAGGATTGAAGCGCTGGCTCATGAAGCCCTGCAGGCCGTGGCCGGGAATGAGCTCGTGGTGCACGGTGGCGCGGTTGAAGTGGGGGTTGTTGCCACGCATGCTCATGAGCTTGAAGTCGTGCGTCATGTCCTGCGTGGGATACGAGATGGTGATCTGCGTGCCCCCGGTGAAGAAGGGGTTGGTCTGCTGCCCCTGCGGGCCGCGCATGCCCATGCGCCAGATCTCGCGCATGAGGGGCGGCAGGGTGATGGCATCCATGTCCTCGACGAACGCCTCCGACTGGTAGGCCAGGTCGCGGATGAGGCCGGGCTTCTCGCCGGGCGGGACCGCCGCCTGTTTCACCGCCTCCTGCGCCGCCTGCCAGTCGTCTCCGTAGCCCATGGCGCGGGAGGCCTCCAGCAGCGCCTCGTCCATCCAGGCGAATTCCGCCTCGGCGATGGCCAGCAGCTCCTCCGCCGTATAGGGGATCATCTCCCGCTGCAGGTGCGCCCGCAGGCCCTCCTCGCCGATGGGGCCCTGGCCGCCGCCCACCATCTCCCGGCCATCCGCCACCATGGCCAGCTCGAACTCGATGCGGTTGCGCAGGCCGATGTAGTCCACCTTGCCCTCGAGGCTGAGGGCATCGAAGTCCAGCGCAGCCAGCTCGTCCAGCCACGAGCGGTACCAGGCTTGCTGCTGGTCGGCGGCCGCCTGCGTGGCCAGCCCGTCCAGCGTGGCGCGCATGGCGCGCTGCCCGGACGAGTAGGCGGGCAGCACCGTGCGCAGCTCGCTCTCGGCGCGCGCTGCCTCGACCAGCGCGTCCACCTCCGGCGGGTCCGCCGCCCAGCCGGGGAGCTCGGCCGCCGCGTCCGCGTCCGGCAGGCGCGGCCCGCACGCCGTCAGCCCGGCGGTGCTGAGCACGAGCACGGCAACGCCGGCTACGACCAGGGGTCGTGTGCCACCTTTCCTCATCTGTGCTGTCATGAAGCGGTCCTCCCGGAGTGGGTAGGGCACGGCGTGGGGATGGCCGTGGGGATGACGTGGGTCTGGATACGCGGGTGGATGCACGGATGGACGGATTGTAGGTGTCGCGCGGGTGCGCGGGCAAGGTGCCGCAAGGCAGGTACTCGCCGGGAAACTACGAGCGTGACCGCCGCGTACGGCCCGAGGGGTCAGCTACACGTGCGCAGGTGGGAGGAGTCGAACATGGCGGCCATGCATTGTGCCCTCTGTGATCGCCCGGTGGAGGCACGCCGGCGTATCGGGGCCGGCACTGTCTTCTTTGCGGTGATCACGGCGGGCGTGTCCCTGCTGGCGGTGCCCTTCTACCGGAAGCGCTGCCCCATCTGCGGGAGCACCGCGTTGTCCTACGGGCGTCTTGGGATCGGGCCGGGCACCGCGTCAGGCGGCCACGTGGCCGAGTTGGAAGGGCGGCTCGGTGCGCTCGAGGGTGAGTTGGAACGCTCGCAGGCCGAGCTCGAGCGCGTCCGCACAGAGCGCGACTTCTACCGGCAATTGCTGGGCGACCCGCCGGGGGATATCGATCGACCGGGAAGGTGATGAAGCGCCCCGCGAACCATGCCGGTCCGCGCGGCGCGTTGATGAGCGACCGTCGCTTACGTGGATGCTCCCGGCGTCACGACCTGGCCGCCGGTAGTGTTAACGTAAACGTGGACCCCCTACCGGGCTCGCTGTCCACGGTGATGTCCCCGTCCATGGCCCGGGCAAGGTCGCGGCTGATCGCCAGGCCGAGGCCGGTCCCCTGCTGCGGGCTGGTCAGTGTGCGGCCGACCTGCGTGAACGGCTCGAAGATGGCATCGAGCTGGTCGGCCGGGATGCCGATGCCCGTGTCCTCGACCTCCAGCCGAACGACTTTGCCGTCACGCGCGCAACGGATGCGGATCGTCCCGCCGGGCTCAGTGAACTTGATGGCGTTGCCGAGCAGGTTGAGCAGGATCTGGCCAATTCGTGCCTGGTCGGCTGCGCCAACGACGGGCCCTTCGGCGGGCTCCCAATGGACCTCGACCTGCCGGGCGGTAGCCTGGGCCTCGATCATGATACGGACCGATTCCATGACCTCCGCGATGTCCACATCCGCGATCTCGTAGGTGAGGCGCCCGGCCTCCATACGGCTGAAGTTCAGCAGGTCGGAGATCAGGGTCACCAGGTGCTGCTGCGCGTTGCGCACCCGTTCGATCGCCTGGCTCTGCGCATCCGATAACGGACCGTGGACCCCGAGGGAGAGGAGGTCGATGTAGCCGCCGATGGCGTTGAGCGGCGTGCGGAGTTCGTGCGACATCGCGGCCAGAAACTGGCTCTTGGCCCGGTTTGCGGACTCCGCCTCCGCCACGCGAAGCGCATCCTCGATGGCCTGCTGCTGGGCCTTCCGCCGCTCCGTGAGGTCGCGGGTCACCTTGGCGAAGCCCACCAGCGTTCCGGTCTCGTCACGCAGCGCCGTGATCACGACGTTCGCCCAGAAGGTTTTGCCGTCCTTCCTTATCCGCCAGCCCTCGTCCTCGAATACGCCCTCCCTGGACGCCACTTCGAGTTCGTAGGTCGGGAAGTCCGTGGCCCTGGTCTCCTCCGGATAAAAGATCGAAAAGTGCTTGCCGATGATTTCCTCGGGCAGGTAGCCCTTCAGGCGCTCGGCGCCCGCGTTCCAGGTCATCACGTGCCCAGTGGCGTCGAGGGCGAAGATGGCGTAGTCCCGGACGCTGGCGACCAGCAGACGGTGGATCGCCTCAGTTTCGGTGGTCGCGGTACCAGCGGGAAGCGGGTCGTCGCGTCCGGTGTCCCCTGTCATAGACGTCCCTGGAGTTGGGTTCCGGGAAAGCTTTGATCCGGCACCATGCGCCGCGCGGGCAACGGTCCGCCGCAAGGATCGGTCCCGTCGGCCGGGCCCGGCAAGCGTGCCCTCCAGGAACAATCGGTCGCTCAGCCATCGGGCCACCCACCGCCCCGGACGCTAACAATTCGTCCGCTGAGCCAAGGTAGGAGCGCGGGAGCCCACAGAACAAGAAACCTCTTGGCCGCCCTGCCGGCCCTTCATTTGCGCGTACCGGCCCGGCATCGAGGACGATCCTCATCCACGGCATCCGAACAGGAGCGATCCAATGAGCGGACTGGGCCAGCCCCGGCTTGTGTCAAAAATGGTGTCCACCGCGGAGTCTCGCGTGTCCCGCCGCGGCTTCATGGCCAGCGCCTCGCTGGCGGCGTTGGCAGGCGTCGTGGCCTGCGAGCAGGAGGGCCAGGAAGGGCAGGGCGCCTCCGCCGGAGCGGGGAGGGGTGGGCCGCTCAACAGCAACAGCCGGCTCGACACCGCGCTCATCCGCGACCCCGATGCGCACCGGCCACAGGTCATGAGCATCGACGAAGCGGCGCCGTACCGCAGCTACGACCCGGCGCTGCCGGCGCTTTCCGACCAGACGACGCATGCCGTGCACTGGCGGTCGATGGAAGTGCCGGTGCGCATCAGGCCGGACCTGGCCATGGCGGCGTGGTGCTTCGAGGGGGACGTGCCGGGGCCCGTCCTGCACGTCCGGGAAGGCGACACGATCGAGTTCACGCTGACCAACGAAGGCAACGTGCCGCATTCGATGGATTTCCACGCCGCGCAGATCGACCCCCACGTGGCATTCCGGTCGGTGCCGAAGGGGGAGTCCGTCACCTTCACGTTCCAGCCGCGCTACGCGGGTGCGTACATGTACCACTGCGGGACGGGGCCGGTGCTCATGCACATCGGCGCCGGGATGTACGGCGCCATCATCGTTTCGCCCCGCGACCCGCTGCCGGCGGCGCGCGAATTCGTGCTCGTCCAGAGCGAGTATTACGTCGGTGAGCCGGAGAACGGCGTGCTTCCGCTCGACTATCAGAAGATGGCCGCCGGCACGCCCGACTACGTGGTCTTCAACGGCCGGCCGGACCAGTACATGCAGAATCCGATTACCGTGCAGCGCGGCGACCGCGTGCGCTTCTGGGTCGTCAGCGCGGGGCCGTCACACCAGTGCAGCTTCCACGTAGTCGGCGAGCAGTTCGACAACGTCTGGCTGGGCGCCCCGCCCGACAATCCGCTCCGCGGCGTGCAGACTTTTGCTGTGCCGCCCGGCGGCGGCATGGTCTTCGACTTCATGGCCGATGTCCCCGGCAACTTCCCGTTCGTGAACCACGGCTTCGGCCACGGCCAGAAGGGCGCAATCGGCATCCTGCGGGTGGCGGAGTAGCGGCGGCGGTTGGAGCACCGCCGATGACCGCACCGGCGCAGGCGACGAAGGGATTGCTCATGCGTTGGCCTCTGGGGACGTGCCCGCCCAGCGCCGCCGCCCGCGCTCGGGTGGACGCCGGACGTGATCCCGTGGGATCTGGCCTGGGAGAGGGGATCCGGCGGCCTCGTCTACCACGCGCTCCCGGCTACGCTTACCATCTACTTCACGCTGCGCGCGGCCTGGCACGCATGCTGGTGGCACCTGTTCCGGACGGGGCGGCTCCGCGCGGCACCTGGCGCACCTTTGCGAAAAGGCGGTGGGGGCGCCCCATGAGGCGGGCACCCAGCACGGAAATTCAGCCCACGTCGACCAGCAGACGGTGGATCTCCTCCGTCTCGGTGCTCAGCGCACGGCCGCCCGAAACATGCGGTCCACCTCCTCCGCCGGGACGGACGGGGCCTCGCCCAGCCACCACGCGATCAGGCCGGTGAATGCGCCCACGACGGCATGCGCCCGGGCCGGGCGCTCGGACGCGGGGACGCTGCCCAGCTCCAGTTCCACCCGCTCCGCCACCAGCAAAGTGATCCGGCGCCGGATCCGCGCGTCGCCGCTCCGTACCATCGTCGCCTCGAAGAACGCCTGCTGCTCGCGGATGTGGCGCAGCAGGGGCAGGCTGAACCCGTAGCGGCCCGCGGCTTCACCGGGAATTCCGAGCGTCAGGACCCAACGGTCGAACCCCGAGAAGAGCAGGTCTTCCTTCGACTCATAGTGTGAATAGAACGTCGACCGGCCCACGTCGGCACGGTCCGTCAGATCGCTGATGGTGATGGCGTCGTAGCCGCGCTCCGCGATCAGCTCCAGAAGGGCCCCTTTCAAGCGACGCTTCGTCCGCACCACTCGCCGGTCTACCCGGCGCTCGTCGCGCCGCTGCTCCGGCCCGTTTCCGGACATGGATCGCCCCCTTGTTCAGTACCGGACGGATGCGCCGGATTGCTCGTTGACACCGCCTTGTCGCTGGGCAGTATTGCATGCCAGTCCATTGCTGAACAAGTGTCCCGAAACGAGGGAGGCGGTGTGTTCCTGATCATCCTGGCCGTGGTGCTGGCGGGCGCGGCGGCGCACGTGGCGCTGCGGGGTGGCCCCCGGACGCGGGAGCGGGTCGGCGTGCTGGTGCTGCTGTGGACGCTGGTCGGCTACTGCGGGATCCCGATGCTGGTGGTGGCGGGGATGCTGCTGGTGCACCCGCACGAGACAGCGGAGGCGTTCGGCTTCCCGCCTGACAACCCGATCGCGGTGTTCTTCGGTTGGGCGTACCTGGGGATGGCGCTGTCGGCGGTGCTATCGCCGCGCTACCGCGGGCCCTACCTGGTGGCCCCCACGGTGACCTGGGCCGTCTTCTTCCTGGGCGCAACGTTCATCCACCTGGGGGAGGGCCATGGTGGCGGGACGCACGCCGGGGCGCTGGCTATCGTGGCCACCCACGGACTGATCTCACTGATCCTGGTCGCCGCACTGGTGGCCAGCGGTGCCTGGCGTGAGCATGCCCACTACCGCTCGAGGGTGTAGGCCACGACCTGCTCCACGCCCAGGTCACCGGTGGCCCGGCCCCAGAGCGTGTCATCCGCCACGGCCAGGATCCGCACGCCCGGCGGGAGGGTGAGCGTGCCCAGGAGCCGCCCCTCGGGCTCGAAGATCAACCAGCGCTCCGGCGGCTGGAGATCGATACGGTACTCCCCCACCCACAGGTTGCCCCGGGCGTCGGTGAGGACGGAGGAGTAGGCGGGCCGGGCGGCGGGGAATTCCGTCTCGGCGAGCGCGCGCTCCAGTTCCTGACGGCGGTCCTCCGGCAGCTCCGCCATGCGACCGCGCTGAAAGTCGAAGTACGCTTCCCGGAAGGCGTCGTCCACCCTGACGTCGATGGCCGGTGCTCGCACGGAGCGGCGGTGCACGCCGTCGGGGCCGTAGGCGTCGATCACGAACGCCTCCTCGGTGCCCACCCAGACATCGTTGCCGTGTACGGAGTAGTTCATGCTGCGCCCGAACCGGGCGGGGCCGAAGAGCAGCCTCTCGCTGCTCACCTGGACGTCCACCTCCATGCCCGGAAACATGCCAAGGGTGTCGGCGCGGCTGCCATCGGCGGAGAGGCGGAGGAGCGGTTCCTCGATGCGGACGATGCCGTCCTCCGGACGCTCTCCCAGTTGCGTGCTGCTGAAGCCGCTCACGCCGGTGATCAGGGAACCGTCGGGAAGGCGGTATACAGTGCCCGGTGGGCCCGGCAGCCCCGCCAACGAGGCCACCCGGTCCAGCCCACCGTCGGGCCCGAAGGTGGTCATGCGCCGCGCGGACCAGTCCACGGCCACGATGCTGTCCCCGCCCAGCGGAGAAGCGTTCCCCAGGCGATTGAATTCGCCGGGCCCGCCGCCGTGGCCGCCCCGCTGGAAGAGGAATGTGCCGGTGGCGTCGTACCAGCGGAGTGTGGCGTCGCCGGAGTTGGCCACCACGAAACGGCCGTCCGACAGCGGCACGAGGGAGCGGATGCCATCGAAGAGGTAGGGCTCCTCCCCGTCCGCCACCCCGAGCTGCAGCCGCGGTTCGGCCGCCAGCGTCCACGCGGGCGGCGCGGCCCACACGTCGCCCGGGTTCTCCACGATGGTGACGCCGGCACTGTCGCGGACGGCCACCGCGGCCTCGGGGGTGGCGTCATCGCCGCAGGCGGCTGCCGCGGCGGCGAGCAGTCCGGCCACCGGCAGGAGGGCACGTCGTACGGCGCGGCCGAGCCTGGGAGTCGGGGAGCGGGTGTGATAGGTCATTGCAGTGGTTCTTCGAGGGCGTTCTCCGTGCGGGCGGCCCAACCATGGGGAGCCCTGTGTTGCGCCGCAAGTGGAACGGCCGCGCCCCGCGAACCATGCCGGTCCGCGGGGCGCGCTGAGATGCGACCGTCGCTTACAGGAAGAGCCGGGTGGCGCCACGCCGAGGGCGGGGGCGCGCACCCGGTGATGCCCCAATCTATGGATGCACAGGCTTCCATGGCCACCTGTCAACGACGGTCAGTAAGCGACGTGACCGCCCAGCGCTACCGGCCCACAGCTTCGCCCGCGCCCCGCGCCAGCGCCTCCCGCGCCTCCGTGAGGCGGGCCAGGTCGTCGGCGTCCTCGGTGAGGGTCAGGAGGCTGTCCCAGTATGGACGGGCCAGCGCCGGCTGACCCATCTGCTCGTGCATGCTTGCCGTGCCGTAGAGTGCCACCGGCCTGGCGAATCCTTCTAGCGCGGAGCGGAAATACCGGCTCGCTTGGTCGGGCCGCCCCGCCGCCACCTCCAGCCAGGCCAGTTCGAGGCGGGCCCGCTCGCCGCTCGTCCCGGCCAGGTGGGCAGGCGCCTGCAGAATGCGGCGACCGGCGTCGATGCCGCCGCGCCGCCAGACGCCCGATCCTTCCACCACCGCCAGATCAACTTCGAGGTGCCCGGCACGCGCTGAATCCGGGGCGGCTGCCACCTCTTCCCGGAGGCGGCGGAGTGACACCGCATGCGCCGACCAGCGCCCGAGCCGCGCATTGGCCACACCCACGAAGACATGGCAGAAATCGCTGAACACGGGCGTGTCACACGCCGCAGGGTCCATCTCCCCTGCCGGCGGTGTGACGTTCCACAGTTCGTTGGCGTGCGCCCAGTAGACGGCCCGGTTGACGGCGTTCACGGAGGGACGCGTCGCGATCTCGCCACCGCGCTCCACCTGTCCCATGCTGCCGGCATAGTAGGCCTGAAAGTGGTCCCGGTTGCGCTCCGTCAGCCTGCCCAGGACAGCGTCCACGGCCGCTTCCCGGGCGAAGTGGTCATGGCTGCGGCCGAACGTGCCCAGGTAGAGATCCAGGCTGCGTTCGGCCCGGTTTGGGGCACTGGCCAGCGCGGCGTCGACCTCCTCCTGGCTGCCCAGGAGCAGGGGGATGGCGAACTCGATGTGGCCGAGGGCGTCCCGGTTGCCCGCCAGCCTTTCGTAGCGCGCCAGCGCCGCTTCCGCCGCCGCTCTGTCCCCGCGGATCACGGCGTTTTCGGCCACGTGGACCAGGTAGGGTGCGAAACTGGGGTCCAGGCCCGTGGCATGGTCCAGCGCCTCCTTGATGTCCTCCTGTGAGCGGTACGTGGGTCCGGGCACGTGAATGTACGTCTCGGCCAGGAGGAACCATGCCTCGGGGTCATCCGGATACTTCCGCACCGCTTCCCGGAGGGACGCGAGGCCGTCGGCCGTGCCATGGTTCAGGGCGTCCCACCCTTCCATGATGAACTGGTAGCGCGGGGACAGCCGGTGCGCCTGCGCCACGGCCCGCTCACCGACTTCGATCATGCGGTCGCTGCCCGCGCTTTCCAGCCAGCCGTAGGCCTCGGAGAGCCGCACCAGAGCAATGGCAAACGTGGTGTCCGCGGCCACGGCGCGCTCGTAGCTCTGAATGGCTTCCGCGAAGTCGCCTCGACGGTAATGCGATTCCCCCTGCAGAAAGGCGCGCAGGGCCGGCAGGGACGTGGTGGTCATGGTCTCGGCGGAGATGTCGCCGGAGCCGGCACGTCCCGCGGAGCCGAGCAGGCTCCGCATGGTCTGCACGGCCAGTTCGTCCACGAGCCGGAGGACGTCCGCCGCCGGGCCCTCCGCCTGCCCGGTGGCCACCTCCGCCCCGGTTTCCAGGTCGTAGACATTGGCGACCAGCCGTACGTTCTCCCCCAGCCCCACCACGCTTCCCTCCAGGGCGTACAGGGCACCTGTGGCACGGGCCACACGCAGTGTAGCGTCCAGGTCGGTCGTGCCCTGCTCCCCCGCCAGCTCGTTCCAACGCGCCATCACGGTGCGGGCGTCAATGGTGCGGAATCCGCCCACGCCGTCCAGTCCATTGGTGAGGAGGTCCATCATCCCCTCGCGCCACATGTCCAGTTCCGCGGGGCCGCGTACGTCGAAGGGGACGACGGCGATCCCCTCGTCCGCTTCGGTGGCACTGGCCTGGGAAGGACCCATGGGCAGCGGCCGGCCGGTGAACCCCACGTACATCCCCGCCCCGCCGATGAGGAGGGAGATGGCCACCGCGCCAGCGGCCACGCTGCGCCCCCAGGTGAGGTGCGGGATGCGCCCCCTGCGCATACTCGCGATCGCGTCGAGGGGGGCGATCTGCCAGTCCGTCGGGAGTTCGCCGGCCTGCTCCCGAGCCGTGGTGGTCGGGAGCGACTGCACCCAGGCGGTGGACAGGATGACCACCAGTCCCACCAGGAGGAGAATGACGGCTACGGGCATTACCCAGCCGGGGAGCGTGAGCGCGCTGGAGAGCGTATCCGCGATCTGCAGGACCACCCAGGAGGCACCGAGATAGACGGCCAACACCTGGATCACGCGGGCGCGCTTCGCGCGCTCCCAGAGGGAAGTGGGCTCGGACATGTCGCTGGACTCCGGCAGGAGGACGGGAGTGCCCAATCTGTGCCAGGGATAGGAACTTCACTACGTTTTGTCGCTGAGCAAAAGTAGATCGGAAGGAGGTTCCCGGGCAAGGAACCCGTTGGCCGGTCCTGTTGGGATGCGGTCGGGAGGCCGCCCCCGGACCTGGGCGCGCCCTGTTGTTGATCCTCAGCCCCCGCCCAGCCCGATCGTCAGCGTGCGGGAATACTTGATCATCAGGGTCCGGCGTTCGCTCAGCGGGGGGACGGGTGTGGTGGCGAAGCGGTCCGTCAGCACGCCCTCGTTCCAGACCACGAACAGGTCGTGGCCCTCGCTGGGGTTGTAGCGGAAGCGCAGGTTCGCGGTGCCCCGGGCGGCCGTGCTGGAGTACTGGACGAACGCGGCCAGGGAGATGCGGCTGCTGAACATCACTTCACTGCGCAACCGCGCGATGTGGGCGGCAAAGCGCTGGTCCCGCTCCGGCAGCGTGATGGCGCTCACGCTGTACGAACCGCCCAGTTCCAGGTGCCGGGAGGCGTTCCAGGTGGGCGTGACCGATGCCGCCAAGACACGGCCGTCGTAGAACCCACCGGCTTCGACGCTGCCGTTGATCCGGAACAGGTCGCCCCGCGGCCACTGGTAGTTCAGGCGCCCCACAGCGAACCGGTGCTCGCCCGCCGGGATCTCCGCGTCATCCGACAGGCTGAATCCGGACTCCAGGTCCTCGTGCAACAGCTCTGCCGTGGCCGTCAGCACATGCCCGGACTTCAACTCGGCCGACCACTGGGGCGTGAGCGAGATCGTCTCGATCCCACCGTTGTCGTTGCGGGTGAATACGGCCGCATCCAGCGACGGGCCGTACGTCAGCCATGGCGACGCCTCGCCCGGCCGCCAGCCGTAGGACAGCGACCCGACGCTGCGGGTGAAGTCACGGCGCCGCAGGAAACCCAGGCGCGGGTCGAACGCCTGGCCCGCCCGCGCGACCTCCAGCCCGTAGGTCAGGCCGTCCACGCCGCGCCGTTCCCAGAACAGGCGGGCCATGCCCCGCTCGAGCGGCCGGACCGGGGTGGGCGGGTCGGCGGTGTGGTCGTCATCGAAGGACTGGCTCCAGGCCAGGGTGAGGTAGTCCTGCCCGAAGAGCCGGAGGAGCGCGTCGGCACCGTAGACCACGTTCGTGCCCAGGCCCGCCTCCGCGATGCGGCTGGTCAGGATCCCGCCGACGTAGGAGTTCTCGTTCAGGACCCGCCGGCGGACGCGGACCACGCCCAGGTTCTCGGAGGGCGCGAGCGCGGTTTCCGCCGTTTGCATGTCCAGCACGCCCAGATCCCAGCCGCCCACGCGACCCACCATGCGGACGCCGGCGTGGATCGGGACCTGCTCGCCATCCACGATCCCCACCCGGCGGGAGTGGAACAGCCGCTCCTGGCCGCCCAGCGAGAAGTCGAAGATCGATGCGCGCTCCTGGAAGAAGAGCCGCTTCTCCGGGAAGAACAGTGAGAACCGGGTGAGGTTGACCTGCTGGTCATCGGCCTCGACCTGCGCGAAGTCCGTGTTGATGGTCACGTCCATCGTGAGGTTGGACGCAAGGCTGTACTTCAGGTCGAGCCCCACGTCCTGGACCTGATCGCGCACCGGATCGTACCCCGTGCCCGCGCTGTCCAGTCCGTAGGAGCGACCCGTGCCGGCCAGCGCGTAGGGCGTGACGTAGAGCGGCCGGGTAGGCTCGATCCCCTGGAAGGCCACATCCTGGAACTGGCTGGCCTTGGCCACGCTCAGCAGCCCCCAGGTGGGTGGGATGGCCGGGAAGGTGTGAAACTCGTTCTTCCGGGCGATGAGCCGCCACACGGCCAGCCCCATAGTCACCCGGCCGTCGTGTCCCTCCTGGAACCGGAGGCTCGAGAGCGGGACCCGGATCTCCGCGTACCAGCCGCGTTCGTCGCGGCTGGCCGCGGCGTCCCAGAACGTGTTCCAATTGAAGTTCGGAGCGGAGGCGCCATCGTTCGCGAACACCGCTTCCGTCCGGATCCCCGCAGGCGTGGTACCGAATACCAGCGCGGTCTCGCGGTCGTGGAACGTGTCCAGATTGAGCACGCACCAGTCGTTCGTGAACGACCCGTCATCCCGCTGGAGCGTGGGTGTGCGGATGCCGGACGGGTCGGAGTCGAACGCGCGGCAGGAGAAGTAGATGAAGTCGTCATCGTGGGCCACCCGGAACTCGGTCCGCTCCGTCGGCTCGCCGCGGAACGTGGGGAGCTGCATGGTGGCCGGCAGCACGGGCACGGCTTCCCAGGCCGCTTCCACGACGCGCCCGTCCAGCTCGATCTGGCCCGTCAGGCGCGGCACCACGACCGGCTCCTGGGCCGCCAGAGACGCGCTGAGCGGCACGGCCGGGAGGGCCGCCAGAGTAAAGGCCAGAAGCGGCAGGAGCAGCGCGGACTGCGGGCGCGAGCGCGCTACGGCGCAGCGATAGGGTCGGGTCATTTCGGCCGGGGAGAAGGTGAGGTGAGCTAGAAGCGAGGGATAGGAAGGCCAATCGCCCTTCCTGCCGCTCCGCCAAGGTAGGCCGGCGAGAGCACCAGGTGCAAGGCACCAGCAGATCCCCCTCATGCCAAGCCTGAGGCGAGGGCGCGCACCCGGTGAGGCGGGCCCGGCCGGCCTCCGCCGCTCCGCGCGGAGTCAGCGCGCCAGGGGCAGGGCCGCCAGCACTTCCACCTCCGCCGCGGACCGCGCTCCTTCCGCCGCCACCTCGATCCGGTAGCGCCCGGCCCGCGCCTCCCGCAGCCCGACCGGCTCCCCGGCAGCCGCCGGCGGGGCCTCCACCTGGAGGTCCCAGATCCCCGTGTTGATGCCGGCCGCGCCCTCCATGTGGAAGGTGCGGACGGTTTCACCCGCCTCGTCGCGGACGGTGACCGTGGCGGTGCCGCTCTCCCCTAGCCAGTACGAGAAGCGGACAATGGCCCGACGCCGGCGGTCCCCGGGCTCCCCCCGCCACGGGTCGTAGACCAGCTTCACGGCGGGGACGGGGAATACGTGCACGGCCCTGGCCCGGACGCTGTCGGTGAGTGCCTGCAGGGGGCCGACGTCCAGGATCCAGGCGCTCCGCCCGTGCGTGCCCGCCACCAGCTCCCGGGCCCGGGCCTGCACGGTGAGATCGTGGACCGGGGTGGTGGGCAATGTGGAGGAGAGGGAGTGCCAGGACCCGCCACCATCCAGCGACACGAAGACGCCCCCGTCCGTGCCCACGTAGAGGACGTCGGGACGCGCCGGGTCCTCCACCACTACGTTGATCGACTCGTCCGGCAGTCCCGCGACTATGGAGCGCCAGCTCTGGCCTTTGTCCCGGGACACGAACAGGTAGGCGCGGAAGTCGTCCTCCCGGAAGCCGGTGAAGGAGGCGTAGACCGTGGCGGAATCATGCCGCGAAGCCGCCACGCGACTCACCCACTTTCGCGGCAGCTCCGCGCCGATCCGCGCCCAGGAGGCGCCGTCGTCCTCCGTGCGCCACAGGCTCCCGCCCTCGGTGCCCACATAGAGGACGCCCTGCCGCAGGGGGGACTCGCTGATCATGGTGATGGTCCCGAAGGGCACCACGCCCCACTGACCCTCGGGCGGGTCGGAGAGATCGCCGCTCACCGGCGCCCAGGTCTCCCCCCGATCCAGCGACTTCAGCAGCCGGTTCCCGCCCGCGTACAGCGTGGTCGGCGCGAAGCGGGAGATGAGGAAGGGCGTGTACCAGCCGAAGCGCCAGGCCGGCTCACCCCGCGGCGCGCGCGGCGCGATGCCCGTGGTGGCGGGCCCACCCGACAGCACGGAGCCGCCCTTCAGGTCCATGCGGCGCATGGCGCCGTGCTGATGCTCGTAGTAGACGATGTCCGGCTGCGTGGGATCAGGCAGCGTCACGAAGGAGTCCCCGCCCGTCCACCCGTCCAGGTAGACGGGCTCCCACGGGTCGTCCGAGGTGTCCCGCAGGTCGGTAGTGCTCGGCCCGTAGAGCGCCGCGTTGTCCTGCGTCCCCCCGAAGATACGGTACGGCGTGGCATCGTCCGTGGCCACGAAGTAGAACTCGGCCGCCGGGATGTTGTTCAGGTGCAGCCAGCTCCGCGCCCCATCCCACGACTGGAAGAGTCCCCCGTCGTTGCCCAGCAGCACCCGCCCCGGGTCGGCCGGGTCCAGCCAGATCTCGTGCTGGTCCAGGTGCAGGACCTTCCCCGGCGTGTCGTGGACGCGCAGGATCTCGTGCCCGAACTCCTCGTAGGTGCGCCCGCCGTCCGTGGAGCGGTAGCCCCGATTGCCCAGGATATAGATCTCGTCCGGATCGGCGGGGGCAACGCGAATGTCACCGAACTTCCAGCCGTAGACGGAATACGCCCCGTACAGGTCGTCCTGGTTCACCCGCCGCCAGCTCGTGCCGCGGTCATCCGAGCGGTAGACCTCACCGCCCACGATGTCCCGCTCCCCGGCCCCGGGCGCCTGGTTGTCCAGGTAGACGTAGACCACGTTCGGGTCGGCCGGCGCCACGTCCACGCCGGCCCGCCCGAGCGGCCCCGACGGGAGTCCTGCGGTCATCCGGGTCCAGCTCTCCCCTGCGTCCGTGGAGCGATAGAGCCCGCTCTCCGGTCCGCCCACCATCTGCCACGCCCAGGCGTAGAGGATGTCCGGGTCGGCGGGGTCCATGGCCATGTCCACCACGCCGGTGCGCTCGCTCACGAACAGCACCTTCTCCCACGTCTCTCCCCCGTTCATCGTCCTGAAGACTCCGCGCTCGGCGTTGGGCGTCCAGAAGTGCCCGAGGGCCGCCACGTACACCACGTCCGGGTCCTGCGGGTGGATGAGCACCTTGCCGATGTGGTGCGTGTCATGGAGCCCCATGTTCCGCCAGGTCTCGCCGCCATCCGTGGACCTGAACACGCCCGTCCCCGCGTACGCGAAGCCACTGTGCCGCGGCTGCGTCTCCCCGGTGCCCACCCACACCACGTCCGCGTCCGAGGGTGCCACGGCAATGTCCCCCACCGCGAAGGCGGATTCGTGCTCGAAGATAGGGGTCCACGAGATGCCGTTGTTCACTGTCTTCCAGACATTTCCCGACCCCACGCCTACGTAGATGGTGCCGTTCGCACCCGGAGGTACGGCAATGGCTTCCACCCGCGCCCCCGCCTGCTTCGGCCCCACCGGCCGCCACGCCATGCCCCGGAAAGGGGACGCGGCGTCCATGCGCACGCGGGTGTCCCACGCCGCGAGCCGGGCTTCCGGGCTGGTGGCGCCGTGCGGGTCCTGGGCCGCTGCGTGGGCGGGCCAGGCGAGCGCGAGCAGCGTGAGTGCGCGCAGCACGAGGACCGGCGCCAGCGATCGCGGGTTCATCAACATGGGCGGGCTCGGTTCGAAAGGGGATGGAATGGGTGGCAGATCTGCCCTGGCGGAATGTTATGCCGCTCGGGTCCCGAGGTCCAGTTGTCGGGGGTTGAGGCATGGCCGATCTGAGGCGTGCCCGGGCCGTTACAGGGCCCCCGCCCACCCGCCCCCAAACACGGCCGGCCCCGCGAACGATGCCGGTCCGGGAGGCGCGCTGATGAGCGACCGTCGCTTGAATGAAGAGCCGGGTGGCGCCCCGCGGATGCGTGGGCGCACACCCGGTGAGCTGCCGGCCTACTTCCTCCTCGTCCACGATCTCGTAGTCCGCCTCCACCACGTCCTCCTCCACGCC
>JBBDRO010000079.1:7756-23348 GCA_040905425.1 Gemmatimonadota bacterium | reverse complement strand
CTTCCGGGGCGGGCACACCCAGCAGCCACAGGATCGTGGCGGCGGTGTCGGTGGTCACGATGCCGTCCGCCAGCGCGCCGGGCTGCACGCCCTGGCCCCAGGCGATCCACGGAATCGTGGTCTCATCCGTGTGATCGCTGCCGTGCGAGCGCCCGTGCCCCCCATGGTCCGCCGTCAGGATGACCGTGTAGCCCCCCTCTCCGAACGCCTCGTCCGCCGCCTCCAGGATGCGGCCCACCGCGCCGTCCGCACGGCGCACCCCCCAGTTGTAGACCATGCTGCCCCACCCCAGAATATGGCCCGCGAAGTCCGGTTCGCCGATATGCACCATCAGGAGGTTCGGCCGTTCGTGGCGCAGGTAGTTGACCACGTCACCCACCGTGCGCGTGGCCGCCCAGGTGTCCGAGCCGCGTGGCGCCTGAAAGTGATCTATCGTGCCGGGCCGATCCAGGTGGTTGAACTTGGCCTTGCCGAAGAAGCCGGCGGTGGTCATCCCCCGTTCACGGGCCAGCTCGAAGATGGTCGCCACGCCCACCGGGCCCGTCTCGCCTGTCCGATCCGAGTTCCAGGTGATGCCGTGCACGGCGGGCTCCACACCCGTGACCATGGACGTGTGCGAGGGCAGGGTCTTGCTGGGCATGATGGTCCGGGCCGTGTGGGACCACGCGCCCTCCGCCTGCAGGCGTGTCATATGGCGCGCACCAGCCTCCGCGATGGCGTCCGGACGGAGTCCGTCCACCGAGATGAGGACCACGTGCCGCGTGGGGACGGGCTCGCGCTGGCCCGCCGCGGGGGCGGCCAGGCTCATGGCCGCGAGCAGGGTGCCCACGGCAAGGGAAGTCGGTATCGCGCGCACGGCGCCACTCCTGGCGGAAGGAAGCAGGCTTCGGCAGCGGGGCCGGGGCGCCAGCGGGCCTGCGCAGCCGCCGGCGGGGGTCAAGATCTGTCTGAGGTGTGTCGTAAGCCTCGATCCGATAAAAGCTTGCGTCAATATACCCGGTAGTTACGTGACGCGTTCCAGGCGTGGATTGGGCCGCCATGTCCGGCCGGCCTTGGCGCACGGCTCGCCGTCCACCCGCACCACGTCTGCCGTGAAGTCGTACCGCTCGCCGAAGAGCACGGAGCCCACGCCGTAGGAGTCCACCGGGGCTGCCAGGCTTTCGAAGCGGCGGATCTTGTCCTCGTTGAAGCCCCCCGATACCACGATGCGGACATGGCCGTGGCCGTCCCGGTCCAGGGCGTCCCGCACGCACCGCACCAGCTCCGGATTGACGCCGGTGGCCCTGAAGCTGCCCATGCGCGGCAGGATGGCACGGTCCACCATGGTCTCGGACGTGTCCAGGCGCACCCCGTACAGGCGCTCCCCGAGCGCCCGGGCCACGGCCAGCGAAGTGGCCACGGAGTCATTCTCGAAGTCCACCAGGCTGACCAGCCGGACGTCCGCCGGCACATGCCGGGCAAAGGCCGTGGTGGCCGCCACCGTGTCTCCCCCGTAGGCGGCGATGAGCGCGTGGGGCACGGTGCCGATGCCGCGCGAGCCCCACCACGATGCCTGCGCGTCGGTGGAGACGCCGATGGCCCCTGCCACGTGCGCCGCGTAGCCATCGCCCGTCTGCACCAGCCAGTGATCATGGCGGGCGGGAAAGAACATCACCGGCTTGGGCCAGGCGGCCTCCACGACCCTGCGCGTATTGGTGGCCACGCTGGTCCGCCGCGCCAGCACGCCCACGTATAGCGTTTCGAGGTGCGCGAATGCCGCGTAGGGTCCCGTGATGTGCAACACGCTTTCCCAGGGCTCCACGGCGTCCCCGTCGTGCAGCGCCCACACCTCCAGGTCCTTCCACTCGTACCCCTCGGACAGGCAGAGCTTCAGGATGGCGATGGCCTCGTCCATCCCGCCCAGCCACGCTTGCCGCTTCTGGAAGACCTGCATGGTGACGCTCGGATCCCGGCCGTCGCTGCGCAGCACCTCACGGGCATAGAGGAAGTACTTATCACTGTAGTACCCGCTGCGCATGCGCTCGACGGGCAACTGGAAAATGGCCGGATCCAGGCGGTCCACCTGTCGCAGAGGCGGAGGTGGCGCGCCCGGCGGGGGATCGTGTGGCGGCTGCGGCTGACTCATGGGCGAGCGGGGCCGTGAGACGGGCACGGTGACGCCGTGCGGGACGTGCGCACGCTACGCCCGGGAGCGGATCTGCGCCAGCGTCACGCCCGCGATGATGATGCCGGCACCCGTCAGCTGTCCCAGCGTGGGCACCTCACCCAGGCCGAGCCACGCCACGGCCAGCGCCACGGCCGGGACCAGGTTGGTGAAGGTGGCCGTGCGGGTATTGCCAATGCTCCGTACCGCCGTATACCAGATCAGATAGGCGGCGCCGATACTGAAGGCGCCGGAGTAGATCACGGCGGCCCAGGTGGCGGCGTGCACGCCCGCCCAGTCGGTGGCAACCAGGTCGGGTATGCCCAGGACCACCAGGCCAGCGCCGCCCACCCAGAGCGTCCAGCCCGTGAGCGCCACGGGTCCGTACCTGTGGATATAGTTCCTGCTCCCCACCGTGTAGCCGGCCCAGGCAAAGCTGGCGCCCACCATGAGGAGGTCGCCCACCAGGGTCTCCTCTCCCGTGGTCACCTCCTGGCCTCCCGCCACCACCACCAGGGCAATCCCGACCATGGTGGAGAGCACGCCGATCCAGACGCGTCGGTCCACGCGCTCGTGACCCACGGCGGCGGACAGTAGCGCGGTGAGCATGGGGGTGCCGGCGAGCACGATGCTGGCCGTGCCGGCGCGCGTGTTGGCCAGACCGTAGATGAACAGGAGCTGGTAGACCACGTTGCCGAGCACGCCCAGGAGCACGAGCCGCACGCGATCCCCCGGAGCCGGATGGGGCAGGCGCCCGCGTGCCGCCAGGAACGCAAAGACCACCAGGCCGGCGAGCGGAAAGCGGAGCGCGTTGAAGGCCAGCGGGGTGAGGTGGGCCATGGCGGCCTTGGCCACCGTGAAGTTCACCGCCCAGATCACGACCAGCGCCACGAGCAGCAGGTAGGTAGCGCCTCCGCCGGCGGGCGGCGGTCGGTGCGCGGGATCCGGGTTCGTCATGGCCGCGAAGATCCGTCCGTGGTCCGTGCGCGGCAAGGGCGGTTCCGCTTGCGCCTGCGTTTCTCCGCCGGCTACCTTCGCGCGGGTCACGGGTGCCGGGGGGTCTGCGAGCGCGGTGCCTGGTCAGACGGGGCAACCGGGAGGACGTATGGTGGCGGCCGTGGTGCTCATTCGATCAGCTCGGGACGGCATTGCCCGCGTGGCGCGCGAGGTGGCGGCCATCGATGGGGTGGCCGAGGTCTACTCCGTCACCGGGGAGTGGGACCTCGTGGCCATCGTTCGGGTGCCCGAGTTCGAGCAGATCGCGGATACGGTGACCGAGGGGCTGGCGCAGGTGGAGGGGATCGAGCGGACGACCACGCTCGTATCCTTCCGGGTCTATTCCAAGGAAGACCTGGACCGCGCCTACGACATGTTTGAATGACGCGGTGGGAGGAGACGGGATGAGCAGCGGGCTCATGGCAGGAAAGCGGGTCCTCGTGTTCGGGGTGGCCAACGAGCGGAGCATTGCCTGGGGCGTGGCCGAGGCCATGGCCGCCCAGGGTGCCCGCCTGGGCTTCACCTACGCCGGTGAGGTGCTGGAGAAGCGGGTGCGTCCGCTGGCGGAGAGCCTGGGCTCCGACCTGGTGGTGCAGTGTGACGTCACCGACGATGCGCAGGTGGACGGCGTGTTCGAGCGGGTCCGCGAGCAGTGGGGCGGGCTGGACGTGCTCGTACACTCCATTGCCTACGCAAACCGCGAGGAGCTCGACGGGCAGTTCCTGCGTACCTCCCGCGAGGGCTTCCGCACCGCGTTGGATATCAGTGCCTACTCACTGGTCCACCTGACGCGCGCGGCCGCGCCCATGCTCATCGAGTCCCGGGGCAACGTGGTCACCATGACGTACTACGGGGCCCGCAAGGTGGTGCCCAACTACAACGTGATGGGCGTGGCCAAGGCGGCGCTGGAAGCGTCCGTGCGCTACCTGGCCGCGGATCTGGGCGCAGAAGGCGTGCGCGTCAACGCCATAAGCGCGGGACCCATCAAGACGCTGGCCGCCTCGGGAGTCAAGAACTTTCGTGGCCTCATGGCCGCCTTCGAAGCCAAGGCCCCGCTGGGCCGCACGGTCACGCAGGAGGAGGTGGGGCGCTCCGCCCTTTTTCTGTGCAGCCACCTCGGCAGCGGGGTCACGGGCCAGGTCCTCTACGTGGACAGTGGCTACAGCATCATGGCGTGAGTCGCCGACGCTACGTCGGCCTCACTCCCGGGTGTCACCCGGGGGAGGGGAGGGGAAGGGCGGCGGGGCCGCGGGCGGTTGTTCCGGCGGGCGGCGTCCCGCGGTCCCCCGATGCTGGCCCGCGCGGGCCCGGGCGCGCTTGCTGCGCTCGTACCAGTCGCGGGTGATCTCGGCTGCCACCTCCCGACCGCCCAGTCCGAAAGCTATGCCAGCCGCCAGGGCGGCGGCGCCCACGACCGCCACGAAGGACACCAGCACGATGTCCTGGGCAATGTCCAGCTGCTCCAGCGCCATGAAGATGGAGAGCAGGATGATGGCGCCTTTGGCGGCGCGGGCCAGCGTGGGCGCGGCGTGGAGGGCGCCGGCCGAGGCGAGCACCAGGTCCTTCACGAATTCGCCCAGCACGATGCCGATGACGAGCACCACCACGGCGGCGATCACGTTGGGTACGTATGCCACCAGCTCGCCGAACAGGCTGACGGTGGAGAGCCCGAGGAAATCGGCGCCCAGGAGGATGGCGGCCAGCATGACGATCCAGAACATCAGCTTGGCCAGCACGGTGGAAGGCTCAAGGTCCGTGCCCGCCCGCTCCAGCGCCTCCGAGACGCCCCCTTCACCCATCCAGCGGTCGAAGCCCACGCGGCGCAGCCCCCGATCCGTGCCGTGCTCCACCATCTTGGCAACGGCAAAGCCCACCATGAGCAGGCCGAGCGCCAGTAGGAGACGTGGCACGAGCGCCGCCAGCTGGAGCATGCCTTCTTCGACACGGACCCACAGTGCATCCTGCATTGGTACTGGCCTCCCGGGTAAGCGTCGGACGGGTGAGGGAACGCAGCGAACGCCGACGCATGCCGCCAAGGCTGGCGAGCGCCGGGAAACGGCGCAAGGGCGGGCGGCATGAAAACCATGCGGGATGTTACAACACCATACGAAGGATGAAGCCATGATCGAGTTTCAGGACACGACCGGCGGCACCTGGGTGGCTACCGCCGTGGAGGAGGAGACGCCGCGGCACCATGGCCGGTGGCACATGGTCTTTCACCCCGCGGGCGATGGGGCCGATGTCTATCCCGCAGGGGAGGTGCGCTGGCAGACCCGTCCCACCGCCGAGCGTACGCTCCGTACCATGTCGGTCTTCGAACTGCGCCGCCGCCTCACCACGGCGCGGGCGCGGCGCGGCGAAGCGGCCAAGGCGGGGCCGCAGGGCGATTACCACGGGGCACCGCGGGCGCGCACCAGCGCCAGCGCCGGCTGAGCCCTGAGTCGCGCCGATCTGCGCCGGATGGAGCGCCTCGTGGCGGCGTTCCAGGAGGCGCATGCGTCCGACCCGCGCCAGGAGGTCCTGGAGCTTTCCGCCAGCGCTCCGGACGGCAGCCTGCGGCTGGAGGGGCGCGCCACGGACGGCGCGCTCCTGGTTACGTTGTTCGCGGAGCTGCGTGCCGCGCTGAAGCCCGCCACGGTCGAGGACCATGTGGTGCGGCTGCCCGACCCCGCGCTCGGGGAGCTGACCGATGCCGTGGTGCGGGCCGGTGTGGCGCCCGTGTACGCGGCGGCGCGGTTACCCGCCGCGCAGATTACCCAGTTGGTGCTAGGTATGCGCGTCGATCTGTTGGAACGGCGGGAGCGCTGGCTGCGTGTGCGGTCCGAGGACGGCTATGTGGGATGGGTGCACCAGGGCTACCTGCGCCTGGCCACGGCGCCGGAAGCCATGGCGTGGGAGGAAGCCAGGGAGGGGGAGCCGGTGGTGTCCCTGGGCGCGGAGCTGCTGGACCCTGAGGAGCGCCCCCTGATCCGCCTTCCGTGGGGCGCTCGCCTGCTGCGGGCCGGTGGGGTCTACTTACTGCCGGATGGTGCTTCCGGGGCGCTGGGTAGCGGTGAGATGGTGGATGTGGACCGGCTCGCGGACCGCTTTCCGCCCCGCGGCGAGAGCGCCACCCGCACGGCACGCCGCTGGCTGGGCGCCCCCTATCTCTGGGGCGGCGTCACGCCCGCGGGCGTGGATTGCTCGGGCTTCGTGCAGGCCGTCTACTGGATGCACGGCGTGGCGCTGCCGCGTGATGCGGACCTGCAGGCGGCGCTGGGCGCACCGGTGGACCCGGGCGGGGACTTTGCCGAACTCCGGCCGGGGGACCTCCTGTTCTTTGCCGAGGACGAGGCACGGGTCACGCACGTGACCCTCTGTCTGGAAGGCGCGCTCACCCTGCACGCCTCACTCACCAACGGCTGCGTGGCCATCGACGACCTGACCTCATCCAGCCCGGCCGCGCGCCTGCTCCGTCCCCGCTTCACGGGCGCGCGGCGCCTGCTGCCGGACTGAGGCCGTCCCCGCTGAATGCGGCGCCCCCGGAAGCTCGGGCTCCCGGGGGCGCGCGCAATCGCCGCTCGCTCTTCCGCCTCAGCCGCCCGGGATCCTCACCACGGTGCGGCCGGGGATGAGCCGGCGCGGATTCAGGTCGGGATTCGCGGCCTCCAGCGCCTGCAGCGTAACGCCGTGGCGCCGGGCGATCGCGCTCAGGGTGTCCCCTGCACGTACGGTATAGGTGCGGGCGGCGGGCGGGGGCGTAGCCGGTCGTTCGGGCGCCGGCGTGGCCGTGGTGGGTGCCGTGCTCGCACTCGGCAGCCGCACGGTCCGGCCCGGCATGAGGCGTCGGGGGTTCAGACCGGGGTTGGCCGCCCGGAGCGCGGGAACGGTGGTGCTGTACTGGCGCGCGATGCCTTCCAGCGTATCCCCCGGTCGAATCGTATGGGTGCGCGGCGCCGTGTCTGGCGGGGCCGCGGCCGGTGGCGCGGTCTCCGGCGTATCGGGCGTGGGCGTGGGCCCAGGCGTCGGCTCCGGTGCGGCGCTGCTGGCGGGAGCGTTGCCGCGGTCGAACGCTGCTAGCGACGCCCCGATTTCGTCCTCCACACGCTTGGCCCGCCAGGTCGACGGTACCCCGTTGACCATGATCGAGAACGCCAGCAGTTCGCCGTTGGCCGCCGTCACGTAGCCCGACAGGGCCGAGACGCTGTCGATGGTTCCCGTCTTGGCCCTAAGGTTGCCCTGGGCGGCGGTGCCCGACATGCGGCGCAGTCCGCCCGGACGGCCCGCCTCGGGGAGCGTCTGCCAGTAGGCCTCCCACAGGGGCGAGTAGCGCATGCGGGACAGCAGATGAACCAGATCACGCGCGGACACGCGGTTCATGACGGACAATCCGCTGCCATCCGCAATGGCCAGATCGGTGCTGTCACGTCCATCATCCAGGAGTGCGGCCACGGCGCGCGCGCCGGCCTGCACGCTACCCTCGCCGACCACCACGCGCCCAACCGTCCGGAGTACCTGCTCCGCCATGAGATTGTGGCTGCGCTTGTTGACCACCTCCAGAATGTCCAGGAGCGGCGGCGCTTCGTGGACCGCCAGTACCCGCAGGGGGAGGCTGTCACTGAAGGCGGGCGCGAAGACGGAGCGGCCTGTCACCGGTGAGCTGGCCGCGTCGTCCACCGCACGGACGCTTCCCGCCACCGTGATGCCCGCCTCCTCGAGCGCCGCATGAAGCGCTCCGGCGGCGTAGGCCTCGGGGTCTCCGAGGGGCACGACCCGCCGCACCGGCGCGGCGCCCCGTGCAATCTGCCCGCGCACCACGATGCCGCCGTCGTAGGACGCGCGGCGCGCCGAGATGGATGTTCGGCCGCCCGCCACGGTCGTGGCTTCCATGAGCACGGCTACGGGGCTCCTGCCACCCGGCACCGTGCGTACCTCCGGCGGTGACCCGGACCGCGGGCCGGGGCCGATCTCCAGCGTGACCAGATTTTCCGCGTACGAGAGTGCGCTGGCAGGCGCCGCGTAGGAGGAATTCATGTACGAGTCCTTCCATCCCTCGCCCGCGCCGTTGCCCGTGAAGTAGGACGCGTCCCCCACCAGGTCGCCGCGCACCCGTGTGACACCCTGCGCCCGCAGCGAATCGGCAAAGGCCGCCCATACGGATGTGAGATTGCCGTACCGTGAGGAGAGGGTGGGGTCACCCGTGCCGTACAGCACGAGGTCACCCTCCAGTACACCGTTGGCCACCGGACCGGTAGCCAGCAGGAACGTGGTGAAGCGGAAGTCCGGTCCCAGGAAATGGAGCGCGGCGGCCGAGCTGAACAGCTTCATGTTGGAGGCGGGCGTGAGCGTCCGGTCCGGACCCATGGCAAAGAGCGTGTCTCCCCGGTCCAGCGAGACCACTGCCACGCCCCATTGCTCGCCGCCCCAGCCGGGTCGCGCGAGCACGCTGGCCAGCTCCGTCTGCAGAGCCGCTACCCGGGGATCACTGGCGGCCTCGGCCGCCGAGGATCCCTCCGGCGCGGAGGACGCGCGGGCGGATCTCATGGTCGTCTCGGGGGCCGGCTGATCGGCGCCGGGCTGTTCCTCCTGCGCGGCCGCAGGGGTGGGCGGCGCGGCGCATCGATCGATGCCCCAGGCGGCCCCTGCCACCGCGGCCAGCAATATCAGAACGACAACAGCGCGCATGGACTCCACGTCTCGGTGAGGATCGGGTGGCCGCCTGAGCGCGGCCCGCTCGAGTAAAGTGCAAGGCGGGGGCCAGCGGAGCGGCCCGTGCGGCCGCCCGAGCATACCCGTGGCGCTCCGGGTGAGCAAGGAGCCCGGCCTCCCACGCCGTACCGCCCGATCCGGCCGGCGGTTCCCGCGGCACGGCTCTTCCAGGGGGGCTCCGCACTTGCGCTGCGACTTGCGCCGGGTCCACTATTCCTGCAGGTGATCATGTCGCTCGCCGGGCAAGGCGGGGAAGTGCAGGCCACCGAGGTGACGACGCGCCTCCCCGACCGGGGCAGGTGCGTTTTTGTTGCTACTATCTTGAAGGAGAGCCTCCGCCATGAGTGAATCCCTCCGCGTGCTCATCGCCGATGACGAGGCCCTGCACAACCTCGCGCTGAAGAGTCAGCTCGAAACCCTCGGACACGAGGTCGTGGCCACCGCGGCCAACGGGCGGGAGGCGGTGCAACTGGCACGTGAGACCGAGCCGGATCTGGCTTTCCTGGACATCCGTATGCCCACCATGACGGGGCCGGAAGCCGCCCATGAGATTGCCGCGGAGCGTGCCATCCCCATGATCATACTGTCCGCGTACAGTGATACGCGGACGGTCGAGGAAGCCACGCGGGCACCGATCTTCCACTACCTGGTCAAGCCGGTGGATCCGGATGACCTGGCTCCGGCCATTGCCGTGGCACGCGCCCGCTTCGCCGAATGGCACAGCGCCCGGAAGGATCGTGACATGCTCGAGATGCGGCTCGAGGAGCGCAAGATCGTGGAACGCGCCAAGGGCCTGCTCATGGAATCCCGCGGCCTGTCGGAGAAGGACGCCTACCGCTTCCTGCAGAAGACCAGCCAGGACAAGAACACGCCCATGGTGGATCTGGCGCGCAAGATCCTGCTCGCCGCCCCCCTGCTACAGCGTGATTGAGGCGAGCCGGGCATGAGCTCCAGCAAGGATGATGGCCGTCCCGATGCCGTGCGGAACGGCGCCGACCCGGTGCGTGCCCGAGACGCGGTTCGCGTCCTGGTGGTCGATGACGAACCGCTCGCGCGCCAGACCTTCACCGATCTACTGGAGGCGCACCACTACGAGGTGATTTCCGTAGCGCGCGGGGAGGAAGCGTTCGCCTTCCTGGACGAGGTCGACCTCGTCCTGCTGGACGCCATGCTGCCGGGCCGCGACGGCTGGAGCATCTGCCGGGACATCAAGGAGCGGCACGATCCCTTGCTGCCCGTCATCATGGTGACCGC
Source organism: Gemmatimonadota bacterium (assembly GCA_040905425.1). Classification (GTDB taxonomy): domain Bacteria; phylum Gemmatimonadota; class Gemmatimonadetes; order Longimicrobiales; family RSA9; genus JBBDRO01. The sequence goes on along the minus strand of JBBDRO010000079.1, from coordinate 13,267 downwards.
TCGAACGGCACCCGATGACGTGGTGCGTACCTTCACGGCAGGTGCCGACGACTACGTGGCCAAGCCATTCCACATTGCGGAATTGACCGCGCGCATCGAGTCGCGCCTGCGGGTCCATCGCGCCGAACTGGCGCTCAAGACGGCCAACGCGCAGCTCCAGGAACTGGCCGACCAGAATTACCAGCTCTACGAACAGGCCCGCCACGATGCCGAGGAGCGCAGTCTCCTGCTGCGCGAGCTGGACCATCGGGTGCGCAATAACCTCTCGGTCATCATGGGCCTGCTCGGCATGGAGCGGAATCGGCGTCCCCCACGGGAGCCTGCCGAAGCGTTGGCCTCCCTCGAGCACCGGTTGCGCTCCTTCCTGCTCGTGCACGAGGCTCTGCGCCGGCAGAACTACGCCGGTGTGCCTGCCCGGGAGATCGCCGACAAGCTGGCCCAGAGGCTGCGCAACGCCTGGGACGTGGAGCGGCACATCGACCTGGAAATCAGCGGCGTCAGCCTGATCCTGGACGAGCGGCGCGGTTTTGCCCTGGCGCTCATCCTGAACGAACTCCTCACCAACGCGCTCCGCCATGCCTTCCCGGACGGCAGGGAGGGCACCATCGGGCTACGTTTCGAGCATGACGCGGATGAACTACGCATGGTGGTCGAGGATGATGGCATGGGAAGCAGCATGGAGCGGGAACCGAGCGTGACGGGGAGCGGCATGTCCATCGTCACGGCGCTGGTGCACAACGAGCTCGGCGGAAAAGTGCGCTGGGACACCATGCCGGCCGGCACCAGGGTCGTGGTGGCCTTCCCCGAAGACCGCAGCGGCGAGCGCCAATCCCCGGCCACGGCGGGCGCCGGCGCGGAAGGCCGGGGCTGACGTCCCAGGACAAGCTTCAATAGGCGCCCAGGTAGGCGTCGATTTCCCAATCGTGGACCTGCGCGATGTAGGCCTCCCACTCCTGCTCCTTCGCCGCCACGAAATGATCGAAGACGTGCTCCCCCAGGGTGCGTTTCATGAATGAACTCCGCCTCAGCAGCGCAATGGCCTCGCCCAGATCACGCGGCAGTTCCTGGATCTTGTAGCGTCGACGGTCGCGCACCGACAGTGTCCAGATGTTCTTGTCCACCGGCTCCGGCGGCTCGATCCGCCGCCGCACCCCGTCCAGCCCGGCGGCCAGCTGGACGGCCAGGGCCAGATACGGGTTGGCCGACGGATCGGGCATGCGCAGTTCCAGCCGCGTGCCCTTCTCGCGGCGCGCCGGGACCCGGATCATGGGGGAACGGTTATGGTGGGACCACGCCACGTTCACCGGTGCCTCGAACCCGGGGACCAGACGCTTGAAACTATTCACGAGCGGGTTGGTCACGGCGCACAGGGCGCGTGCGTGTTTCAGCAGTCCGCCCGCGTACCAGCGCGCCACATCGGACAGCCCGTCCGGATCGGCGGCGTCGTAGAAGGCGTTCTCACCGTCCCGGAAGAGGGACTGGTGGGTGTGCATGCCCGAACCGTTGCGCCCGAAGATGGGTTTGGGCATGAAGGTGGCGTGCAACCCGTGCTGCAGGGCTATGTTGCGCACCACGAATTTGAAGGTGGCCAGGTCATCGGCCGTGGTAAGGGCGTCGGTGTAGCGAAAGTCGATCTCATGCTGACCCGGCGCTACCTCGTGGTGCGCCGCCTCGACCTCGAAGCCGAGCGTGTCCAGCACGTTCACGATGTCGCGCCGCGCCACCTCACCCAGATCCACCGGCGTGAGGTCGAAGTACCCGCCCGAGTCGTGCGTGAGCCGGGTCGGCGAGCCGTCCTCCGCTCTGTGGAAGAGAAAGAACTCGGCTTCCACTCCCGCCATCATCTCGAAGCCGAGTTCCGCTGCCGCCGCGATCTGCCGCCTGAGAACCCGTCGTGGATCGCCCTCGAAGGGTTCGCCGGCGGCCGTGCGCACGTCACAGATGATCCGCGCCACACGGTTGTCCGGATCACCCCACGGGAAGACCACCAGCGTGTCGGGGTCGGGGTGGAGCACCATGTCCGATTCCTCCACGCGCACGAATCCCTCGATGGAGGAGCCGTCGAACATCATGTCCCCCTCCAGCGCCTTCTCGAACTGGCCGCGGGGGACTTCCACGTTCTTGATGACACCCGGCACGTCGATGAACTGGAGCCTGAGGAAGCGGACGTTGGCCGCCTCGAGACGCCGCACGATCTCTGCGCGCGCCGCGCCTCGCGGCCGGTTCTGCCGGCTCCCCAGTGCGGTGGCGCCCACGCGATGAACGGGCACCAGCCCGCCGTGCGCGGGTCCCCTGGGGCCCCGGTCTGCCGTTCCATGTCCGATCATGTCCGCTCTCCAGGTCGGGATTTCTGCGGTTGCGCGCCCGGGACAGGCGTTCCGTGCTGCGAGCCGAGCCCAGCCGAGGCGCCTGATCATCTGGGCGAGCGAACGATATGTCAAGTAGAAGCGCCCGTGCTTGCGGATGTTCTGGGTACGTCATGCTCGAAATGCGGCCAATTTATGCGTATCGAACAGTGAAATGTGTGCGTATGATCAAAATCATGTGTACAGCAGTCTTGCGGACCGCGCGGGCGGCGGGTATCTTGGCGCGTCACCGGCCCCCGCCGACTGCCAGAGCGCGCATCGGGGGGGTGGTGGTGGCCCGTTTCATGATCACATCGGCACGATAGCCGCGGCTCCACCACAGCCCAGAGGAGAGGATGCGCACCGCCACCGCCCCCCGCTTCGATTCGCTCGCCGCCATCACCGGATGGATACCCGGCGATGGCCGCCGGAGCAAAGACCGGCCGGCCCCTATGGATATCGAGAAGATCTTCGGCGAGAACACCTTCGGGCTGGCCGAGATGAAGGCGCGCCTGCCCAAGGAGACCTTCAAGGCCGTGCTGCGCACGATCGATGAGGGCGCCGACCTGGATCCCAACCTGGCCGATGCCATGGCCATTGCCATGAAGGAGTGGGCGCTGGAGAAGGGGGCCACGCACTTCACGCACTGGTTCCAGCCGCTGACGGGAGCCACCGCCGAGAAGCACGATTCGTTCATCACGCCCAACCGGGGCGGTGGCGCGTTCGCCGAATTCAGCGGCAAGGACCTGGTGCAGGGGGAGCCGGACGCTTCGTCGTTTCCCTCGGGCGGGCTGCGCGCCACCTTCGAGGCGCGGGGCTACACGGCCTGGGACCCCACGTCGCCGGCCTTCATCGTGGAGGCCCCGGGCGGCAGCTACCTGGCCATCCCGACCGTCTTCACATCCTGGACCGGTGACGCGCTGGACCTGAAGCTGCCGCTGCTGCGCTCCATGCACGTGCTGGAGGCCCAGACGCGCCGGGCCCTGAAGCTCTTCGACAGCCCCGCCGAGCAGGTGGTGGTCTCGCTCGGGGCGGAGCAGGAGTATTTCCTGGTGGATCAGGAATTCGTCTACCGGCGGCCCGACCTGATCGCCACCGGCCGTACGCTGATCGGCGCCAAGCCCCCGCGCGGCCAGGAGCTGGAAGACCACTATTTCGGGCAGATCCCCGACCGGGTGCTGGCCTACATGATGGAAGTGGAGCGGGAGCTGTACCGCCTGGGCGTGCCCGTCAAGACGCGGCACAACGAGGTGGCGCCCGGCCAGTTCGAGATGGCGCCGATCTACGAGAACGCCAACCTGGCGGCGGACCACCAGCAGCTGCTCATGATGGTGCTGCGGCGCACCGCCCGGAAGTACGGGCTGGTGGCGCTCCTCCATGAAAAGCCCTTCGCCGGGGTGAACGGCAGCGGCAAGCACCTCAACTGGTCCTTCGGCACGGCCACGCAGAACCTGCTCGAGCCGGGAGACAATCCGCACGACAACATGCAGTTCCTCTTCTTCTGCGCGTGCGTGCTGCGCGCCGTGGAGCGGCATCAGGATCTGCTCAGGGCCGCGATCGCCCACGCGGGCAACGATCACCGCCTGGGCGCTAACGAAGCGCCCCCGGCCATTATTTCCGTGTTCCTGGGCGAGCAGCTGGCGGATGTGTTCGAGCAGATCGAAAAGGCGGGCAGCGCCACCACCAGCAAGCAGGGGGGGCTCCTGGGGTTGGGCTCCAGCATCCTGCCGCAACTGCCCCGCCACGCCGGGGATCGCAACCGTACGTCACCCTTCGCCTTTACCGGCAACAAGTTCGAATTCCGGGCGGTGGGCTCCTCCCAGTCCATCTCCTTCCCCGCCACGGTGCTCAACACCATCGTGGCCGAGAGCATCGACGAGATGACCACGGAACTCGAGGACGCGGTGTCCAACGGCACCACGTTCGAGGATGCGCTGCGCGAACTGCTGGCCGAGAAGATCCATGACTTCAAGCGCATCATCTTCAATGGCGACGGCTACTCCGCGGAGTGGCACGAGGAAGCTGCCCGCCGCGGACTCCTCAACCTGCCCGGTGCACTGGACGCCCTGCCCCGGATGGTGGAGGAGAAGAACGTTGCGCTGTTCGAGAAGTACGATGTGCTCACGCGCCGGGAGATGGCCTCGCGCGAGGAGATTGCCACGGACCAGTACTTCAAGACCATCAACATCGAAGGTGAGACCACGGCCGAACTGGCCGCTACCATGGTGCTGCCGGCGGCGGTCCGCTACCTGAACGAGCTGAACGAGGCTGCCGACTCGCTGAGTGCGGCCCGGACGATCGACGCCGGTACGAAGGCACCGGGCGTGGCCGGCACCCGGGCCCGCGTGAACGACCTCATCAACCGGCTGGCGGAGGCGCTGGCCACGCTGGTGGAGCAGAATGCCGAGCTGGGCGGGGACACCGTCCATTCCAAGGCGCTGCACATGCGGGAGAACATCAAGCCGGCCATGGCGGCGGTGCGGGAAGTGGTGGATGACCTGGAGAGGGTGGTGCCCGACGATCTCTGGCCGCTGCCGCGCTACCGGGAGATGCTGTTCGTGAAGTAGCCGGCCAGCTCAGTCGGCCTGGCAGACGCTGCAGTGACCCAGGAGTTCGAGACGGTAACCGCGCACCTGGAAGCCGTCCACCGCGCCGGCCGCGGCGGGCAGCGGCGCGGTGGGCAGATCACCCGGCACGTCGAGTACCAGGCCGCACCTGGTGCAGCGCGCGTGATGGTGGGGATCCGTGCGCCCGTCGTAGCGGGCGGAGCCGTCCCCGTAGGCCAGTTTCACGGCCAGGCCGCAGCCGACCAGCGTCTCGAGCGACTTGTAGACGGTGGCCAGGGAGATGTCGGGGATCTCCCGCCGCACGTTCGTGAAGACCTCGTCGGCCGTGGGGTGGCTGCGGGTGGAGCGGACAAAGGTGAACACCGCGCCCCGCTGCTCGGTATAGCGCTGCCCCCCAGCCTCCAGCGCGTGGCGCAGGACGGTCTCCGCATCAAGAGTCATCTGGTCGTGCGACATGAGAGCTCCACGGCAACGCTTGGGGGCATGGAGGGCCGCTGCCCTCCATCCGATCACCATTAAGGTTAGACGGAGCGAGCCGCTCCTGTCAAGAATGATTCCGGATTGCAGAAAGGACGTATCCGCTTGTGAACACACGAGAT
>JBBDRO010000079.1:0-7656 GCA_040905425.1 Gemmatimonadota bacterium | reverse complement strand
TCAAGAATGATTCCGGATTGCAGAAAGGACGTATCCGCTTGTGAACACACGAGATGACCAGGACCAGGAGGTGGCCGTCGTGGCCCTCGCTGCGGACCTCATGTTCGCCTCGCGCATCCGTGGCGCCGCCCAGGCCGTGGGCCGTGAGGTGAAGCTGGCCACCGGCGAGGCCAGCCTCGTGGCGGCCGTCCACGCCGGCGCCTCCCTCGTGCTGCTGGATCTGGGCCGCCGCGGGGACATGCCCGCCCTGATCCGGCGCCTCAAGGAAGACCCCGCCACCGCGGCCGCCACGGTGGTGGCGTTCGGTTCGCACGTGGACGCCGACGCCCTCACCGCGGCGCGTGCCGCCGGGGCGGACCGGGTCATGGCCCGCTCGGCGTTCGTCAAGGTCCTGCCAGAACTGCTCACGGCCGCGGGCGCCTGAGCGGGGCGCAACGTCTTAGCGGGGCGGGATACCAGACCGGTGCGCCACGTCTGAGCGGGTGCGTATGGGCAGAAAACACGGAAGCCCCGGGGCGCCAGGCTCCGGGGCTTCGTGCAATGCGGCGCGGCGGGACTCAGGCGGCGTCCGCCTCTTCCTTCCGCTTGCAGTCGATGCAGTAGCGGGCGTGCGGCAGCGCGTCCAGGCGCTCGAACTCGATGAGATTGCCGCACGAATGGCAGAAGCCGAAGCGCTTGGGCTCCTTGTAGAGCCGCCGCAGCGCTTCCTCCACGCGATAGAGGTAGCGCCCCTCCTTGCTGGCAAAGAGCAGCATCTTCTCGCGCTCCATGGCGTCGGTCCCCAGGTCCGCCATGTGGTCCGAGTACGAGTAGCTGTCGGAGTCGTTGTCCTCGGCGGACAGTTTGGCCAGCTCGCCGAACTGTCCGAGAGAATGCACGGCGCGGTCCCGCTCACGGAGCAACCGCGTCTGCAGGTGCTCGATCTGCTTCTTGGTCAGCTTCTTGGCCATGGGAAGTGCCTCCATCGGCTGGGCGCGCCCGGATCCAGCACAGGCTCCGGACTGCGGGGCCGGGGTGGCCTGGGCCTGGTCCCCGACTATGGTAACCCTGAAATATAGCCAACAACGCGCTTGCGTTCAACCCGCCGTTGCACGCTACGTAGGGCGGTGCCTATGATGACCATCCCCGCGCTCGCGCGTGTCCCGGCTGAACCCGTAGCGCCGCGGCCGCGCGCCGGCGCTTTCGGCAGGTCCGACGACGGACCCCGTTCCCCCGCAATGGTCCAGGAGGCCCTCCATGGCAACGGATGAGCGCGCCCTCGAGGCGCTCCTGCAAGAGGATCGCAGCTTCGACCCGCCCCCGGCATTCGCCGCGGCGGCGCACGTGTCGGATGACGCGGTCTACACGCGTGCCGCGGCCGACCCGGAGGGCTGGTGGGCGGAGTGGGCCGCCAAGCTGCACTGGTTCGAACCCTGGCGCGAGGTGCTGCGCTGGGAGCCGCCGCACGCCGAATGGTTCGTGGGCGGCAAGCTGAACGCCGCCTACAACTGCCTGGACCGGCACCTGGAGGGTCCGCGCCGGGACGCCCCGGCCATCATCTGGGAGGGGGAGCCGGGGGATACCCGCACACTCACCTATGCGGAGTTGCACGAGGAGGTCTCGCGCTTCGCCAACGCCCTGAAGGGGCTGGGCGTGGAGAAGGGCGATCGCGTGGGCATCTACCTGCCCATGATCCCCGAGGCGGCCGTGGCCATGCTGGCCTGCGCGCGCATCGGCGCGGCGCACTCCGTGGTCTTCGGCGGCTTCTCGGCCGAGAGCCTGCGGGATCGGCTCGTGGATGCCAGCGCAAAGCTCCTCATCACCGCGGACGGCGGCTTCCGACGCGGCCGGGCCATGGGGCTGAAGGACGCCGCGGACGAGGCCGTAGCCGGGTCGCCTACCGTGGAACACGTGGTGGTGGTCCAGCGGGGCGCGGGGCTCGACGTGGACGTCACCATGCGGGAGGGCCGGGATCACTGGTACCATGAACTGGTGGACGCGGCGAGCGCCGACTGCCCGGCCGAGGTCATGGACGCCGAGGATCTCCTCTTCATCCTCTACACCTCCGGGACCACCGGGAAGCCCAAGGGCGTGGTGCACACCACGGGTGGCTACATGACGCACGTGTACGCCACCACGAAGCTGGTCTTCGACCTGCAGGACACGGACGTCTACTGGTGCACGGCCGACGTGGGCTGGGTGACGGGGCACAGCTACATCGTCTATGGTCCCCTGGCCAACGGGGCCACGGCGCTCATGTACGAGGGCGCGCCGGACCACCCCGACCGGGGACGCTTCTGGGAGCTGGTGGAGAAGTACGGCGTCACCATCCTGTACACGGCGCCCACAGCCATCCGCGCGTTCATGCGCTGGGGCACGGAGTGGCCGGAAGGCCACGACCTGTCCACGCTCCGGCTGCTGGGCACGGTGGGCGAGCCGATCAATCCGGAAGCGTGGATGTGGTACCGGCTCCACATCGGCGGCGACCGCTGCCCCGTGGTGGACACGTGGTGGCAGACGGAGACGGGCGGCATCATGATCACGCCGCTGCCCGGCGTCACGACCGCCCGCCCCGGCAGTGCCACGGTCCCGTTCCCCGGCGTGTCCGCCACCATCCTGGACGCCGCGGGCAGGGAGGCGTCGGCGGGGTATCTGGCGCTGACCCGCCCGTGGCCGGGGATGCTGCGCACCATCTACGGGGACGACGAGCGCTTCCGGGAGACCTACTGGTCACGCTGGGAGGGCATCTATTTCCCGGGCGACGGCGCCAAACGGGACGAGCACGGCAACTACTGGATCCTGGGGCGCGTGGATGACGTACTGAACGTGGCGGGGCACCGCATCGGCACCATGGAGGTGGAGAGCGCGCTGGTTTCCCATCCGTCCGTGGCGGAGGCCGCGGTGGTGGGGCGTGCCGACGATCTGAAGGGCCAGGCCATCGCGGCCTTCGTGACCGTGAAGGAGGGCGTGGAGGCCACCGAGGCGTTGCGGCAGGAACTGCGGCAGCACACAGCCGACAAGATCGGCGCCATCGCGCGGCCGGATGACATCCTGTTCGCGGCCGACCTGCCCAAGACGCGCTCCGGCAAGATCATGCGCCGGCTGCTCAGGGACGTGGCCGAGGGGCGCGCGCTGGGAGACACCACCACCCTGGCCGATCCCGCGGTGGTGGCCCGCCTCAAGGACGAGTACGAAGCAAAGGAAGGCTGAACCATTGCAGAGGATCCTATCGTGAGCGCGGGTGAGGGCGGTGCGGCGGCGCTGCGCGTTCCTCCGCGGCCCGACGCGGCCACGCTTGACCGACTCGTGGACACCGTGGAGACGGTCTTCCACGGCAAGCGGGAGGTGGTGCGCCTGGCGTTGGCCGCCCTCCTGGCGCGCGGCCACATCCTCTTCGAGGACATCCCTGGGGTAGGGAAGACCACGCTGGCGCGGGCGCTCTCCGCGGCACTGGGTCTGGAGTTCCGGCGCGTGCAGTTCACAAGCGACCTTCTTCCGTCCGACATTCTGGGCGTATCCCTCTTCAATCCTCGCACCGGCACCTTCGAGACGCGGCGCGGGCCGGTCTTCACCCAGATCCTGGTGGCGGACGAGATCAACCGCGCCCCGCCGCGCACGCAGAGCGGTCTGCTCGAGGCCATGCAGGAGGGCAGCGTCACCATCGACGACGCCACCCATCCGCTGCCGCGGCCGTTCCTGGTGATGGCCACCCAGAACCCGCTGGAGCACCACGGCACCTATCCGCTGCCGGAGAGTCAGCTCGACCGCTTCCTGCTGCGCCTCACCATCGGCTACCCGGACGAGGCGGCGGAGCGGCGCATCCTCACCGAGTCGGTGGGCATGGAGGAGGGCGTGACGCGGCTGGAGCCCGTGCTCGGCCCGGACGCCGTGCTGGCCCTGCAGGAGGAGGTGGAGCGCGTGCACGCCGCGCCCGGGGTGGTGGATTACCTCATGGCGCTCACGCGCGCCACGCGCGAGCACCCTGACCTTGCCATGGGCGCCAGTCCGCGCGGCGCGGTGGGGCTGTTCCGGGCCGCGCGGGCCATGGCCCTGCTGGATGGGCGCGACTACCTCCTGCCCGATGACGTCCGGTGGGTGGCCGTACCGTGCCTGGCGCATCGGATCCTGCCCACCGGCGCCGCCGCCGCCACCGCGGAGGCGCACGAGCTGGCAGAGGACGCGGTGCGGGAGATCCTGGAGCGGCTGCCGGTCCCGCTGTAGTGTCTCGTCCCGCGCCGCACTACCGGGACGAGACACGAGCGGTGGCCGGCCTTACGCGCCTGCGTCGCTGGCTCCGTCCGCCGCGCCGCCTGCACATCCTCCGCCCCGGCTGGACGCTTATCCTGGCCACGTTCGGCGTGGGGTTCGCCACGCTGAACACCGGCAACAACCTCCTCTACCTGCTGCTCGGCACCCTGCTCGGCGTCATCGGCGTGAGCGGCTGGATGTCGGAGCGAGCCATCACGGGCCTGGAGGTGCGCCGGCGCCTGCCGCGCGCTGCCACCGCGGGTGAGCCCGCCCGCCTGGTCTATACGGTGAGGAAGCGCGCGGGCCGGCTGGCCAGCGCCGCGCTGGAGCTGCGGGAGGCGGGTCGCGCCGCGGGAGCGGTGGTGCCCTTCGTGGCCCCCGGCCAGGAGGTCACCGTGCGCCACCTGGCCACCTGGGAGCGGCGCGGCATCGTGCCGCTGGAGCACCTCGTGGTGGCCACGGCCTTCCCGTTCGGCCTGTTCGCCAAGGAGCGGGACCTGGCGTTGCCCGGCACGCTCGTGGTCTGGCCGCGCACCGACCGCGCCGTAGCGTGGCCGCGCGCCGCGGCGGCGCGCGGTGCCGCCACCCGCCCCGCGCCGGCCCGCATGGCCACTGCCGTGCGCGGCGAGTTCCGCGGCCTGCGCGCCTACCGCCCGGGGGACGATCCCCGCGACGTGCACTGGCCATCCACGGCCCGTGCGGGCGAGCCCATGGTGCGCGAGCACGACCCCGAGGGCGGGGAGGGCCGCTGGATCGTGCTGGATGTGGACGCGCAGCCGGGCGAGCGCGCGGAAGCCGCGGTGGAGGTGGCCGCGGCGCTGGCGGCCGGTGCCGCACGGCGTGGCGAGCGCTTCGGCCTGGCGGCGGGGGAGGCGCGGCTGGCGCCCGCGGCCGGGCAGGGGCAGCTGGAGTGCGCACTGGACCTGCTGGCGGCGGTGCGCTTTCGGCCCGGCGCCGGTCCGCCGCGCCCACCCGCCCGGCCGGAGCGGTGCCTGCTGGTGAGCGTGCGCGGCGGCGCGCCCGGGCCCTGGGCCGACCACCTGGGGCCGTGAGGATAGCGGCGTGAACCTGTCCGAGCTGCACGGCCGCCTGGCCACGCTCCTCTCCCTCACGGCGCTGCTGGCGTTCGTGAGCGGGGCGGGGCTGGATGCACCCGCCTCCCTGCCGGTCCTGGCGCTTCTCCTGCTGGCCGCGGTGCGGCCGCCCTCCGAGCGCCTGGCGCGCCGCTTCGAGACGCTCTGGCGCGTGCTGGCCGTCGTGCTCATGGCGCGCGCCGCCTACTTCGTGCTCTTCGTGCCGGAGGACGTGGTCCTGCCCATGGTGGACCTCCTCCTGGTGCTGCTGGCCGCCGAGGCGCTGCGGCGCCACGACCTGGCGGGCCATGCACGCGTCTACGCCCTCTCCTTTGCCCTCCTGTTGGCCGCGGCCGCCTACCGCCCTGGCGTCCTCTTTGCCGTGGCGTTCGTGGCCTACGTGGTGCTGGCCACCCTGACGCTCACGGTGGGCCATCTGACGCGGGCGGGGGCCGGCGGGGCGCGGGTGCCGCGCCGTTACCTGGCGCACTGGGCGGCTTCGTCGGGATTCGTGCTGCTGGGTGCCCTGCTGGTGTTCGCCGCCTTCCCGCGGGTGTCGCGGGGCTGGGTGTCCCGCAGCGCGCCTCCCGCGCGCAGCGTGGTGGGCTTCGGGGACCGTGTCAGCCTGGGGGAGCACGGGGCGCGCCTGGAATCGAACCCCGCCGTGGTGCTGCGCGTGGAGTTTCCGGATGGCGCGCCGGGCCCCGCGCCGAGCCTCTACTGGCGGGGCCGCTCCTATGACCGCTTCGACGGCATCGTGTGGTCGCGCACCCCCCGCGCCGGCATCGGCCGCGGCCCGCCAATCCCGCCTCGCGGAGCGGAGCCCGTACGCCAGACCATCTATGCCGTGCCGCTGGAGGTGCCGGTGCTCTTCGGGCTGCATCCCGTGGCGTTGATCGAGGCTCGCTCACGTATCCGCACCTTCCAGGAGCCGAATGGCGACTGGCGCTACGCGGGCGGCGCGGCGCCCGTCTACGAGGTGGTCTCGGCGGACCGGTCGCCCCATCCGGCACGGCTGCGCGCCACCACGGCGGCAAACCCGCCGGGCGGAGCCGCCTATGTGCAGCTGCCACCTCTCTCCGGCCGGGTACTGGAACTGGCGGATTCATTGACCGCTGGTGCCACCACGGACTACGACCGTGCGGTGGCGGTGCAGCGCTGGCTGCGGAGTGACTTTGCCTACACGCTGGAGCTGCCCGCTACGGCGCGGCAGGCCACCCTGGAGTACTTCCTCTTCGAGCGGCGCGCCGGCCACTGCGAGTATTTCTCCACCGCCATGGCCGTCCTGCTGCGCGCGGCGGGGATCCCGACCCGCAACGTGAACGGCTTCCTGGGTGGCGAGTGGAACACCCTCGGAGGCTACCTGCTCGTGGATCAGAACCGCGCCCACTCGTGGGTGGAAGTGTGGTTCGAGGGCGTGGGTTGGGTGGCCTTCGATCCCACGCCGGCCGGCGTGGGCGTGGCTGCGGGTGTGGGCCGCGGCTGGCTCGGCCCGCTCCGCTTCGTGATGGACGGCCTCGAGCATCGCTGGGGCAAGTGGGTGCTGGACTACGACCTGGAGCGTCAGCTGGAGGTGGCCCGGCGCGCCGGCGACGCCTTCTCACGCCCGCCGCGCGCCCCGGACGGGGGGGCGCCGCCCGGACCGCCACCATGGCTCGTCCTCGGGGGGCTTCTGGCGCTGGCCGCGGGCGCGGTCCTGGTCCGCGCCCTGCTCGGCCGCCGGTATCCGCCGGGCGCTCCGACGCGCGCCTATATGGGGCTCCGACGCGCCTACGAGCGGGCCGGCTTTCCCGCCGCCGAGCGCTCACCGCCGCTGGCGTTCGTGGGCGCGCTGCACAGGGCGGACGCGCCCGGCCGGGAAGCGGCGGAGCGGGCCGTGCGCCGCTATGCCGCGGTGCGCTTCGGGGCGGCGGAGCTGGACGAGGCCGGGCGCCGGGCGCTGGCCGCCGACGTGGCGGAAGCCCGCAGGGCGCTCCGGCGCGCGGGGACACGCAGCGCGGCGCGCTGACGGGAGGCCGCACGCGCCAGGAAGCCGCACGCGCCAGGAAGCCGCACGCCAGGAGGCCGCCCGCCAGGAGGCCGCCCGCCAGGAGGCCGCCCGCCCGGGGGCGGCACGCCAGGAGGCCGCCCGCCAGGAGGCCGCCCGCCAGGAGACCGCCCGCCCGGAGACCGCCCGCCCGGGGGCGGCCGCCCGGGGGGCGCATTATGCGGCGGGCCATGCCGCCAGGGGCGGGCGGCAGGCGGAGCACAGGCGTGCGCCTTAGGCGGCATGCGGAGCGCGGCGTGTGATCAGCGCTGCATGCGTGGCCTGCTGCCGCGGCCGTTGCGCGTCTGGTCGCGATTATTCCTATTGGAG
>JBBDRO010000078.1:65074-96948 GCA_040905425.1 Gemmatimonadota bacterium | reverse complement strand
ATATCGGGTTCCGCCAACTCCCGGCGCAGCAGGAGTTCGGCCCGGCCGCGGATGACGTTCAAGGGCGCCGCCACCTCATGCGCCACACCCGCGGCCACATTACCCACCGCGGCCATCTTTTCGGATTCCCGGACACGCCGGGCCAGGGCCAATTTCTGCTCACTCTCCAGGAGGAGCTGGGCCCGGGCGCGCTCCAGCCGGGCCGCCATGCCGTTGATTTCCAGTGCCAGGGCATCCAGTTCACCGCCGTGTGCACCGCCCGCGATGCGATGCGCGAGTTCGCCACGACCCAGGGCCCGCACGGCGTCCACGAAGCGGCGCAGCGGCTCCGCCAGGTGACGGCGCACGAGCAAGAGAATGACCACGGTGAGCGCCGCCAGCAGGGTGAGCGTATTGAGCAGGTAGCGCTGGCGCACGCGCCTGATCACAACCTGCACGTCATCGAGTGGCTGCACCACCTCGAAGACGGCCACCGGCGTACCCGCCTCGTCGGCGATGACGTTGAGGACGCTGAGCACAGGGATCTCATCCACCACGCGCTCGACAATCGCCGGGCCCCCACCCGCCAGAACGTCGGCGAGCGTGGCGGCCGCCACCGAAGTGGGTGACCGGAGCGGTTCGGAGGCGTAGGTGATGGTCCCGTCGGACTCATAGATCACCACGCCGTAGACCGTCGCCACCCGGCTGAGACGGTCGATCACTTCCTGCACGCCGGGACGGGCCGGATCCCGGTACGCCATGTCGAGGGCAATGCCGAGCGCGGTGGCATAGGCCGACGTCTCGCGGCGGGCGTCGGACAGAATGACGCTCTCCCGCTGCCGCACCGCCCACAGAGAGTAGACCAGCATCACGCCAGCTACAGTGGCGAGCAGCGGCAAGAGTAGCCGGGTGCCGAGCTTCATCGTGGTGGAACCATCCGCTTTCGGGGGCCGGGTGCCAGGGCTGGATCGACTCCCTCGCGGTGATCGGGGCAAGCTAGATGCGCCCCTGGGGAGGGGCAATCGCGCGGGGCTCAACACATGGCCCGTAATACGTTATCCGCCGCTACGTTTGCGCGCACGCCGGACAGACCTGCCTTTGGCGCCGATCCTGCAGCCACCGCCAGCCATGCGCTCGAGACTCCTGCTGCCGCCTTTCCTGATACTGGGCCTCTGCACCCAGCCGCTCCTCGCGCAGCGTCTGATGGAGCGGACGCCCAACCTGCCCAACAGTGTGAGTGCGCTGCCCGGGATGCTCGAAGTGTCCCTGCCGCACAGGTTCGCCGGCCTGGGCGGCGCGTCCGGCCTGCAGGCCGCCACCACGTTCGATGTGGCCGTGGGTCTGCCCTTTCTCCTGCCCGTGCGCTGGACCGGCGGGGTGCGCTTCTCCCAGGCATCGGAGGCGGTACCGGAGCGCACCGACGAGTGGGAGATCTACGACCGCCTGGGTCTGCTCCGGCAGGCCACTGGCGCCATGGCCGATCTGAACGTCACCGGTGCCTACAACCTGGCGGCACGCAGCCTGGACGCCGAGGCGGCGCTCGCGCGGCAGGCGGGGCCGCTGCGCCTGATCGGCGTGGCGCGCGCCATGTCGGCGGCCTACGGCACGGACGACCTCCGGTTCGCGTTGGGGGGCGGCGCGGTCTGGCACGTGCGGCCGCGCAACATGGGTGTCACGCTCGCGGCGGACCTGGTTTCCCTGCTCGATCGGCGCGCCGCCTCCGGGGCGGATCGCGGCGAGGACGTAGCCTGGAGCGTGGGGCTGCAGGCGGGCCTGCCGTACACGTCGCTCGCGTTCGGGCTGCAGGCGAGCAATGCCGCCACCACTACCATCCAGGGCGCCTCGCTGGGCACCAGCCGCACGCGCTACGGCTTCGAGCTGAACGCGCCCGTCGAATTCCTGGGCTTCGTGCTCGGCTGGTACACGGACCGCGAGCGCGCCATGGAGACCGTGCGGGAGGACGCCGACGCGCCGCCCGAAGTCCGCGTCACGATCCAGCGCTTCCTCTTCACGCCGGGCACCATCCGGATCCGCGCCGGCCAGACCATCGAGTGGGTGAACCAGGACGCCGCCGTGCACACCGTAAACGCGGAGAACGCCGCGTTCCAGTCGGGTGCCATCCAGCCGGGCTCGAGCTGGCGCGCACGCTTCGACCAGCCGGGCCGCTTCCCGTATTACTGCGGGCCGCACCCGTTCATGAAGGGCGTGGTGGTGGTGACGGGCTAGCCGTCATGCGCGTGGCCTCGGCATGCCTGTCTGCCAAGGGCACCTGGCCGAAGGGGCCAAGCCACAACCGCGTGTTGGCGGCGCCCGCGCTCGTGGCGGCGGCTCTCCCTTCGGCTACCCTCCAGCGGGCGGCGGTGCGGACGGGGCAGGCCCGGTCGCGATCGTGGACGATGTGCCGGTGAGCGGGACGCGGGGCGTCGCTTGGAACGGGGTTACGGGTGCGCGCAACCGCTCGGCCAGCAGCCACGTTTCATCCCCGTGCCCGGGATTGGCGGGTTGGCGATTCCGGTGGGGATGGGCTGGTTGAGCGCCAGCCCCGGAACTCACGCTGTAGCCTGGCGGGAAGGCCCGTAACCCGGTGTGGGTAACGCGCTAGCGCACGACCGCCCGAGGGCTCCGCGAACTTCCACAGGACCCCATGTGGTGAATCCCCCTGACAGGATGTCAGCGCATCTCCTATTTCACGCAGCGCCCCGGAGGCATAGTGTATCCCTGTCGTGCCTATTGTGATGAGCCGAGGGAGCCAGCGAAGTGGCCGTCTACACCGACGCCCCGGACTACGCGGAAACACTGACGGAGGCCACACCCGACCTGACAGTCGGGGGCGCTCCCACTGCGGTGAGGCCAGTGCTGGATACTCTCCTGGGCGAGCGGGCCGTGGTGGCCAGCACCCCCCTGGAGGACCCCTTCTGGGATCACCTGGTGGTCTCCCGCAACGCTCCCGATTCCCAGTATGCGCGCCTCGTGGGGCTGCTGCGGAGCGGCACCCTGGTGCCTGACCGCCTGGCGTGCGTGGCTCGTACCGGCGGCGCATTTCAGGGATTCAACGGCCGCACATGGTCCGGTGGCGTAGGCAACCTCCATCTCACGGTCCATCTTGCGCCCCGGCAGCCCATCGAGCGCTTCGAAACCGTGTTCCTGGCGCTCGCCGCCGTGGCCGTGATCGAGGCGCTGGATGGACTCCCCGGCCTCTCCGGGCGTTGCCAGATCAAGTGGGTGAACGACCTGCTCATCGATGGGGCCAAGGTGGGCGGTGTGCTGGCACACACCCAGACCCGCGGCGCCGCGGTTACCTCGGTGGTACTGGGGATCGGCGTGAACGTGACCACCGCGCCGGCGGTGGCGCCCACGGCGTTCGTCCCGGCCATCACGTGCCTGCGCGAGCATGCCACGGCGCCCGCGGCCCTCACGACCGGGCGCGTCATGCGCGCGGTGCTGGGTGCGCTGGGCGGAGCCTACGAGGCGCTGCTGGTGGAGGGCTATCGCCCGCTGCTGGACCGCTACCGCGCCCGCTCGAGCGTGCTCGGCCGGGAGGTGCTGGTGAGTGAGGACCGGGCAGATGAGGCCACACGGGTCCTGGCCGCCGGCCGGGTCACGGCAATCGGTGACGGGCTCGAGCTGCGCCTGGAGGGGCACGCGGATCCGGTCCGGCGCGGCCGTGCCATTCTACACGCCTGCACACGCGCGGGCGCGCGCACGCGCATGCGCATGCAGTACGCCTCATGAACGAGCCGAACCTGCTGCTGGTCAGCGCGGCGGCCTGCACGGCCGTGCTGGTCCTGCTCTCGCTGCTGGCCGGTATCATCCGGCTCCTCACAGCCCTGTTCCCGGTTGTCGAGGAACTGGATGCGGCCGTGGTGGCGGCCATCAGTGCGGCCGCGGCACGGAGCTACCCGGGAACCCGCCTCGGAAAGATCGAAGAGAAGCCATGATATACGCTGACAAGCCACGACGCATACGGGTGATGTTCACGCCCTTCAGGGACGGTCTGCAGAGCACCTTCGGTGGCAAGGTCCGCCTGGAGGATTTCCTGCCCGCCATGGAGGCGTCGGCCGCCCTCGGGGTACGCCACTTCGAGTTCGGCGGCGGAGCCCTCTTCCAGGCGCCGCTCTTCTATCTGGGGCGCAATCCGTTCGACAACATGCGGCGCATGCGGGAGGCGGTGGGGCCGGAGGCGGACCTGCAGATCCTGACGCGCTCGGTGTCGGGCGTGACGCTCACCACCCAGTCACCCGAGGCGCTGGCATTGCAGGCGCGGCTCATGGCCGCGGCCGGCACCACCTGGGATCGCAACTTCGATTACATGAACGACGTGCGAAACCTGGTGAAGACCGGTCAGCCCATCGTGGACGCCGGCATGCACCACCAGGTGGTGATTGCTCTGATGGGTCTGCCCTTTGAATCGGACCGGGTGCACACGCCCGCGTTCTACATCGATATCGGACGGCAGCTCCTGGAGAGCGGGATGCACGTGGACAGCATCTGCCTCAAGGATGCCAGCGGGACCACCACGCCGGCCACGATCTACGAGACCGCACGCGGCCTCAAGAAGATCATGCCGCCCGAGCTGCCGCTGTGGATGCACACGCACGACACGGCGGCCACCGGTGTGGCATGCTACATGGCTGCCATCCACGGTGGCGCCGACGGGGTGGACCTGGCCATCCGTCCGCTTGCGGCGGGCACCTCCCAGCCGGATGCGCGCTCGCTGGCCCATTCGCTGCGCGGCACCGGCTACGAGCTGGACATTGACGTGGGCGGCCTGGCCGAGATCGAGGCCATGCTCGAGCAACTGCTCGCGGATTACCAGTTCAATCCCACGACCACCACCCCGGACGCGCGCGTGCTTGGCTTCCCCATGCCCGGCGGGGCCATCGGCCCGAACGTGCATATGATGACCAAGGCCGGCATCCTGGAGCGTTACGGTGAGGTACTGGCCGAGTTCCCGGTGGTGGTGGAGGCCGGCGGCGCCTGGACCAGCGTGACTCCGGGCAGTCAGCAGTACTGGCTGCAGGCATTCAACAACGTCCTCTACGGGCGCTGGGAGAAGATCGACGCCGGCTACGGCAAGGCGGTGCTCGGCTATTTCGGTCGGACCCCGTTGGCGCCGGATCCGGAAGTGGTGGAGTGCGCCTCCCGGCAGCTCGACCTGCCGCCCTTCGAAGGTGACCCGCTGGACGCGGCGCCGAACAACATCCCCACCGCGCGCGCGGCTCTGGAGGAGCGCGGGCTGGGGGTCACGGACGAAAACGTCTTTCTGGTTCTGTCCTCCATGGTGCCGGGCAAGAACATGGAGCTGAACGAGGGGATCCGTCTGCTCACGGGGCGGTCCAAGATCGATATCCCGCTGAAGCCGGACAAGGCCGCTACAAATGGGCCGGCGCGCCCCGCCGCCGCCGCTCCTGCAGCGGCCGCGCCGTCACAAAGCGCTCCGGCGCCGGGTGCACCGGCGGGACCGATCACCACCCGCTGCACGGTCAAGGAGGGGCCGAAGACGCGTACGTTCACGGTCACCCTGGAGCCGCTCGGCAACGGCCAGGGAGCGCCGGCGGCTCCGGCGGGCGCCACGCCAGTGGCGGAGGCTGCGGCAGGGGGAGGCGGGCCGGCGGCGGCGGAAGCGGCAGCCCCCGGGGCGCCCGCGGCCGTGGAGAGCGCGGCGGGCACGGAGGTCTTTTCCACTTTCGCCGGCTCCGTAGACGTGGTGGATGTGCCCATTGCCGTGGGCGATCGTGTGGAGGAAGGCGGGGTGGTGGCCGTCGTGGAGGCCATGAAGGCCACGCACGACATCCGCTCTCCGCAGGCCGGCACGGTGACGGCCGTCCACGTCCGTCCAGGTGACGAGATCGACAGCACCACGCCGCTGGCCACGATCGCCTGAGCGTAGCGTGGACATCCTCATCGAGCTGTTCCGGCAATCCGGGCTCGCCAGCCTGGGCCCTGGCAACGTGGCCATGTTCGCCGTCGCGGGTGTGCTCATCTACCTGGCCATAACCCGCGGCTACGAGCCGCTGCTGCTCATTCCCATCGGCTTCGGCGCGATCCTGGCCAATCTCCCGCTGGCCAACATGGGATCCTATGCCGACGGCATCATGGGGGTCATTTACGACGCGGGCATCCGCACCGAACTGCTTCCCCCGCTCATCTTCCTGGGGGTGGGGGTGCTTACGGATTTCCGGCCCCTGTTGGCGCGGCCCCTCACCTTCCTGCTCGGCGCGGCGGCGCAGATCGGGATCTTCGTGGCGGCCCTGGGCGCCTTCTACCTGCTCGGTTTCACCGCCCAGGAAGCCGCCTCTATCGGCATCATCGGCGGCGCGGATGGACCCACTTCCATCTTCATCACCATCCAGCTGGCGCCCCACCTGCTGGGTCCAGTGGCGGTGGCGGCCTACAGCTACATGTCCCTGGTGCCCATCATTCAGCCGCCGATCATGCGCCTCCTCACCACCCGGCGGGAGCGCGCCATCGACATGCCGCAGGCCCGCCCGGTGTCCAAGGCCACGGTGATCCTCTTCCCGATCATCACGGGCATCGTGGCTTCGCTGGCCGTGCCCTCCAGCGCGCCGCTGCTGGGGCTGCTCATGTTCGGTAACCTGCTCCGGGAGTCGGGGGTCACGGAGCGGCTCAAAAAGACCGCGGGCGGGCCCATGATCGATATCGTGACCATCCTCCTCGGCCTGGTGGTGGGCGGCACCATGGGCGCTGAGAACTTCCTCACCCGGCAGACCATCATGATCCTGGTCCTGGGCGCCGTGGCCTTTGCCTTCTCCACGGCCGGCGGGATCCTCTTTGCCAAGCTGCTGAACCTCTTCCTGGCGGACGGCCGCCGCATCAACCCCTGCATCGGCGCGGCCGGGGTCTCCGCCGTACCCATGTCCGCCCGGGTGGTCCAGCAGTTCGTTTCCGAGGAGACCCACGGCCGTGTGAATCCCCTCATGCCCGCCATGGGACCCAACGTGGCGGGCGTGGTAGGATCGGCCGTCACCGCGGGCGTTTTCCTGGCCCTGCTGAGCTGAACGCCGGCCGCGCGCACCCCGTGCCAGCAGGTATGGCACCCGGGCCGCGGTCGACCCCCATCCGTAAAGCCCTCCACCGCAACCACTTCTAGCACCTTACGGCGCTGTAACACTTCGTTCACGCTGCCGTCATGGTGCATCCCCTACCTTTCGATTCAGAAAGACGGGACAGAAACCGAGCGGACATTTTCGAGGAGGCGGTCATGATGAAGAAGGCAATGCTCACGGCGCTGGTGACGATGCTGGCATTCCCGATGGCGGTGGACGCGCAGAACCAGAACAGCCAGGTGACGGCCACTGCCACCGTGGCGGGGTACATGGACATCAGCGGCACGGGCGATCTGCCCTTCGGTACGCTGAGCCGCGCCACGGACAACGTGATCTCGGCCACGGACGGCACCACCACGCGGGCCCTGTCCTTCAACCGGGACATCACCGTGACCTTCAGCAACGTTCCCACCCAGCTGGTGGGCACCGATCCGACCAACACGCTGCCGGTCGAGCTGACGTGCGCCTGGGAGATGAGCGGCACGTGGACCACCCCGGTGGTATGCGGCACCCAGACCTTTGACCTGGACGTGGGCACGGGCCTGACGGCCGGCACGCTGGGCTTCGGCGGCACGATCACGGCCGCGGCCGCCTCCGCCGCCGTGGCGGATTCCTACAGCGCCACCCTGGACATCCGGGTCGACGCCCGCAGCTAGCGGCGCCTCCCCCCGCCGGCGGCACACTGATGACGGTGTGCCGGCGGCGGATTTTCTTTGGATCAACCCCTCCCGGGCGCATTCGCCCCCATCCGTAAAGCCCTCCACCGCAACCACTTCTAGCACCTTACGGCGCTGTAACACTTCGTTCACGCTGCCGTCATGGTGCATCCCCTACCTTTCGATTCAGAAAGACGGGACAGAAACCGAGCGGACATTTTCGAGGAGGCGGTCATGATGAAGAAGGCAATGCTCACGGCGCTGGTGACGATGCTGGCATTCCCGATGGCGGTGGACGCGCAGAACCAGAACAGCCAGGTGACGGCCACTGCCACCGTGGCGGGGTACATGGACATCAGCGGCACGGGCGATCTGCCCTTCGGTACGCTGAGCCGCGCCACGGACAACGTGATCTCGGCCACGGACGGCACCACCACGCGGGCCCTGTCCTTCAACCGGGACATCACCGTGACCTTCAGCAACGTTCCCACCCAGCTGGTGGGCACCGATCCGACCAACACGCTGCCGGTCGAGCTGACGTGCGCCTGGGAGATGAGCGGCACGTGGACCACCCCGGTGGTATGCGGCACCCAGACCTTTGACCTGGACGTGGGCACGGGCCTGACGGCCGGCACGCTGGGCTTCGGCGGCACGATCACGGCCGCGGCCGCCTCCGCCGCCGTGGCGGATTCCTACAGCGCCACCCTGGACATCCGGGTCGACGCCCGCAGCTAGCGGCGCTCTCCCCCGCCGGCGGCACACCGATGACGGTGTGTCGCCGGCGGATTGTCTATAGATTGATAGCATGCACAGGAAGGTTGCGATGAGGCCAGGAGTCGAGCGGGGGGCGTGGTTGGCGCTTGGGGCGCTCGCGGCTTCACTGCTTGCGGCTCCGGCCGGCCTGGGCGCACAGCAACTGCTGGTCACCTCCGATCAGAACCTGCAGTTCGGGCTGCTGACGCCGGGCGTGGCGGCCGCGGTGCCGGCCACCGACCCGACACGCCGGGCCCAGCTCACGATCGAAGGTCGTGGAAGCTTCAGCATCACGTTTCAACTGCCGGATGAGCTGATCGGTCCGGGCGGCGACGCGATCCCGCTCCTGTTCGGCGCCGCTGACGGACTGCTCGACTTCAAGAACAGCCTCACGGCGTTCGATCCGGCGGTCGGCACGGAGGTACGGTTCAACCCGGCCCATACCGTTGCCAGTATCTACCTGGGTGGTCAGGCCCAGCCGCCGCCGGGGCAGCCGGTGGGCACGTACACGGCCACCATTGTGATGATGGTTGTCCAGACGGGAAACTGAACAGAGGTGAACATGCGCAGGTATGTGACGACGGCGGTGTTGGCTCTGGCGCTAGGCGCCGCGACCACAGCAGTGGTGCGCGCGGTGTCCGTGAGCCCCATGGCCGTATTCCTGGATCACAGCACGCGCGCGGGCACCATCACGCTCTACAATCCCAACCCGCTGCCCGAGGAGATCGACATCTCCTTTGCGTTCGGCTACCCGCAGTCCGATTCGGCCGGCGTGGTGACGGTACCGCTCACCGCAGAGGCGCCCGCCGACGCGCCGGCCGCGGTGTCATGGCTGCGGGCCTTTCCGCGCCGGCTCGTGTTGCAGCCGGGCCAGCAGCAGGTGGTCCGCATCCTGGCCCAGCCGCCGGCCGACCTGGCCGATGGCGAGTACTGGTCGCGCGTGCTCGTGACCGCCACCGGCGGCAGACCGCCGGTGGAGCAGCAGGTGCAGCCGGACGTGCGGGTGGCCATTTCCATGCGCACCATCGTGGTGGCGTCGCTGAGCTATCGGAAGGGCCAGCCCGTCACGGGCATCCGCGTGGACTCGGCGGCGGCCGTGCGGACGGACGGGGGCGTCCAGCTGACCCTCGACATGGCACGCACCGGCGCCGCCGCCTACCTGGGCCGCGTGCGCGTTGAGCTACTCGACGCGGCGGGCAGCGTGATCGCCGAGGAGGTGGACGTGGTGGCCGTCTACTACGAGCTGCGCCGGCGCTTCGTCTTCGCCGATGTGCCCGGCGCAGCGCGTGTGCGCTACACCTTCGAGACGGAGCGGCCCGAGCTCGGCCAGTCCAACATCATCACCGCGCCGCCTGTCTCCGGCGCGCTGGACGTGAGATAAGCGACGATGCGCGCGTCCACGCTCTGCCTGCTCGGCCTCCTGCTGCCGGTGGCGCTCGCCATGCGCGCGCCGGAGCTGCACGCGCAGCAGGTGGCCGTCAGCGCTGCCGTGCCGCTGGCTTCACCCACGTCGGTGGGCGCGCGCGACCTGACCTTCGGCACGCTCATGCCGGATCCGAACGCTGCCCGCACCGTTGCGGTGCTGGCCGCCGTGGATCAGGCCAGTGCCAGCGTGCAGTCCGGTGAATACCGGCTGGACGTGGCGGCCATCCACGGTGTGACGTTCGCCCTCAGCACGCCCACGGAACTTACGTCGGCCACCGCACCGCCCCTGCCGGTGAGTTTCAGCGGTAGCCAGTTCGGCGGCTGGTGCGTCACCCGCGGGCGATCCGGCTGCGGGCTCAACGGGTTTGATCCCGCGGGGGGCGATCAGCGCGTGTGCGCGAACGAACTTGGCAACGGTGCGTGCGACCTCGGCACCAGCTGGCCCGCCGCGAGCACGCTGCGCGTCTTCGTGGGTGGCGAACTCACGATCCCACCCACCGCGCTCGCCGGAACGTATACGGCCACGATCACACTCACCGTCACGCAGGTCTATTGACGTGATCCGGGGTCGGCTGCGGCCGGCGCTTTGCGCGCTCTGCGCCCTACCGTTCCTGCAGTCCGCCCTGATCGCGCAGGAGCCGGCGTTCGAGGAGGGCATCCTCGAGTTCGCGGCTGAGCGCCTGCCGCCCATCACCGTACTCATCCTGGTGGATTCCTCTGGAGCCGTGCTCGTACCGGTGGTGCAGCTCGCCCGCCATCTGGGGCTGGAGGTGGTGCGCGAGGGGAGCTCGATCCGGCTGCCGAGCATCAGTGGCGGCAGTGCCGTGCTGGACGCGGCGGTGCCGCTCATGACGCTCGATGGTGACACGGTCCAGCTCGCGCCCGCCGAGGTCGCGGCACGGGAAGATGAGGTCTATCTGCGCGTCGAACGGCTGGAGCTACTGCTTGAAGCGCAGGCCACCCTCGACCTCTCCCGCCTCACCCTGGCCCTCACACGCGACGTACCCTTTCCCCGGCAGCAGGCCATCCTGGCGGAGCAGCGCCGCGCCGTCCTTCTGGCGCGCCAGCGCATGAGCGAACGGCGTGAACAGCTCGATTCGGTACCGTATCGGTCCGCCAGCGGTGTCGGCGTGCTGGACTGGGACCTGGCAACGAGCGGCCTCGACCCCGCGCGCCTGACCACGCTGCGGGCGCGGGCCGGCGCCGCGCTGCTGGGCGGGGATCTGAGTACCGGCTTCACGCTGGCGGCGGGGCGTGACGCGCGGGAGGCCTTCGGTGACGTTGCGCTCCGCTACCACCGCGTCTTCCCCACGGCGCGCTACATCGAGCAGGCGAGCGCCGGCCAGATCGTGACCTCGGGAATCTTCTCGCGCTTCGTGAACGGCTTCGAAATCAGCAACCGCCCCTTCCTGCGCGGCCCCGAGCTGGGTGAGATGCTGCTGCAGCCCGATCTGCCCGCGGGCTGGGAGTACGAGGTCTTCCAGGGCAACGTGCTGCTCGGCTACTCGGCCGCCGGTGCGCAGGACGCCGTGGCAGTGCCACTGCGCACGGGTGCCACGCCCGTGCAGGTCCGCATGTACGGGCCGGCCGGCCAGGAGGTCGTCACCACGCTGCTCTACCAGACGCCCACGTCGATGCTGCCGGCGGGGAGCCTGGAGTACGCCACGGGCGCCGGCCGCTGCGTGGGCGCGCTGTGCGATCGCTATGCGCATGCGGACGTGCGCTACGGCGCCACGGCCTTCCTCACCATCGGGGGCGGCGCCGAGCATGTGGCCGATGCCGTGGCCGATCACCTGCGCCCCTACGTGCTGGGCAGCATCTCCACGGGCCAGCGGGCGGTCGGCGAGCTGACGCTCATGCCAGGTGCGCTCTACAGCGGCGCCGTGGCCGTGTTTCCGCGGGCAGGATCGCGGGCGCAACTGCGCGGCAGCGTGTCCCGTCCGGGCTTCGGACCCGTCTCGATCCTGCCGGACTCCACACGCCGCTGGGATACGGAACTCACGTGGCACGAGCGGCTCGAGGCGGAGGGGCAGCCTTTCACCCAGCTCCGGGTCGGCGCCGCGGCAGCCGGCGCGGCGAGCGGCCTCGAGCGCTGGCGGCTGAACGCCGCCGTCAGCTTTCGCCGCGGCTACCTGGAAGCGCGCTTCGACCGCGAGCCGAGCGCCCTCAGCCCGAGCCTGCTCACCAGCCGCCTTTCCCTCATGGTGCCGGTGGACGTACTCGGGCGCACGTACCGACCCATGCTGAGCCATGCGCTCGGCCTCGGCAGGCACGGCATCCGGCTGGCCGAGCTGGGCCTGTCCATGCAGACGGCCCCGAACGCCGTGATCAATGCCGCCATGCAGTGGAGCCGGGGGCAGCAGCGGCCCGCACTCTCGCTGACCTTCAGTGCGCGCCGGGGCTCCTTCGGCACTACGCTGCGGGCCGTGTCCAGCCCTCGCGGCGGAGGCTCCAGCGCGGCCGTCTTCAACGGCAGCGTATCACTGGCCCCGGACACCAGTTTCACCTTCCAGCCGACCGCCCGCACGGGGTACGCCGGTGTGCACGGGGTGGTCTTCGTGGACGTGGACGGGGACGGAGCGTTCTCGGCAGGGGACACGCCGGTGCCCGCGGCGGACCTCCTGGTGGACGGCAGGCGCGTCGTGGCCGACGAGCATGGCCGCTATCGTTCCTGGGCTCTGCAGCCCTATCGCGTGGCGGCTGTGGCCGTGGATTCCACCCGCTCGGCCGATCCCAGCCTGACCACCACCGCGCCCGCGCTGTACGTGCGGCCAGTGCCGAACACGGCACAGCGCGTGGACGTTCCGCTCGTCCGCACGCGCGAACTGGCGGGCAGCGTGACCGCGGGGGAGGGCGTCCCGACCGTTGCGGGGCTCACGCTCGAGATCACCAGCGTGGACGGTGCGCACCCCCCCATGTCCACCGTCACCTTCTCCGACGGCCAGTTCTACGTCAGCCGTATCCTGCCCGGTCGCTATCGGATTGCCGTGGCGCGCTCCTCGCTCGATGCGCTCGGTGCCGAGGGCAGTCCCGCGAGTCTGGAATTCACGGTTCCCGCGGCCGGCAACGATCTGCTCGTGGATGTGCCCCCGCTGCACCTCGTGCCGCGGCGGGACGCCGGCCGGGCGGAAGGTGGTCCGCACGTTGCCGGCCGGGCCTCACCCACCGACGTGTGAGCTCGACGCGCGCTAGCGTTGGCGGTGCGCGACCGGCAGCATGAGGTCATCCAGAAAGAACGCAGCCAACTCGGCCCGCCCGCGCACCGAGGCCTTCCGATAGACTGACGTGGCGTGCTGGCGGACGGTCTGGTCCCCCCGGTCCGTCCGCCGGGCAATGGCCTTGTGGCTGTATCCCTTGAGCAGCTGAAGGGCCACCTCACGCTCGGCGGGCGTGAGCTCCCAGACGTCGAACTGGCGGTCGATGGCCTGCCCGAACCCCTGCAGCGCATGCTGCGCGCTCGCCCGCCAGGCATCCCGTTCGGCCGCCTGCCGTTCCAGCGAGAGGCGCAGCTGCCGTACCGAGTGCACGCTCCGCCACCAGCCCAGCCACAGCGTGGTGGCAATGAGCAGTGCACCGGTGATCATCATGGCCTCGAAGACCACGTGGAAGCTGAGCCAGTGCTCCGGCTGATCCAGCACCAGATCGATGCCGCCGCCGATGATGATGAAGGCCACAGCAATGGCCAGCAGGAACCGCATGCGGCCCGACGCCAGATCTTCCATCCCGCCTCCCTACATCCGTAGGAGATACACGGGCAGAACGCATTCCGGGAGGCGTGCCCTACGGATGTCGGATGGTGTGGCGCCCCTCCGCGAGGCCAGATTCAGGGCAACCTCGACAAAGGAGCGTACCATGCTGCCAGATCCACTGCACCCCGCCATCGTCCACTTCCCCATCGTACTGGCCGTCCTTCTCCCAATCTTCGCGCTGGGCGCCCTCCTGGCAATCAGCCGCGGCGCGCGTCCCATGCGGGCCTGGGCCATTCCCCTGGCCATGGCGGCGGCGCTGGCCGCGTCGGCGTGGGTGGCGTTGGCCACGGGGGAGGCCGAGGAGGACCGCGTGGAGGCCGTGGTCGGGGAACGCGTGCTGCACGAGCACGAGGAGGCGGGTGAGCGCTTCCTGCTGCTGTCGGGCATCCTGCTGCTGGTGTCGGGTGCGGGCCTCTTCGGCGGCACGGTGGGCAGTGCCGGGCGCCTGCTGGCCACAGCTGGATCCGTCGGCGTGCTGGCGGCGGCCGTCTCCGTGGGCGCTGCGGGCGGCGAGCTGGTCTACCGCCATGACGCGGCGCGGCCGTACGTGGAGGCGGCCGCGGCGCACGCGCCACCGCCGGAGGTCGAGCGTCGGGAGCGTGACTGACTGACGCTGTGACCCACGCGCGTCGCAGGGATCGTGGCCCCGGCGGCGGGCGGCTGTATATTCGCGCCATGGCGGACCACGGCCCAAAGGTGAGCGCGGCGCGGGCGTCTTCCGGGCCCCTGACCCGCGACGTCCTGGGCTTCCTGGCGTTCTCGCACGGCTGGACCTGGGCCTTCTGGGCGCTCGCCTCCCTGGCCGGCGGCAGCGTATGGGAGGCGCCGGGGCGCTACCTCTTCCTGGTGGGGGGCGCCGGCGTGATGATCGGCGGCGTGGTCATGACCCGGGTCAGCGGCGGGCCAGCCGCGCTGCGCGAGCTGGGGCCGCGGCTGGTGGATCCGCGCCGGGTCAGCCCCCGCTGGTGGGCGGTTACGCTCCTCCTCTTCCCCCTGCTCACGCTCCTGGCCGGAGGCCTGGCCGCGCTCGTGGGCAGTGCAGGCCCGCCGCTCGACCTGGGGCGCGCCGCCGCGCGCGCCGTGGACCCGATGGGCCTCATGGCCCTGATCGGCTTCATCCTGGTGATCGGCCCGCTACCCGAGGAGATCGGCTGGCGCGGCTACCTGCAGGACCGCCTGCAGGAGCGGTGGAGCGCCCTGTACGCCAGCCTGGCGGTAGGCCTGGTATGGTGGAGCTGGCACCTGCCCCTCTTCCTGATGCCCGGCTTCTTCGACGTCTTCGAAATTGCCCGCCCCACGCCGCTCGGCTTCCTGGCCGGCCTCCTGCCCGCCGCCGTGCTCTACGCCTGGGTGTACAACGGTACACGCCGCAGCGTACTGGCCGTCATCATGCTCCATTTCATGCACAACTTCAGCGGCGAGCTGCTCGGTATGTCCGCGGCGGCGCGGGTGGCCCAGGTGGTGCTTATGGCCCTCGGGGCGGTGCTGGTGGTCTGGTGGTGGGAATCAAGGAGCTTGCGCGCAATCATTACAAGGTTGTAATGTTGTCGTGGCATCCTGACCGATTCTCGCCCACGGAGATCCCATTTTGCGCGGATTCGCACTTGCGCTGGCGCTCACCACCCTGACGGCTACGGGTGCGGCGGCGCAGCACACCATCACGGCTTCGGCCGTGATCGTGGAGCCGCTGGAGGCGGTGCGGATCGACGTGAGCATGGAAGCCGGGGCGCTGCGGGTGGCGGATACGGCCCCAGCCGCGCTGAACACGCGGGTTCTACGGGAAACAATCGTGGTGCGCGCCAGCGACCCCGCCGGGGCACCGAGCACGGCCCCGACGCTGATCTGGACGCCGGCGGCGGACGGTTTGCGGCTGGAGCGGCGGCAGCTCACCGCCACGATGACGCCGGGGATCCCCGCGCGCTTTGATACGGCCGGTCAGGTTGGCATGCCGGACGGCGGCCGCTACCTCGTAACACAGGTCGTGGCGGCGAACTCCTAGCCCGCCGAGCCCTGCCTCACGCCTCCTCCGGCTTCTCCTCCTCCTCCGCCACTTCCGCCACCTCCGCCTCCTCCGGCAGCCGGAAGCCGAAGCCCCGCACCGTTTCCAGCTCCGGGACCCCTTTCTTCCCCTTGATCTTCCCGCGTAGCCGCGCCACATGCACGTCCACGATGTTCGACTGTGGATCGAAGTGCATCTCCCAGACCTTCTCGAGCAGCTCGGTGCGGGACACGATGGCCCCCGCGCGCAGCATGAAATACTCGAGCAGGCGGTACTCCGTGGGGGTGAGGCGCAACGGTCGCTCACCAACGCGTACGTCGTGGTTGATGCGGTTCAGCGTGAGTGCGCCGATGATCAACTCTTCGGTGCGCGTGGCTCCGCCGCGGCGCGTGGCCGCGCGCAGGCGGGCCCGCAACTCGCGCAGGTCGAACGGCTTGGTCAGGTAGTCGTCGGCGCCGGCGTCCAGCCCCTGCTCCACATTGTCGGTGCCCGAGCGGGCGGTCAGCATGACGATGGGCGTTGCGTCTCCCTCCGCGCGCAGGCCCTCGGCGATGGCTATGCCACTGGTGTCCGGCAGGTTGATGTCCAGGATGATGGCGTCATACTTGTTGATGTGCGCGCAATACAGCCCCTCGCTGCCGGTACCGGCGGAGTCCACGGTGTAGCCGTCCTCGGCCAGGCCGCGCCGGACGAATTCCACGATGAGCGGGTCATCATCGATTACGAGTATTTTCATGTCAGCCGCCGCGCGCCGCCAGCGGCTCGTCCGGTACGAAGTCGAAGAAGCCGAACATCATCTCCTCGAAGGTCTGCTCACCGAAGCGTACCGTGGCGGTGGGATCGGGGTTGGCCGGGTTGCCGGCGCTGTTGTCGTACCAGGCGTAGCCCACCAGCTCGTCGCCCGGGGCCACGTGGACGGGCTCGGCGGGTTCGTAGAAGAGCTGCCAGTTGAAATCGTAGCGGGGGATGTCCAGGAGGATCTCCCGGGTCCCGTCCGTGCGCTCCACCTCGTAGCGGAAGGCCTTGCCGCGCACGTGCATGTGCGGGAGCATGGCCGTGATGCTGCCCGCGCGCTCGAAGCCGCGGCGGGCAACCACCTCGTGGTTCGCGGCGCCGGGTGGAATCGCAAAGCGCGTGGTGGATACGGAGGTGGTTTCCACCTCCCGCACCGGCGGGCCGTCCGCGAAGACCAGGCCCAGGCGGGTCTGGTCCCGGGTGGCGGTGCCGTTCGGCGTGTAGTGCACCTCGAACATGATCCACGCGCCCGCGGGCAGGCGCTTGGCCGTACCGTCAGGGAAGACGTTGGCCGGCACGCCGGGCGCCGTGGCGCCGAGCCAGGCCCCGCGCCCCTCGTCATCGGGGCCCTGCAGATAGGCAATGACGTGGTGGGTGACCTGGGGGGCGGTCGGCCGTGCCTCGATCTGCCGGATCCACCGGTCCTCCTGGAAGTCCGTCTTCACGAAGATGTAGCGGTAGTCCACCACCCCGCTGGCCGGCACGTCCTGCGGTTCCGGCAGCTCCACGACGGCGTCCGGCTCCCGCCCGAGCTGCCACCCATCCACCCATACCAGCGGCCGGGGCGCGGCGCCGGGATCCCCCGCGGGCGCGCCCGCCTCGAGCCACGCGAGCACGTCGCGCCGATCCCGCTCCGGGAGGGATGGATCGTTGCGGAAGGCGCCGTGCTCCGGGTTGGCGAACCAGGGCGGCATGCGTCCCTCCTCCAGCACGAACCTCACCATGCCCCGGAAGCCGTAGACGTCCTCGTACGTCTCGAGTGAGAAGGGGGCCACGCCCCCCGCGCGGTGGCAGCTCACGCAGTTCTCCTGGATGATCCGTCCCACGCGCTCGTGATACGTGACGGGCCGCTCCGGTACCAGCGCCGTCTGCTGGGCGGCCAGCTCCAGATAGCAGCCGGAGGCCTCCGTCTCGGACACAGCCACGGGGCGCTCGTCGAGCACGGCGTCCAGCGCCGCCACCAGGTAGTGCTCGCGCGGCTCGGGCTTGGCGAAGCTGATGCCGAACTGGTCATCCACGGCCCCGCGGTAGCGCAGCGTGCGGGCGGCATCGATGATGAACACCTCCGTGCTCACCTCCGCCTGCAGGAGGGTGGCGATCTCCCCGTCCGGGTCCGCCACGTAGGGACCCGCCAGGTCGAAGGTGGCAATGTCCTCACGAATCTTGTCGGGCGTATCCTGCGGGCTGGCGTTCAGGTAGAGGAAGGCCACGCCGCGCTCGGCATAGGCGCGCTCCAGCTCCGCCAGCCGGTGACCGTACTGCCTGGACACGGGGCACTCGGTGGTGCGCATCACCACCACCACCGCGCGGTGCTCCTCCAGCAAGCCGGAGAGCCGCCCACGCGTACCATCCACCGTTCGAAAATTGAAGTCGTGGGCCAACTCACCAGGCCGGAACCCATACGCTCCGGGGGCCTCCGGCGCCACCAGCGCGGGCGCGGCGAGCGTGCGGTACGCCATGGCGCCCGTCCCCAGAAGGACGAGCGTGACTACGATGCCCGTGGCGATTCGTGCCTGCATGGTGGAACTCCCGATAGGCGGTTGGATGCGCCGTAGTCTGGCCGAAGCAAAGCCCCCCCACTATCGGCCCTGCCGGCCGCCAACGCAATGATCACCGCCGCGGCACCGCCAGCGCGTTGAAGAGCAGCGGCCAGGTGGCCACCGTCTGCGCCCGGTAGTTCGGCTGGAAGCCGAAAAGCACCACCGACCCTTCACCCACGGCCGCCTCCACCACCGCCGCGCGCCCCGCCAGGTGCTCCGGACCCAGGATCCAGCCGGAGGCTACCGGGTTGTCCGGGCCGTAGCGCGCCACCACCTCGGCCCGCCGCTCCTCCACCGCGAACGCCCGGCTGCTGCCCCAGTACCAGCCATGCACCTGCGGGTCCAGCCCGGCGCTCAGCGGATGGCCGGGCTCCAGGTCCAGCCGCACGATGGAGCCGGGCACGTAGAAGTCCGTGTTGGGCAGGTCATCCACGGCGTCCCGGATGGCCAGCCCCAGCAGCTCCGCCACGAACTCCGTGGCCTCCTCTACGGCCACGATCCTGCCGCCCTCCTCCACGAACGCCCGCAGCGCCGCCGCGCCCTCCTCACCGATGCCGCCCGTGTACTCCGCCGGCCGCGAGTCCTCCGCGTAGCCGCGCGTGATGGAACCGCCCGACTGCGCCTGGAGCAGGATCACGTCGTAGTTGCGCCCGAGATCACCCGCGCGCACCCGCGCGTCCTTGAGGGTGTCGTACGCCAGCTCGTGCCGGTCGAACACCCAGCGCGTCCAGCCGCCTTCCATGGGCTCCTGCGCCGACTTGTAGTAGCCGATGCGCGGCGCGTTCGGGCCGCGCAGCGCAGCCGGCAGGCTGAACGCGAAGTCCACCTCCGCGATCGGCTCCGAGAGCGCCGGTAGCGCCGGTAGCGCCGGTAGCGCCGGTAGCGCCGGTAGCGCCGCCTCCGCCACGGCCACCGCCTCCACGTCCATGAGCAGCGGCAGCGTGTGCGCCGTCACGTCGTAGGGGCGGAGCGGCGGCCCGCCCGGGTACTCCCGCAGGTCCGGATAGCGTTGCCGCTCCAGCATGGTCTGCGCGAAAGCGGCATACGGCTGGCGCATCGGCACCACATACGTGCCCGCCGGATAGGTGCGCCCGTCAGCACTGAACGCCTCACGCGCCTGATGCACCTCCACGTCGGCAAGGGTGAGCGTGCGGAGCACGTAAGCCAGTCCGCTCTCGTTGTCCTGCTGCGCGGGGATCACCCACATGGCCGGCCATTCCGGCCAGCCCTCCACCGCACGTTGGTTGACGGCGTGGAAGTTCTCCAGCCAGTACCGGCGGTTGCGCGCGGCGTTCTGCAGCAGGGCCATGGCCCCCGCGTCCATGTAAGCGACGATCTCCGGGAGACCCCAGCGGCCTCCCTCCCACGGCGCCGGAAAGTTCCAGCTCCGCTGCGCGGCGTCGTAGTTGCGCCCGCCGCGCACCCGTTCGGCGGGGACGTCAGTGGGGGAGGCCAGGTTGGCTGAGGCCGTCTCGCTCAGGATACGCACGCCGCCGTGGTAGTGCATGTAGGCGCGCGCGGGCGTGAAGGCGTCGTAGGTGGCGTTGATGACCACGCCGCGCTTGCCCTCCGCGAGCAGGCTGGCCGCCATCCAGGAGCCGAGCTGGCTCACACCGGCCGTGAGCGCCGGGTCCACGTTCGGCTCCCACGGCTCGATGTAGGGCGGAAAGAAGATGCGCGCCCCGCCGCCACCCATCTGGTGGATGTCGTGCACGATCTGCGGGTGCCACGCGTTCTGCGCCCGCACGGTGTGCACCGTCTCGTCCTGGGTGAAGGCGTACCAGTCCCGGTTGTTGTCGTGCCCCACGTAATAGTGGTAGAGCCAGGGCGGGGAGGTGCCCTCGAACGGCCCGCCGACGGTCTCCATGTACCAGTCCGAGACCCACTCGGTGCCGTCCGGATTGAGCGACGGAATCTGCAACAGGATCACGTTGTCCAGGATCTCCAGGACGTCCGGCTCGTTGGAGCTGGCCAGCCGGTGCGCCAGCCGCCCCGCCACCTGCGCGCCGCCCACCTCCGTGGAGTGGATGTTGTGCGTGATCATGGCCACGGTGCGGCCCTCGTCCAGCAGGCGCTCCAGCTCCCCGCTATCTGCTATGTCGCGAGGATCGGCCAGCCTGCGCTGCACGTCCTGCAGCTCCGCGAGCCGGGCATGGTTCGCCGCGCTCGTGATGGTCAGCATGATGAACGGCCGGCCCCGGGTGGTGGTGCCCAGCGTGTCCACTCGCACGCGGTCGCTGGTCTCCGCCAGCCGCGCGTAGTAGGTGCTGAGCTCGGTCCAGTTGGCCAGGCGCCGGTCCTCCCCGAGCTCGAAGCCGAAGAACTGGCGCGGCGTGGGAACCTCCTGCGCGGCCAGCGGGCGGGCCAGGGACGTGGCCGGATCGAGGATCGACGGCATGGCCAGGAGCAGAGCGGCGAGCAGGAGTGGCAGGGCGCGGGTACGCATGGCTACCTCCGGGGGTGGATGACGCTTCATGGTAGGGCGCGTCGCGGCTCTCCGCCATCAGGAGGTGGGCCATCCCCGCCGCCCGGGCCTACCGGCGCCGGGCCCGGGCGGAGCGCGGCACGTTTCCTGAGATGAGAGCGCCCGGACGGAACCATTGAGTGCGGGCTCGCATGAGCGGATTCTATACGCTGAACGAAGAGCGCTTCCACGCCGTAACGCACGGCCTCGGCGCACTCCTGGCCGTGATTGGCGCAACGTACCTGATGGTCCAGGCGGTGGCCGGCGGGGACACGTGGCGGATCGTGAGCTTTGCCATCTACGGCACCACGCTGGTTCTGCTCTACACGGCGTCCGCCCTCTACCATGCCGCCACGCGGCAGAGTCTCAAAGCCCGCCTGCGTGTGCTGGACCATGCGTCCATCTACATGCTCATCGCGGGCAGCTACACACCCTTCCTGCTGCTGCGCCTGTGGGGGCCGTGGGGCTGGATCCTCTTCGGCGTCGTCTGGGCGCTGGCGCTGGGCGGCGTGATCTACAAGCTGACGCTTCTGGACCGGTATCCGCGCCTGTCCACCGCGCTTTACCTGGGTATGGGGTGGTTGGCTCTCCTGGCGGCGCCGCCGCTCTTCCAGCGCCTTCCCACGGGTACGCTCCTGTGGCTCGTGGCGGGCGGCCTGGTCTATTCCTCCGGCACGCTGATCTACCACCTCGAACGGGTCCGGTACGCGCACGTCATCTGGCACATGTTCGTTCTGGTGGGTAGCGCCTGCCATTACGTGGCCATCGCGCGCCTCTAGGCGGGCCGCGGCGCCGTTCGTGTGACCCGCGGTGACCTGGCGTCCGTGCCCGGCTGCCCGGCGGTGAGCTCCAGCGCCTTCACCCCCGCCGTGCGGCCTGCCTCACCGCTCCTCCTCCAGCACTACCGCGGTCCCGTAGCACATGATTTCGGCGGCGCCGCTCATGATCATGGAGGTGGTGATGCGCATGGCCATGACACCGTTGGCGCCGAGCTGCTCGGCTTCCGCCTTCATGCGGTCGATGGCCTGCTCCCGGGATTCCGCCATCATCTTGGTTTATTCCCGGATCTCGCCGCCGGCCATGTTACGCAGCACGGCCTGGATGTCCCGACCCACGTGCCGCGCCCGGATGGTGTTGCCGCGCACCAGCCCGAGCACCTTCGTGACCCGGTAGCCCGGGACGCCTTCCATCGTGGTGACGATCATAGCTGCACGTCCTTGTAACGGGTCTCTTGCCATTCCCGGTACTGCTCGTAGCCGATGCCCACCAGCAGCAGCGCCACGCCGATGACGGCCGCCGTCCCGGCCAGCCACTCCACCGTGATCTCGGCGCGCCACCATTCGTAGATTGCCAACCCACCCCAGATGACAGCTCCCGCCACCAGCAGCACCCACCCCATCGGCTGAGTGATGCGCCGGTGGACGCCCTCCCAGACGCTGCGCCGCTCTCCCCGGTACGTTGCGTTGCGCATGGCTCCTCCCAGTTGTCGCAGGATCATCGCTTCCCGGGCGCACTCGGTGCACCCCCGTACGTGGACCTCCACGGCCACGCTGTCCGCCGCCGCCAACTCGCCGTCGATCCAGGCGCCGAGGCGCTCACGGGGATGGCCGCCGCCGCTGCCCGCCGCGGAGCTCGCGCCGCCGTCGCCGGGGCCTCGGCCCATATCATTCACGACACCGCCTCCACGGCCGTGGCGCGCGCGAGCAGCGCGCGCTTGAGTGCCTCCCGGGCGTGGTGCAGCCGGCTACCCACGGTCCCACTGGGCACCCCGACCTCGCGTGCGATCTCCGCGTAGCTCATGCCCTCCATCTCCTTCAACACCAGAATCTGCCGGTACGCGGGACCCAGCGTGGCAAGGGCCGTCTGTACCTCCGCCGACAGCTCGGCTCGTTCCAGCGCCGCCAGCGCCGTGGCCTCCACCCGTCCCGCCTGGCTGGAAGCGGCGTCCTCCACGGCCACCCGCCGCCGGCGGTGTTCCGCGCGCAGGCCGTCCAGGCAGCGGTTGCGGAGGATGACCCGGAACCAGGGCCCGAAGCCACTTCCGCGCTCCAGGCGATGCAGGGTGCGGTAGGCCCGCACAAAGGCATCCTGCACCGCGTCCGCCGCCTCGTCCGGGTCTCCGAGCAGCGCCTCCGCCAGGACGAGTGCCGGCCCCTCGTGGCGGCGCACGAGCGGCCCGAAGGCGGTGGTGCTGCCGGCCCGGCAGCGCTCGATCAGGGTCCAGTCGTCGGTTGTCTCCACGATTACTGAACGTATCAGCGTCCCGGTTTCTTCAGGCTGGCCTATCCGGCGTGATCGCCGAGCCGCTCCGCCTCGACTCCCCCATCATCCGCCGGACGTCCGGCGGCGCAGCCGGGCACGCAGGGCCGCGGGCAGCAAACGGCGATAGGCGCTCGCCAGGCGTTCCGCGCTGAGCCCCCCCCAGCGGCGGGCCACCGCGGCGTACAGCGGACCGCGGCCCGCCCAAGGGGGCGGTCCCAGTTCCTCGGCCAGCCAGAAGGCCTCGCGTGCGGCTGCCACATCACCCAGGGCATACAGGCGGGCTGCCGCCCGCGCCGCGGCCGCCGCCAGGTCCGGTCGATAGGTGGGGTCCAGTTCCGTTGCCAGGAGTCGGTAGGCCGCTACCGCGTTGCGCCACGGCCCGAGCGCGTCGGCCCGGCTGCGCCCCTCCGGGCGCAGGCGTAGCACGGCCAGGGGCCGGTCGATCACCCGCAGGCTCGGGCGGGAAGCCAGCAGGCGCACGTGAAAATCCAGGTCTTCCGATTGCCAGAGCGCCTCACGGTAGCCGCCCACGGCGTGGAAGACGGTACGGCGGTACGTTCCGGCCGCCGGCTGAATGGCTCCCGCGAGCGCGTGGCGCACCGGATCCACCGCGTCCCGCTCGAGCGCGGCCAGTCCCAGCAGGCGCTCGGTGACCTGCCGGCCGCCGGAGCCCATCGTGGACAGCTCGGTGAGCACCACGTCCGGACCCTCCAACAGGGCGTCCCGGACGACGGCGGACCAGTCCGGCAGGAAGAGGTCATCCGCGTCGTGGAAGTGTACGTAGTCGGCCGTGGTGGCGGCGGCCAGGCGATTGCGGGCCACGGCCGGACCCACGTTGGACGGGGCGCGCAGCAGCGTGATGCGGGGGTCGTCGGGCAGGTGGCGTGCGGCGGGATCGGTGGAGGCGTCATCATGGACCAGGATGACGTCGGGCCCGTCCGGTTGTCCCAGGAGGGACTCCAGCGCCTCGCGCAGCAGAGCTCCCTCCTCATGGTAGGTCACCAGCACGGCGAGCGTGGGGGGTTCGGGCGGCGTGCCAGCGGCGGGATCGTCGAAGTGCGCGATGGCAGTATCCTCCAAGTGCGGGATCCTGGAACGATACTGCCCCCCACCTTGCCGGACCACCGCCCACCCCCGAGTGTATGCTACACCCCACGAACCCGGCCCGAACCGTGCACGCGCAGCGGGCCGGTGAGCGGACGGGGGACGTCGCTTACCTCCTCATGACGCGCAGCGGGAGCCGGCCATGCGCTACACCACCTACCAGAAGTACTCG
The DNA here is from genome assembly GCA_040905425.1 of Gemmatimonadota bacterium. Lineage (GTDB taxonomy): Bacteria > Gemmatimonadota > Gemmatimonadetes > Longimicrobiales > RSA9 > JBBDRO01. Next base: position 72,763 of record JBBDRO010000078.1, on the reverse strand, counting down.
GGCAGCTTCCTGGACGCGCTGAACATCCAGGACCTGCTCGAGCGCATGGCGGACTTCCTCCTGCAGAGCGGCTTCGAGGGCGGGCCGCACTTCCATCCGTGGTGGGGCTGGTCGGGGGACGAGGATGACCACTCCCTGGACAACCTGAAGCAGGCGCTCCTGCAGGCGCTCATCGAGAGCGATCAGCTCACGCCCGAGATGCTGGCCGAGTTGCGCGGGGAGGGCAACGACGCGGAGATCCGCGCGCGCATCGCGGAGCTACTCGACGAGCTGGTGCAGAAGCTGGTGGAGGAGGGCTACCTGAACGTCACGCCGCAGGCGCCCGCCGGCCACACGGAGATGAATGCGGACGGCGCGGTGGACGAGGCGCGCGCCGCCAGCGAGCAGGTGGAGTTCAATCTGACACGCAAGGGCGTGGACTTCCTGGGCTTCCGCACGCTGCGCCACCTGCTCGGCGCCATGGGGCACTCGAGCGCCGGCAGCCACGACACGCCGCGCCTGGCCACCGGCATCGAGGCGGACGCGGCCAGCCGCCCCTACCAGTTCGGCGATACGCTCAACCTGGACATCCCTGCCACCCTTACCAACGCCATGGCGCGCGGCGGGCTGGAGCTGCCGCTCGAGCTGGACTACCCCGATCTCATGGTCCACCAGGCCGAGTACCGGAGCTCGTGCGCCACGGTGCTCATGCTGGACGTCTCGCACAGCATGATCCTCTACGGTGAGGACCGCTTCGGCCCGGCCAAGAAGGTGGCGCTGGCGCTCAGCCACCTCATCCGCACGCAGTACCCGGGGGACACGCTGGAGGTGGTGACCTTCGGGGATCGTGCCGAGCAGATCCCGCTCTCGCGCCTGGCGCAGGCGCGCGTGGGCCCCTTCCACACCAACACGGCCGAGGGCCTGCGCGTGGCGCGCCGCCTCCTCATGGGGCAGAAGAAGGACATGCGCCAGATCATCATGATCACCGACGGCAAGCCATCCGCGGTCACACTCCCTGACGGGCGGATCTACAAGAATCCGGCGGGGCTGGACCCGAAGGTCGTGCGCGAGACGCTCCGTGAGGTGAACGCCTGTCGGAAGGGCGGCATTGTCATCAACACCTTCATGCTGGCGCGTGACGCCCTGCTGGTGCGCTTCGTGGCGGAGGTCAGCCAGCTCACCCGCGGCAAGGCCTACTTCACCAACACCATGACGCTGGGGGAGTATGTGATGCGGGATTTCCTCCGCAAGAAGACGCGCCGCGTGCGTTAGTTTTCAAGCGACGTCCCGTTCAGCCTCCATCGCGTTTCCCGGAACCCCGGCTCACCTCTCCAGCGTATCCCCCGCCATGCCGCCGATCTGGCCCAGGGCGCGCTGGAGGCTGCGAATGGCCTCCTCCAGTGAGCGGCGGATGCCCTGCAGCGTCTGATTCTCGACCGGCGCCGGCGCGGTCGGCCCCACATCTCCTACTTCCGCGGGTGGGGCCACCGGATCGAGCTGCCCTACGAGCGCCTGCACGGATGCGTCGAGCGTGGGGTGCATGACCACCTGGGAGGCGTCCGCCAGGATGATGCGCCGGAGCTCGGGGAACTCGAGCGTCTCGGGTTTCAGGAATACGGGTTCCGCATACAGCAGCGCGTCACCCAGCGGGATGACCAGGAGGATGCCGCGCATGACTTCCGAGCCCACCTGGCCCCACAGGGTGAACTGCTCCGAGATGATGGCGTCATTGTCGATGCGCGCCTCCACCTGGCTGGGGCCGTCCACGTGGCGTCCCGAGGGGAAACGGTAGAGCACCAGTTCGCCATAGCCCGCGCCGTCACTGCGCGCCGCCATCCAGCCCACCAGGTTGTGGCGGTTGGCCGGGGTGAAGGGCTGGATGAGGAGGAACTCCTCGCGCTCCTCACCGGGGAGCCGCGCCACGATGTAGTAGGGCCGCAGCGGCTGGGAGCGCCCGAACGACGTCTGCACCGGCACGGACCACTGGTCCTCCTTGTTGTAGAAGACCACCGGGTCCTGCATGTGATACTGCAGCAGCATCTGCGTCTGGATGCTGAACTGGTCGAGCGGCACCCGCACGTGGCCGCGTAGCTCCGCCGGCATCTCCGCGGCCGGCTTGAAGAGATCCGGGAAGATGCGCTGGTAGGCTATCACCAGCGGATCGTCGGGCTCGAAGACGTAGAGATCCACGCTGCCGTCGTAGGCGTCCACCACCGCCTTCACGCTGTTGCGGATGTAGTTGAAGGTGCTGCCCCAGCCGGTGGCATACGGGTAGCGGTTGGTTACCGTGTAGGCGTCCTGGATCCAGGCCAGCCGCCCATCCGCCACCACGCTGTAGGCCTCCCGGTCGCGTAGCAGGAAGGGCGCGATGGTGGAGAAGCGTTCCGGCACCTCCCGGCGGAACTGAACGCGGCTCTCCGAATTGATCTCGCCCGAGATGAGGATGTTCAACTCCCCGAATTCCAGCGCAAACATCAACCGCCGGAAGAATCCGGAAAGCTGGACGCCGCCCTGTCCCTGGTAGCTCGTGTATACCGGGCCGTCGGTGCCCGGGTAGTTGAACTCCTGCATGTCACTGTTGACGATCACGTAGTCCAGGCTCTTCAGCCCGTAGTAGATCTCGGGACGCTCGAGCGGGATGGGACCCTGCGGCGGGACGTCGCTGATGAGGAAGGTGGGCCGTCCGCCTGCCTCCACTTCCGTGACGGGGCTCATGGCCACGCCATAGCCATGGGTGAACTGGAGCTGCCGGTTCACCCAACTCTGCGCCTCCTCCGGGAGCTTCTCCGCGGAGAGCTCCCGGGTGGCCATCATGACCTGCCGCAGTTCGCCGCCCACCTGATAGCGGTCGGTGTGCACGGCCAGGAAGTCGTAGTAGAGGCGGAAGAACTGGATCTGGTTGTAGCTCTGCAGCAGGGGGCTCTCGTCCCACAGGCGGACGTTCTGCAGTGTGCCCTGGTTGTCCGCCACCGTGGCCGCGTCGATAACGCCGGTTGCGGGATGGTCACGCGACTGCAGTCTGTCCAGCCCGAACGCCTGCCGGGTGTACTGGATGTTGTTGGCCAGGAACTCGCGCTCGCGCTCCAGCTCGCTGGGCTCCACGGCCAGGCGCTGCACCACCGCCGGCGCCGCCACGCCCACGATCAGGGTGGCGGCGAACCAGACCACCACCGGACCGATCAGCATGCGATTGCGGACGGTGCGAAGGCCGCCCCAGACCAGCATCCCCGCTGTTGCCAGCGCCACGAAGGCCAGCAGCGTGCGCCCGGGCAGGTTCACGTAGTTGTCCGTGAAGCCCACGCCGAAGACGGTGCCCGTCGGGGAGTACATCAGCTCGTAGCGGCCGAGCCAGTGCCCGCCCGCGATGACCAGGAAAAGACCGGCTCCCAGGAAGGCCAGCTGGCGGCGCGCCTGCTGCGTGAAGGAAAAGTGATCCACCCTCATGCGGGCGGTCAGGTAGTAGAACGCAGCCACGATCATGCCCGCCGCGATCACGGCCGACATGAGCCACAAGCGGAGCAGCTCGAGCGCGGGCAGCGTGAACACGAAGAAGCCGAAATCCATATTGAAGATCGGCTCGGCCTCGCCAAAGGGGACGCGGTTCAGGAAGAGCAGTACGGTTTCCCACTCCGCCGCCGGGTGGGATGCCAGCATAAGTCCGCCGAGCACGGCCGCGCCCGCCGATACCCGCACCAGCAGCCGGCGCAGAAAGTGGTAGTTGACGGAGGTGAGACCCGCGGCGAGCGCCGGCGCATCGCGGGTGGCGCGCCAGGCGTAGAGCAGGTTCGGCACGGAGAGCGCCAGGAACGCGCCCAGCGCCACCAGGAAGAGGGCCAGCTGCGCCACGATCCGGGTGATGAGGACATCCTCGTGTCCCACCGCCTGGAACCAGAGCCAGTCGATGTAGAAGGTGTGGCTCCAGGTGAGCCCGGTCCAGATCAGGACGATCCCCAGGAACCAGATGCCCCAGCGGAACATCCTGTCCAGCCTGCCGAGGTCCAGGTCCTGGAGGTTGATGGGACGGCGCATGCCCTGGGGGGGCTCGGAACCGGGGAAGTCAGCCATTTCGGACCACCGTTGCACGAACGCGTCGAGGTGTCCCCCCGGGCTGACTCGCGAACGGGCTTTCCGGCGGAGCCGCGTCGCGAGGGGCCGGAAGGGCGAGTGCCATCAAGGTATCGGGTGCGGGGCTCCGGGGCGACCGGCCAAGGCGATCCCGGCGCCGGCGCCGGGATGACTGGCCGAAGCGTTCGCGGCACAGGCGTCGATGCGTGCGGCAGCGCACATCCCCGAGGAGAGAGCGCCGGCTGCCTTGCTGGCGTGCATGTCGCGGTGGATAATGCCCCATCGGGCACACGACTCACCTGGAGGCTCACCATGGCACGCCACAGTGGACGGGGACCGCAGCAGCCGATGAAAGGGTTCCGACCCGGCAAGGAGCCGCCGCAGCTCCGGAAGCAGCGCGCCAAACAGCAGTTCGGCCAGGTGAGTGCCACGCAGGAGCGGCTCATCGAGATGTTCGCCGAGCGCACCCCCGCCGAGTCCCGTGCACTCATCCGGACCTGGACGCTCGGCCTGCTCGGGGCGGCGCTGGTCCTGGTCGTGCTCGGCGCCGTGCTCTACGTCTGGTCGTTGGTGGCCGGCGTGATCGTGCACGTGCTGGCCGCGGTGGCGCTCTTCTTCTGGTGGCGCCTTCACCGGCAGCGGGAAGCGTTCGCCGCCATGGCGGACACGGTGAGTGGATCCGGGAAGGGCAGGTCGCGGAGGCGGTGAGGCGTGGGGTGAAGCGGAGCCGGTCCGGCCAGGGTGCTTGCGGAGGTGGGTCGGCGGGGGGGGTGAGCCCGGGCGGCGGATTTCCTCCACCACGGGTGCCGGGGGGGGCAGGTACTGGAACGCTCTGCGCGTACGCAAGGTCCGGCCCGGTCTGCCGCCAAAATATCCTATAGGATATTCTGGCTCAACCACGCGGCGGACGGTGCGAAAGCTCCGAGCATCGCGCACACCTGTGCGCCCACCCCCGTCCGGCGGCAGGAGGCCGCGCCGGCACGCCTGATGGGCCAAAACGGCAGCGCGCCCGGGCGGAATTCCACCCGGGCGCGCATCCGTACTGTATCAGGATCCAGCCGCTTCAGCGGCGGCGGATCATGAGGTCGGTCAGCCACCCATGAGGACGGCCAGCCGCTCGTTCAGTTCTTCGAAGCGCTTCAGGAGCGTCTCGGACTCGGGATCCACCTCCACCATCTTGTCCTTGAGCTGCTGCTGGAACGCCTCCACGCGCGGGGCGATCTCCGGCAATTCCAGCGCCTCGGTCTGCGCCGCTTGCAGGCGCTGCTCGATCTGCTGCGCCTCGGCCACCAGCTCCGCCATGCGGGTCTGATCCTGCTCGGCCTGCGCGGCCTGCGCGCCGGCGATCAGCGTCTCGAGCCGCTCGATGTGCTGCGGGACCTCAGGGTCCTGCTCCGCCATGGCCTCCTGGACGTCTGCGCCGAGCTTCTCCTGCGCGGCCTGGATCTCCGGATCGGCGAGCGCCTGCTGCTGGATGGGCTGGATCTGCGCCTGGAGCTGCTGGAGCTCCGCGATCAGCTCCTGCGCCTCGGGCGGCAGCTGCTGCGTGGGGTCCATCCCACCGCCCTGCGCGGACACGGCGGCAGGCGCCATAAGCGCGACCAGGGCCGCCATGATGATACGATTGAAAGTTCTACGCACGACATCTCCCTGCTAGGTCGAAAAAGACGTGACCGACGGCTCCGCGCCGATCGCTCCGGCTAGCAGGACGAACACCATATGTACGGGTGGGTTCCGGAAGCTGCGCTCCGCGAGCGGGTGCCAGCGCCCGGAATCCCATGGCGCGGTAGGAGAGACGGGCTGGCCGGCCGATCAGCTGCGCAGCAGCGCGTTGGCGGCCAGGCCGAACGCCAGCGCGCTTGCCACCAGGGCCACGGCGGCCGCGGTCGGCTGACCGACGAGGACGAGGAAGACGCCCAGCACGAAGCCCAGCGTGCCGGTCACCAGGCTGCCCAGCGTGGCCAGGCCGGCCATGCCCATCACCCGCTTGTCCTCGGCAGCCCGTTCGCGAGCCTTGTCACCTTCCAGCATCCGTTCATCCCTCCGCTCGGGTCGTGGCGCGTGCCCATCCTTCACGAGGGTAGGCGCTGCCGATCATCGGGGCAATGCGCCCGTTCACGCTCTCCGCCAACTGCCGCCCCGCATATCCGCCCCGTGAGCACGGCTCTTGCACTGGATAATCACCGCAAAGCGTTGACAGAAAGGGAGTTACGTTGATGAATAGAAACGCCGACCACACCCGCCAGGACGGTTCCGGGCCGCGCAGCTCAGCCAACGGGGCCGTGGCCACCGGCATGCGCGCGACCGAGGCGCTACGGGGTACGGAGCGCCGCGCCGGTGAGCGCCGCAACGATGACCGTCGCGCCCGCGAGGGCCGGCGTCGCAGGGACGCCACCGTGGCCACCGTGGCCGCCGTGGACTCCGCCATGCGCAGGAGCGGCCAGTTGGTGCGGGACAACCGCACCACAGTTTCGCTGGGCCTGGCCGCCAGTTCCCTGGCGCTGCTGGCCGGCGCCGGTATGGGCCCGGCCTCTGAGGACGCCGCGGCCGGCCCCCTCGTGGCGGACGAGGGCGACGTGGCCGAGGAGAAGGCCGTCACCTGGGACATCGAGTACACGGATCACGACCGGGTGGACTTCTTCGTGGAATACCTCATGGGCAAGAATTACGACAGGACCCATGAGTGGCTGGAGCGGGTCGGCAAGTACGGCCCCATGATCACCAACGAGTTGCACGCCCGCGGCATGCCGCAGGACCTGCTCTATCTGGGCATGATCGAGAGCGGGCTCGACCCGAACGCCTATTCCAAGGCGCACGCGGCCGGCCTGTGGCAGTTCATCGAGGAGACGGGCGAGCGCTACGGGCTGGAGGTTTCCAGCTACGTGGACGAGCGGCGTGATCCCGTGAAGGCCACTGGTGCGGCGCTCACGTACCTGAAGGAGATGCACGACGACTTCGACTCGTGGTACCTCTCCGCGGCCGGCTACAACACCGGTGAGAACCGCGTGGCCCGCCTGCTGAAGGAGCGCGGCGGCTCGCTCGGTGGGGACGAGGCGCTCTACTGGGAGATCTGGCACGAGCTGCCCAGTGAGACGCGCGACTACGTGCCGCTCATGCTGGCCATGGGCAAGATCGCCAAGGAACCGGCCAAGTACGGTTTCACGGACATCAAGCCGCAGGCCCCGCTGCAGTTCGATCAGGTCATCGTACCGGGCGGCACCAGCCTGGATGACCTGGCGGCCAGCACGGGTCTGGATCCCGAGGTGCTCTACGACCTCAACCCGCACCTGGTCCGCAAGCAGACGCCGCCGGACCGCCGCATGCCGGTACGCGTGCCGCTGGGTGAGGGCACCCGCGTGGCGTCCAATGTGGACGGCGGCGTCGAGATGGGATTCTGGAGCGCTGAGTAGCGCGTTTCCAGGCGACGATGCATCCCCTTCGGCCCCGGCGGCATCCAACCGTCGGGGCCGCTTCACGTTCTCCTCGCGTCGATCTTGCAGGGGCCGGCTCCCGGAGTGGCATCGTGGCGGCATGCGCGTGCCGCCGTACCACAAGGATGAAGGAGCAGAACATGAGGCGAACGCTACGTGCAACTGGCATCCTGGCGGCACTGGCCGCCATCACCGCGCTGCTGGCGGCGCCACC
>JBBDRO010000078.1:54569-64974 GCA_040905425.1 Gemmatimonadota bacterium | reverse complement strand
TCCCGGAAGGCCAGCATGGCGGCGGTGGGTTGGCGCCCGGCGTCCTCGTAGAGAAGCACCTCCAGGCGGTCGTCGGCGCCGAAGGTCACGCGTGTCTCGTAGCGCTGGCCGCGCGACTCGTAGACGAGCGGAGCGGTGTCCCCGGGCTGCCGCTCCGCCGTCAGCCGGCCCAACGCGGCCGGTTCCGTGAGCGGTGTACCGTCCAGGGAGACGAGCAGCGCGCCGCGGTCCACGCCGGCCTCGTAGAGCGCGGTGCCCACCATGGTGCCGGACGTGACCTCGAGTCCCCCCTCCACCGGTCGGGTGGCTACGGGGCCCAGCGTGGCGGCTCCGGGACGCGCCGGGCGCAGCAGGATGCCGGCGCTGGCCAGCAGCGTCTCGTAGTCCATCACCTCCCGGCCCGCCACGTAGCGCTCGAAGAACTCCGTGGCAAAGACGGCGTCCCCGCTCACCTCGGCCAGGGTGACCACCCAGTCCTCCAGCGAGTAGGGCGTCTCCGTCTTGCCAAAGCGCGCCCACATGGCGCGCATGAAGTCATCCAGCGTGACGCCCGGGAAGCGCGTGCGGAGCGCCAGGTCCAGGCCCAGCCCCACGCCGGCGCCCCACGTGTAGTAGGAGATGAACGTGTTGCTCCGGTTCACCGGATCCACGGAGGTGGCGGCGTCCACGAAGGGCGCCTGCAGGCTCATCTCCACGAGCGAGTGGTAGCGCCGCCCGGGAGCGTTGATGACGGTGTTGAGCGTGCCGACGAGCGCGGCGGCGTACGCGGCGTCGTCGCTTATACCCGCGCGACGGATGGCCAGCGGCGTGTAGTAGCTCGTGAAGCCCTCGGCGAACCACAGGGCGTCCGACATGTTGGCGCGCGTGAAGTCGAAGGGTTCCAGCGTGCGCGGGCGGATGCGCTCCACGTTCCAGGCGTGGAGGAACTCGTGGGACACGGTGCCGAGCAGCCCGGCCGCCGCCTGCTCCAGCGAGGCGGTGCTGGCGAGGATGGTGGAGTTGCGGTGCTCCATGCCGTCACCGGACGCCCAGGGCAGGTAGTCGGCAATGAAGGTGTAGGTGCCGTAGTCGAAGGCGGGCAGCTCGCCGAAGATGTCCGCCTGCGCCCGCACCACCTTCCGGACCCATTCCGCGTAGGCGTCCAGCTCCGCCTCGGTGCCCAGGTGGTGCATGGCCAGGCGGATGGTCTGCGTGCGCCCGCCGCTCTCCACCTCCCAGCTGCGCAGGTTGAAGTCACTCACCTCGGTGGGGGAGTCCAGGAAGTAGTAGAGGTCGGGCGCGGTGAAGGTGTGCGCGTCGGCGGTGGGCGCGAGCTGCGTGGCCACCCGCCAGCCGCTGCCTGCGGGGGCGTGGAAGGTGATGCGGATGGGCCGCTGTCCCGTGCCCACGCCCCAGGCGAAGGTGGCGGGCATGTTCAGATGCCCGTGCGTGCGGTCGATGCCGCTATAGGTGCCGTCGGCGCGATCCGCGAAGAGCGTGTAGTGGAACGTGAGCGCCCCCCCGTGGTCATGGATGCGCCACGTGTGCGGGTCAGGGCGCGTGACGTCCAGCTCGCGCCCGGCGGCGTCCACGGCGCGCACGCCGTAGACGTTCTTGGCAAACTCGTGCAGCGCGTACCGTCCCGGTGAGCTGCGGCTCATGCGCACGTCGAGCGGCGTGGCGGGCAGCCCGTCGTAGCGGATGGTGATCTCCGCCTCGTGATGGGCGGCGTTGGGAAAGGCGATCTCGTAACGGACCGTGTCCCCGGGAGCCTGGGCGGCGGCGAGCGCCAGCGCGGCAATAAGGGTGATGGTATTCATGCACGAAGATGTTCGAGCGTGGGCGGGGGCGTCAACTACGGGTGGGGTGGGGACTGAAGAATTGACGGCGCAGGTGGGCATTGTTATGCATTCTATTTACAAATCATGCATACAATTGGAGTGTTGCATGCGTACGACCGTGGATCTGGACAGGGATCTTCTCGAGCGCGCAAAGGATGCGCTGGGCACGAGCACCTATCGGGAGGCTATCACCCTGGCGCTCGAGGACGCCGTAGCCCGGCAGGACATGCGGCGCCTGCTGGACGAAGTAGAGGGCTCGAACGCTGTCTGGGACCTGGATGACATGCTCGCGTACAGGCGCGTTGAACGTGGCCATCCTGCTTGACACCTCCGCCCTGATCGTCCTGCTGCGCCGCGCAGCGCCGGCGCGTACGCGGGTGGTGGCCGGGGCGGCGCGGCAGGCACTGGAAGAGGGCCGCGCGCTCATCAGCGCGGTGAGTGCGGCCGAGCTGTTCGTAGGCGCACGGGGCGCGCCCGGCGAGGCTCACGTTCGCCGACTGACCGCAGTTCTCCCGGTGATTGCCGCCGATCGAGACATTGCCGCGGAGGCCGGGAGCATGGGGGCCTACGCCCGTGCCCGGGGCGCGCGCATTCCGTTGCCTGACCTGCTGATTGCCGCCACCGCCCTGGCGCTGGAGCTGCCGCTGCTCACCTGTGATGCCGACTTTCATCGCGGGCTGGAGCTGGGCGGACCGCGGTGGGGCCGGCTGCGCCTGCACGAGGCCTCGGTGGTCACGAAGGTGTAGGGTGCGGGGTCAGGATGACGGTCAAACGCGCCCCCGCGGCCGCCGCGAGCGGCGCTATCGCAGTGATGCGCGCCGTAGCGCCGCTTGCCGCCGCCACCCCGCGTGGGTACTCTGGCCCGGCACCGCTCGATCTTAGCCGGGAACATCGCCATCCCCGACCTGTACTGCGGGTGCGGAGGTTACGAAAGCCAACGTTGGAGAGTCGTATCTTGAAGTCGCCGAGTCTGCTGGTCCCGCTCGCCCTCCTCCTCCTGCCGTGCGGTCCCCTGGGCGCCCAGGTGCCGCCGCCCGACAGCATCCCGCCCGATTCCACCTACGTCATCCAGGGCGTGGTGGTGACCGGGCAGCGCCAGGCCTCCACGGTGGAGGGCACGGTGGGTCTCGTGGTGCACCCCGATTCACTTACGTTGCGCCCGGTAGCCAGCCTGGAGGACGCGCTGCGGGAGCTGCCCTTCGTGCTCGTGCGGCAGAACTCGCGCGGCCAGGCGGAGGTCTCCGTGCGCGGCTCCGAGAGCCGGCAGGTGGCCGTGCTCCTGGACGGTGTGCCGCTGTCGCTGTCCTGGGACCATCGCACCGACCCGGGTGTGCTGCCCCTCATGGGGGCGCAGAGCCTGGAGTTCGTGCGCGGCCTGCCCACCATGCTGAACGGCCCCAACGTGCTGGGCGGCGTCATTGCCGTGGACGTGGGCAGCGGCGGCGGGTCGGTGAGCCCGCCCGACGCGGTGCGGGTGAGTGCGGGCATGGCCGATGACGGCTCCCGCGCCTTCGGTGCGGCGGGGCACCGCGCCCTGCGCCTGGAAGGGGACGACCGCCTGGTCATCCGTGCCGGTGGGGGCTACCGCGCCAGCGACGGCGTGAACCTGGCCGGTGACGTGAGCCCGCTCGTCCCTGGACGGGATCAGCGCACCAACAGTGACGCCCGCCAGCGCAACGGCTTTGGCGCGCTCCGCTGGGAGGGGGAGGAGCGCCAGTGGCTCTCGCTGGCCGTGTCCGGCTACCGTGCCGAGCGCGGCGTGCCGCCCGAGCTGCACACCAGCGCGCCGCGCCTGTGGCGCTACCCCGAGGAGTGGCAAGCGGTGAGCGCCCTGTCGGCGGGCACGGGCATCCGCGACACGCCGTGGGGCGCCGGGGACCTGGAGGCCAGCGTGGGGCTGGTTACCGGACGCCAGGAGATCGACGCCTACGCCACCACGGCCTACGATCAGGTGGTCGGCAGCGAGACGGGGCGCGACCGCAACCTCACGCTCCGCCTGGTGGGGGACCACACGCTGCCGGGCAACGCCGAGCTCGGCGCCGCCCTCACCTATGCCGACGTGAACCACACCGAGACGCTCGACGCCGGCGCGCCCGCCGACTACCGGCAGCGCCTGTGGAGCGCCGGCGCCGAGGTGTCGTGGCTGGTCGGCAGGACCACGCGCCTGAGCGGGGGCGCGGCCTTCGACGGCGCCGACACCCCGGAAACCGGCGGTCGCCCCGCGCAGCCGCGCCAGACCGCCTGGGGCGCGCGCCTGGGCGTGAGCACGCTGGCGCTACGGACCGACCTGCAGCTGCACGCCTCCGCTAGCACGCGTGCCCGCTTCCCCGCGCTACGCGAGCTCTATTCCGGCGCGCTGGGCCGCTTCGAGGCCAATCCGGAGCTGCGCCCGGAGCGGCTCGTGGCGGGGGAGGTGGGCGCCACCTTCAAGCGCACCGGCGTGGAGTTGCAGGGCGTGGTCTTCCACCACGACCTGTCGGACGCCGTGGTGCGCACCACCACCGTGGAGGGCAGATTCAAGCGCGTCAACCGGGACGCCATCCGCAGCACCGGGCTGGAGCTGCTGCTGAACGCGCACCTCGGCCAGGTGGAACTGCTGGGTGACTTCATGGTGCAGGGCGTGACCGTGGAGGAGGCAGGGCCGTCCGACAGCGCGCGGCGGGCGGAGAACATGCCGCGCGTGCGGGCTGGCCTGGACGTGAAGGTGCCGCTGCCTTTGGCCATTCGGGGCCTGGCGAGCGTACACCACACCGGGCGCCAGTACTGCCTCAGTCCGGAGGCGGGCGGGGAGATCCAGCTGGACGCCTCCACTCGCCTGGACGCGGGTGTGCAGCGCAGCTGGCGCTTCACCGGCGGGCCGTGGCGGGAAGTGCGCGCCTCCGCCGTGCTGGACAACGCGGCGGACGCCGCCATCTACGACCAGTGCGGCATGCCGCAGCCCGGCCGCACCCTGCGCGTGGGCGTGGAACTGCTCTGAGCTCGTAGCCGCTTGCCGGCCCCCACGCTCCTGGGGTATTCTGCCCCGACACACCCGGACGCCCCTTCCCGACGAACCGGAGAGCACGCCTCCATGAGCACAGCCATGGCCCTCGCAGCCGTCCTCACGCTCTCGCCGGCCCTGCTCCAACAACAACAGCCGGCCCGGCAGCTCACCATCGAACCGGCCGAGGTGCGGGTGGAGGTCGGCGGCACGTACCAGCTCCGGCTGCCGGCCTCGGTCAGCGGCGCGGTGCGGTGGCTGAGCACGGACGCCGGGGTGGCGAGCGTGGACTCGACGGGCACGGTCACGGCGCTGCGGCCGGGCACGGCGCGGATCGTGGCCATCGCGGACGGGGGCCGGGGCCAAGCCACGGTGCGGGTGCCCGCGCTGCCCCCGGCCGAGGTGAGCCTGCGGGCCGGCGCCGACCAGGTGCTGGCGGGCACGGGAGTGCCGCTCACGGCGGTGGCCCGGGATCGACAGGGCTCCGTGCTCGACGCCCGCGTGGAGTTCAGTACGGACCGCCCCGCCATCGCCACCGTGGACGCGTCGGGCCGCCTGAGCGCGCACGAGCCCGGCAGCGTCACCGTGACCGCCCGGGCCGGCAACGCAATGAGCAGCGTGGCCATCAACGTGCGCGCGAATCCCGCGCGCGCCTACCGCATCACCCCGGCGCCGCAGCAGATCCGCACGGGTGACGTCGTGCGCTACAGCGTCGCGGCCATCGATGCGGCCGGCGCGGAGGTGGCGCCCATCATACCGGCGTGGTCCGTCGAGGGATCGGGCGCGCAGATCGAAGCGGACGGCCAGGAGGGCGTCTTCGTGGCCGAGGAGCCCGGCCGCTACACCCTCACGGCGCTGGTCGGCCCCCGCATCGTGGAGCGCACCACGGTGGATGTGGCGCCGCGCCCGCAAGACGGGCAGCTCGTGCGCGTGGGCCACGGCCTGACCGCCGGCCACCACGCCGGCGACACGTGGGCGTTCGCAGGCGTGGACGGACGCGACTACGCAATCATCGGCACCTTCAACCACGACTGGGCCAAGGTCTTCGACATCACGGACCCCGCCGCGCCCGTACTGACCGACTCCATCCAGCTCGACGCGCGCCGGATCAACGACGTCAAGGTCCACCCGAACAACCGCCTGGCGGTGCTGACGCGGGAGGGCGCCTCCACCCGCCGCAACGGCATCGTGCTGCTCGATCTGGCCACGCCCGCGCACCCGACCATCATGGCCGAGTACACGGAGGGCATCACGGGCGGCGTCCACAACGTGTGGATCGTGGGGGAGAAGGAGCTCATCTATGCGGTGCACAACGGCACGAGCGATGTGCGCATCATCAGCGTCGCCGACCCGCGCGCGCCCCGCGAGGTCGGCCGGTGGCGGCTCGACAAGGAGAACCGCTCGCTGCACGACGTCATCGTCCAGGACGGCTACGCGTACCTCTCCTACTGGGACGACGGCCTGATCATGCTGGACGCCGGCGCCGGCACCCATGGTGGCACACCCACCACGCCCACCTTCGTGAGCCAGTTCAAGTACCCGCAGGGGCACACGCACACCGCCTGGCGCTACGGCAGATACCTCTTCATCGGCGATGAGATCTACCCGCCCGGTTGGGATGCGAGCCAGCCGATCCAGGCGCGCGGCTACATCCACGTGGTGGATTACGAGGATCCCGAGCAGCCTGTGGAGGTGGCCAGGTATGAGGTGCCCGAGGCCGGGGCGCACAACTTCTGGATTGAGGATGACGTCCTCTACGTGGGCAACTACCAGGCGGGGCTGCGCGTAGTGGACGTATCCGGCGAACTGCGCGGTGACCTCTACCGGCAGGGCCGCGAGATGGGCGCGCTGCTGACCTCCAGCCGCGATGCCGTCACCCCCAACTGGTCCATGACGTGGGGCGCCCAGATCTTCAAGGGCAACATCATCACTTCGGACCTCAATTCGGGGCTGTGGATCGCGAAATTCCAGCGGGGCGCGGTGGTGTTCTGAGGGGGGGTCCGCCGGGGTTGCCGTCCCCGGGTCGTAGCCGTCAGTGCCACGGGTGCCGTCGTCAGGGCCACGGTTGCGGTCGTCGCGGCCACGATTCCCATCAAACCCACACGCGCGGCCTTGGCGAATGGCGCGACCGCGTTTGGTGACGATTATTGCAACCAGCGCCACATCGGCGGCGCGCGCATCGCTGCGAACGCGTTTCACCGCAATAATTGCCACCAGACGCACACTGGTCCGAAAACACGACGCCGCATGCGCGTTTGATTGCAATCAAAGAGGCGGCGGCCGCCGCGCCCGCGCCTTATGCCGCATCCGCGCCCGCGCTCTGTGCCGCAGCACGCCCCCGCCCATGCCGCAACTCCCGCCGCCCCATGCACGGGCGCGTATAGCTCCGCCGACCTCCCCGCCTTGACACACGCCCCGCCCGCCTGAAACATACGCTTCCGGCGCCGTGCGCCGTGTCCGCCGTGTCTTCATCCACAGGACGGATCCCATGCAGCGACTCATGTTCGTGGCCCTGGCGCTCCTCACCTCCGTGGCCCTGGCCGCGCCCACGGCCGTCGGGGCCCAGCAGGTGGGCGCCGTCTGGCAGGCCGATTCCGCGTTCTTCGGGGGGCTCTCGTGGCGCAACGTGGGGCCCGACCGCGGCGGCCGTTCCACCGCCATCTCCGGCAGCTCCGCCCGTCCCTTCGAGTACTACTTCGGCGCGGCGGGCGGCGGCCTCTGGAAGACCGAGGACGGCGGCACCAACTGGAGCCCCGTCACGGACGGCTACCTGAACAGCTCCTCGGTGGGCGCCATCGGCCAGTGTGAGCTGAACCCGGACGTGGTCTACATCGGCACGGGTGAGGTGCAGTTCCGCGGCAACATCATGCAGGGGGACGGCGTCTACAAGTCCACCGACGCCGGGGAGACCTGGGAGCACAAGGGGCTCCCGGAGAGCCAGGCCATCGGCCGCATCCGCGTGCATCCGGAGAACTGTGACGTGGCCTGGGCCGCGGTGTTGGGCCACAGCTTCGGTCCCAACCCGGAGCGCGGCGTCTATAAGACGGTGAACGGCGGGGACAGCTGGCAGCGCGTGCTCTTCGTGAGTGACAGCGCGGGCGCCGTGGACCTGTCGGTGACTCCGCAGAACCCCGACGAGCTCTACGCCGCCGTCTGGCAGGTGTACCGCACGGCCTGGGGCATGTTCAGCGGCGGCCCCTACAGCGGACTCTACAAGTCCACCGACGGCGGGGAGAACTGGGATCTCCTGTCCGACAATCCGGGCATGCCGGCCGGGCCGATGGGCAAGCTCGGTGTGTCCGTCTCCCCGGTGGATCCGAACCGCGTCTGGGCCATCATCGAGGCGGATTCCGGCGGCGTCTTCCTCTCCGAGGACGCCGGCGCCACGTGGACCCGCACCAGCGACGACCGCAACCTGCGCCAGCGCGCCTTCTACTACACGCGCATCTACGCCGATCCGCAGGAGCTGGAAACCGTCTACGTGCTGAACGTGGGCTTCCACAAGAGCACGGATGGCGGCCAGGACTTCCGGCAGCGCATCCGGGTTCCCCACGGGGACAACCACGACCTGTGGATCGATCCCTACAACAACCAGCGCATGGCCAACAGCAATGACGGCGGCGGCAACGTCTCCGTGAACGGCGGCCAGACGTGGACCGAGCAGGACTACCCCACGGCGCAGCTCTATCGCATCACCACCACCAACCACGAGCCCTACTGGGTGTGCGGCGCGCAGCAGGACAACAGCACGGCGTGCATGCCCAGCTCGGGGTGGCGGCAGATCGCCGACTTCACCTCCGTCGGCGGCGGCGAGAGCGGCTACATAGCCTCCGACCCGGAGGACCCCAACGTCTTCTACGCGGGGAGCTACGGCGGCGCCCTGACGCGCTACGATTACACCACCGGCACCAGCGAGCGCATCAACGTGTGGCCGGAAAACCCCATGGGGCACTCCTCGGAGGACATTGCCGAGCGCTTCCAGTGGACCTTTCCCATCGTCTTCTCGCGCACGGGACCGAAGCGGCTCTATGTGGCCTCCCAGCATCTCTGGATGACCACGAACGGGGGCAAGAGCTTCGAGCGCCTGAGCCCGGATCTGACCCGCGCCGATCCCGCCACGCTGGGCCCCTCGGGCGGCCCCATCACGCTGGATCAGACGGGTGTGGAGACCTACGCCACCATCTTTGCCGTGGCCCCCGGCAAGCACGACGGCAACACCATCTGGGTGGGAAGCGACGATGGGCTGATCCATATCACTCGCGATCACGGTGCCAACTGGACCGATATCACGCCGCCGGACATCCCCGAATTCAGCCGCGTCAGTGACATCGAGGAATCCTCCCACGTGCCGGGGCGCGCCTGGGTGGCCGCCAAGCGCTATCAGCTGGATGACCGGCAGCCCTACATCTACCGGACGGATGACTACGGGCAGACGTGGCACATGACCGTCAGCGGCATCGCCGACGGTCACTACGTGCATGCCGTGGCCGAGGACGTGGAGCGGCCGGGGCTGCTCTTTGCCGCCACGGAGCACATGCCCTACGTGTCCTTCGATTACGGACAGACCTGGGCGCCCTTCGCCCGCAACCTGCCGGACACGCAGATCAGTGACGTGGACGTGAAGGGCAACGACGTGGTCATCTCCACGCACGGCCGCTCGGCGTACGTCATGGACAACATCACCACGCTGCGGCAGGTGACGCGGAACGTGGTGGACGCGCCGGCGCACCTCTTCGACCCCGTGGACCCGGTCTTCGGGCAGACGAGCAGCGTGGAGGTGGGCTACTACCTGGGCCAGCCGGCCGACGAGGTGGTGCTGGAGCTGCTGGACGCGCAGGGGCAGGTGCTGGAGCGCGCGTCCAGCGAAGACGAGGGGCGCAGCCCGGACACGGACGCGGGCGCCAGCCGCTACTCCTTCAACCTGCGCCACGAGGGCATCACGTCCTTCCCGGACCTGATCATGTGGGCGGCGGGCACCTCCGGGCCCGGCATGATCCCCGGTGAGTACGCCGTACGCCTGCGCGTGGGTGACGGCCAGCCGCTCACACAGGGCTTCACCTATCGCCTCGATCCGCGCTTCCCCGAGGTCACCATGACCGACCACCGGGAGCGGCTCGAGCTGGCGCTGCGGGTGCGGGACAGGGCCTCCGCCGCCAACCAGGGCGTCATCAATATTCGTGAGCTCAAGGAGGAGGTGGACGAGCGCATCGAGGCGGACGCCGCGGTGCGGGCGGCGGGCGAGCGCTTCAAGGCCGCGGTGGCCGCGGTGGAGGAGGAGCTCTACCAGGTGCGCCTGCAGAGCGGCCAGGATCCGCTCAACTACCCCATCAAGCTGAACAACAAGATGGCGGCGCTGCTGGGCGCGGTGGAGGGCGTGCACGGCGCGCCCACGGCCCAGTCCTATGAGGTCTACAACGTGCTGGCCGAGCGCATCGACGCGGAGCTGGAGCGCCTGGAAAGCGTGCTGGCCGAGCAGCTGCCCGAGCTGAACCGCCTGCTGCGCGAGCGGGGGCTGGACGCCATCGAGCGGCCCGCGCCGATCACGTGAGGCAGAGCGCCGCGGGGCGGCAGGGGAGGGGCGGGCGCCGGCAGGCGCCCCCCCCCC
>JBBDRO010000078.1:29768-54559 GCA_040905425.1 Gemmatimonadota bacterium | reverse complement strand
TGCGAAGAAGGCGAGCACCGTCAGGATGGTGGTGGCGGCCGGCCCCCCGCCCCGTTCCTTTGCGGGTCGGTCGCGTGAGCGGCGGCCGCCTGCTCTTGGTCTTCGTGGACGGCGTGGGGCTGGGCAGCGCCGACCCGGCGGTGAACCCGCTGGCCACGGCGCATTTGCCCGTGCTGGACGGGCTGATGGGCGGCGGGGGCTGGCGGTATGCCGCGTCCCCGGTCCACGCACCCGGCGCCACGCTGCTACCCCTCGAGGCCACCCTCGGCGCGCCCGGCACCCCGCAGAGCGGCACCGGCCAAGCCACCCTCTTCACCGGCCAGGACGCGGTGGCGCTCCACGGCGGCCACTTCGGGCCGTGGGTACCGGTGGCGCTCCGCCCGCTGGTGGCGGAGCGGAGCATCCTGGCCCGCGCGCAGGCGGCGGGGCGCAGCGTGACCTTCGCCAACGCGTACCCGGAGGAGGTGGTGGCGCTGGCCGCCTCGCGCCGGGTCCCGGCCTTCCTGCGCGCCGGTCCGCCCGTGGCGGCGCTCGGGGCCGGGCTGCTCACGCGCCACACACCGGCGCTGGCCGCCGGCCGGGCGGTGGCCAGTGAGATCACCAACGACGGTTGGCGCGAGCGGCTGGGGCGGCGTGATCTGCCCACCCCCATGGCCGCCGCGGCGGGCCGCAACCTGGCCGCCCTCGCGGCGGACCATGATCTCACGCTGTTTGCCCACTACAGCACGGACAGCGCGGGGCACGCCCGCGAGCTGGCGCGCGGCCGCGCGGCCATCGAGCGCGTGGACGCCTTTCTGGGCGGCATCCTGGCCGCGCTGCCCGCGGCGGTGCTCCTGGTGGTGGCCAGCGATCACGGCAACCTGGAGGACGTGCGCGTCCAGCACACGCGGAATCCGGCGCTGGGGCTGGTGGCGGGGCGGGGGCACGAGCGCTTCGCGGCGGGTGTGCGGAGCCTCACGGACGTGGCGCCGGCGGTGCTGGCCTGGCTGGACGTGGGGTGAGCGGGCGGGGCGGTGTGTGCGCGCGGCACGGTGCGACGAGCGGGCTGATGCGGGCCGCCTGCGGGGCCTCAGCGGCCGGCGGGCCGCATCCAGACGGAGGTGGTGAATTCCCGCGGATAGCCCGGGTCGAAGGTGCGGGCACGAACGGCTTCCAGCGCCCGGCGGTCCAACTCGGGATTCCCGGCGCTCTCCACCACCCGGGCGGAGGTGATCCGCCCCTGGCCGTCCACGGCGATGCGGATGCGCGTGGCCTGGCCGGGACGCGCCGGCAACTGCCGGAGCACCTCCATGGGCACGGGCAGGACGCGCGTGCCCAGGAGCAGACTCGGGCCGGCGTTGCCGTCGTCCATGAGCAGCGCCGCGCCCGCGGCCGCTTCCAGATCCTCGGGCCCCAGCAGCTCACCCTCGTCGCAGCCCGTGAGGGCGGCGGCGAGCAGGAGCGGCGCCAGGACCGGCAGCAGGAGCAAGCGCTTGAGAGGCATGCCAAACACTAATCAGATCTCCCGCCGGGCGAAAGCCGCGCCCGCCAGCACCAGGAGCAGTGCCGCATAGATGGCCGTGTAGGCGAACGCCGCCCACGGAATGGCCGCCAGATCGGCAAAGGCCAGCTCCAGGTTGTGCAGCGCGCCCTGCGGGGGCAGCACGAAGGTGAGCGCCTCCCGCACGCCCGGCGGGGTGCCCACGAGGGCGTCCGCCCGCCGCGCCGCGTCCCACACCATGGCGGCCACGCCGGCCAGCAGCGCCAGCGCCGCGTCCGCGCGCGTGAATACCGAGAGCAGCGCCGTCACGGAGCCGTAGACCAGCACCTGCGCCAGCGCCAACACCCAGGTGGCGGGCCCGGCCCAGGTGCCGATGACCAGCAGGTCGAAGAGGGGCATGAAGAGCGCCGCCCAGAGGAAGGCGGCCGCCAGCCTGCCCGCCAGCCGCGCGGCGTGGGGCGCCAGGCGCGCGCCCGGCGGGGCGGCCCACAGGCGCGCCCGGCCGCTCTCCACCTCCGCGGACAGCACCCCCGCGCACAGCAGCAGCGCCGCGGCCATGGGCAGGCGACCCACCAGCCACCCCGCCACCAGCACGGCGGAGGGCAGCGCCGGCCCGCCGTACACGAACAGGCGGGCCGGGTCGAAGTGGCCGTCGTGGAAGCCCAGCACGCGCGCGGCCACCCCGGAGATCAGGATCAGCAGGGTGAAGGCGCCCAGGATGGCGTAGCGCGTTCGGAGCGCGCGCTGGTCCAGCAGCACGAGGGGCAGCAGCCGGCGCATCACGCCTCCCCATCCGGAGCGGGTTCCTCGTGCAGTGGGCGTGACGCGTCCAGCGCGCGCCGCACCCGGTTCTCGAGCCCTCCCTCCGCCGGCTGGACCGCGCCCACCACCGCCCCGGTCGCCAGCAGGGCGGCCAGTCGCGCGCTGAGGTCGGCCGGGCCGCTGGCGCTCACGCGATAGAGCAGCTCGGCGTCGGCGGCCGCGGGCACGATCTCTGCCCCGGGGAAGGCCGCCTCCACGCGCGCGTCCCGGCCCGCGCTCCCCGGCTCCGCGGCCAGGCGCAGCAGCCAGACGCCCGCGTCGGCCGCCCGCGCGGGCAGCACCTCCCGCACCCGGCCGTCCTCCAGCACCAGCACCCGGTCCGCCACCCGCTCCACCTCCCCCAGATCGTGGCTGGCCAGCAGCACCGTCCGCCCGGCTGCCCGCAGCTCGAGCAGCCGCTCGCGCAGGCGCAGGCGCCAGGTGGGGTCCAGCCCGGCCGTGGGCTCGTCCAGCACCACCAGGTCGCGGGCGGGCAGGAGCGCCTGCGCCAGCAGCAGTCGCTGGCGGGTGCCCGTGGAGAGGGCGCGCCAGGGCGTGTGTGCCTCGGCCTCGAGCCCCCAGGTGGCGAGCGCTTCGTGGGGCGCCTCCGCGGAGGCGCCGTCCAGGGCGGCCGTGGCGGCCAGTACGCGCGCGGGCGTCCAGCCGTCGGGCAGCGCCACGCGCTCCGGCAGCACGGCCGCGCCGTGCACGCGAGCGTACTCTGCGGGCGGGAGGCCGTCCACCGCGGCTTCACCATGGGTGGGACGAAGGAAACCCAGCAGGATGCCGAGCAGGGTGGACTTGCCCGCGCCGTTCGGCCCCACCACGGCCCAGCATTCACCGGCGGGCATGCGCAGCTCCACGTCGCGCAGGGCCAGCCGTTCGGCGCCGGAACGCCGCCCCGGCGGGCCGAACCGCTTGGCAAGTCCGCGGGCTTCGATCATGGGGTGGGCATGCTTCCTGCTCGCCCCCCGCGGCAGTCATGACTGATCAAGGTCCCTCCCCCGAGCGGCGCGAGATGCCGCGTGGCAGCTTCAGCGTGGTCACCGACCCGCTGTATTCTATGCTGCGCTGGATCGGCCGCCACGTGCGCGGCTTCTACGGCGCGGTGCTGGCGTTCCTGACGCTGGGCCTGGCGGTGGGGCTGGCCGCCGCCGCCGTCTTCGGCGCCTTGGCCGCCGTGGTGGAGGAGGGGCTCACCCAGGGCTTTGACGAGCGCGTGCTGCGCTGGATCGCTGCGCACCGCAGCCCGGCCCTGGACGAGGTCATGCTGGAGATCACCACGCTGGGCAACGGCGCGGTGCTCGTCATGCTCGTGCTGGTGGCGTCGGTCTTCCTGTGGCTCACGAAGCATAAGTGGTCGGTGGCGCTCCTGCTCTTCGCCGTGATCGGCGGCAAGGTGCTGAACGTTGTGCTGAAGGGGATCTTCGGCCGGCCGCGCCCCTCGATGGTCGACGCCGTGGACACCGTGAGTTCCCTCTCTTTTCCCTCCGGCCATGCCATGTCCTCCTTCGTCACCTATGGGGCGGTGGCCTACCTGGTGGCGCGGCTGGAGCCCACCCGCACGCTGCGCGCCGTGACCTGGACGCTGGCTTCGCTCATCATCCTGGCCATCGGCATCAGCCGCATGTACCTGGGCGTGCACTATCCCAGCGACGTGCTGGCCGGCTTCCTGGGCGGGCTGGCCTGGCTGGCCTTCGTGGCGGCCGGGATGACGGCGGTGCGCTTCTTCTCCACGCGCAAGCCGGACCTCGAGGAGGAGGAGAAGGACATCCACGCCGAGGAGGAGCGCGCGGCGGGCGTGCGCGAGTGAGCGCCCTGGAGCCCACCCACGAGAGCCTGCGTGTCATGGCCGGGCGCACGCCGTGGACCCGGCTGCTGGCCGGTTGGGTGCTGGCGTACGCCGCGGGGGTGGCCGCGGCGGGCATGGTGTACGGAGCGGGCTGGTGGGGCGGCGCCCCCTGGGAGGTGGATGCCCTGACCGCCGCCGACGCCATGCGCGCGGGTTGGCTCGACATCATCATGCTCTACCTGCCGATCTTCGGCACCAACTACACGCTGGCGCCGCTCGTGGCCATCGCGGCGTTGGTCCTCTACCGCGCGGGTCGGGTCTCCGTGGCCGTGCACCTGGCCGTGGTGCAGCTGGGCAGCTGGACGCTGAATCCCGCTCTCAAGTTCAGCGTGCCCCGCGCGCGCCCGGACCTCTTCGAGCAGCGCGGCCAGCACGCCTTCCCCGCCTTCCCGAGCGGCCACGTCATCGCGGTGGTGGCCGTCCTTTTCACCGTGGCGTGGCTCATCCACCGCTCGGGGCGCGGGACGTGGGGCTACTGGGTGGTGGGCGTCTTCTTCCTCATCAACAGCTTCTCGCGCGTCTACCTGCAGGTGCACTGGCCCACGGACGTACTGGCCGGCGCGGTGGTGGGCGGCGTGTGGCTGGTCTGGACCCTCGGCGTGTTCGCTCCCCTGCACAGCCGTATCTAAGCGACGACGACCGTCACCTCCCGCGGGCGCCGAAAACCCGGCCCCGTTCGCCATTCCGGTGCCCATCGTGCGCCGCAATCTTCGGGCATGAAACGCAACGCACAGCCCGCCCGTGGCACGCACGCCCCGGCGGGACCGGGACCGGGACCGGGCCGCCCGCATGCTCCGCCGGGACCGGGCCGCCCGGACGCCTCGCCGGTGCCCCCGCCGGGCCGGCCCGACGCGCCCCGCCGCCGTCTGCTCGGCGACCTGCTGGTGGCCGCGGGGGTGGTGAAGCCAGCCCAGCTGGACGCCGCCCTGGCCGAACAGCGCA
This sequence comes from Gemmatimonadota bacterium, assembly GCA_040905425.1. Taxonomy (GTDB): domain Bacteria; phylum Gemmatimonadota; class Gemmatimonadetes; order Longimicrobiales; family RSA9; genus JBBDRO01. The sequence goes on along the minus strand of JBBDRO010000078.1, from coordinate 49,484 downwards.
CCTGCCGCGAGCGGCTCGGCGTGCTGCTGGTGCGCAGCGGCGTGGACCCCGAGCAGGTGGCCCGCTCGCTGGCCGACCAGCTGCGGCTGCCCTACGCCGCGCCGCCGCTGGTACCCGAGGCGGCCGCGCTCCGCCTGGTGGACGCCGCGCTGGCCATCCGGCGGCGCGTGGCCCCGCTGCACACCGGCGAGCGGAGCCTCACCGTGGCCATGGCCGATCCGCTGGACGCGGCGGCCGTGGACGACCTGCAGTTCCAGACCGGCCGGCGGGTGCGCGTGCACGTGGCCAGCGGGGCGGCCGTGGAGGCGGCGCTGGCCACCGCCTACCAGAGCGGAGCGGTGGACGCCATCCTGGATCGCATCACGCCGCCCGCCCCGCAGCGCCGCGGGGTGCGAGGGGCGCGCGAGCCGGCCCGGGCCGCGGATGACACCGCCGCGCTGCGCCGCGCCGCCGAGGCGGCGCCCATCGTGGCCCTGGTGGAGCTGCTGCTGCGCCGCGCCGTGGAGCGCCGGGCCAGCGACGTGCACGTGGAGCCGGTCGGCGGCGGGCTGCGCGTGCGCCTGCGCGTGGACGGCGTGCTGCAGGAGCTGGTGCGGCTCCCCGCCCACGCCGCGGCGCCGGTCACCAGCCGGCTCAAGGTCATGGGCGGGCTGGACATTGCCATCAAGCGCCGCCCCCAGGACGGCCGGGCCACGGTGCGGGCGGCGGGGCGGGAGCTGGCGCTGAGGGTCTCCACCCTGCCGGCGCAGGGCGGGGAGAAGGTGGTGCTGCGCATCCTCGACCCCGAGCAGGCGGGCCTCCCCGTGGAACGCCTGGGGCTGGCCCCGGGGCCGCTGGCGCGGCTGCGTGCCCTGCTCGGGCGCAGCCACGGCGTGCTGCTGGTCACCGGACCCACGGGGAGCGGCAAGACCACCACGCTGTACGCCTGCCTCTCCCAGCTCGACCGCGAGCGGCTGAACGTGGTCACGCTCGAGGATCCGGTGGAGTATCGGCTGCCCGGGCTCACCCAGGTGCAGGTGCACCGGCGCGCCGGGCTCGGCTTCGGCGCCGCCCTGCGCGCGGTGCTGCGTCAGGACCCGGACGTCATCATGGTGGGTGAGCTGCGGGACCGGGAGACGGTGGAGATCGCGCTCACGGCCGCGCTCACCGGCCACCTGGTGCTGGCCACGCTGCACACCAACGACGCCGCCACCGCGGCGGCCCGCCTCATCGAGATGCGCGCGCCGCCCTACCTGGTCGCGGGCGGACTCGTGGGCGTGGTGGCGCAGCGGCTGGTGCGCCGCCTGTGCCCCAACTGCCGGGTGGAGCGCAGCGCCAGCCGGCTGGAGCTGGAGCGCCTGGGTCTGCCCTGCCGGGGCGAGCGCCTCTTCGACCCGCGGGGCTGCCCCCGCTGCGGGGGCAGCGGCTTCCGCGGGCGCACCGGTATCTTCGAGGTACTGGCGGTGGACGCCCGATTGCGGGAGCTTATCCTGAGGAAGGCGCCCGCCGACGCGTTGCGGGAAGCGGGGCGTGCCGCCGGTACCGTGCCGCTCAGCCACGATGCCTGGCGGCAGGTGCGGGGCGGCGCCACGTCCATGGAGGAGGTGGCCCCGCTGCTGGCGCTGCTGGCCGACGAGGCGCCCGTCTGCCGACGCTGCGCGACGGCCCTGCGCCACGGCTGGTCGTGGTGCCCGGCATGCGGCGTGAGCGTGCGGCGCGGGTGCGCCTGCGGCGAACGGCTGGAGGACGGCTGGCGGCGCTGCCCGGCGTGCGGGCGTCCCGCTGACGGATGAGCGCGCGTTCCATAAGGAGGCGCGTGAGGTATCACCGAAGCTTCGTGGAGTAACCGATGTGTGTGCGTAGCTCGTTCGGTATGGTCCTTACCGTTGTGGGCGCGGGTCTCCTGGCGGCCTGCTCGGAGGGTGGCTCCCCCGTGGACCAGGGCGGCACCGGCCATATTGCCGGCAGTGTGGTCAATCCCCTGAGCAACGCGGGCGTGGGCGGCATCCCGGTGCGCGCGCAGAGCACCGCGTCGGGCTCCCACAGTACCATCACCAACCAGGCCGGCGGCTACCTCTTCACGAGCGTGGCCACCGGTGGCTGGAGCATCACCATCGAGGTGCCGGGCGGCATGGAGTACGCCTCCAGCGAGACCGGCGTCAGGACCGTCACCGTGGAGCGGGGCCAGACGGTCAACACGCAGGCCTTCCACATCGTGAACGTGGCGCAGCTCCAGGGTGCCATCGCCGGACGGGTCGCCGCTGGTGGCAATCCCGTTTCCGGAGCCGTGCTGACCATCCTGAACGCCGCCGGTGAACCCAGCACCACCACGGACGCCAACGGCAACTACGGCTTCGAGGGGCTCGAGCCGCGTACCTACGGTCTGGAGATCACGCCGCCCTCGGGCTATCAGCTGCCGGCCGGTGAGAGCGCACAGCGAGCGGTTACGGTCGTGGCGGAGGCGACGGCTACGCTGGACTGGACACTTCAGGCCAGCGGCGGCAACATACTGGACGCGCGGCGCGCCGACGGAGCGGCCGCCTGGCCCATTGGCTGGTAGGGGAACGTATGATGGCTACACGGGGAAGCACGCTGGCGCGTGGCCTCGGAGTGCTCGCGATCCTGGGAGCGGTGGCGGCGTCCGCTTGCGGCTCCGGTGACTCGCCCACGGATCCGACCGACGACGCGGTGGAGGTTCACCTCACCACCAGCCAGACCTTCGAGCCGCAGAACCTCACGGTGGCGCCCGGCACCAAGGTGCGCTGGATCAACGACTCCAACACGTACCACACCATCACGCCCATGAACCCCACGCAGCCGGGTGTCTGGGCCGAGGTGGAGACGGCCAGCGTGGGTCCGATATTCGACTTCACCTTCCAGGTGCCCGGCCAGACCTACATCTACCGGTCCACCCCGTACGCCTCGGATTTCACCACCGGCATGGTGGGTCGCGTGGTCGTGACGGCCCAGTAGGCCCGGCGCACGAGCGCCGGGCCGGCCCCGGTGCGCCCGCCTCAGTTGCCGTCCGGGGGGTGGTCGAAGCGGTCGGCCACCTGCCGCAGGAGGCGTTCGATGCGGTCGCCGCGTGCGGGGAAGAGGTGCCGGTCCGCCACCCGGTTGAGGGCCACGCGGAGCCCGGGGAAGCTGGCGGCGCACTGCTCGTAGACCACGTCCATGCCGTGCTCGGCCGCCGCGCGGGAGCGGGCCGCCGCCCGGAAGCCCCGCATCCCCATGTCCTGGTAGTAGTCCAGCCCGGGCGCGCCGCGGCGCCGTACGCGGGCGCTGATGTGATCCGGGAAGAGCCCACTCAGCCAGAGGGCAAACTCCCCCAGATGCGCCTGCAGCATGAGTGCCCGCTCCGTGTCCACCGCCGTGGCCGCGGCCAGGATGTCCACCAGGTAGTGGAACTCCGCCTCCTGGCCGTCGGGGCGATAGGCCCGGCGCGCGCGCCCGAAGGCCAGCAGCAGGGTGGCCAGGTAGTCGGCCAACACCCGGTCCTCCATGCCGCCCTCCAGGAGGGCCTGGCGGACCAGGACGTAGAAGACCAGCTGCTCGGGCGCGGTGGAGAAGTCGCGCCCCGCCAGGAGGGCGTTGGCCGCGCGCGGGTCGTCCAGGAAGACGTCGAAGCCCTCCTCGGCAAGGCGCGCGAACGCCTGGTCACGGGCTTCCTCCGGCTCGTCACGGGTGGTGAGCCATACCAGGAAGGCCGCCTCGGTGCGGCCAAAGGAAGAGCGGATTCCGGGCAGAATCAAGAGCACCTCCATGCTGGCGTTTCCCGCGTATGGCCGATCCGCCCCGGGGGCGCGTGCAGACGGGGTGCCCCTGCGGTGTCGGCGGCGCTGCCGGCGCACTGTCTTGCTGGTGGGATCGGGGGCGGTCTACCTTCGCCGTGCCCCTCCCCAATCATGCACCTGTTTCCGCGTACGTCAATATTGATGAAAAAGATCCGCTGTACGCCCGGCCGGTTCCGCCGCCGCTCCAGTGCGGCCGCCGCCGCGGGGGGCTGAGCGGTGTTCGGGCCGCGCAGCCTGGAGCGCCGCCTGTTCGGCTGGCTGCTCGCGCTGGCGCTGGTGCCGGGACTGCTGGTGCTGGCGGCGGCGGTGATCGTGGGCGGGCGTACGCTCAGCACGCTGGGCACGCTGGGGCCCTGGGATGAGGTGGCCACGACCGGGCGCGCGGTGTTCCAGGCCGCGGACTCGGCGCCGGCGGTGGATCCGGCGCTGGCAGAGGCGCTGGGGCGGCATCGCGAGGGGCTATCGGCGTCGGTGGTGCAGGCCTCGCGCTGGCAGTACCTGGCCGAGCGGCTGCTGGAGCTGCTGCCCTGGATCGTGGCCGCGCTGGCGCTCCTGCTCACCCTGGCGGCGCTCGTCCTCAGCCGGCGCCTGGCCCGGCAGCTGGCGCGGCCCATCGGTGAGCTGGTCACCTGGGCGGACCTCATGGCGCGGGACGAGCCGCTGCCGGGCCCCGGGCGGCGCGAGCGCCGCGAGGTGCGGGAAGTGGCCGCGCTGCGGGGCGCCCTGCGCGGTGCGGCCCAACGCATTGCCGAGGGGCGCGCTCGGGCGCTGGAATCCGAGCGCGTGCGCGCCTGGGGGGAGATGGCGCGCCGCCTGGCCCACGAGATGAAGAACCCGCTCACGCCGCTGCGCCTGGCGGCCCACCGCGTGGGGCGCGCGGCCGCGGAGGATCCGCGCCTGGAGGAGCCGGCCACCGTGATCGCCGAGGAGACGGCGCGGCTGCAGGAGATGGCCGCCCAGTTCGCCGCGCTGGGCCGCCCGCCCTCGGAGGTGCGCAGTGAGGTGGACCTGGGCGAGCTGGCGCGCGGCCTGCTGGCCAGCGACGTGCCGCCCGAGGTGGAGACGGAGCTCGTGGCCGCGCCGGGCACGCCACGCGTGGCGGGAGACTACGAGGCGCTCATGCGCGCCTTCCGCAACCTGCTGCGCAACGCGGTGCAGGCCGTCACCGAGGCCGACCGTGCGCGTCCGCCGCGCATTCGCGTGCGCGTGGAGGCGGCCGGCGCGGACGTGATCGTCGCCCTGGAGGACAGCGGCCCCGGCGTTCCCGATACGCTGGCCGAGCGTATTTTCGAGCCGGACTACACGCTGCGCGCGGAGGGCACCGGCCTCGGTCTGGCCGTGGTACGGCAGGTCGTGGCCGGCCACGGCGGCAGCGTGGAGGCGGCCGCCTCCGAGCTGGGCGGCGCGGCCTTCATCGTGCGGCTGCCCGTGGCGCCGCGCCCAGTCCCCGACCCCGCACACGAGGAGACGCCGTGACTCGATGGATCGCCGCCGCCGCCCTGGCCCCGCTGCTCACCGTCGGCTGCGCCGTGCGCCTGGGCGGCCCCGAACCGGTGGAGATGGTGGTCAGCGCGGGCGTGGCCGACGAGGGCGCCGACGCCGGGGCGCTGGCCGCCCAGCTGGGCGCCGCCGATACGCGCGTGGCGCTGCTCGCCGCGCCCATGGACAGCGCCTGGTTCGGCGCCGTGGCCACGGCTGCCGGCATGGAGCTGAGCGGACCAGGACCCGCCGGCACCACGCGGCTGGCGTTCCTGACCCGCGGGCTGGAGCTGCTCGGGGACACCACCATCGCGCTGGAGGTGGCCAGCGGCGGCCAGGTGTTCGTGCACGACGCCATCTACCGGCTGGACGAGCGCCGCCTGGTGGATCTCATCTATGCGCGCGTCCTGCCGGGCGTGGGAGTGCGCGAAGGTGTGCGCGCCATGCTCAATTACATTGCTACCGAGGTGGGGGACGACGCCGGCCTGGTGGTGGCTCTGGCCGCGCCGAGCGATGCCGCGGCGGACAGTGCGGCCACCATGATGCTGGCCTACCTCGAGAACGCGCGCGAGTGTGACGGGGACGGCATGGAAGAGACGCCCGCCACGGGCGGGCTGCGGCTCTTCTACGGACCCGGCGCACGCATCCGGTGCGTGGGCACGAGTCAGCAGGCAGGCCCGCCCGCGGTCCTGGTGAACGCCCGTGTGATCGTGGGCCGCTGAGGCGGCGCAGCCACCATGGTCCGTGTACTGATCGTTGACGACGAGCCCAACATCCGCCGCATGCTCGGCAGTCTGCTGGTGGAGGAGGGGCACGCCGTCCGGACGGCGGCCACGGGTGAGGAGGCGGTGGAGACGGTGGCGGAGGACGAGCCCGACGTGGTGCTGCTGGACCTCATGCTGCCCGGGGCGAACGGGCTGGAGGTGCTGGAGATCCTGCGGGAGCGCCATCCCACCGTCCCGGTGGTCATGATGAGCGGCCGGGCCACGCTCTCCGATGCCGTGCGCGCCACCAAGCTGGGCGCGTTCCACTTCATCGAGAAGCCGCTCTCGCCCGAGGCGGTGGTGGTCACCGTGGCCAGCGCGGCCGAGCTGCGCCGCGCCCGGGAGCTCTCCCGCGAGCTGGCCGCCGAGCTGGGCGGCGACCGCCGGCTGGTGGGCTCCAGCCCCGCCATGGAGGCGGTCCGCGCGGCGGTGGCGCGCATGGCGCCCACGGAGGCGCGCGTGCTCATCACCGGCGAGAGCGGCACGGGCAAGGAGCTGGCCGCCACCGCCATCCATGAGGGCTCCCCCCGGGCGGGGGGACCCTTCGTGCGGGTGAACAGCGCGGCCATCCCACGGGAACTGGTGGAGTCGGAGATGTTCGGCCACGAGAAGGGCGCCTTCTCGGGTGCGGTGGCCGCCCGGCGCGGCCGCTTCGAGCTGGCCGACGGCGGCACGCTCTTCCTGGACGAGGTGGCCGATCTCGGCCCCGAGGCGCAGGCTAAACTGCTGCGCGCCCTGGAGGTGGGGGAGTTCGAGCGCGTGGGGGGCGAGCGGCCGGTGCGGGTGGACGTGCGCGTGCTCGCGGCCACCAACCGGGACCTGGGCGCCGCCATCGCGGCCGGCAGCTTCCGCGAGGACCTCTTCTACCGCCTGAACGTGCTGCCGCTGCACATGCCGCCGCTGCGCGAGCGCCGGGAGGACATTCCCGAGCTGGTGGCGCACTTCCTGGAGCGCCTGCGCGTGCGGCACGGCTTCACCCCGCCGCGCCTCAGCGCGGCTGCCATGAGCCGGCTGCGCGCCTACGACTGGCCGGGCAACGCCCGGGAGCTGGCCAACCTGTGCGAGCGTCTGGCCATCCTGCACCCCGATCGGCAGGTGGAGGGTGAGGAGCTGGCCCCGCTGCTCGGGGAGGGCGGTCCGCCGCGGGCCGACCTGGCGGACGGCGCACCGCTCGCCGAGCGGCTGGACAGCTACGAGCGGGACATCATCGAGGCCTCCCTGGACGAAGCCGCGGGCAACGTGGCCGAAGCCGCCCGGCGGCTCAGCACCGACCGCGCCAACCTCTACCGCCGGATGCGCCGGCTGGGAATCGAGCGATGAGTGAGCGTCCTGGACCGCGGCAACGTCCATGTGGCGCGTGGGTGCCGCACGGCACACGCCTCTGGCGGGGAGCGCTCCTCGTGCTGGCGCTGGGCATGGCGGCCGCGCCGGCGCGTGCCCAGGAGACGAGCGTGCTGCTGCCGGCGGACACGGCCGAGAGCCTCGTCGCTTTCTTCAACCGGCCCGGGACGATCCGCCTGACGGGGGCCTCCCGGGTGGGCCCCGGCACCGAGCTCGTGGGAGACGTGGCGGTCCTGGGCGGGCCGCTCGCGCTGGACGGCACGGTGCGCGGTCGGCTGGTGGTCATCAACGGGGACCTGGAGCTGGGGCCGGACGCGCACGTTACCGGTGCCGTGACCGTGGTGGGCGGGGACGTCCGCGGCCTGGAGGTGGCGCGCGTGGAGGGGCCGGTGCGGCGCTACCGGCAGACGCTCAGCTTCCGCTACGACGACGCCGGGCTGGCCTATCTCCCGCCCGAAGAGGAGCCGCTGCTCGCGGCCGGGTCGGACTTTGCCTTCGGGCACGTGGACTTCCTGGTGGGGATGCGCGGCAGCTACAACCGCGTCGAGGGGTTCCCGGTGGCGCTGGGGCCGCGCGTGCGCTTCGGCGGCTCGAACGTCACCGAGGTCCAGGCGCTGGCGCTCTACCGCTCCGCCTCGGGGCTGGACGTGGACGGCGGCGCGCTGGGCTGGGACGTAGCGGTGGAGCAGTACCTGGGCGCGGGCGGTACGGTGCGCTTCGGCCTGGGGACGCACTCGGAGATCGTGCCGATCCCGGGCGCCGACCTCTCCGACCGGGAGGCCTCGCTGGCCACCTTCGTCCTGCATCGGGATTACCGCGACCACTACGAGCGCGAGGGCTGGCGGGTATGGCTGGCGGCGTCGCGCTCCGGACTACCGCACACGGCCCGCCTGGAGTACCGCAACGAGCGGCACGCCAGCATGGCCGCGCGGGATCCGTTCGCCCTGCAGAAGAACGACGCGGCGTGGCGACCGGAGCCGATCGTGGCGGAGGGTCCCCTGCGCAGCCTGGGCGCCTCCTACGGCTACGACACCCGCAACGACGCGGTCGATCCGTCGGCGGGCTGGCTGATCGATCTGGGCGTGGAGGTGGGGCTGGCCGGTGACCTGCAGCGTCCCCTGGTGCCCCCCGACGCACCGGCGGAACAGCGGTTCCGTTTTCCAGGCGACGAATCCAGTTACCATGCGGGGCTCGTCGACCTGCGCAGCTACACACGCTTCAATCCCTACTCGCGCCTGGCGGCGCGCCTCATGGCGGCGGGCTCCCTGGACGGGGAGCCGCTGCCGCCCCAGCGGCAACGGAGTCTGGGCGGAGAGGGGTCGCTGCCGGGGTACGAGCTCTTCGACTTCGACTGCGATGCCCGCTCGACCTCCCTGCAGATCGGAGACGAGCCGCACTTCCCGGCCGTGGGCTGTGATCGCGTGGTGCTCATGCAGTTGGAGTACCAGGCCAGCTTCCCCATGGCCCGCCGGCTGGTGCGCTCGCTCAATCTGCCGAGCGGCCTGGGCAGGTCCGTGCGCTGGGCGGCGTTCTTCGGAGCGGGCCGCGCCTGGAGCGAGCAGGCCGGCACTGACGGCCGGACCCGCGGCAGCGACGACTTCTCGGCGGACGCGGGGCTGGGGCTCCGTATCGGCCGCATCGGCCTCTACGGGGCCGTGCCCATCTCGGGCCGGGGGCAGGGGTTCAACTTCTTCGTGCGGTTAAGGCCGCGGCTGTGATCCGCGCGGGCGTGCTGGCGCTGGTCTTTGCCGTGGCCGGCGGCTCCGCCGAGGCGCAGGTCCCGGAGCTGGCGGTGGCCCCCGTCCCCGATGCGCGGTTCCGTCCTCGCCTGGCCATCGGACCCGTGCTGGCGGATTCCTCGCTGCAGGCGGCGGCGCGCGGCGGGCTCCCCCTCCGCATCCGCGTCCGCGTGGAGCTCTGGCAGGACAAATTCCTGGACGATCTGCGGGCGGAGCACGTGCTGGACTACACGGTGACCTTCGATCCGATGGGCGAGCGCTACATCCTGCGCCGGCCGGAAGGGCTGGCGGCGTTCGGCTCATGGGAGGCGCTGCGCGCCGTGGTCGAGACCGTGACCGTGCTGCGCATGGCACCCACGGGGGAAGGCCGCTTCTACTACACGGCCACCCTGGAGGTGGAGACGCTTTCGGCCTCGGACCTGGACGAGCTCCAGGAGTGGCTACAGGGGGAGCTGCGCCCCGCCGTGAGCGGCGAGCGCTCCATCGCGAGTGCCGTGGGGCAGGGCGCGAAGCGGCTCTTCATCCGGCTGCTGGACCTGCCGGCGCGCCGGGTGGAGGTGCGCAGCGGCCGATTCCGGGTGCCGCCGGCGTAGCAGCCGCCCTGGCACGCGCCGCCCCCGGGAGGCTATCCTGCAGACACATTAGAACCCACGCCCACGCCCGCGCACAGGAGCTATGGCCGCTTCATTCCGCTTCTCCCCCCGAGCCAATCGTGCCCACGAGATAGCCTGGCGCCCCTGGGGCCCCGAGGCGTTCGCCGAGGCCGAGGCCGCGGGGCGCCCCGTCTACCTGCTGCTCACGGCGGGCTGGGGGGAGTGGTGCCACCGCCTGGACGAGGAGGCGCTCTCCGACCCCGATCTGATCGCCACGCTGAACGAGCACTTCGTCCCCATCCGCGTGGACGCCGATCGCCATCCGCACGTGCAGGACCGCTACATCGCGGGCGGCTGGCCCACCAACGCGTTCCTCACGCCCACGGGTGAGGTGCTCTGGTCGGCGGCCTACACGGAGCTGCACGAGCTGCAGCGCGTGGCCACCGGCGTGCAGCGCGCCTGGGACGGGGACCGCGACACGCTGCTGGGTGAGATCGAGCGGCGGCGGCGCGCGCTGGAGGCCGCCCGGACCCGGCATCCGGCGCCCGGCCTGGTGCGTCGGGAGGCGGCCGATGACGTGCTGTCGGCGCTGCGCGCCGCCTACGATCCGCGCAACGGGGGCTTCGGGGACACGCCTCGCTTCCCCGACGCCGATCCGCTGGAGCTGCTCTATCTGCATGGCGGGCGTGGAGACGCCGAGGCCGCCGCCATGGCCGACACCACGCTGGACGGCATCCTGGCGGGCGACCTCTGGGACGCGGAGGACGGCGGCTTCTACCGCTACGCCGCCGGCCCGGACTGGACCGAGCCCCGGCGCGAGAAGCTGCTGGAGACGCAGGCCGAGCTGCTGCGGGCCTTCGCGCTGGGCGCGCACCTGCGGCAGCGCCGGGACTGGGCCGAGCGCGCCGAGCGCATCGTGGCCTGGGTGGACGGGGCGCTGGGCCGGCCCGACGGGCTGTGGGCGGGGAGCCTGGTAGCGGAGCCCGGCTACTTCGAGGACGATGCGGAGGCACGGGCCGCCCGGGCTGCGCCCGTCCCCGACCAGGCGCTTTTCACGCACTGGAACGCGCTCTGGATCCAGGCGCTGGCCGAGGCGGGCGGACGGCTGGCCCGCGCCGACTGGATCGCCCGGGCCGCCGCCGCGCTGGAGACGCTGCTGGAGACCATGGCCGCCCCGGGCGGCCTGCTCTACCACTACGCCGAGCCCGATCAGGAGCCGCACATCGATTTCCTGATTGTGGACGCGCTCGACGCGGCCCGCGCGTGCCAGGCGCTGGCCGAGCTCACCGGACTGGAAGTCTGGATGGAGCGCGCTCTGGCGCTGGCCGCCGCCATGCGCAAGACCTTCTGGTCCGACGAGGGTGGCTTCTGGGACCGCGCGAAGGCCGGCCAAGACGTGGGCATCCTGCGCTACCGGGACCGCCCGTTCGACCTGAACGCGCACGCCGCCCGCTTCTGGCTGCACCTGGCGCTGGCCAACCAGACGGGCGGCCACCGCGCCGTGGCCGAGCGCATCCTGGCCATCCTCTCGCCCCGCGCGGGGCGCTGGGGGGTGGCGGGGGCGCCCTTCGCGCTGGCCGCGGAGGAGTACTTCGACCGGCCACTGGTGCTGGTCGTGGTGGGTCCGCCGGAGGCCACCGCGGAGCTGCGCGGCGCCGCCCTGGCCGTGCCGGTGCCCGGGCGCCGGGTGGTGAACCTGCCATGTGGCGGACGCCTGGACAACGCCGATCTGCCCGCGGTCGAGGGCGGCGCGGTCTACGTGTGCCGCCCCGGTGCGGTGAGCGCACCGGTCCGGCGGCCCGCGGACCTGCCGGAGGCGCTCGGCGGGAGCTGACATGGCGGAGGCATCCCCGCGCCAGGACCTTCTCGCCTTCATGCGAAGCCCAGTGGCGGAGGCGGCTCCGGACGCCTTCGAAGCGCTCGCGCTGCGGGTCTTCGCCTGGCAGTACGCGCACAATGAGCCCTACGCCGCTTTCTGCCGCCGCCGCGGGCTGACCCCGGACCGGGTGGCGCACTGGACCGCCATCCCGGCCGTTCCCACGCAGGCCTTCAAGGCGCTGCCCCTGATCACGGCGGGCGGGTCGGGGGAGGCCGCGGGAGAGGCGGCCCTCTTCCGTACCAGCGGCACCACCCAGGGGCGGGAGCGCCGGGGTGAGCATCATGTAAGCGACCCGGCACTCTACCACGCCTCCCTCCTGCCCACCTTCGCGGCCTATCTGCTTCCGGACGGCGCGCGCCAGCCCATGTGCTCGCTCGTCCCGCCCGCGGCCGATGTCCCCGACTCCTCCCTGGCGCACATGGTGGACCGCGTCATGGCGGCCTGCGGCGTGCCCGGCGGCGGCGTCTACGTGGACGGCGCGGGCCGCCTGGACCGCGCCGGCCTGGAGGCGCGCCTGGCCGAGCACGTGGCGGCGGGCACGCCCGTCTGCCTGCTGGGCACGTCGCTGGCGCTGCTCCGCTGGCTGGAGGAACTGGATGCGGCGGGCCGGAGCTTTGCCCTGCCCGCCGGCTCGCGCCTCATGGACACGGGTGGCTACAAGGGCAACGAGCGCGAAGTGTCGGAGGCGGCGCTGCGGCGCACCTACGGCCGCGTGCTGGGGCTGCCCGCCGATCACTGCGTCAACGAGTACGGGATGACCGAGCTGCTCTCGCAGTATTACGACGACGTGCTGCGGCGGCGCGTGCTGGGCGGGGCCGGCCCCCCGGCAGGCCCCCGCCCAAAGGCCGGCCCCCCGTGGCTCCGCGCGCTGGCCGCGGACCCCGACACGCTGGCGCCGCTCCCCCCCGGGGAGGAGGGCATCCTGCGCCACGTGGACCTGGCCAACCTGGGCTCCGTGGCGGCCGTGCAGACGGAGGACGTGGGCGTGGTGCTGGCGGACGGCCGCATCCTGCTGAAGGGGCGCCTGGCCAGCGCCGAGCCGCGCGGCTGCTCGCGCGCCATGGACCAGCTCCTGGACGCCGCGAGGGGCACGTGAGCGTCTTCGAGGCGTGGCACCTGCCCGGCCTGGAGCCCGACCACGTGGAGGAGTGGCGGGAGCGGGTGCTGCCGGACGGCGTCCGGCTCCGCTGGCCGTGGCTGCGCGCCGGCGCCATGCGCGAGCTGGCCGGCCGTGTGGCCGCCGCCCGGGAGGCGCTGGACGGCGTACCGGTCGTGGAGATCATCGGCGCGGTGAACCGCGTTGCGGCCCGCCTCGTGGATCCCGCCGACCCGCTGCGCGCGGAGGCCGCAGCGCTGCTGCCGGCCGTGACCGGTTTCCACCCCGCCATGGTGACGCTGGTGCTGGACCGCATGGCGGCGGAGTGGCGGACGCCCGCGCTCGAGCGCCTGCTGCAGGCGGAGCTGGGCGGGGCTGCCGCGCTGGACGGCTTCGTGGCGCTCCCCGGTGGACGGCGGGCGCGCGCGTTCGGCCCCCGCCTGGCGCTGCACGTCTTCGCGGGCAACGTGCCCGGCGTGGCGGTGACCTCCCTCATCCGCGTGCTGCTCGTGCGCGGCGCCAGCGTGGGCAAGACCGCGGCCGGGGAGCCGGTCCTGCCCGTGCTCTTCGCGCGCGCCCTGGCCACCGAACACGCGGCGCTGGGAGACGCCCTGGCGGTGACGTACTGGCCCGGGGGGGAAGGCCCCGCCGAGCAGGAGGCCCTGGCCGCCGCCGACGTGGCAGTGGGCTACGGGAACGCGGCCGCCATGGCCGCGCTGCGGCGGGCCGCGCCGCCTGGGGCCCGCCTGGTCGAGCACGGGCCCCGCGTCTCGGTGGGCATCGTGGGTCCCGGCGCGCTGACCGACCCGGCCCGGGCGGAGACCGTGGCGCGGGAAGCCGCCCGGGCCATTGCCGTGGTGGACCAGCAGGGCTGCGTCTCGCCGCAGGCGCTGCTGGTCGTGGACGGCTGCCCAGTCACGCCGCTGGCGTTCACGCGCGCGCTGGCGGCGGCGTTCGAGCAGCTCGAGGAGACGCTGCCGCGCGGCGGCCTGGAGCCCGGCGAGGCCGCCGCCGTCCACCGCCTGCGCAACGAGGCCGAATTCCGGGCCATTGCCGGAGCGCCGGTGGAGATCTTCGCTGCCCCTGGCACGGCGTGGACGGTGGTCCTGGATGCCACGGGTGAGCTGCGCGCCAGCTGCCTGAACCGCTTCGTCACGGTCCACCCGGTGGCTTCGGTGCGTGCTGCCGTGGTGCGTCTGACGCCTCTCGCTGCGGCGCTGCAGACCGTGGCCGTGGCTGGCGCCGAAGAGCTGGAGGCCGCGGCCGCGGCGCTCGGGCGCCTGGGCGCCACGCGGGTCACCTCCTTCCGCGCTGCCCCCTGGCCGCCAGGCCACGGCCTCCACGACGGCCGCGGACCGCTGCGTGAGCTGGTACGCTGGACCGAACTCGAGGACGGCTCCTGAGGCCTTGTCTGGATTCCGTTTTTCCACAAAAACAAAGATTTATGCACTGGCGTATATCGCTACAGTACAGAACGATAGACGGTTTTCCACATATTCTAATCGACGGGAGGAACGGCGCTTGCTCAATCACCCCACCGCCGGCCTCTGGACCGGCCCGATAAAATGCAGACGGCACGCTTCGATACAGAGGACAGAGAGACATAGATGCTTGGACACATACGCTACTTCGCCCGCTTCTGCCTGACACTCAGGTTACCGCACGCTGCGGCCACCGGGCGTCGGCGCCTGGTGGTGCTCGTGCTGACGGCTAGCGCGGGACTGGCGGTCTACGGCGCCGTGCCGGCCATGGCCGCGTACGGTCGCGCAGACCCGACGGACGCCCTGGCCGAGCGCACGGAGCGGGTGAGCCGCGCCCTGGGCGGGGCGGAGGCGTACTACAATCGCCAGGTCGCGCCGCTGGAGCGCGTGCTGCGCTCCTACTCGGATGACGAACGCCTGGTGCGCCGCATTGCCATGGCGCTGCACCGCGAGGCGCTGGCCACCGAGCTCGAGCCGCGCCTCCTGCTGGCCGTGCTGCTGGTGGAGAATCCCTGGCTGGATCCCGAGATCCGCAGCTTCGCGGGCGCGGTCGGGCTCATGCAGGTGATGCCGTTCCACGAAGGTGAGTGGGCGCCGTGCGCCCCCGACCTGGAGGACGTGGAGGCCAACATCTGCCACGGCGCACAGATCTTCTCCGCCTACCTGAAGCGGTCCGGCGGCGACCTGGACCGGGCGCTGCTGCGCTACAACGGCTGCGTGAACGGCACCAACACGCCGGATTGCCACCTCTATCCCAGCCACATCTACGCGCGCGCCGGCCGCGCCAGCCTCATGGCCTGGCGCCGGGGCGCGGGCGGACCGGCCACGCCGTAGCCGGCGCGGCCATGCAGCCCCCCCAACCGCCTTATTCGATCATCCGCTCGGGGGGCAGCAGGGAGCGGTGGCAGGCCAGCGCGGCGCGGACGCCTTCGGCGGCGGCGATGGAGGCCAGGTGGGGGGCGCCCGTCAGGTCGCCGACGGCGTGGACGCCGGGGATGCTGGTCTCCTGGCCGCGGTCCACCTGGAGCCCGTCCCCCTCGGTTGCGCAGCCCAGCCCCTCGGCCAGCTGGGAACACGGCTCGCTGCCCAGGTGGAAGAAGAGATAGGTCAGCGGCACGCCCGGCCCGTCCTCCAGCTCCAGCCGGACCAGGCGTCCCCCGGCGCCTACGGCGCGGCTCACCGGGGCGTCGAGCACGCGCACGCCCTCCCGGGTCAGCACGCCGCGTTCGCGCCCACCCAGCTCCGCGCCTCTGTCGTTCGTGAAGAGCGTCACCGACGCGGCCCAGTGCAGCAGGTAGAGGGCCAGATTGGCGGCGGCCCTGTCCCAGCCCAGTACGCCCACGTCCTCACCCTCGGTGGCCGGGCCGTCACAGTCCGGGCAGTGATAGACGGAGGTGCCGTAGAGTTCCGCCAGCCCCGCCACCCCCGGCAGATGGTCGCGCAGGCCATACGCCAGGACGAGGCGGCGGCTGCGCAGACTCGAGCCGTCGGCCAGCACGGTGCGGAAGTCATCGCGCGCGCCACTGGCCTCCATGGCCTCGCCGGGCAGGAGAGTGGCGCCCGCGGCGGCCGCCTGGTCGCGCAGGATGCGGCGCAGCTCGTGAGGGTGGGGGTCCGCCAGACCGGGAAAGCCGTGCACGGCCCAGGTGGCTTCGTTGCGGGGGGAGCCGCCGTCCACGACCACCACGTCCCGGCGGAAGCGCCCCAGCCACAGGGCCGCCGCCATTCCGGCCGGCCCGCCGCCAATCACGACCACGTCGTGCAGGGGGTCGTCCACGCTGCCGGTGCCCTCTTCGTGCAACTGTCCGGCCGCCTCCTGGCTCACCCGCTACCCCGCCTGGCGCCCCTCACGCCGGGTTGGCATTGCCGGCGCGCTCGTCCCGGTCGCCGGTACCCGCGCGGTCGATGGCGGCCGCCGAGAGACGGGGGCGCTTGCCGTCACCACCGGCTGCCGCGTGCCCATCCGCCGGCAGACGGATGGTGAAGGTGGTGCCCTCCCCTTCCTGGCTCTCGGCGATGATGCTGCCGCCGTGCGCCTCCACCACTTCGTGCGCAATGGTGAGGCCCAGCCCGGCACCCTTCGAGCGGGCATGGGCGCCCACCTGGTAGTACTTGTCGAAGATGTGCGGCAGCTGGTCGGCGGGGATGCCGGGTCCGGAATCGCTCACCCGGATGACCAGCTCGTTGTCCTCCCCCAGAATGCTGAGGTCCACCCGTCCGCCCTCCGGCGTGAACTTGAGCGCGTTGGAGAGCAGGTTGCCCAGCACCTGGTCGCGCAGCCGGTCGCCGTCGGCGCGGATGGTGTCGGGCGCCGACCCGTGCAGTTCCACCGAGAAGCCGATGTCCTTGCGGTCCGCCAACACCAAAAACGTGCGGCGGATACGCTCGGTAAGATCCGCCACCACCAGGCGATCCATCTCCAGCTTCAGCCCGCCCGCTTCCAGCCGGCTCATGTCCAGCAACTGGTTGACGAGCTGCGTCAGCACCCGGGTCTGCTCCGAGATGGACAGCAGCGCCTCCTCCTGACGCTCGGAGAGTTCGCCGAAGATGCGGTCCTCCATGAGCTCGGCGTAGCCGGCAATGACGTTGATGGGCGTCTTCAGCTCGTGCGTGGCAATGCTCATGAACTCGGCCTTGAGACGCTCCAGGTCCGCCAGCTGCTCGGTCATGGAGCGGAAGGAGCGGGACACGTCTCCCACCTCGTCCTTGCGCTCGTAGGGCAGCCCGGTCGGCACCTCGAAACGCCCGCCCGCCACCTCGGCCATGCCCACCCTGAGCCGCTGGATCGGACCGCTCACCAGCCGCGTGGTGAAGACGGCCAGGAGCACGGCAATGGCCATGGCCACGGCGAGCGCCGCCAGCGTGCTGCCGGCCGCCTCCCCCGCGATCCGCCTGGCCTCCTGGAGGTCGTCGCTGCTCTGGCGTATCATGACTTCCGCCACCGAATCCATGGTGACGAGCGTGTTCTCGAGCAGCGGTTGGAAAAGCTCGCGGTGCGCCTCGGAAGCCAGTTCCGGGTCCTCCTCGAAGAGGCGGTCCATCTCGCGGGAGAGCGCCGCCAGGGTGTCCACGCGGGCCTCGGCCAGATCGGCGGCCGCCATATAGTTGGCCGAGGCCAGGGTGTCCGCCTGGATGAGGAGTTCCGCGTAGGTGCCCTGCAGGTTGATGATGGTGCCGCTGTCCGGGACTGCCAGTTGGGCGCGCTGGGCGGCATCGAGCTGTGCCAGGTTGGTGCGGATGGCGCCGATCGTGCGGGCGGCGGTGCCGTGGCGCTGCTGCTGCCCGCGCGCGATCTCGGTGACCGCGTCCAGGTGCCAGAGCGCGTAGATGGCCGGCACCGCCAGCACCAGGGTAATGGCGCCGAGGCTCAGGATGAGACGGGTGCGCAGCGTCACGGGTGGTGGTACCCGGAAGGCGTGGGCGGCATCGGCGTGGCTCGCGGGTTCAAGGCTTGATCAGCTTGCGGATCCGTTCCAGTTCCTTGTTCAGCGCCGTGATCGAATCGTTGCGTATGCTCACCACCCGCTCCATGCTGTCCAGGCGTGTCTGCAGTTCGTTGCGCTCGACGAGCGCGGCGTCGCGGGCGCTGGCGGCGTCGCGCAGACGATCGGGCACCGTGGAACCCTCGAAGCGCAACCGTCGATTTTCACTCTCCGCTGCGACGGCACTCTCCTCCGCGGCGCCCAGCTCGGCCGCCACGAGAAAGAGGCTTTCCGCCAGCGGACGCGTCCAGCCGGGCGCCTCGGGCAGCTCCAGGTAGCGCTCGGCCAGATCGGCGGTGGCCCACAGCCGGCGGGCGGGGTTGCGCGGATCCAGTTCGGCGGCGGCCAGCGCCAGCAGTGCGCGCTGCCCCTCCACCTCGTCGGGATGCGTGCGGGCCGTCCACTCGAGATGCTCGTGGGCGGTACGGTAGTCACCCGCGGCCAACGCGGCGAGTCCGGCTTCCAGGCTGGCTTCCTCCTCGGAAGGGCCGCCCAGGCCCAGAGTCGCGCAGCCGGCCACTCCCGCGGCCAGGAACAGGGCAAGCGGCGCAAAGGCTCTCATGGTTCACTCCTTACGGTGGACAAATACCTCGTTGGGGGAGTATCGTGCGTGGTCGGCAGCGGCGCGAGCACGCACGCAACGCGTACGCAATCCTCGGGCCCGGCGGAGGACGAGCCACCGGCCCGGCGGAGCGCCGGCCTCGGGCTCGGCGGAGGACGAGCCACCGGCTCGGCGGAGGGCCGGCCTCGGGCCCGGCGGAGGACGAGCCACCGGCTCGGCCGCGGGCCAGCCGGACGTCGAGCCCCATTCTTGCGTGGCGGGCGGCGGGGTCGGCGCGCGTCCCAGATCCCGGATCCGAAGTTGATCTCAACGGCAGCAGCGGCATTCCTCTGAACACGAACGCGTGATGAACCAGGCAGCCATCCAGCCCGGCGACGAGACCGAAGCCACGGTGGACGAGGGCA
Source organism: Gemmatimonadota bacterium (assembly GCA_040905425.1). Taxonomy (GTDB): domain Bacteria; phylum Gemmatimonadota; class Gemmatimonadetes; order Longimicrobiales; family RSA9; genus JBBDRO01. Next base: position 30,891 of record JBBDRO010000078.1, on the reverse strand, counting down.
AGTACGTCTACTGTATCGTCAAGAGTTCCGATCAGCGAAACTTCGGCCCCATCGGCATCGGCGAGGGAAACAACCGCGTCTACACGGTCCACCACAAGGACCTGGCGGCCGTGGTCAGTGACACGCCCATCCGTCTCTACGATCCCACGCGCGAAAACGTGCTGGCCCACGAGCTGGTCAACGAAACGGTGATGCGCGGCCACACCGTGATCCCCATGTCCTTCGGCACCATCTTCCGCACGCAGGAGGACATCGTGGAGCTGCTGCGCTCCACGTACCGGGCCTTCGATGACGTGATCGAGAAAATGCGGGACAAGATCGAGTTCGGGCTGAAGGTGCTCTGGGACCGGGACGCCGTGATCCAGCGCGTGGAGGAGTCGGATGACGAGATCCGGCGCCTCAAGGAGGAGATCACCGGCAACGCCCGCAGCTCCACCTACTTTGCCCGCATGCAGCTCGGCCGGCTGGTGGAGGCGGCGCTGGAGAACACGGCCAACGAGTACGTACGGGACATCCACGAATCGCTCAAGCCCGTGGCCGTGGCCAGCCGCTCGAACAAGCCCATCGGTGATCGCATGATCATGAACGCGGCCTACCTTGTGGAGCGCCCCCGGGAGGAGGAGATGGACGAGTCCGTGAAAGCCCTCAGCCAGCGCTATGAGGGCGCCCTCTCCTTCAAGTACACCGGCCCCTGGCCCCCCTACAACTTCGTGAACATCAAGCTGCGCCTGGAACGGGCGGACGGCTGAGCCCGCACCGCGCCGCGCCGTGGGACTGCTGAAGCACCTGCTCTTCTGGCCCGTTACCGGGCCGCTCTTCCTCATGGATTTCTCCCTGGGGAAGGTGGAGGGCGTGGTGCGCGAGGAGCTGACCAGCGATGCGCCCATCAAGTCCGACCTCCTGGACCTGCAGCTCCAGGTGGAACTGGGTGAGGTGGATGACGAGGAGTACGCCCGGCGGGAGGCGGAGCTCATGCAGCGCCTGCGTGACGTGCGCACCTGGCGGGAGCGGCTGGGCATGGGCGTCTCCGGCGGCCCGGTGCGCATGGCCGGTGCGGGGGACGAAGCGGCGGACGAGGCGGCGGACGAGGCGGCGGACGAGGCGGCGGACGAGGCGGCGGACG
>JBBDRO010000078.1:0-29668 GCA_040905425.1 Gemmatimonadota bacterium | reverse complement strand
GCGGACGAGGCGGCGGACGAGGCGGCGGACGAGGCGGCGGACGAGGCGGCGGACGAGGCGGCGGACGCCCCGCCGGGCCTGGCGCCGGGGGAGGTTGCGGAGGGAGCGGATGCGGATGACGGGGAGGACGGCGAGCGGAGTCCCCGGGTGGCCAGCCCCGGCGAAGCGTCGGTGGACGTGGACTTCGGGCACGAGTAGGACCGGCCGGCCCGAGGCTCTCGAGCGGAGCGCCCCGTGACGCCGCTGGATTCCCTGCTGGACCTCATCCCCGCGGCTCGCCCCGTCTTTGTTACCGGCAAGGGAGGCGTGGGCAAATCGACGACGGCGGGGGCGTTGGCCCTGGCGCTGGCCGACCATGCCAGCCCCGTCAGGATCCTCTCCGTGGACCCCGCGCACTCCCTGGCCGACCTCTTCGGTGTGTCCCTCACCGGCGGGGAGGCACGCGCCGTCTGCGGCGCGGCGCTGGTGGTGGAGGAGCTGGACGCCGACGCCCGGGCCGCGGCCTGGAAGGCTGGCGACGGCGCCGCGCTGGCCGATCTGGTGGAGCGCGGCACCTATCTGCGGCCTGACGAGGTGCGCGGCTTCCTGGAACCGGCGCTGCCCGGTGTGGACGAGGCCATGGCCGCCCTCCGCCTGGCGGAGCTCCACGACGGTGCCGAGCGCCTGGTGGTGGACACGGCGCCGACCGGCCACACGCTGCGTCTGCTGGAGGCGGCCGACCTGCTCGAGGGGTGGGGCTGCGCCTTCGCCGCGATGGCCGAGAAGGCCGCGGCGGTGGAGGCGGCGCTGGTGCGCCACGTCTCGGCCACGCCCGGCGGCGCGGCGCTCGAGCGGCTGGACGCGGCCACCGCGCGCTTCCGGGCACTGCTCGAAGAGGCGGTCTGGGTGGTGGTCGACCGACCGGGCGCGGTGGTGGCCGCCGAGACCGAGCGCTTGCTGGCCCGCCTGACGGAGCGCGGCTGCACGGTGGTGGCGCGCGTGCGCGTGGGTGGGCCGGCGCCCGAGCGGGACGGCGGCCCGCCGGTGGTGGTGCTGGACGGCGGGGCGCCGGCGGCGGGCTGTGAGGGCCTGCGCGCCTGGGGAGCGGCAGCGGGTGGCGAACCGCCCCCTGCCGCGGAAGCACCTCCGCCGCGCTCGGCACCGGCCGAGGATGCCCCCACCTGGGTGGACGGCCTGGGCCTCCGGCTTCTGCTGGTGACGGGCAAGGGCGGCGTGGGGAAGTCCACCTGCGCCTGCGCCGTGGCGCTGCGGCTGGCGGCCAGCCGCAGCGTGCTGCTGCTGGGGACCGACCCCGCGGGGTCGCTGGCGGACGTGCTGGCGCGGCCCGTGCCGCCCGGCGGCGTGGCGGTGGCGCCCGGTCTGCGCGTGCGGGAGGTGGACGCGCCGGCGCGCTTCGCCGCGCTGGCCGAAGGGTGGCGCGACGAGGTGGAGGACGTCCTGGAGCGGGTGGGGGTGGGGCGCGGCGCCGCGCTGGACCGGCGCGTCATGGACTCGCTGTGGGAGCTGGCACCACCGGGCGTGGACGAACTGGCGGCGCTGGCGGAGTTGCTGGACGAGGTGGCGGAGGGCACCACCGTGGTGGTGGACACGGCCCCGACCGGCCACCTGCTGCGCCTGCTGGCCATGCCCGCCACGGCGCTGGGCTGGACGCGCGCGCTGCTCAGGATCCTGGGTGGACTCGGCGGGGCGGGGGCGCTGGACACCACCGTGCAGGCCACGGTGGACCTGGCACGGCGCCTCCGGAAGCTGCAGGAGCGCCTGCGCGATCCCGCCCACAGCGGAGCGCTGGTCGTGAGCACCAGCGGGCAACTGGTGGAGGCCGAGACCGCGCGGTTGCTGGCCGCGCTCGAGGGTGCGGGGATCGCGGTGGCGGCCCACATTCACAACCTGGCCGGTTGCGACGGCGCCGTGGACAGGGGGCAGGATAGGGGCGCCACGGGCCCGACGGCCGTTCACTTCCGAGCGCCCACGGAGCCCCGGCCCCCCACGGGCCCCGAAGCGCTGGCGGCATTTCTTTCCAGTTGGAGGCAGATCTCTTGAGCCACGTTGTCTACCTCTACGGCTTCGTGCCGCCGGCGGCGGCGCTGCCCGACGAGGGACTGGCCGGGGTGGCGGACGCCCCGGTGGACCTGCATCCGTGCGAGGGGTTCGCGGCGGCGTTCAGCCTGCTCCCGGCCGCCGAGTACGGCGCCGAGCGGGTGGAGGCGCGCACCGGTGACCTGGCCTGGGTGGGCGAGCAGGGGCTGGCCCACGAGCGGGTCGTGGCGTGGTTCGTGGATCACGCCGAGATCGTCCCCGCGCCCCTGTTCACGCTCTACTCCTCGGTGGAGGCCATGGCGGAGGAGGCGGGCGGCCGGGGGGAGGCCATCCGGGGGCGCATGGAGCGCTTCGCGGGTCGGCGCGAATGGGACCTCAAGGTCTCCTACGACGCGGACGAGGTGTGCAGGCACGCCGCCGAGCTGGATCCCGAGGTGCGGCGCGTGGATGAGGAGATCGCCGCGGCCGCGCCGGGCCGCCGCTTTCTCCTGGAGCGCCGCCGCGCCGAACTGCTCAAGGGCGCCGCCGGCGCCGCGGCCCGCCGGGAGGCGCAGGCGCTGCTGGACACGGTCGGCGGCGTGGCCGAGGCCATCAAGGTGCTGCCCATTCCGGAAGGCGGTGCCGAGGTGCCCGTGGTGCTGCACGCGGCGGCGCTGGTGGCCCAGGGCGCCGAGGACGAGCTGATGAGCACCATCCAGGCGGCGCGCGGCCGGCTGGGTCCCCGCGGCATCCGGGTGGACGCATCCGGGCCGTGGGCCCCGTACCGCTTCGTGGGGGAGTCGGATGGCTGACGAGCGGCCGGCGCGCGAGCTGACCCGGGTGGAGGCGGAGGAGCGCCTGGGCATGGTGGAGCTGGTGCATCGGGTTCTGGACCGGGGCGCTCTGATTCACGGGGACGTGATCATCAGCGTGGCGGGCATCGACCTGGTCTACGTGGGCCTGCGCGTGCTCCTGGCCTCCGCCGAAACGATGCGCCAGAAGCAGGCGCTTCCCCTGCGCACTCCAGGGCGTAGAGCCGCCGGCCGTGACGCCGCCGGACGTGACGCCGCCGGGCGTGACGCAGCCGGACGTGACGCAGCCGGGCGTGACGCAGCCGGGCGTGACGCAGCCGGGCGTGACGCCGCCGGGCAGGATGATCGCGCGCGGGATGGCTGAGGGCCTCGTCGCTTACGCCGTGCTACCGCAAGGGGTTCTGCCCGCGCCCGATGTGCGCGGTCTGGAGGGGGCGCCGACGCACGCCGTGGAGGCGGAGGGGCTGGCGCTCTGGGTGAGCGCTCATCATCATGCGCCCTCCCCGGGCGCCGCGGCGGCACAGGCCCATCACGCCGTGGTGGCCGCGGCGCTGGAGGGCGGCGTCACGCCGGTGCCGCTGCGCTTCGGACAGTGGCTGGAGGATACGGCTGCCGCCCACCGGGTGCTGCGCGAGCGGGCGGCGGAGTGGCACGAAACGCTGGAGCGTCTGGCCGGCATGGTGGAACTGGGCGTACGGGCCGAACCGGCCCGCGCGGGGTCAGCGGCCCGGTCCGTGCGTGGCGGAGCCGCGATGGATGGCACGGCGTACATGCGCTCGTTGCTCGAGCGGCATACGGAACGGCGTGCCACCGCCGCCGACGCGGATGCGCTCGCGGATGCGCTCCATGCCGCGGGGGCCGACTGGATCCGGCAGGAGGTAGTGGATGCGCGGCCGGCCTGGCTCAGCGCGGCCTACCTGGTGGGTCGCGCCGACGCGCCGCCGCTGCGGGACGCGCTGCAACGCACGGCCCGTGAGCGGGCGGTCGGTAGCTTTGCGGTGACGGGGCCCTGGCCGCCGTACTCGTTCACATGAGCCGGGCCGCCTCCGGCGGGGCGCCGCCGGATGACGGCCGCGACGGTGAGCGGCTGGAGCAGGAGCGGCTCGAGGCCGAGCGGGTCGCTACGGAGATCGAGGCGGAGATCGCTGCGCTCGCGCCCGCGCTGGCGGGGCGCCTCGAAGCCGAGCCGGAAGACATCGAGGCCGGGGTGGCCCGCCTGGTCCTCACGCTCGTGGAGCTGCTCCGGCAGGTGATGGAGCACCAGGCGGTGCGGCGCATGGAGGGCGGCGGCTTGACGGATGAGCAGGTGGAGCGCCTGGGGCTGGCGCTGCAGCGCCTGGAAGGACGACTGGAAGAGGTCAAGGCGGCATTCGGTCTCGAAGGTGAGGACCTGAACGTCGATCTCGGGCCGCTGGGTAAACTTCTCTAAAAGGGGAGTTCATTGGCCACACAATACGAACTCGGGCCGCAACGGTCCCAGGGGCTGGTCGACATCCTCGACCGGATCCTGGACAAGGGACTCGTAGTTGCAGGTGACATCAAGATCAATCTGGCCAACGTGGAGCTGCTCACCATCCGCATCCGCTTGATGGTGTGCTCCATCGACAAGGCCGAGGAGATCGGGATGAACTGGTGGCGCACGGATCCCTATTACGGGCAGCCGGAGTTACCTCCGGCGGAACTGACGCAGATCAACGAGCGTCTGGCCGCACTGCAGACCAAGTTGGACTCGCTCGAGCGCAGGGAGCTCGAGCCCCGATCCACCCACGTGAGGGAGAGCAACGATGGCGGTTGAAAGGGCACCCGCGGGCAGTAGCCTGATCGATGTACTGGACCGCGTACTGGACAAGGGCATCGTCATCGACGCATACGTTCGCGTATCGCTCGTTGGCATTGACCTGGTCAGCGTGGAAGCGCGCATCGTGGTGGCTTCCGTGGAAACCTACCTGCGCTTTGCCGAGGCCATCGGGATCACGGGATTCGCGGCCCGGCCGATGATGGGCCCCGGCGCCCAGGGCACGTCCGATATGGATCGGCTCATGGCGGAGAACGCGGAGTTGAAACGTCGGCTCGACGAACTGAGCTGACCGCGGGATCGCGGGAGCCGTGGGCGCCAACGCCCCATCCGAATCCCTGGTCGCCGAGTTGCTCGATCAGATCGCGCGCGTCGACGATGTGTCGGAGGCGTGCTCGCTGACCCTGCAGCGCAGCATGGCGGCGGCCGGCGGTGGGGCGGGGGTGGTGGTGCTGCGGATGGACGGTTCGTTCCAGGGAGCGGGCACGGGGGTGCTCGAGGGGCAGGTCGGGGATGTCCTGGACCAGCTGGGCTCCGAGGCCTCCGAGTTACGGGTGAATTTCGATACCATGACCGCGCCAGCGGTGCTGCGCGGTGAAGCGGCGGCGGCCATCGGCTTCGATGCGGTGGCCGCCTTCCCGTTCCAGGGCGCCAGCGAGCCGTTCCGCGGGCTGGTGGCCATCGAGGCCGACGCGCTGGAGGGCGGCCCCGCGCTGGTGGGAGCCGCCTTCCAGCGGTGCGGCGCCGCGCTCCAGCGCTGCGCCCAGGTGGGGCAGCTCCGCTCCGCCATCCGGCGCTACGACCGCCAGCGGGACCTGCTCACCGAGATCATCAACGCGCTCTCGGATCCCATCATCCTGACGAACTCCCGCAATGACATCCTGCTGGCCAACCGGCGTGCCGAGCAGCTCTTCACGGCGTCGGCCGATGACAGCGAGGGGCGGCGCCGGGCCATTGACGTCAACAATCTGCTCTTCAGTTCCTTCCTCACCCAGACGGTGATCGGCGGCGCCGCCACCGGTGGCGGGCGGGAGCTGAACCTGGTGGACACGGCGGAGGGCTCGGACCTGCTCTTCGAGGTGATGTGCATGCCCATCCCGGCCGCGGGGGAGGCGGCCGTCCTCTCCGTGCTGCGGGACATCACGGACCTGAAGCGGGCCGTGGGTGAGCTGGAGGTGCAGTTCAACCGGTCCCGGCTGGCCGAGCACGACGTGCGCCAGGAGCGGGACCGGCTGAACGTCATCCTGGAGAATGTGGGTGACCCCATCCTGGTCACCGACGAGCACTCCAACATCATCCTGCTGAACCCGGAGGCGGACCGACTCTTCGTGGCCGGCCCGGATCATCCGTCGGGACACCGGCCGCTCATCCAGGCCAACGACACCAAGTTCACCACCCACATCAGCAACTTCCTGCTGCGTCTCGAGCAGCGGCACGGCGAGCGGCTCACCATGGTGGACCCGGCGGACGGCCACGAATTCCCCGCGGAGGTGGTGAGCAGCAAGATCCTGAACGCGCGCGGCGAGCCCACCGCCATCGTGAGCGTGCTGCACGACCTCACGGAGACCGAGGAGAACGAGCGGCTGGCCCGCGAGCTCCAGCAGCTCAACGACGAGCTCGAGGACCGCATCCGCCACGCCACCATGGAGCTGGAGGCGCGCAACCGTCAGTTGGAGTGGCAGAGCTTCGAGCTGGAAAAGGCGTCCCGGCTGAAGAGTGAGTTCCTGGCCAACATGAGCCACGAACTGCGCACGCCCATCAACGTCATCCTGGGCTACACGTCCCTGCTGCGGGAGCGTATCTACGGGCACCTGACGCACCAGCAGGAGGAGTCACTGGGCAAGGTGAATGACACCAGCCAGCACCTGCTGGAGCTCATCAATGACATCCTGGACCTGTCCAAGATAGAGGCCGGCAAGATGCCGCTCCACGTGGAGCCGGTCACGGTGGCAGAAGTGCTCCAAGAGGTCTCCGACACCATCCGTCCCATGGTGGAGCGCAAGAAGCTGCGCTACGCGTTCGACGCCCCGGCCGAGCTGCCGGTCCTGCGGACGGACCGTACCAAGGTGAAGCAGGTGCTGCTGAACCTCCTCTCCAACGCCATCAAGTTCACGCCCGAGGGCTCCATTGCCCTGCGCGCCCGCCAGCTGGAGAGCGGCGGGCTTCACCTGGTGGTGGAGGATTCGGGAATCGGCATCAAGGCGGATGACCTGGACGCCATCTTCGATGACTTCAGGCAGATCGATCAGACCCACACCAAGGAGTACGGCGGCACCGGTCTGGGCCTCTCCATCACCCGTAAGCTGGTGCGCCTGCTGGGCGGCACCATCGAGGTGACCAGCACCCACGGTGAGGGCACCGCTTTCACAGTGATCCTGCCCGCGGACGCGCGCGGCGCGTCGGCGGAGGACCAGGACACCTCCGGCCGCCTGGCCGCCAGTTCCTGACCCCTACCCACAGCGCGCGTCGTGACGTTCCGCGTCTCCTTCCTCCTGGCCGCGGCGCTACTCCTCTTCCTGCTGCAAGGCTTCGCGGCGCTGCTGGCCGCCCTACTCGGCCCGGCGGGTGCATCCGCGGGGCCCGCCCCCGGGGCCGTTGCGCTGGTACCGCTGCTGGCCGTGGCGGCCGCCGTATGCGCGCCCGCCCTGCCGCTGGAGCGCTGGCTGGAGCGCGGCAACGCGCTGGTGCTGACGGCCCGGACGGCGGCGCTGGCGGGCGCCGGCCTGGTCCTCCTGCCGGGCACCGCGCGGCTGGCCGCCGCGGCGCTCGCGGCCGGCGCCGGCGGCCTCTACCTCACCATGGCCGTGGGGCTGGTGGAGCGGCGCGCGCTGGCCGGCGCGGCCGCGGCCGCCCTGCTGACCAACCAGCTCCTGGCCGCGCTCGGCATGGGCTGGGAAGCCGCGCTGCGGCCCGTCCCCGCGCCCGCGCAACTGCTCCTGGCCGCGGGTGCGCTGGCGCTCACCGCCGCGCGCCGCTTCCCGCCCGAACCCACAGATCCGGCCACGCCCACGCTGGAGCGGCGCGCCGGCGGCCTCCGCCTGCGGGGTGCCGTGGCGTTCGGCGCCATCCTGTTCCTGGAGCACGCGGTGCTGGGGCGGACGCACGTGGCGGCTGCCCTGACGGGACTGGCGCCGTGGGCAGTGGGCGCGCTTCTGCTGGCCGTGGGCGCGGCCGGCGTGGTCATGCTGCTGACAAGCGAGGCCCCGGCGCGGAGCCGGTCTGCCGTGGTGCTGCTCGCAGGCGCCGCCCTGGCGGGCGCCCTGACGCCGCACTGGATCGCGGGGTGGCCGGGCGCGCTGGCCGTGGCCGCCGGTCACGGCGCCGCCCTCCTGCTGCTGGCCCGCGCGCTCAACCCGGCGAGCGGCCGCCGGCAGGGGTGGACCACCGTGGGCGGGCTGCTCGTGTTCGCGGCGCTGGCCGCCACGCACGCCGCCACCGCCGGGCCGGCACCAGGCCTTGCACTCGGCCCGGCGCTCGACCCGGCAACAGGCGCGGGCAACCACGCGGGCGCCGTATGGGCGGTTGCCGTGGGGGGACTGGTGCTCGCGCTCAGCATGCTCATCCTGCCTGCCGAACGCTAAGGGTTGCATGGCTGTAGCCCGACAGCCAGATTCCCGGCGCTCCGGAGGGGGGACGCGCCGTCCACGTGCCGTCCCGCCATCCGGCTCCCGCCGGTGTGCGTGACGCCGGGGGTCAGCCAAGACGCCAGTACAGGTATGCAATGCAAATTCCCAGATGGGCAGTGGCGGCCGCCGCCGTCGGCGTCCTGGTGCTTGCCGGCGCCGGGATCCTGGCAGCCACGGTCGGGCCCTTCGCGGCCAGCCCGATCGTGCAGCCCATTGCCTTTCCGCATGACCTGCACGCGGGCGCCACGAGCCAGATCCCGTGCCAGTACTGCCACACCTCGGCGGACCGCTCCCAGGACGCCGGCATCCCTTCCGTACAGGTGTGCGCCGGCTGCCACTTCCCCGGCGGCGTGCCGCTGGTGCGGGCCGACCATCCCGAGGTCCTGAAGCTCCGTGAGTACTGGGCGCAGGGCGTGCCCATCCCCTGGAAGCGCATCTACGATCTGCCCGACCACGTGCATTTCCCGCACATGCGGCACATGAAGGCCGGCTTCGAGTGCCAGGAGTGTCACGGGCCCGTGGAGGAGATGGTCGTCATCGAGCAGGCCAGCTCACTCCGCATGGGATGGTGCGTGGAGTGTCATCGCGTGAACGAGGCGCGCACCGACTGCTTCGTCTGCCACTACTAGTGTTAGAGAGCTGATGAGCAACATCGAGAGGCGCGATTTCCTGAAGGTCCTGGGCGCCACGGGCGTGGGGGCCGGCGTGGCCGGGTGCGGGAGTGGGCCCACGGACACGCTCCTGCCCTACGTCATCCCGCACGAGGAGATCGTGCCGGGGATGGCCACCTGGTACCGCACCACCTGCCGGGAGTGCCCCGCCGGCTGCGGCATGAACATCCGCACCCGGGAAGGCCGCGCCGTGAAGGCGGAGGGCAATCCGCTCTCGCCGATCTCGCACGGCGCCCTGTGCGCGCGCGGCCAGGCGTCGCTGCACGGCCTCTACGACCCCGACCGGGTGCCGCAGGCGCTGGCCCGCAACGGGGAGGGCTGGGACAAGCTGCTGTGGGACGAGGCCGAGGAGCGCCTCTCGCGCGTCCTGGAGCAGCGCCGGGGCACGGGCGTCATCCTGACGCACGCCGTGACCGGCACCATGGACCAGCTGCTGGACGAGTTCGCCGCCGCCTACCAGATCGAGCGCGTCCGCTGGGAGACCTTTGCCTACGAGCCGCTGCGCGCCGCCGCCGCGGCGGTCTACGGCGTGGACGGCGTGCCGGTGCACGACTTCAGCCGGGCCGAAGTGGTCATCACCTTCGGCGCGGACTTCATGGAGACGTGGCTCTCCCCCGTGGACTACAGCCACGGCTTCGTGCAGGCGCACGCCTACGATCGCGGCCGGCGGGGCCACTACATTGCGGTGGGCCCGCACCAGAGTCTGACGGAGATGAACGCGGACGAGTGGATCCCGTGCCGGCCGGGCACGGAGCACCTCGTGGCGGCCGCGCTGGCGCGGCTGGTGGCGGAAGCGGGCGGCGGCGCGGGCGCGGGCGGCGCGGCGCTGGCCGGTGTGGACGTGAACGCCGCCGCGCAGGCGGCCGACGTTTCCACGGAGCGCCTCCGCCAGGTGGCGGCGCGCTTCGCCAACGGCGGCGCCTCGCTGGCGGCCGGACCCGGTGTGGCCTCGCAGCACGGTGCGGCCACGCAGCTGGCCATGGCGGTAGCCATGCTGAACCGCGTGGCTGGCAACGTGGGTACCACCATCCGCACGGACGCCGTTGAGCGCCATGCGGGCACGGGCGGCTCCTACGCCGACATGCAGGCGCTGCTGGAGCGTATGCGCGCGCAGGGCGTGGGCTTCCTGCTGGTGCACGGCCCGAACCCGCTCTACGGGCTGCCGGACCAGGAGGCGGTGCGGGAGGCGCTGTCCGCCGTGCCGTTCATTGCCTCCTTCTCGCCGATGCTGGACGAGACGAGCGAGACCGCCCACCTGCTGCTGCCCGATCACCATTTCCTGGAGAGCTGGGGAGACCTGGAGCCGCGCAGCGGCGTCACGGCGCTCGTCCAGCCCGTCATGGTGCCGGTCTTCGACAGCAAGCAGACGGGTGACGTACTGCTCTCCGTGGCGCGCCGCGGCGGCGTGAGCCTGCCCACGCAGGGCAATACCTTCTACGACTACATGCGCACGCGCTGGCGGGACACGGTCTACGCCGCCGCCGGCGCCGGCGCCGACTTCGAGACGTGGTGGCGCGAGGCGCTGCAGACCGGCCTGGTGCTGACGAACGCCGCGAACAACGCCGGCGCGAACGTCGCTTCGAACGGCGCCGCGAACACCTCCCTGGCCGCGCTCACCGCCGCGCAGGTGGGGATGGAGCAGCTGCAGCCCGCGCCCTTTGCCGGTGACGGGGACTTCCACCTCATTGTCTACCCGTCCTACAAGTACTATGACGGCCGGCTGGCCAACCGGCTCTGGCTCCAGGAGCTGCCCGATCCCGTCTCCAAGTGGACGTGGAACTCCTGGGTGGAAATGAACCCCGCGGCCGCCGAGGAGCTGGGGTTGGACAACGGGCACATTGCCGAGGTGGAGACGCCGCAGGGGACCGTGGAGCTGCCCGTGTGGCGCCATCCCGGCGTGCGGCCAGACACCATTGCCATCCAGCTCGGCCAGGGGCACGAGGGGCTGGGCCAGTATGCGCGGGAGCGCGGCGTGAACGCCGCCCGGCTGCTCGCGCCCATGGTGGAGGCGGCCTCCGGGGCGTTCGTCTGGCAGCAGACGCGCGCCTCCGTGCGCAGCACCGGCCGCTGGGAGCGCCCCACGCAGCAGGGGCTGGAATCGGACCAGCACAACCGCGGCATTGCCCAGGCCATGCGCCTGGAGGACGCCCGCTCGGCGGACGTGGGCCGCGGCGCGGTGCTGGCCGCCGGCATCACCGCCGCGCCGCCCGAGCCCGTGGATCACAGTGACGATCCGCACTTCATCCCGCACCCGCAGGACGCCACGGTGGAGACGCTGCAGGGCGGCGGCGGCTGGGAGCCGCTCGTGGCGCCGGCCTCACCGCAGGCCTTCCCGCCGCCGGGCACGCACTACGGCGAGTACTCGGAGGAGCACCCCCGCTGGGGCATGGCCATTGACCTGGAGCGCTGCACCGGCTGCAGCGCCTGCATCACCGCCTGCTACGCCGAGAACAACGTGGGCGTGGTGGGGCCGGAGCAGGTGGCCAAGGGGCGCATCCTGCACTGGATCCGCATCGAGCGCTACTTCGAGTCGGACCCGGAGCATCCCGAGGAACTGCAGACGCGGTTCCTGCCCATGATGTGCCAGCAGTGCTCCAACGCGCCGTGCGAGCCGGTCTGCCCGGTGTACGCGGCGTACCACACGCCCGACGGGCTGAACGCGCAGGTCTACAACCGCTGCGTGGGCACGCGCTACTGTGCCAACAACTGCCCCTACAAGGTGCGTACCTACAACTGGTTCACGTGGGAGTGGCCGGAGCCGCTCAACTGGCAGCTGAACCCGGACGTCACGGTGCGTGAGAAGGGCGTCATGGAGAAGTGCACGTTCTGCGTGCAGAAGATCCGCGACGCGGAGAACAACGCGCGCCTGGAGGACCGCGGCGTGGGCGACGGGGAGATCGTGCCGGCGTGCGCCGCCACCTGCCCGGGTGAGGCCATTGTCTTCGGCAACCTGAAGGACCCCGCTGCGCGCGTCACGCAGCTGGCCTCCTCGGGCCGCGGCTACCGGGTGCTGGACCAGCTCAACACCCAGTCCGCCATCACCTATCTGAGATCCATCTCCGAGCACGCGGATGACGCGGGGGCGGGGCACTGACATGGCACGGATAATCCGCTCCGAGACGCATCCGGACATTGCGTCCTACGGGGACGTCAACCGGGATGTCCTGAAGCTCCTGGCCCGCCCGGGCCGCGGCTACTTCATCATCCTGGGCGTGGTGCTGGCGGTGCTGGCGTTGGGCGCCGCGGCGTGGGCCACGCAGGTGGTGCTGGGCATCGGCATGTCCGGCCTCACCAACCCTATCGGCTGGGGCGCCTACATCACCACCTTCGTCTTCTGGGTGGGCATTGCGCACTCCGGCACGCTCATCTCGGCCGTGCTCTACCTGTTCCGGGCGCGCTGGCGGCAGTCCATCTACCGGGCGGCGGAGGCCATGACGGTCTTCGCGGTGCTCACGGCGGGGCTCTTCCCCATCATCCACCTGGGGCGCCCCTGGATCTTCTACTACCTGCTGCCCTACCCCAACCAGCGGCTCCTCTGGCCCAACTTCCGCGGGCCGCTGCTGTGGGACGTCTTCGCGGTGGGCACCTACCTCACCGTGTCCGCCACCTTCTTCCTGGTCGGCATGATCCCGGACATCGCGGCGGCGCGCGACGCCACCACGGTGCCCTGGCGGAAGAAGCTCTATTCCCTCATGGCGTTCGGCTGGCGCGGCACCGACACCGAATGGCGCCACTTCACGCGTGCATACCTGCTGTTGGCCGCCCTGGCCACGCCGTTGGTGCTCTCCGTGCACTCGGTGGTGTCCTGGGACTTTGCCGTCTCCATCGTGCCGGGCTGGCATACCACCATCTTCGCGCCCTACTTCGTGGCGGGCGCCATCTTCTCCGGGCTGGCCATGGTGCTCACCATTGTCATCCCCATGCGCAAGATCTTCAGCCTGGAAGCCTACTTCACCGATCGGCACTTCGACGCCATGGCCAAGATGGTGCTGGTGACCGGGATGGTGGTCTTCTACGCGTACATGACGGAGTTTTTCATTGCCTGGTACTCCGTGGAGACGCCCGAACGGGCAGCCTTCTGGAACCGGGCCTTCGGCAGCTACTGGTGGGCCACCTGGATCATGCTCATCTGCAACGGCATCATCCCCATGCTGCTGTGGTGGCGGCAGATCCGCACCAGCATCCCGGCGCTCTTCGTCATCACCATCTTCATCAACATCGGGATGTGGTTCGAGCGCTTCGTGATCATCGTCACCAGCCTGGCGCGTGAGTACGAGCCGTGGCAGTGGCGCACCTACAACCCGTCCTGGGTGGAGATGGCCATCCTGGCGGGGAGCTTTGCGTGGTTCTTCATGTTCTTCCTGATCTTCATCAGGGTGCTGCCCGCCGTCTCGGTGGCGGAGCTGAAGGAGGTGCTCCCCGCACCGGTGTCCGGCAGGGACCGCGACGGCGGAGGCGGGCGCGGCGGCGCTTACTCCCACGGCGCCATCACGCGCGGCCCGGAGGGCTCGGCATGAGTGAAGCCACCGGCGTCCTGGCCGTTTTCGACAACGTGGAGGACAGCGTGACCGCCATCGAGCGGCTGCGCGCGGCGGGGATCAAGGAGATCACGGCCATTGCCCCGGCCCCGAACCACGAACTGGAGCACGCCCTGCACAAGAAGCGGAGCCCCATTCCCATCTACACCCTGGTGGGGGGACTCACGGGCGCGGCGGCGGGCTTCGCGCTGCCCACGTGGACGTCCCTGGTCTGGCCGCTGGTGACGGGCGGCAAGCCCATCATCTCCATGCCGGCCTGGGTCATCATTGCCTTCGAGCTGACCATTCTGTTCGGTGCCCTGTCCACCGTGCTGGGGCTCTTCATCCATGCCCGTCTGCCGCGCAGGCCCGGCGCGCGCCTGGTACACGATCCGTCCTTCACCGCGGACCGCTTCGGCCTGTGGGTGGACGGCCCGCGCCGCGACGAGGCGGCCGGCATCTTCCGCGAGAGCGGAGCAGTAGCGGTCCGGGATCGGGCCGAGGAGGTGACCGTTGCGCTCTGATCTCCGCCGGCGCGCCGCCGGCATCGCGCTCCTGCTGGCCGTGGCCATGAGCGCCGGCTGCACGGAGTTCGAGGAACGCGTGCTCTACAGGATCCCGACGTTCACGTACATGCACGAGTCGCCGGCCTTCGATCCCTACGAGATGCCGCTGCCGCCGCCGCCGGGCGCGGTGCCGTTCGCCTCACCCGCGGGGAGCAAGATCCTGCCGCCGCTGGAGGCCAGCGAGGTGGCGCTGAACGCCTTTGCCGCCGGCCCGTACGGCACCAATCCGTACGACCAGACGGACCCCGCGCTGCTGGAGCTCGGCCAGGTCATGTACGACCGTCACTGCGCCGTCTGCCACGGTGCCACGGGACTGGGGGATGGCCCGATCGTCACCAAGCCGGGTGAGGAGGGCAAGTTCCCAGCGCTCGTGACCAACCTGACCCTGCCCGCCTCGGTGGCGCGCGCGGACGGCTACCTCTACGGCGTCATCCACGCGGGCCGGAGCATGATGCCCGCGTACGGACCGCGCACGACGGACCTGGAGCGCTGGGCCATCGTGAGCTACCTGCGTGAGGTGATCCAGGCGGGCGGCGCCGAGCCGGCGCCCGCGGCCGAGGCGCAGGACACGGCCGCGGCCCCCACCGCCACGACCGGCCTGGAGGAGCGCTAGCATGTCGCACGGAGGAACGCAGCTACACGCACTGCCGGTCAGGGATCTGGGCGCCGCACCCCGCTTCGCCACCGCGGGCGCGGTGATCCTGGCGCTCATCGGCGCCGTGGCCTTCGTGGCGGCGCTGCTGGCCGACCCCACGCGCGCCTACCTGGCTTACCTGCAGAACTGGCTCTTCTTCACCGCCCTGGCCCAGGGCGCGTTCATGCTCTCCGTGCTGGTGACCATTGCCAAGGGCATGTGGTCGCGGCCGCTCCGACGCTTCTCCCTGGCCTTCGTGGCCTTCATGCCGCTGGCCTTCCTGCTCATGATCCCGATCCTGGTGGGGGCGGAGCACATCTTCCCCTGGATCGAGCATCCGGTGGCCGGCAAGGAAGCCTACCTGAACGTACCCTTCATGTGGACGCGCCAGCTCCTGCTCATGGGCGGGCTGGTCATCCTGGACCTGGCCTTTGCCTACTGGGCGCTGCGCCCGGACATGGGGCTCTGGAAGTCCGGCGCGCCGGCGGAGAGCCGCGCCCTCACCGAGCGCCTGACCCGCAACTGGCGCGGCCAGCAGGCGGAGGAGCTGCTGGCCCACAAGCGCCTGAGCGTGCTGGCGCCCATCGTGACCATGGTCTGGGCCATTGCCTTCAGCGTGCTCTCCTGGGACTTCATCATGTCCCTGGAGCCCTACTGGTTCAGCACGCTGCTGGGGCCCTTCGTCTTCATGGGCGGCTTCCTGGGCGGCCTGGCCGCCACGGGCCTGCTCACGCTCTACATGCGCGAGCGCCACGAGCTGGAGCGCTGGATCCTGCCCACCACCATGCACGACCTTGCCAAGCTGAACTTCGGCTTCGTGGTCTTCTGGGCGTACCTCTTCTTCAGCCAGTACATTGTCATCTGGTACGGCATGCTGCCGCTGGAGCAGAGCTACGTGGTGCACCGCTTCGACGAGCCCTTCAACGTGGTGGCCAAGCTCGTGGGCGTGATGGTGTTCGTCATCCCGTTCTTCGGGCTGCTCGGCGTGGCGCCCAAGAAGAACCCCCGCATCTACAGCTTCCTGGTGAGCATCCTGCTGGTGGGGCTGTGGCTGGAGCGCTACCTGCTCGTGCACCCCTCCATCTACCACGAGCTGGACTACGTGCCCTTCGGCTGGCAGGAGATCGGCATAGGGCTGGGCTTCCTGGGCGTGCTGCTGGGCGCGGTCTTCTTCTTCCTCTCCCGCGTGCCGCTCATGCAGCTGTGGATCCCGCAGAGTGAGCTGGAGCTGCAGGGTGTGGAACTGGAGCGCCACCAGACGGCGGACGAGGCCGGCGTGGATTACTGAGTTTTCAATGCCCGTGTCGGCTCGCGCGGCAACCGAACGACGAACTCGGCCCCGCCTCCCGCTTTGTTCGAGGCCGAGACAGTGCCGCCGTGGATCTGGACAATGGCCCGGACGATGGACAGGCCGAGGCCCGTGCCGGCCGTGTCGCCGCGGGGCGTACGGGAGTGGTCGGCTCGATAAAACCGTTCGAAGATCTGGTCCATGGTGTCGGGCCGTAGCCCGGGTCCACTGTCAAATACCCTGATATCGACGGTTTCGGGAGAGCCGACCACCCCCACCTGAACCCGCCCATCCGGCGGGGTGAACTTGATCGCGTTGTCGACGAGGTTCCAGAGCAACTGATCGATGAGGCCGGGATCTATGATCCCGCTCGTGTCCCCCTCGACGCGCAGGTCAAGCCGGACGTCCCCCTGTTCCGCCTTCGGCTCCAGGCGGCGCAGCACGTGCTTTGCCCGCTCCATCACGTCAGACCGCTGGAGCCGCGGCTCCATCACGCCGGCGTCCGAGCGGGCCAGGGTCAGGAGGTCCTCGGAGAGCTGGGAGAGACGTTCGACCTCCTGGAGATTGCTGGCAATGACCTGCCGATACTGATCTTTCTCACGGTCTCTCCGGAGCGCCAGCTCCATCTCCAGCCGGAGCGCCGTCAGGGGGCTGCGCAGCTCGTGGCTGGCATCGGCGGTGAAGCGCCGCTGGGCATCGAAGGCCCGGTCCAGGCGCCCCAGCATGGTGTTGAGCACGCGGACGAGGCGCTCGTACTCCTGCGAGTCGGCGTGGGCGTCGATGCGGCGGTGCAGGGTCTGCGCTTCCAGCGCCTCGGCCTGATTGATGATGTCGGTGACAGGTTTGACCATGCGGCGCGCCAGCCACCACCCGCCCGCGAATGTAGCGAGGCCGACGAGCGTGGTCAGCGCGGCCAGAAAGCGCCCGAGCCAGCCGAGGATCTCGTTGCGACCTTCGAGCGGGGCGGCCACCTGGAGGACGTGGTGCGCGTGAAGCGGGCCGAGCCGCTCGAGCGGGTAGTAGAGCGAGCGTACCCGCATGGCCAGGTACTCCTGGTCGAGGATGACCAGGTTCCCGGCCGATGCCCGCTGGAGGGCGGGTCTGTCGAGGGGCAGGTCTTCCGTCACGAACTGGCTGCGCAGGAGGCTCTCGCCCGCGGCGCTCCAGACCTGCGCGAACCGGTTCAGCTCCCGGATCTGGATCGCCTCCTCGGGCGTCAGCTCCCACTCGTGGAAGCGCATTGCGCCACCCGGAGCATCGGTGACGGATGCCGCCTGGATCGACGCAACGTTGATCAGGTTCGCGTTCAGCTCGCGATCCAGGAATTGCCCCATGGCGAACACCACCCCCACGGACAGCAGGGCCAGCGCCAGCGTCATCGCGAGGCCCGCCCGGAGCGCCAGGCTGAGGCGTAGGGAGCGCATCAATCGCCCTCGTAATCGGTGTGGAGGTTGGAAGGTACTCTAGACCGCACGACATGGACAACATACCCTCCGGCAACGTCCCTGTGACGAATGAAGCACTCTTAATCTGTGCTTCACCGCTTCCTTAAACGGTTCTGCGTAGACTGAAGCGTCCGGCGCACGGCGCGCAACGGCGCACCAGAATCGCAGTGGAGGTCGATCATGGGCAGAGGGAAGCGGGCCAGCTACAATCCGAAGAACCGCAAGAGGGGGTGGCAGGACTCGGGGTGGGTCTGGCTCGGGGGCGCGGTGGTCCTCCTGGGCGTGCTCATCCTCCCGACCCTGGCTCTTTCGGCGGCCGATCACCACCCGGAGCCGCGCGAGCACATTGCTCACGATCATGTTGCGCCAGCGACCCACTACGCCGCGTACCCGCGCGTCGCGCAGACGTACGCGGCGGTCGCGGAGATCCCGCACGTCATCGACGGAATCTACTGCTACTGCGCCTGCTCTGAGCACTCCGGGCACTACTCGCTCCTCGACTGCTACAAGGATGCGCACGCCGCCCGTTGTGACGTCTGCCTCTCGGAGGCGTCCATGGCGTACCGGATGAACCTGGAGGGCAGGTCCCTCGATGACATCCGCAAGGCCATCGATCGCCTCTACGAGACCTGACGGAGCCGAGGATGAGAGTGCGTACGGTGCTCCTGGTCCTCGTGGCCCTGGGCGGCGTCGGGCACTTCGGGGCCTGGCGCCTCGGCGCCTCCCGGCAAGCTCAGTGGCAGGAGGGTATCGACAGAAGCCGGACCCGCGCCTGGGCGCGGGCAGAGGGGGGTGCCGGCCCGAGCGTGCTCCCCAAGCGGATACCACTAGCCCACGAAGCGGAGCTGCGTGAGCTCGAGGATCTACCCGGATTCCACGAGTTTGCCATGCGCTGCTCCTCCTGCCACGAGCTCCCGGACCCCGCTGCCTACCCCGCCGAGCTGTGGATCGGGAAGGTCAACGTGATGCGGCAGCATATCCGCCGCGCCGGGGTGATGCCTCCGGCCGAGACCGAACTGCAGGCCGCTCAGAAGTTCCTGCGCTTGGCGTCCGATTCGCTCCGGCGGGACCGGATGAGAGATGAATGATTTGACCCCGCTCTAGCGGGCGTCTCCCGCTCCACCCCTCGCGGCCCTCGACGCACCTTCGGCTCATCTGACTCTGAGGTGCCCGGCGGACCAGTCGTGCGAGGGCTCGCGGAACGCGGATCATGCGCCGGTAGACGGGCCAGCCGCCGTGCGCCGCCAGCGAGACGGCACGCTCGTGCTCGACCCCCGCCCTCCGGAGGGCGCGGAACCCCGTCAAGGTGACTACGGCCAGGAACACGTTCACCCGGGTCCCGCGGCGGGGGAATCGGCGTCACCATGCCGGTAACCGTCACCAGGCCCGTCACGCCGGGTCGCCTCAGACTCCGCCGGCCGCCACCGGCTCCCGCGGCGATGCCCCGGCGCGAGCGAGTGCCGGGGGTGTCTCGCGCTCGTTGCGCTCCAGCCCCCATTCCCGCCAGAGGGAGTAGACCACTGGGATCACGACCATGGTGAGCAGCGTCGCGCTGACCATCCCGCCGACCATGGGCGCGGCAATCCGCTTCATCACGCTCGCGCCGGTGCCGTGCCCCCAGAGGATCGGCAGCAGCCCCCCGATGACGGCCGTCGCGGTCATGACCACCGGCCGGAGCCGCTGTCCGGCGCCCTCCCGGACGCACTCGAAGAGCTCGAGCCGCCCACGGAGGCGTCCCTCGCGCATGCGCTTGTGGTAGGCCTGGTCGAGGTAGACGAGCATGACCACACCGATCTCGGCGGCCACACCGGCCAGCGCAATGAACCCGATGACCGACGCTACCGACCAGTTGTAGCCGGCCAGCCACATGAGCAGCACACCGCCCACCAGCGCAAAGGGGAGCGAGAGCATGACGATCAGGCTCTCGCCCACGCTCTTGAAGTTGAAGTAGAGCAGCAGGAAGATGATCAGCAGCGTGGCCGGGACCACGTACTGGAGCTTCTGCTTGGCGCGCTGCATGTACTCGTACTGACCCGACCACTGGATGGTGTAGCCCGGCGGCAGCGTGACCATGTTGTCCACCATGGCCTTGGCGTCGGCAACGTAGCTGCCGATGTCACGGTCCACCACGTCCAGGTAGACCCAGGCGGTGGGGAAGGCGCCTTCGGTCTTGATCACCATCGGGCCGCTGGTGCGGTGGATGGTCGCCACCTGGCCCAGCGGGACCTGTGCGGTCCCCGGTGACGCCATCTGCATGGCGCCCCCACCGCCCATGTCCATGCCGGCCATGGTCGAACCGCCACCCGACGCGCCGCTCATGCCGCCCCGGCGTATGCCCACTGGGATCAACAGCTCCGCCAATTTCTCGGGCTGATCCCGCAGCTCCTGGGGATAGCGGAGTCGGACGCCATAGCGCTCCCGCCCCTCGACGGTCTGGGTGATGTTCATCCCACCCACCGCGCTGGCGATGACCATCTGGATGTCCTGCACGTTCAGGCCGTAGCGCGCCGCGGCGACGCGGTCGATGTCGAGGTCGATGTAGTAGCCGCTGACCGCCCGCTCCGCGAAGGCGGACCGGGTGCCGGGCACCATCTTGGCCGCCTGCTCGATCTCCTTCCCGATCCGGGCCAGCTCGCTCAGGTCGGGGCCGAACACCTTGACCCCCACGGGCGTCCGGATGCCCGTGGCGAGCATGTCGATCCGCCCCTTGATCGGCATGGTCCAGGAGTTTGTGATTCCCGGGAAGTCCAGCGCCTCATCCATCTCCTCGACCAGCGTCTCGTGCGTCACGCCTTCACGCCACTCGCTCTCGGGCTTGAGGACGATTGTGGTCTCGAACATGGCCAGCGGAGCCGGGTCCGTGGCGGTGGTGGCCCGGCCCGCCTTGCCGAACACGCTCTCCACCTCCGGGAACGACTTCAGGATGCTGTCCTGCTTGATGAGCGTCTCTCGCGCCGTGGCCACGCTCACGCCCGGTAGCGTAGTGGGCATGAAGAGAATGCTGCCCTCGTTCAGGGGTGGCATGAACTCGCTGCCGATCCGGCTGTACGGGATGAACGTCAGGATCAGTATGGCCAGCGCGCCCGCCACCACTGGCCAGCGGCGCAGGAGCACCCAATTCAGGACCGGGCGGTAGACCTTCTTCAGCCCGCGTGAGATCGGGTTCTTCTCCTCCTTGTGGATGCGGCCGCGGACGAACAGCCCCATCGCCACGGGAACCAGCGTCACGGACAGGAGGCTGGCGGACGCCATCGCCAGCGTCTTCGTCCACGCCAGCGGCTCGAACATCCGCCCCTCCTGCGCCTCGAGGGCGAACACCGGGACGAAGCTAACCGTGATGATGAGCAGGCTGAAGAAGAGGGCCGGACCCACCTCCTTAGAGCTCTCCACCACCACCTGCCACCGCTCAGGCGTGGTGAGCACGTCCGTGTGCAGCTTATCCCCGCCGGGCAGCTCCCGCCCCTGGGCCCGTGCCCTGGCGTGCTTCTCCTCCACGGCGTGCTCGAGGTGCTTGTGCATGTTCTCGATCATCACGATGGCCGCGTCGATCATGGCGCCGATGGCAATGGCAATCCCGCCCAGGCTCATGATGTCCGCGCCGATCCCCAGCGCCCGCATGGCGATGAACGCCATGAGGATGCCAACGGGGAGGGTGATGATCGCCACCAGGGCGCTGCGGGCGTGGAAGAGGAAGAGGATCGAGACCAGCGCCACGATCAGCGACTCCTCCAGCAGCTTCTCCTTCAGCGTCGTGATGGCGTCCATGATCAGCCCGGAGCGGTCGTAGACCGGCGTGACGACGATTCCCTCGGGCATCCCACTCTCGATTTCCGCCAGCTTCTCCTTCACCCGCTCGATCGTGGCCAGGGCGTTCTCGCCGAACCGCATGACGACGATCCCGCCCACCACGTCACCGCGGCCGTTCAGATCGGCAATACCCCGGCGCACGTCCGGCGCGAGGCCCACGGTGGCCACGTCCGTGATCCGGATGGGCGTGCCTCCTGCGGTGGCGCCCACCACCACGTTCTCGATATCCTCCACGCCCTCGAGGTAGCCGAGCCCGCGGATGATGAACTCCCGCTCGCTCTGCTCCATCATCATGGCGCCCACGTCCTGGTTGGACGCCTTCACCGCGCTCATGACCCGGGTCACGGGGATCCCGTAGCCCCGGAGCTTTACCGGGTCCACGGTGATCTGGTAGGTCTTCTCGAAGCCGCCCACCGTGGCCACCTCGCTCACTCCCGGCACGGCGGTGAGCTGGTAGCGCAGGTACCAGTCCTGATAGCTCCGCAGCTCCGCCAGGGAGCGCGTCCCGCTCTCGTCCTCCAGCACGTACTGGTAGACCCAGCCCAGGCCGGTGGCATCGGGGCCGAGCTGCGACTCGGCGCCCGTCGGCAGCTTGCCCCGGATCGCCGACAGGTACTCCAGCACCCGGCTCCGGGCCCAGTAGAGGTCAGTGTCGTCATTGAAGATGACGTAGACGAACGACGTCCCGAAGAAGGAGTAGCCGCGCACGGTCACCGCCCCCGGCACCTTCAGCATCTCGGTGGTGATGGGGTAGGTGACCTGGTCTTCGATGATCTGGGGCGCCTGCCCGGCATAGTCCGTCCGGACGATGACCTGTACGTCGCTCAGGTCGGGCAGCGCCTCCAGGGGCATGCTGCGCATGGCCGCGATCCCGCCCACCACCAGGAAGGCGGTGAGGATCACAACGATGAACTTGTTGGCCACGGACCACTCAATGACTCGCTCCAGCATTCTGCTACTCCCTTACTCGTGGCCCGAGTGGTCCGTCGTCTCGCCGTCGTCCATTCCCCCCATGGCGTCCATGGAGGCGCCGAGGTTGGACTCGGCGTCAATCAGGAAGCTCGCCGAGGTGACGACTCGCTGCCCCTCTTCGAGTCCGGCAAGGATCTCGATCTCATGGCTGGCGACGAGGCCCGTGGTGACCACGTGGGGCATCAGGACGCCGTCCTCGTGGCGGACGAAGACCACCGCCCGCTCACCCGTGAACAGCACCGCCGAGCGGGGGATCGAGAGCCCCTGCTGGTTGCCCGGCACGGCAAGGCGGATGTTGGCATACATCCCCGGTCGGAGGCGCAGCCCCGGGTTGGCCAACTCGATGCGCACCTTGCCGGTGCGCGAGTCCATGGACACGGTGGGATAGACGTACGTGATCACCCCATCGAACACTTCGCCCGGGTACGCATCGAACGCCACCTCGACCGTCTGCCGCTCCGTGGCCAGCGACAGGTCCTTCTCGAAGACCTCACCCTCCACCCAGACGGTGGAGAGGTCGGCAATCTTGTAGACGTCCATCCCCGGCATGATCCGGCCGCCCTCCACCACGTTCTTCTCCACCACGATCCCCGTGGCGGGCGAGCGCAGTGTCAGCGTCTTCGTTGGCTGTCCGGTCTCCTCGATGCGAGCGATCTGCTCGGCGGGGATGTCCCAGTACGCAAGGCGGCGCCGAGCCGACTCGAGCAGCGTCCGCGCGTTGCGCTCTGCCCGCTCGCCGGTGGCCTCGTCCGCCAGGCGGCGCGCCAGGATCAGCTCCTCCTGCGCCGACACCAGCTTGGGGCTGTAGAGGTCGAGCAGGGGTTGCCCCTTCCGGACCGGAGCGCCGGTGAAGTCCACGTAGAGCCGCTCCACCCACCCCTCGATCTTCGGGTTCAGGTTCGCCAGCCGCGTTTCGTCGTATTCAACGGTTCCGACCATCCGGACCTCCCGGTTCAGCGGCTTGCGCTTCACCGTGGCGAAGGTCACGCCGATGGTCCGGGCCGCGCGGTCGGTCAGCTTCACCGGGTTGAGCTGGTCGTCGTCCCCGCCGCCGCCCATGGCCGCGTGGTTGTGCCCCTCCATGGCGCCCGACTGTTCCGCGGGCGCGGCCTGGAGCGAGTAGATTCCCACTGCCCCGCCCGCGAGGACGAGGGGGATCACCGAATAGAGGATCTGCTTCTTGTTGCTCATCGGGCCTCCGCCGTGGTATCGGTGTCGGCGGGCAGCTCCCGACCGACCGTTCGTTCCAGGTTTGTGATCGCGCGGCCGTAGTCGGCCATCAGTGTGTAGAGCTCCTGCTCGTACCGGTTCGCGGTCATCTGCGCGTCGACCAGCGTCATGAAATCCACGCTCCCCACACGGTAGGAGGTGAACGCCGACTCCACGTTCGCCTCCGCTTGCGGGATGACTTCGTTGCGGAAGAGATCCAGCAGCGTGCGCACGCGCTCCAGCTCGGCGAGCAGCTCGCCGATCCGCGCGTCGACGTCAGCGCGGGCCGCGATGAGCTCCGCCTCGGCCATGGAGCGCATGGCCGCGGCCTCATCCCGCTGACGGAGCTGCCGGCTGTGCGCGAAAATCGGCACGCTGAAGCCGATCATGGCGCTGCCCATCCGGCTGGTTCCCATGGCGCCGGCGTCCCGCTGTCCGTACTGGAGGCCGAGGCTGAAATTCGGCCAGATCTGCCTGCGGGCCAGGTCCTGCCTGGTCTCCGCCTGCTCGACACCCGTCTTCGACCGGAGCAGCATAGGCCGCGTCTCCTCGGCCCAGCTACGGAGCGTGCCGGGTTCCGCAGAGGAGGCCGGGAAGGCCGGGAGGACGGTCCGCGGCACGGCCGTCTCCGCCGGCCGGTTCAGCACCGCGTTCAGCCGCGCCACCGCCACCTTCCGCATGGCCACCATCTTCTGGATCTCGGCGTCCATACGGGCCACTTCCACATTGGCCCGGAGCACGTCGCTCTGGCGGCCCGTGCCCGACGAGTACATGGCCTGGGCCACCTGCTGGAAGTCCTCGAGCAGCCCCAGCGTCTCCCGCATCACCGCGAGCTTCTCATCGATCTCGTAGATCGCGAAGAAGGCGGTGCCCGCCATGGTGCGCACGTCCCACCACTTCTCATCGGCCCCGGCCCGGGCCATCTCCGTCGACTGCTCGGCAATCTGCGCGCTGAGCCCCAGCTTCCCGGGGAACGGGACCATCTGCATGACCTGGATCGACGGCGCCATGGAGTTCGCCATGTCCGTCTCGAACCCGGGCACGGAGAAATTCATGATGCCGAGCTGGAGCGTCGGGTCCGGCGGCAGTCCCGCCGACGCCGCCCGGGTCTCGACCGCGTCGGCCATGGCCGAGGACGCCCGCAGCATCGGATTCCGCTCCCGGGCCAGCTCGTAGACTTCCGTCAGCGAAAGCTGGCCCTCTGCCGGCGGCGTGGACACGCCCGAGCTCCGGGTCTGGGCGTCCGCCCCCGACCCGACCGCAAGGGCGAGCAGTGCCGCGCTCGGAGCCCGCCATGATCTCCAGATACCACTCATTCGACGTCCGCCTTCGGAGTTCTCGTTGTTGAACACGGAGAATCTGATACTCCCGGTGTGAAGCCGTTGTGAAGTGCCCATTAAGAGGCCTTCACATCCTGCGGATCGACGCCATGATGGGCAGCAGCCGGCCCAGCGCAGCGTTCGGATGAACAAGCCTTCACGTGCGATTCACCGGCTGTTCACGCGTCGATAGCTATCCTCATGTGTCGGAAGCTCGATAACGGGAAGCAATCCAAAGGAGAACGTGAGATGAGGAAGATCGTTGCAATGACCGTGGCGCTGAGCGCCATGGGCGCGCCTGCCGCAGCCCAGCAGCATGGCCAAGCGCAGCCCGGCCAGGGCACGCACAGCATGGAAGCCATGCAGGGGATGGAGCAGTGCATGGCCATGATGGGCGGACCGCCGCCGGCCAGGGTGCTGCAGCACGAGGAGGCGTTGGGCCTGTCGGCGGACCAGGTCGCCAGACTGCAGACGCTGAAGGAAGAGGCGGGTGCGCACTCCCACATGACCGAGGTGATGGCCGCACACCAGGACGCCGCGGAGGCTCTCGACGCAGACCGGCCGGACTGGGCCGCGTACGAGACGGCGCTCCGTGCGGCCGCGGATCAAATGGTCCAGGCCCATTCGGCTATGGCGAGGACGGCTGTCGCCGCGCAGGACGTGCTGACCCCCGCCCAGCGGGAGCAGCTGTCCGGGATGGACCACGCCATGAGCGGCATGATGGGAGGCCGCGGTGCCGGTCACATGGGGATGATGGGGTGCATGATGATGGGCGGCATGGGCGGCATGAACAGCCATGGCGCTGGAGGTGCCGGGCACGGCCACTGACGCTCTGACCACCTGCTCGGATTCCATTCGTCGGTCCGGTTGCTGCCCGGCAGCGGCACCGGACCGACGTTTTAAGCGACGTCCATCTTCATCCTTCCGGCGGCTGCTTCTTCCGCCGTCGCACCACGCCGCTCACCACGCGCTCCACGTGCTTGCGCACCTCGATGGCCATGGCGCGCAGCAGCCGTGCCTCCCGCTCGTTCAGCTCCGCGCGCCGGAAGACGGCGCGCAGCGTCCGCATGATGGCGTGCCCGTTCCTGGACTTGAAGAACTCCACGGTGTCCAGCGTCCGCTCCCAGTCCGTGAACACGTCCTCCAGCTGGCCCACGGTGGCCGCCGCGGCGTCCCGCTTGGGGCGCGGTAGCTGCCGCTCCGTGCCGCCGCTCACCGTCCAGATCTCGTAGCCCACCAGCAGCACCGCCTGCGCCAGGTTGAGCGACGGGTGCGCCGGGTCCGTGGGCACCGTGATGATGCGGCTGCAGCGGTCCAGCTGCTCGTTGGACAGCCCCTTGTCCTCGCGGCCGAAGAGGAGCGCCACCGGGCCGCCCTCGCGCGTGGCGAAGTCCACCAGCTCGGGCGCGGCCGCGCGCGCGTGCGCCCACACGTACGTGCCCGTGCGCCGGCGCGCGGAGGTGCCCACCACGTGCGCGCAGTCAGCCAGCGCCTCCTCCAGCGTATCGAAGAACGCCACCGCCTCCACGATCGGCTCCGTGCCATGGGCAATGCCCGTGATGCGCCAGGCATCGAATTCCACCGGCGCCACAAGTCGCAGGCGGCGCAGCCCCGTGTTGGCCATGGCGCGCACGGTGCCGGCAATATTGACCAGATCCTGGGTCTCATGAAGGACCACAACAAAGTGATCGAGGACGTCCGGGCGGCTGTCGGCGGGTTGATTCATGCGGGAACGTGCCCGGCGCGGCTGGGCGCGTCAAGCGTGGACCCGATCTGGCTCTTCTGCAGGGCACTCAGGACGGGTTTCGGCCCGTCCTTTCTCATAGATGCAGGAGGTGCAAAATGTTACCGATCAATGTCCAGCTGCTGGCCTCCGTGCTCCCGGCGGGACCCCTGGAAGCCCCCGACGCCGCGCGTCCCGTGTGCAGCGCCGAGCTGTCCGGGAACGTGATGATCACCGAGATCCGCTTCAGCGACGGCTACACCGTATCCGCGCCCTGGCACATCGTGCGGCGCGAGGCCAACGTGCCCTACACGGCGGACTCCCCCCGCCGGGTGGCCATGGTGCTGGACCGGATAGAGGAGCGCTCGGCGCACGTGCCGATGGCGCTCGTCACGGCCTTCGACCGGCCGATCCTGGCCACCTTTGAGGGACGTACGGATGACGAGATCGTCTACCACGCCGCCCAGGCCTGGTGCGCCACCGTGATCCGCTCGCACATGGCGGGGCACCGCAGCTTCACGCCCGCGCCGCACGAGCCCATGCGCATCACCGCCCGCACGGCGGAGCGCGCGTATGCGCTGAGCGCCTAGCCAGCCCTGGCACCCGGGCCGTAAACTGACGGAGCGGCGTCGCGGCCGCTCCGTCCACTTGCACCCCCGTGCCCATGTCCGAGCCGGCTCCGCCACACCTGCTCCGCCACGCCCCCGGCCTGGCCGGGCGCCTGGCCTGGCGCTCGCTCGGCCGGCTGCCCACTCCGCTCGAACCCCTTACCCTGCGGCCGCCCGACGGCGAGCCCCGCACCATCCTGGTCAAGCGGGACGATCTGAGCGGCGCCTCCTACGGCGGCAACAAGGTACGCAAGCTGGAGTTCATCGTGGCCGCCGCCCTGGCCCGCGGGGCGCGCCGCCTGATCACCGTGGGCGCCGCCGGCTCCCACCACGCCCTGGCCACCGCCGTCTACGGCCGCGCCGCTGGCCTGGACGTCACCCTGGTCCTCTTCCCCCAGCCGCGCACGCCGCACGTGCGGAACGTCCTCCTCCAGCACGCCGCCACCGGCGCCGAGCTGCGCTGGGTGCCCCGCATGACGGCCATCCCCATGGGTGTCCTGGCCGCCCGCCTGCGCCACTGGCGCGAGCGCCCCTGGGTGGTACCGGCCGGCGGCTCGGACCCCGTGGGCACCCTGGGCTACGTGAGCGCCGGCCTGGAGCTGGCCGAGCAACTGGAGAGCGGAGCGCACGAGCCGCCCGGCCGCATCCACGTGGCCAGCGGCACCATGGGCACCGCCGTGGGCCTGGCGCTCGGCCTGGCGCTGGCCAACCGCCCCATCCCCATCCACGCCGTCCGCATCACGCCGCCCCTGGTGACCAACGAGCGCCTCATGCAGCGCCTGCTCACGCGCACCGCCACCCTTCTCCACGAGGCCGGCCTGGAGCGCGTGCCCACGGGCGAGGCGTGGAGCATGCTCCGCCTGCGCCACGACCAGGTGGGCGCGGGCTACGGCCAGGCCACCCCCGCCGGGGAGCGGGCCGCCGCCGTGTTCGGAGCCGCCGGCCTGCCGCTGGACCCCACCTACACGGCCAAGGCCGCCGCCGACCTGCTGGCCGAGCCCGCCGCCCCCGGCGAGCCGCCGCCGCTCTTTCTCCACACCCTGAGCGCCGTGGAGCCGGCGGACCCCGCCACGCTCGACGCGGCGAGCCTGCCGGCGGTGTTCCGGCGCTATCTCGAGCGGGCGGGCTGAGGGCTCTCCGCACCAGGATTCTTGACGCGGCAGGCGTGGGTGCGCACGTTGGCCATCAACCCGCGTCCGCCACATCAACGAAGCAGCATCAGGCGACGACGCCCGGCAAGCACCCTGCCCACGGTCCCGTGTAGAGGCGCCACGCGCGATGGGCGTTCACGGCTGCAGCGAGGGATTTAAACATGCCGAAATGGAGGGGGTGTACGCTGCTCCTCGTGGCAGCGGGTCTGGCTGGATGCACCCGAACGGACGGACCGCGCCCGGTGGACCGGTCGGCTCCGCTCGCGCCCCAACTTGAAGCGCTCGGCAGGACCATCGGCGACAGTCACATCGTCCTACTCGGGGAAAACGGCCACGGCGTGGGCTCGATCTCGGAGATCAAGGCGGAACTCACCACGGTGGACGCGCTGCACGCGTGCCTACGCTACCCCTTCGAGCACGCTGAACTGTTGCCCGTTTTCCAGCGCGTAAAGGTCAGCCACGGCACCGCCCGGCCGCTGGCGCTGATGGGCATGGACATCCAGGCGCAGGGCTTCGACTCCGAGCCCCGGCCGGCCTATTCGCTGGCAACGCTGGCCGGGTCCGACCCAGAACTGGCCCGCCGCATTGCCGCTCTCGACTCTGCCCTCTACCTCGTGGAAGCATCCGGCGGTCTCGGCAGCGGGATCTACGCATGGGCAGCCGCCAATGGAGATTCCGCTCGCGCGCTCTATCGTCAGGCCGCCGCGGCCAGCAACGGGTGGGATCGCTGGACGTTTGAACTGGCGGCCGGCTGGATCGACCGGCTGCAGATCCGCGGTGCGGCGGAGCTGGCCGACGCGGACACGCCCGTGCGCTATTACGAGATCCGCGACGAGTGGATGGCGCGCGCGGTGAGCGCGCTGGCTGACTCGATCGACGGGCGCCGCCGCGTGGCGGTCTGGCTGCACAATGACCATGCCCGTTACGGCGCCTTTCCCGCCGGCACCGGGATGTCCCGTTCCACCGGGGGCTACCTGAAGGACCTGTACGGTAAGGCAGTCTTCTCGATCGGATTTTTCATGGGGTCGGGACAGATTGCCGACAACGGCCGAAACGCGCGTGAGACGGTGCCCGCGCCAGAGGGGAGTATCGAGTCTGTCATGGCGACGCCCGGTGCGGATGCCACCTACCTCCTCGTGCGGGGCAACCGCGACCCCGAAGTGACCGGCTGGGCGTCGATCGCAACGCCGTACCTCCGCATGGGCATCGAGCCGCTCGAGATGACCCCCCTTGAGGAATTTGACGCCCTGTTCTACGTCGGTCAGGCTACGGTGCCCGATATCGGATCAGGTAAGCGCCGGCATCCTCCTGGCGGGCTTGACGCCGACCGGGCTGTCACCTCCGCACCGGCGGCTGCACCTGATCGGATGGGCTGCTCACGGTTCCGCCGTGCTGGTTGGGACGTGGCTCTGGTGGCAGGAAGGAGAGGAGCATGAGGAAGTCTGATCCGGAAACGCCGACCTCCGCGGTGACGCGGCGCGAGCTGCTTCGGTTCGGAGCGGCCGCGAT
>JBBDRO010000077.1:0-23448 GCA_040905425.1 Gemmatimonadota bacterium | reverse complement strand
GTACGGGGGACGTCGCTTGATAGGGGCGGAGACGGTGCGCCACTTCACCACGCGCGCGGACACCACCTCCAGCCGCGCGCTCGGCTGGGACACGCCCGGGGGGCGCTCCTCGGCCGGGGACTACTTCAGCGAGCGGAGCTTCGGCCACACCGGCTTCACCGGCACGAGCCTGTGGATGGATCCGGAGCGGGACCTCTTCCTGGTCATCCTCACCAACCGCGTGAACCCCACGCGCGCCAACCAGCGCCACATCCCGCTGCGACGCGAGCTGGCCGATGCTTTGCAGCGGGCCATCACCGACCTGCCGGTGCTGCGCCGGCCGGACGCCGCGCGGGTGCGGTAGCTCCCGCCTGGCGCCCGTTTCACAGACGTCCGGGAAAGTGAGTCCATGCCGCATCCGCACGAGAAGGTTCCCGTGGTCATCGTGGAGGACTACGCGGACATTGCCACCCTGGTGGCGGAGCACATTGCCAACCTCATCCGCACCCGCCGCGCCTCCGGGGAGCAGGCCGTCCTGGGCCTGGCCACCGGCTCCACGCCGGTGGGGATCTACCGTGAACTGATCCGCATGCACCAGGAGGAGGAGCTCTCCTTCAGCAACGTGGTGACGTTCAATCTGGACGAGTACTGGCCCATGGCGCCGGACAGCCTGCACAGCTACCACCGCTTCATGCGTGAGAACCTCTTCGATCACATCGACGTCCCGGAGGAGCAGATCCACATCCCGCGGGGGGATGTGCGCCGTGAGGACGTGGAGCGCCACACCCGGGACTACGAGGCCGCCATCGCGGCGGCGGGGGGGATCGACTTCCAGATCCTGGGCATCGGCAAGACGGGGCACATCGGCTTCAACGAGCCGGGTTCAGGGCGGAAGTCCCGCACCCGCCTGGTGCACCTGGACACCATCACGCGCAAGGACGCCGCCGCCGACTTCTTCGGCGAGGAGAACGTCCCCCGCGAGGCCATCACCATGGGCGTGGGCACCATCCTGGAGGCGCGCGAGGTGGCGCTCATGGCCACGGGGGAGCACAAGGCCATGATCGTGCGGCGCGCCGTGGAGGGGGACGTCTCCCACGACGTGGCCGCCACCTTCCTGCAGGAGCACACGGACGTCACCTTCTACCTGGATGACTCGGCCGCCGCCGAGCTGACGCGCGTGAAGACGCCGTGGCTGGTGCGCGAGGTGAAGTGGACGCCCGCCCTCACCGAGCGCGCCGTGCTCTGGCTCTCCGAGCGCACCGGCTGCCCCATCCTGAAGCTGGACGCCGCGGCCTACCTGGAGAACCATCTGAGTTCGCTGCTGGCGCGCCATGCCACGGTGGATGATCTGAACCACACCATCTTCCACCGCATCACGGCCAAGGTGCGCGGCAACGCCGAGCTGCCCGGCGAGCAGAACGTCATTGTCTTCAGTCCGCACCCGGACGACGACGTCATCTCCATGGGGGGTACGCTCCGCAAGCTGCACGAGAACGGCAACGCCGTGACCGTGGCCTACATGACCTCCGGCAACATTGCCGTCTTCGATCACGAGGTGCGCCGCTACCTGGACTTCGCGCGGCGCATGGCGCGCGACCTGGGGGCGGACGCCGGGCTGGACGTGGAGCGTGTCAACGCCTTCACGCGTGAGGTGGAGGAGGGCTTCGCGGCCAAGTACCCCGGGCAGGTGGACACGCGGCCGGCGCAGGAGCTGAAGCGGGAGATCCGCGAGGCGGAGGCCGTGAGCGGCGTGGAGGCGCTGGGCATTCCCAGGAGCGCCTGCCGCTTCCTTAACCTGCCCTTCTACCAGACGGGCAAGGTGCGCAAGGACCCCGTGACCGAGGCCGATGTGGACATCATCCGGGCGCTCTTCGACGAGCTCGAACCCGAGGTCATCTACGTGGCGGGGGATCTTTCGGACCCGCACGGCACGCACCGCCAGTGCAAGGAGGCCATCCAACGGGCGCTGGACAGCTGGGACGGCCCCGCGCCCGAGGTCTGGCTCTACCGGGGCGCCTGGCAGGAGTGGCCCGTGCACGAGGCGGACGTGCTGGTGCCGCTCACGCGCACCGACCTGACGCGGAAGATCCACGCCATCTTCAAGCACCAGTCGCAGAAGGACACCGCGCCCTTCCCCGGAGCTTACGACGCGCGCGAGTTCTGGCAGCGCGTGGAGGCGCGCAACACGGATACCGCCCGCGCGGTGGACCGCCTGGGGCTGCCGGAGTTCCACGCCATGGAGGCCTTCGTGGTGCGGCGCAACGGGGCGAGCGGCTGAGCTGGCCGCCTTCGCGGAGAGATCTCCCGCCGGCCCCGTGCCGCTACGGACGGTTGTAGGTCCCACGCCTGCGCAACCTCGACGCGCGCCGCGTTGTCATGCCATACCCAGAACCTCCTGGCAGCGCTGGCTGTGCTCCCGTACACCGACCTCCAGCTGTTCCACGATGCCATGGTGCACGCCCTCGGCGCGGATTGCCGCTGCCGCGCGCTCGAGCGCGGCCGGCACGGCTGCTACGAGCTGGCCCACGCGCTCGATCACTGGACCGGGATCGAGATCACACCGGGCGGCGAGGCCTTCCCAGTGCCTCCTGCGGATCTTCCACACGCGGTACTCGCGGTCGATTCGCATGGCGAGCGCCGCCTCCCGGTAGGGGAACCGATGTGGATACGGCAGGACACTGATCAGGTCATACAGCGGCGCGAGGCGGACAGATCCGGCGGACAACAGCAGGGAATAGTTCTTCGCATGCGCGTCGGTGCCGCCGATCACCCAGTTCAGTGCGAGCGCGTCCAGGAAAGCCGCCACGTCGATCTCTGCAGCATCGGACTCGCGGAGGAGCAGCTTCACGATCTCCGCGGGGCCGGGTCCTCCCTCGCTCTCGTACTTTCGCAGTGGCGAAACCCCGAGCGCCTGGCAGCTGTCCTCCTGGTGCAATCGCATGACCCGGCCTTCGTCGATGCGCAGCCGATCGTAACGGGCCACCACGAGTGCGTGCTCCCCCGCGAAGCTCTGCACATGCGATTCCACGACCGCGAGGCCGAGTTCCCTGGCCAGTCTCAGGCAGAGGTGTTCGTTGACGTCGAAGCCATCGAGACCCCGCTGGGCGGGCGGCTTCAGGATGTGCGTGGTCGGCATGCGTCCGGCAGGAATCCCCCACCGCTCACCATCGGAGACGAGAGGCATCTTCGGCTGTGCGCCGGCCAGACTGAACTGGCCGCGATCCGCCGGTAGCCGCCCGGTCCCGTGCTGTCCGACCAGCTCTCGAAGGCGCACGGCAATGTCTTCCTCCGTCAGCCATTGGACGTCTCCCTGACCCCCGTGGACCACCTCTTCATAGCGCTCGGGGCGAACGAACTGCACCGCGCCGGCGCAGTCCTCACCCATGTGGGCCAGCAGAGAGAATGGATTCCGCGCCGAAACGTGAAACTGCCTTGCCCACCGTTCCAGGATCGGAGCGCTGTCAGGGAGGAGGTTCTCCATAAACGGGCGTACGGCTCGGTCCCCATGTTCGCGCTGGGAAAGAGGCATGGAGAGCGAGAGCGGGAAGGAATCGCCCCGTTCCCGCCAGGACCGATCGTAGGTGAGAACGAGGTCTCCGTTGGGCCGCTGTGCGACCGCTCCGAGGAGCTCACCATCCGCGAGGACCCGCAGCTCATTCATCACGATCCCTCCGCGCGCGCCTGGCTCGTTGTCTGCCGAGGGGGTCTCCATGGCGGGTCAGCGGCGTGCGCCCGGACGATTCGTGGACGGACCCGCTCGGGAAATCGATGACTACGCCCACGTTGCGCGCGGGCAGGTCGGACGTGTCCACGTGAAGGTAGTACCCGAGGGCCTGCAGAGCAGCTAGCACGAGGTCGAACTCGACGCTGGTTTTACCGTTCTCCACCAGCGAGATCCACTGGCGGGAAACGCCGACGGTTTCTGCCAGCTGATTCTGAGACCAACCCAAGCGGGCGCGGCCGTCGCGAAAGAGGCCGGCCAGGTCGTGAGGTCGCCGGAGCAACATCAACCCTCCTGTGAATGACAGCACGCGTAGTCATACCTATGGCTGACTACGATCATTGTCAATAGCTATTACTGCCTGCGTTCGTGGTCAGGCTCGGTGTAAGACGATCCCTTCATCACCCTCCTCTATAGCGCAGTCCAGATACGCGGCTGCGGGAGCAGCCCTTTCGCCGGACGGTAGGGGCGGGGCATACTTGGCCCCCATGTCCTTCACCTTTCTCGACATCGCGGTCCTGGTGGCCTACCTGGCGGGCGTCACCGCCTTCGGCGTATGGCTCGGCCAGCGCCAGAAGGACGCGCGCGACTACTTCCTGGCCGACCGCAGCATGCCGTGGTGGGCCATCTGCTTTTCGGTGGTGGCCACCGAGACCAGCGCCCTCACGGTCATCAGCGTGCCCGCCGCCGCCTTCACCGGCGACTTCTGGATGCTGCAGCTGGCGGGCGGCTACATGCTGGGGCGCGTGGCGGTAGCGGCCTGGCTGCTGCCGCGCTACTTCGACGGCGAGCTGGAGACGGCCTACGCGCTCCTGGAGCGCCGCTTCGGCGGCGGCACGCGGCGCTTCGCGTCCGTGATCTTCATGGTGACGCGCGCCTTTGCCGACGCCGTGCGCCTCTTTGCCACGGCCATCCCCATCAAACTCATCACGGGGCTGCCCTACACGGAGTCCATCCTGCTCACGGGCGTGCTCACGCTGGGCTACACGTACTGGGGCGGCCTACGGGCGGTGGTCTGGGTGGACGTGGTGCAGCTCTTCCTGTACGTCTTTGCCGGCGTGGCGGCGCTGGTCACGCTGAACGGGCTGGTGGACGGCGGCTGGAGCGCCATGCTGGCCGGCGCGGACGCGGCGGGCAAGCTGACCATCATCCACGCCGGGGAGGGCTTTGCCTCCACGCAGTGGGTGCTCACGGGGCTGCTCGGGGGGGCGTTCCTGTCCATGGCCTCCCACGGCGCGGACCACCTCATCGTGCAGCGCCTGCTGGCGGCGCCGAACCTCTCCGGCGCTCGCAAGGCGCTGGTGCTCTCTGGGGTGGGCGTGTTCCTGCAGTTCGCGCTCTTCCTGGCGGTGGGCGCGGGGCTCTTTGTGCACTACGCCGGCCGCACCTTCGCCACGCCCGACGAGGTGTTTCCCACCTTCATCGTGGAGGCGCTGCCGGTCGGCGTAACGGGGCTGGTCATCGCGGGCATCCTGGCGGCGGCCATGTCCACGGTGGGCTCGTCGCTCAATTCGCTTGCATCGGCCACCACCTACGATCTGTATGCGCCCTTCCGGCGCGAGGCGGACGCGGCGCGGCTGGTGGTGGTGGGCAAACGCTTCACGCTGCTCTGGGCGGTGGTGCTGGTGGGCGGGGCGCTGCTCTTCCAGTTCGTGCAGCAGGGCACGCCGGTGGTGGTGGTGGCGCTGCAGATTGCCTCCTTCACCTATGGCGGCCTCCTGGGCGGCTTCTTCCTGGCGCTGCTCAGCCGCCGGGCGGACGGCACGGACGCCGTGCGCGGCATGGCGGTGGCCATCGTGGCCATGACGGCGCTGTGGGCGGCGCAGCAGTTCGGCCTCATGGAGAAGCTCATCGACCCGCTGTGGTTCTCGCTGGTAGGCTCGGCGCTCACCGTGCTGGTGGGGAGCGCGAGCGCGCGGCTGCGCGGCGGGCCCGTGCCGGGCTCCTGACGCCATGATCGTGGT
This sequence comes from Gemmatimonadota bacterium, assembly GCA_040905425.1. Taxonomy (GTDB): domain Bacteria; phylum Gemmatimonadota; class Gemmatimonadetes; order Longimicrobiales; family RSA9; genus JBBDRO01. The sequence continues at coordinate 17,784 of JBBDRO010000077.1, read as the reverse complement.
GGGCATCGACGGCGGCGGTACGCGTAGCCGCGCCGTGGTGGAGGATGGCCACGGCCGGGTGCTGGCCCGCGCCGCGGGCGGTCCGGGCCTGCTGGACCCGGGGGCCGTGGAGGCGGGGGGCGAGCGCATGGTGGCGCTGGCGCGCGACGTCTTGCTGGAGGCGGGCGGCGCCAGCACGGCGGACGTCCTGTGCTGCGCGGCGGCGGGCGCGGGCGCGCCCGTGGTGCGGGCGGCGGCCACGCAGGTGCTCGCGCGCGGGGGCGTGGCCGACCGTGTGCTGCTGGTCACCGATCTGGAGGCCGCCTTTCAGGCCGCCTTCGGCGCGCGCGACGCGGGCATCCTGGTGGTGGCCGGCACGGGCTCCAGCGCCTGGGGCCGGGCCGCGGACGGGCGCACGGCCCGCGCGGGTGGCTGGGGGGCGGTGGTGGGGGACGAGGGCAGCGGCTGGTGGCTGGGCCGGGCAGCCGTGCGGGCCGTGCTGCGCGCCCATGACGGGCGTGGCCGCCCCACCCGGTTGAGCGCGGCGGTGCGGGATACAGCCGCGGGGGCGGCGCCCGAGGCGCTGCCCGCCTGGGTGGCGGGTGCCGGCAAGGCCACCGTGGCGGGGCTGGCGCCCGCGGTGCTCGCCGCCGCGGCGGCCGGAGACGGCGTGGCCGCCACCCTGGTGCGCACGGCGGCGGACGACCTGGCCGAGCTGGTGGCGGCGCTGGTGCGCGGGCTGGGACCGTGGCCGGAGCCGCCGCCGGTGGCCGCCGTGGGCGGCCTCTTCACGGGCGCGCCGTCCCTCACGGCGGCCTTCGACGCGGCGTTGGCGCGCGGTGGGGCGGGGGCGGTGCGCCGGACGCTCAACGCGGCGCAGCGGGACGCCGCCCGGGGCGCGGCGGCGCTGGCGCGGGCCGCGGGCGCGGACACGTAGGTGCGCTCCGGCGCCGGGTCCGTGGCGCTGGCGCGCTCGCGCGGTGGGTGGGGGACGTAGACGCGCGCGCGCTCCGGCGCCCACCCTTCCGGCACGACCTCTCCCCCACTACGTTGGCCGCCATGCCGAACTTCCCGCCGGTTCAGGAACAGATGGACGCCATCCGCCGCGGCGCGGTGGAGGTGATCCCCGAAGAGGATCTGGTGCGCAAGCTGGAGCGCAGCCGGCAGGCGGATACGCCGCTGGTGATCAAGCAGGGCTTCGATCCAACGCGCCCCGACCTGCACATCGGGCACGCCGTCTCCATTCGCAAGCTGCGCGTCTTCCAGGAGCTGGGCCATCAGGTGGTCTTCGTAGTGGGGGACTATACCACGCGCGTGGGGGACCCCTCCGGCCGGAGCGAGACCCGACCGCGGCTCTCCCCGGAGGAGATCGACGCCAACGCCGCCACCTACACGGAGCAGGTGGGCCGCCTGCTGGATCTCACGCGCGTGCGCGTGGAGTTCAACTCGCGCTGGCTGGCGCCGCTGGACCTGGCGGCGCTGCTGGAGCTCACGGCGCGCTACACGGTGGCCCGCATGCTCGAGCGGGATGACTTTGCCAAGCGGCACGCCGAGGGGCGGGCCATCTCTGTGGTGGAGTTCCTCTATCCGCTCATGCAGGCCTATGACAGCGTGGCGCTCCATGCGGACGTGGAGCTGGGCGGCACGGACCAGAAGTTCAACCTGCTGGTGGGACGCACCATCCAGGAGCGCTACGATCAGGAGCCCCAGGTGTGCCTCATCATGCCGCTCCTCCGGGGCACCGACGGGGTGCGCAAGATGTCCAAGTCCTATGACAACTACGTGGGCATCACGGCGGCGCCGGAAGAGATGTTCGGCAGGACCATGTCCATCCCCGACGACCTGCTGGAGGAGTGGATCCGTCTGGGGGCCGACCTCGAGCCGGCCGCGGCAGCGGCGGCGCTGGCGCTGGCCGGCAAGGATCCGTACGCCGCGAAGCGGGCGTTGGGACGTCGCCTGGTGGAGCTGTACCACGGCGAGGGGGCCGGGGAAGGGGCCGAAGCGCACTTCGACCGCCTCTTCCGGGACCGCGAGGCGCCCACGGAGATGCCGCTGGTGGATGTCTCACTCGGGGACGCGGCGCTCCGCTACGAGCCGGGGGTGGGCGTGCGCGTGGCGCCGCTGCTGGTGGCGGCGGGGCTGGCCGACTCCAACAGCCAGGCCATGCGGCTCATGGAACAGGGGGCGGTGCGTGTGGACGAGGAGCGGGTGGAGGAGCGCACCGCCACGCTGCCGGCGGCGGCCGGGGACGAGCGGGTGCTGCGCCGCGGACGGCGGCATTTTGCCCGCGTCCGCTTCACGGCCTGAGCGGGCTCGGGCACGCCGGCGGGAACCCGGGCAAGGCGCCGTGCGTTCGGCATGCAGGTGTCACAGTTTGGTGGGCCCGTTCGTTATGGTAGTAGAACAACCCGGATAAGAAGTTGATCGACAGCGCCCCGGAGGCGCCTGCCGAATGGCAGCAGATCGGAATTTCGACCTGCCGTTTGATCCTGTGAAATTTGACAGGTGGTGTCCAATTCGCTATTCAACACTGTATCCAACACCAGATTACCCCATCGAATTCGGCTGCGGTGCCGTCACAGCCGCACCCTGCGGGGGAGCGCGCCATCCGCGCGGCCCCGGACGTATGCAGTTTCCCTACCGGTCGTCGAATGACGGCCGATCCATTCACCGCTAGATGTTTGCCATACTGCCCACCTGCCAAGGAGGAACGGTGAGATCACGAGGCGTACTCGCGCTGCTCGCAGCAGCGCTCGGTCTTGCGTTGTCAGCACCCGCACCGCTGACAGCCCAGGAAACAGGAACCATTACCGGCGCGGTAACGGACAGTGAAACCGGACAGCCCCTGCAGGGCGTCCAGGTCTTCCTGCCCGGCACCCAGCTGGGATTCCCGACCGGAGAGAACGGTCGATTCCTCATCCAGAACGTGCCCGCGGGCACGTATCGGGTGCAGACCCAGCTCATCGGGTACACGTCCGAGACGCAGCGTGACGTGGTCGTCCCCGCCGGCGGAACGGTGGAGGTCAACTTCGAGCTCGGCCAGTCGGTCCTCTCCATCGACAACGTCGTGGTGACGGGCGTCTCCGACCCCATCGAGGGCGTGAAGATTCCCTTCTCCGTCGGCCGCATCAGTGAGCAGGATCTGAAGGCCGTGCCCGCCACCAGCGCCCTGAACTCGCTGCAGGGTAAGGTGGCCGGTGTGAACATGATCCAGGGCACGGGTCAGCCGGGCAACGAGGCCAGCATCATGCTGCGCACGCCCACGAGCATCGAGAACGAGCAGGCCCCGATGATCATCGTGGACGGCGTGATCATGTCCAGCACCATGGAATACGGTGGTTCCACGGTGGACCTGGAGTCGCTCGACATCCAGGACGTGGAGATCGTGAAGGGCGCGGCAGCCGCATCGCTCTACGGCTCGCGCGCCGCGGCCGGCGTGATCAACATCACCACCTCGCGCGGCCAGGGGCTGGCCCTTGACCAGACGCGCATTTCGGGCCGGGCGGAGATCGGTCGTAGCACCTCGCCGAAGTTCGAATACAACAAGCATCACCGCTGGGTGGTCAACGAGAACGGTGACTTCACCGACTACGACGGCAACGTGGTGCCGCGCGAGGAGCGCGTGCCGGACTTCGATCTGTTCTACGACAATCCGTACAAGCAGATCTATGACAATCTGTCCGGGCTCTATCAGCCGGGCGCGTACATGAACGGCGCGTTGAACCTCAGCCACAACGCCGCGAGCAGCAACTTCCTGGCGTCCGTCAACCGGCTGGACGAGGAAGGCTCGCTGGCGGCGCCGTCGGGCTTCGTGCGCAACTCCGGCCGGCTGAACCTGGATCACCGCCTGGCGGATGACTTCAGCTTTGCCGTCAGCACCAACTACTCGCGCTCCGTCCAGAATGACCTGTCGGGGACGTCCTTCTGGAACATGTACATGTGGCCGGTGGACATCAATCTGAACGTGCGCGATCCGGCGACGGGGCTCTTCCCGCAGCAGCCGGACTCCACGTACAACTCGGAGCACCCGTTCTGGAACGCGCAGACGCGCGAGTCCGAGGACCGGCGCACGCGTACGCTGATCAGTGGTGACGCGCGCTACAACCCCTTCTCGTGGCTGAGCATGTCGGGCAACGCCAGCTACGACCGCTCCGAGATCTTCGACTACCGGTACACGGCCAAGGGTATCCCGCAGTCGATCGACAATGACGATCCCAACCCGTCCTCCGGGAGCCTGGCCCGTGACGCACAGCTCACGGACAACTACAACGGCTATCTCAGCGTGAACGGCATCTGGCAGCTCGGGGACCTCACGCTGCGCAACACGGCGCGTGGCCTCTTCGAGCGGGAGAAGCGGGATCGCTTCAGCGCCTCCGGCTCCAATCTCGGCATTCCCGGGATCGAGGACCTGAGCGTGGCCATGAACCAGAGCGTCAGCTCCTCACTCATCGAGATCCGCGCCAACGGCTTCTCGCTGAACACGGGCGCGGACTACGCCGGTAAGTACATCGGTGACTTCCTGGTACGCCGCGACGGCAGCTCGCTGTTCGGCCCCGAGGAGCGCTGGCAGACGTACTACCGCGCGGCCGGTGCCTGGCGCATGTCCGAGGAGGCCTGGTGGCCCTTCGAGGCGCTGAGTGAGTTCAAGCCCCGCGCCGCCATCGGCACGGCGGGCGGACGACCCGGCTTTTCCGCGCAGTACGAGACCTGGTCGGTGAGTTGCAATGACGAGTCCTGCTCGGTGGCCAAGAACACGCTGGGCAACCGGCGCCTGGCCCCGGAGCACACCACGGAGATTGAGTTCGGTACGGACATGGTCATCCTGGACAAGTACTCCGTGGAGTTGACCTACGCCATGCAGGAGACCACGGGCCAGATCATTGGTCTGCCCACGCCGGCGTACACGGGCTACAGCACGCGCTACTTCAACACCGGCGTGTTCAGCGGTGAGACCCTCGAGGCCACCGTCCAGGCGTCGCTCGTGAACCGTCCCGGCCTGAGCTGGACCACCACCGTGGTGGGTGACAAGCTCTGGAGCAGGATCGACGAGTGGAACCGGGCCTGCTACGCTACCGGCGAGGCCGGGCAGCTCAACTTCTGCGAGGGCAGCAGCACCTCCGACTTCTGGGGTTTCCGCCACCTCACGTCGCTGAACGAGTCGATGATCGTGGCGCGTCACGGCAGCGATGTGGCGGGCAACTTCCAGATCAACGATGACGGCTACCTGGTCCCTGTCGGTGCAGGCAATGACTACACCGACGGTGTGGAAAAGGACCTGTGGGGCACCAAGGTCGCGATCGGTGACCACGAGTACGACTGGGGCCTCCCCATCGTGGAGCTGGATGACGCGGGTGCTCCGCTGAAGCAGAAGCTCGGCAGCTTCCTGCCTGACTTCCAGCTGGGCTGGCTGAACAACGTCACGTGGGGCGGGCTGAACCTGCACGCCCAGGTGCACTCGCAGGTTGGCGGCAAGGTGTACAACTACACCAAGCAGCGCCTCTACCAGCACGAGCGTGACGTGGACCTGGATCAGTCCGGCAAGCCGACCGAGCTGAAGAAGCCGGATCCGTATTACCAGAACATCTACAACCGGGCCGACGCCACGAACCACTTCGCGGAGGACGGCACATTCGTGAAGCTGCGTTCTCTGTCGGCGCTCTACCGTCTGAACAGCGGGCAGCTCGATGCCATCGGCATCGGCCGCTTCGCGAGCAGCATCGGGCTGGGCATCGTGGGTCGTAATCTGCTCACGCTGACGGGGTACAGCGGATTCGATCCCGAGGTGGGCAACGTCACGAACCGGTTCGACGATTTCTCGTGGCCGAACACGCGCACCTTCACGGGGACCGTGGAGATCACGTTCTGATCGGCTGGAGGCGTGCGGTCTGGTCCCTGGCACAGGGGCCGGGCCGGCGCCACCCCGCTTCTTTCGTTACCGAACTTTCCGCGGCCCCGGCCGCGCTGATAGGAGAATGACATGAGATCGTTCCGATGGACGAGCACGGCAGTGCTCCTGCTCGCGGCCATGACGGCGGCGTGCCAGGACCTGGACGTGGTCAATACGAACGCACCCGATCGGGATCGCGCGCAGGCCGATCCGGAGGCGGTGTACGCGCTGGTGGGGAGCACCTACGCCTCGCTCTACACCCTCATCCACCGATCCACTTCGCATCTGTGGGTCATGCCCAACGTGGCGGACGAGTTCAGCGGCACCTTCGCCAACGCAGGTCAGCTGGAGATCACCTCCGAGCCGCGCCCGACCTTCAACAATGACCCGGTGTCGACGATCTCGGGTGTGGCGCGCTTCCCCTGGGAGTACGCCTACGAGGCCATCTCCAACGGCGTGGACGCCATTGCCGCCATCGACGGTGGCCTGGAGCTGATCGTGGGCGAGGACGAGGAGGATTTCTCGGAGCGCGCGGTGCTCTGGTCCCTCTTCAACATGGCGACGGGGCACATGTACCTGGGCCAGCTCTTTGACCAGGCCTTCATCCAGACGCCTGCCGACCTGAACACGCCGGTCGACGAGCGGGAGATGGCGCCCTATCCCGAGGTATTGGCCCACGCGATCGACATGTTCGATGAGACCATTGCCTACGCCGAGGCGCATCCGGACGTGACCATCCCCTCGCCCTGGTTCGGACCGATGCGGGACGGCACGGAGCTCACGGCGGCGGACATTGCCCGCTTCGCCAACCACTACGCGGCCAAGACCATGGTCTACGGTGCCCGCACCCCGGAGGAGCGGGAGAACCTGGACTGGAACGAGGTCATCCGCCGGCTGGACAACGGTATCGAGGATACGTACTGGATCTACACCAACTCGAGCCTCTGGTACCTGCAGAACGTCCGGTACCTGATCGGCGAGGGCACGTTCGTTTCGTACGGGGACGCCCGCATGGTGGGGCCGGCGGACGTTTCGGGCGGCTACAACAACTGGCTGTCCCTGCCGTGGTCGGAGCGCGATCGCTGGGACATGGTGACGCCGGATCTGCGCTACCCGCAGGGTAACGAGCATCTCGATCGCGGCGTGTACTGGGAATACGACGCCAGCAACGTCTTCTCGCCGGAGCGCGGCCTTTACCACCGCACCTTCTACCAGTTCGAGTCGGAGTACAACAGCTACGGCTTCATCGACCATGATCACCTCCCCATGGTGGAAGCCAACCTGTTCCGTGCCGAGGCGCTCTACTTCCTGGGTGACCTGGCAGGCGCGGCCGACCTGATCAACATCAGTCGCGTGGGCATTGGCGGGTTGCCGCCCGCCACGGCGGCTGGCATCGGGAATGACACCAGTTCGTGCGTGCCGCAGAAGCCCACGACCGGCGCCCAGCAGTGTGGCGACCTGTACGACGCGCTCATGTGGGAGCGGATGAACGAGCTGGCGGCGCACGAGTCGAACCGCGGCTACCTGGACTCGCGCGGCTTCGGCCGGCTCCAGGAGGGCGTCTTCCTGCACCTGCCGGTGCCCGGTCGTGAGCTGGGCTCGCTGCAGATCGATGTCTACACCTTCGGTGGTGTGGGCGGCACGGATGCCGCACCCCCGCCGATCCGCTGATGCGGAGAGGCCGGTCCGCCCGGGCGGGGACCGGTGACGACGGACAGGGGTAACAGGGGGCGGCCACCTTCGGGTGGCCGTCCCCGTTCCTTTTCGCTTCAATTCCTTCCGCAGGAGGATAGTTCATGAGGCCGTTCACCATGGAGCGCCTGCCGTTGCTGGCCGCGCTGCTGATCGTGGGGGGGTGCTCGGCCGCCACGGGTAGCAGGTCGGCCGCGTTCGAACGGGACGTGGGTGTGGGCTCCCAGAGTGACGTGGTGGAGCAGGTACGGATCACCATGCAGAAGTACCAGTTTCAGATCCAGCAGCGCAGCGAGGCGCCGCCGCTGTTCTGGGAGACGCAATGGCGCGCCCGGGCGCCGTTCCCGGATGAACAGGAGCTGGGCGTCTCCAATGCGCAGGTGCGGTTGCTGATCCGCGCCCGGGAACGCACCACCGCGTCCACGTTGGGACCGGTGCTGGCGGTGCGGGTCACGGTGGAGAACCGCGTGCAGATGCTCGGCAGCGACAGCTGGGACCAGACCCTGGTCACGGACACCTTCCGGGAGTGGGCTGCCGAACTGGCCCAGGATCTGCGCACGCGCCTGGACGTGGGCATCCGGGTCTTCGACCCGCCGCCCTGCTGCACCTGAGTGCGGCGGTGGTGAGCCGGCGCATTGACAAGCCCTGGGGGCACGAGCTCATCTGGGCGCACACGGACCGCTACGTGGGCAAGATCCTGCACGTGCGCGCCGGTCACGCGCTGTCCGTTCAGTACCACGAGCGCAAGGACGAGACGCTGCATCTGCTCCGCGGGCGTCTCCGCATCTGGACCGGGGCCTCCGTGGCGGCGCTCGAGGAAGTGGAGCTCCGCGAGGGCCAGAGTCTGCACCTTCCGGCGGGAACCGTGCACCGGCTCGAGGCGGTTACGGACGTGGACGTGCTCGAGGCCTCCACGCCCGAACTGGATGACGTGGTACGCCTCCAGGACCGCTACGGCCGGGTCTGAGGGGGTGCCGACGGCCTGGCTGGGGTTGGGTACCAATCTGGGAGATCGGCGCGCCAACCTGCGGCTGGCCCTGGGTATGACCGGGCGCCTCGGTGACGTGGCGGCGCTCTCCTGGGTGTACGAGAGTGAACCCGTGGGCTTTGCCGATCAGCCGGTCTTCTGGAACATGGCCGCTCGTCTGAGCACGGATGTGCCCCCGCAGCCCTTGCTGGCGGCGTTGAAGCGGGTGGAACGCTGTGTGGGGCGCGAGCCCACCTTCCGCAACGGCCCCCGCCTCATGGATATTGACCTGCTGCTCTACGACGACCGGATCATCCAGGATGGGCTGACGGTCCCGCACCCGCGCATGCTGGAGCGCGCGTTCGTGCTGCGGCCCCTGGTCGAGCTGCAGCCGGACCTCATGCATCCCGTTACCGGCGAGCGGCTGGCGGACGTGTTGAGCGCGGGACGTTTCGAGGCGCTGCAGCCGATCTTTCCAGGCACCGCCCTCTTTCAGCTGGACACCGGATGAGGCGCCGCGCGCGCGGTGCGGTAGGTTACCCGCGATCGGGACGCTCCCGCGGGACGGCGGTGGTCCGGACACTATCCATTCGGACGGCGGCGCTCCTGGTCCTGCTCGTGCTGCCGCTGGCGCATGCCGGCTGCGGAGGGGACGCTGAGGAATCCGGGTACCCCGGCGGCGCGCCCCCCTCGGGCGCGGGGCGCGTGGAGGCGGCCGATCCCGCGGATCCCGCGGTGGCGCTGGCCGACTCGCTCGTGCCGCGCCTGGAGGTGCTGGCGGGACTACCGGCGCGCGGGCCGCTCCGGCTGGCGCGTCGCAGCCGCGCGGATCTCCGGCGTTTCGTGGCCGACCGCCTGGAGGAGGAGATGCCTCCGGAGCGTGCGGGTTCGCTCCGGGACCTGTACGCCCTTCTCGGCGTCCTCCCTGACACGCTGGACCTGCGGCGGCTGCTGCTCGACCTCTACACCGAGCAAGTGGCCGGCTACTATGACCCGCAGGTGGACACGCTCTTCCTGGTCCAGGGGATGGCCGCGGAGCAACTGGACGGCATCCTGGCCCACGAGTTGGTGCACGCGCTGCAGGACCAGCACGCCCCGCTCGACTCACTCATTCACCGTGACCGCGGCAATGATCGGCAAACGGCCGCCCAGGCGGCGCTCGAAGGCCACGCCACGATGGTCATGCTGGCGCTCTCGGCGGAGCGCCTGACGGGCCGCGCGCTGGATGCGGCTCGCCTGCCCGACCCGGCCACCGAACTGGCCGGCGCCCTGGCGGCACAGAATGCCGCCTTCCCGGTCTTTGCCGGCGCGCCGCCGTTCATCCAGCGCACCCTTCTCTTTCCCTATCTGCAGGGCGCGTCCTTCGTGCGGCACCTCTGGCAAGCCGCGGCGGTTGAGGGTGCGTGGCCGGCGCCGCTCGGCGGCGATCTGCCTGTGTCCACCGAGCAGGTGCTGCATCCCGCCGAGGCGTTCACCGCGGTACGGGACACGCCCACGGAACTGGGGGTGACCATGCCAGGGGGTTCCTGGCGCGTGCGTTATGAGGGGACCCTGGGCCAGTTCGAGACCATGCTCGTCCTGGAGGAGAGCGGTACGGAGGGCGGAGCGGTGGGCTGGGATGGGGACCGGGTGCTGCTCCTGGAGGATGCAGGTGGGTCCACGGCGCTGCTGTGGCTCTCCGTCTGGGACGATGTGGCCGCGGCCGACCGCTTCGCGGCGGCGGCCGAGCGGCTCGCGGCGGCGCGGGCCGATCGTGTGGGCGTCGTGGCGCGCTTCGAAGTGGAGGCGCGCCCGGCAGTCCGCGTGATGCTGGCCCCGGCGGGGGTGGCTCTGGAGGGCGTGCCGCTGCCGGCTACCATCCGCCTGCACGCGGGAGCGGAGACCGGCAACCCCTGAGAGGTGGGAGCCGGCTACGGCGTGGAGCCGAGGATCCGCGTGGCGGGCAGCGTCGGCGCCCCCGCTGCATCATCGATGAACGGCTGCCTGGCCCGGTACAGGTCGGCACGCGCTTCGAGCCCGGGAAGGAGGGCCGACTGCCCCCTGCGCCGGGCCTCGCCTATGGCTTCCTGCGCCAGCTGCACCGCCTCCGTGTAGCGGGCGTTGGCGGCCAGGGCCGCCGCCATGACGTCCGACGCGATCGGGTGCGGCCCGGTGAGGCCACGGATCTGCTCGGCCAGTTCGGCGGCCAGCGGCGGGCGGCGCACCGCCGGGTCGGGATGGGTGGCCAGCATCCAGGCCACGGTGAGTGCGGCCTGCACGTTGCCGCCGTCCACGGCCAGGCCCTGGTTCAGCGCCTGCACCCCCTCCTCCGCGCGGCCCAGTCTGATCAACGCGTACGCCTGGTGAAAGCGCGCTCCGGCCAGGCGCGGGTTCAACGCCACCGCGCGCTCCAGGTGGGTCAGCGCCTCCTCGACCCGGCCCAGTTCGAGCAGGACGCCACCCAGATTGTTGCGCGCTTCTACATGCGCGGGGTTGACGGCAATGACCCGCTCCAGGATGGGCGCCGCCGCGGCCGGATCACCGGAGACCGCCAGCAGAATGCCGAAGTCGTTCAGGGCCGGCAGGTTCTCCACGGGCCCCGCGATGGCCCTCCGGTAGGCGGCCATGGCGGCTGCCGTATTGCCCCGCGCCTCATGAACCAGCGCCATACGGTGGTGTGCGCGCGGGTAGTCGGGCTGCGCCTGTATGGCCCTCCGGAAGTGCTCCTCCGCCGTGTCCAGATCACCCTGCTCGTGGGCCACGATGCCCAGTCCGAGATGCGCCCAGGCATCATCCGGATCCAGCTCGATGAGGTGGCGCCAGCCGCGCATCATCTCCCGGGCGTACTTGCTGGCGAAGGTGGCCCTCAATACGTCCAGCCGGGCGGGGTTCTCAGGCACGAGCTGCAGGTAGAACTCCGCCATCTCGTCCCTGGATTCCGGACCGTAGACCACGCGCTGGGGCGGATCGTGCGGATTCTGCGGGTTGGCGGCGGAATTGTCATAGACATAGCGGAGGTGCACCACGGTGCCCTCGGGCAGCGCAACCGGGTCCTTGTAACGGTAGGAGTCCTGCCAGTTGAAGTCCCAGTCGGGGATGTCCATGAGCGTGATGCGCTCGCCGTCGGGCGTCTCCCCCCACACCTCCATGGTGTGGGCCAGGAAATGCGCGTGCGGGTAGGCCGCCAGCGCCTGTACGTCCGCGGGAATGGTGATGCGGTCCTCCACCAGGTAGGCGGAATCCCCGGGCGGGATGTCGAGCGTAGTGCCCCCGAGCCGGAGCAGCACGGGCCGCACGGTGGGCGGCTCGTCGGCAAAGTGGAGACCGATCTGGAGGGACACGTCCTCGGGCTGGCCCGTGGGCATGAGGTGGAGCTGAACCACGATGTCCGTGGACGGCTCCAGGCGCCAGGCCATGCCCTCGGGGAAGAGGCTCGGCATCAACCCTGGCGTCCACCCCAGAAAAAACTCGCCCGCCGCCTGGGACTCCGACAGGGAGAACATCTCGGCAAAGCCGGGCACGGAGTCGGCGGCGGCGGCCATGCGCGATGCCGGGGTGGGATCCACGCGAATCACGCCATGGTGCAGGGGACCGTAATTGTTCGGCCGCAGTTCCACACCGCGCACCCAACGGCCTTCCTCCAGCGGGACGGGCAGCACGAAGTTGCGGAAGTGATCGTGACCGCCGGACGGGACGTGGAAGGTGTCACGCATCTCGAGCACCATGTCCGGCTCGCCGAGCAGCCAGCCGTCCGGCCAGACGGGCGGCGCCGGCTCGCTCGCCGCGTCACCCCGCGGGGCGCCCGCCGCCGCCCACGCGCCGAGCATCTCGATCTCCTCACCGGAGAGTCGCCGCTCTCCCTCGAGCGGCGGCGTTTCGACCGACGGTAGCCAGGGCGGCATGCGGCCCGAGGCCACGGTGGCGGCGATCAGGTCGGCGTGCGCGGCCGCGTCTTCGTACGTCAGTAGCGGAAACGGCGCCACGCCCTCCGGGCGGTGGCAACTGCTGCAGTTCTCATGCAGCAGGCCCGCCACGTCCCGGCTGTACGTGGGCGGACCGGAAGGTCCGCAACCGGCCACCAGGACGGTGCCGAGCCAGAGCACCACGACGCGGTCGATCAGGGATGTCTGCATCACCCCTGAATGTACAGAATGTGCGGCGTGGTGGAAGGCCCGGCGCGCGCGGTGCACGCCGGGCCTCGTCGCTCAGGAACGGACGGGTTCAGACGTCCAGCAGCGTGATCCCCGGCCCGCTCTCACGGGCGGCTTGCCTGGCCGGCCGTGCGCGCCTCGGCGCCGGAGTGGCCTTGGCACCCTCCGCGGCCGGCTTGCTCCGCTTGCGGCGCGTGATGGGGATGATGGCGGCGCCGTCCCCGCAAGCGGCAATGGACGGCTGACCCGCCGGAGCGGCCGGCAGTGGGTAGCGGAAGACCTCACCCGCATAGTTGCGGAGCACCACCTCGGTGGCGCTCACCTTCTCCACGTACTCGGGGAGGATGGGGATCTTGCCGCCTCCGCCCGGGGCGTCGATGACGTAGTGCGGCACCCCGAGTCCGCTCGTCCAGCCGCGCAGCGCCCGGATGATTTCCAGCCCCTTCTCCATCTGCGTGCGGAAGTGCTCGCCGCCCGCCACCACGTCCGCCTGGTAGATGTAGTAGGGCTTCACGCGCGCCTTCAGCAGCTTCTGCATGAGACTCTTCATGATCAGCGGATCATCATTGACGTCCTTCAGCAGCACGGTCTGGGAGCCGAGCGGCGCGCCGCTGTCGGCCAGCAGCGCCAGCGCGCGTTCGGCCGCGGGCGTCAGCTCGTCCGGGTGGTTGAAGTGCACGTTGATGTACACGGGGTGGTGGCGGCGCACGATGTCACACAGCTCGGGCGTGATGCGCTCGGGCAGGTGGCTGGGCATGCGCGTGTGGATGCGGATGATCTCGATGTGCGGGATCTGCCGCAGCGTGGAGAGAAAGAACTCGATGCGCCGGTCGGAGAGCATGAACGGGTCGCCGCCCGAGAGGATGACGTCCCGCACCTCGGTGTGCTCGCGCAGATAGGCGAACGCCGAATCGAACTGGTTCAGCGGGATCTTCTCCGGGTCCCCCACCTTGCGCCGCCGCGTGCAGAAGCGGCAGTACGTGGCGCACACGGGGGAGACCAGGAACAGCACCCGGTCCGGGTAGCGGTGCGTCAGGTTAGGCACCGGCGAGTCGGCGTCCTCGTCCAGCGAGTCCACGATGCCGTCGTGGACCTCCAGCTCCGCCGGCATGGGGACGTACTGGTTCCAGAAGGGGTCCCCCACTTCCTTGATCTGCGCCAGCGCCGCCGGCGTGATGCGCAGGTTGAAGCGTTCGATGGCCTGCTCGACGGCCACGCGGTCCACGTTGTCTGCGCCGAAGCGCTCGACCAGTTCGTCCACGGTGGTGAGGCTGCCCCGCAGGGCCTCCTGCCAGTTTGCGCTCATGATAATAGGCTCGCTTCAGCGCCCGGCGCGGCGGCCAGGCTGTAAGGTCGGATGCGCTTGGCGAAGATCACCCGATCATCGCCATCGGCGTAAAAGTGCGGTACTCGTGCCACCTCCTCGTAACCGCGCCGCACGTAGAACGCGCGCGTGGGTTCATAGAGCGGTTGGGAAGAGGTTTCCACGACCACGAGTCGGGCATCCGTGCGAGCCAACCTTCGTTCCACCTCCGTGAGTAGTAGGGAACCGACCCCGGCGCCCTGCACGGCGCGGGACACGGCGATCCAGTAGAGATCGAACGTGCCCGCGGTGCAGGGCGTGGGGCCCCATACCGCGTAACCGACCGGATCCCCGCCGGGGGTGAAGGCGCCCACGGCGGCGTAATCCAGATCGGGGTGCTGCAGATACACATCCAGGACTTCCAACGCTACCGCCACTTCTTCGGTACGGAAGAAGCCCGTATCGGTGAGCAGCGCGGCGATGGCGGCGCGATGCGTGGGGCGCAGGGCGCCCAGGCGGACGGCCATGGCGGGTACGGCGTTGGTCATGACGCCACCATGGCCAGGCCGGCCGGGGCGCCCATGGTGCTATGAGCCGCGCCGCGGCCCGGATCCGGCGCCAACGCTGCCGCCAGGATCCGCTCGACCAGCTCCGTGTAGCTCCAGCCCGCCGCGGCGGCCATGCGGGCCAGCCCCGCGTCGGGCGCCAGGTCGGCGTTGGGATTCACCTCGAGCACGTGCGGCGTGCCGGCGGCGTCCATGCGCAGGTCCACGCGGCCGTAACCCGTGCCACCCACCACCGCCCACGCCTCCCGGGCCAGCGCCTGGAGGCGCGCCGTCGCGGCGGCGTCCAGCGGCGCGGGACAGACGGGGCGGGTGCCCAGGTCGTCGGCGGAGCCCGCCGCCCACTTGGCCGCGTAGGTCACGCGCGGGAAGGCGTCCGTGCGCCAGGCGTCGAAGCATATCTCGGCCACCGGGAGCACCGTGGTGCCCACGAAGGCCACGTTGAACTCGCGGCCGGGCAGGTAGCGTTGCACCAGGGCGGGGCGCGGCGCGGCCGCGAGCGCACGCTGCAGTCCGGCGCGGTCCTCCACCACCGAGCCGGCCCCTATGCCCACCGAGGCGTCTTCGGCGGCCGGCTTCACGATCGCGGGCCAGGCGTCCCAGGCCGGGAGCGCGGCGTCCTCCACCAGCGTCCAGTCCGCCACCGGCACGCCCGCCGCGGCCAGGAGCGCGTTGGTGCTCCCCTTGTGGCGCGCCAGCGCCAGCGTGGCTGCCGGGCTGCCGGTGTGCGGCAGGCCCAGGTCGGCCACGGCGGCGGCCACGCGCACTTCGTCGAGCTCGTCCCCGCCCGTGCCCTCGCACAGGTTGAAGACCACGTCGGGTGCCAGCGCGCCCAGTGCGGCCAGCCAGTGGTCGAGCGTGCCGCACGCGGGCACCAGGCACGGCGTGTGGCCCGCCTCCTGGAGCGCCTTCGCCACCGCGGCGAGCGCCTCGGCCACGCCGCACGCATCGGGCGGTGCGCCGGGCCGCTCGGCGGCGGGGTCGTGCAGCAGCGCCACGCGCAGGCTCACGAGGCCATCCCGTAGCGCGCCAGGGCGGCGTCCAGCACGCTCACGATGAGCGCGTCATAGCTCATGCCCGCGGCGCGCGCGGCCTTGGGGAAGCAGGAGTTCTGGCGCGGGTCGGGGAGGATGCCCGGCAGCGGGTTCACCTCGATCACGTTGGGCGTGCCCAGGGCGTCCAGGCGCAGGTCCACGCGCGCCCAGTCGCGGCAGCCGAGCGCGTGGTACGCCTGTAGGGCGGTGTGCGTGAGTGCGTCCGCCAGCGCCGGCTCCAGCTCCGCCGGGCAGGCAAAGATCGGCAAGGGCACCTCGGTGGTGTCCCACACCCACTTGGCCTCGTAGCCGTAGAGGGGCAGGGCGCCGGCCGGTAGCGCGTCGAAGCGGATCTCCACCAGCGGCAGCACGCGGGCACCTTCGCCGTTGCCCAGCACCGCCGCGGTGAACTCGCGGCCCGGCAGGAAGGCCTCCACCAGCGCCGCCTGGGCATACGCCTCGGCCACGGCGTCCACGCGCCGCGCCACGGCGGCCACCCCGGTGCAGAAGGCGGACTCGGGAATGCCCTTGCTGGAGCCCTCCAGCAGCGGCTTGACGATCCACGGGCCGTCATCGCCGGCCAGCGCGTCGAAGGCCTCGGCGCCGTGCTCGAGCACGGCCCAGGACGCCGTGGGGATGCCGCGCGCCAGGAAGATCTCCTTGGCCCGCCGCTTGTCGAGCGCCAGCCCCAGGGTGAGCGCGTCGCTGGCCGTGTGGGGGATGCCGTAGAATTCACAGATCGCCGGCACGTGTGCCTCGCGATTCACTCCGCGCAGCCCTTCGGCGATGTTGAAGACAATGTCGGGTCGGGCGGCCGCGAGCGCGGCCGGAAAGGTGTCACGCGCTTCCAGGCGGATCACCTGCCCGCGGGTCTGGAGCGCGGCTTCCACCGCGGCGATGGTGGCGGGGTCATCCCACTCGGCGTAAACGTCGTCGAGCGGCGGGTCGGCGCCGGGCGCGTCGGCGTGGGGCAGAGCGCTGTGGCTCGGCCCCGCGCTACTGGGAGGGTCCTCGTCCGCTTCCGCGGAAAGCTGTGGCTTCTGATTGAAGGCGAAGCCGATGCGCAGTGCGTCCATGACACCTATGAAAAAACGCGCCTCCCGGAGGATGACGCGGTTGGTGGCGATGTCCCGGTAGCCCCGGGGAGGTAGGCGGTGGCAGCCGCGCCGGTCGGCCCCCAGGGGGGCGGCGCCGGACTCCATGCTTCCTCGGCAGGAAAGATAGCGCCGCGCGGGCCCGGAGGGAAGTGCCCTGTAGCCGGAGCCCGCCCGCGACGCGAGCGCCCCCGGCGCGCACGGTTCGTGCATTTGTCGGCGGCCACACTCGGGCCTATGATTCCCGTCCGATTCTGCCACTTCTGCCCGTGAGGACCGCCATTTTGCCCGTTGCCGGAACCGCCGCCGACTACACGTACGGTGTGGAGGAGGAGTACCAGCTCGTGGATCCGGCGAGCGGGGCGCTGGCCAGTCGCGCGGCCGAGGTGCGGCGGGTGGACTGGAGCGGTGAGTTCACCGCGGAGTTCCAGGAAACCATGCTGGAGGTGGGCACCCGTCCATGCAAGAGTGCTGGGGAGTTGCGCACCGATCTGGCGCGGCTGCGCTTCCAGGTGGCCACGGGCGCCGCGGCGGAGGGGCTGCGCATCGTGCCGGCCGGCCTGCATCCGTTCAGCCGTTGGGAGGGCCACCGGCGCACCCAGGACGTCCGCTACCAGGAGCTGGAGCGCGCCTTCGGGCGCATTGCGCGGGATGTGCACACCTTCGGCATGCACGTGCACGTGGCGCTGCCCGAGGAGGTGGACCGGGTGGTGGTGCAGAACGCCGTGCGACCCTGGCTGCCCCATCTGCTGGCGCTCTCCGCCAGCTCACCCTACTTCGAGGGTGAGGACACCGGCTTCGACTCCTTCCGCACGTTGCTGTCCCGCCGCTGGCCCAACGCCGGCGTGCCGCCGCGCTTTGCGAACGCCGCCGAGTTCTGGCGGCTCACCGACATGCTGGTGGAGGGCGGTGTGGTGCGGGACAAGCACACGCTCTACTGGTCCATGCGCGTGCACCCGGTCTATCCCACGGTGGAGATCCGCGTGATGGATGCGTGCCCCGGTCTGGAGGACGCCGTGACGGTGGCCACCCTGTGCCGGGCGGTGGTCGCGGCCGCGGCCGCGGACCGGCTGCCTCCGGCGCCGGGGACGGAGCTGTCCGGCGCGCTCGAGCACGAGTTGCTGCGCGTGAACGA
>JBBDRO010000076.1:0-23605 GCA_040905425.1 Gemmatimonadota bacterium | reverse complement strand
GCCGGTCCTCCTCGTACTCCTGGTAGTTGCCCTCGAACCAGCGCACCTGGCTGTCCCCCTCGAGGGCCAGGATGTGGGTGGCAATGCGGTCCAGGAACCAGCGGTCGTATGAGATGACCACGGTACAGCCGGCAAATTCCAGCAGCGCGTCCTCCAGGGCGCGGAGCGTGTCCACGTCCAGGAGTACCGCGTCGAACTGCCGGAGGGACCGTCACCCGGGATGTGAGCTACTGAGCTACCGGTCCACCACCCGTTCGAAACGCCTGAGCAGCAGCAGGATCACGACGGCCAGGTACAGGGTTCCGACCACGAACCAGATCCAGGCCCCGGCAGCGCCCGCTTCGAGCGCCCAGTAGAACCTGACCGGCCAGTACGTCGGGCAGATGCCCAGCGCGAGCTGCCAGTTCGAATCCACGAACCAGGCAATGAGCGGCGGCCAGTTGATGATGCCGGACGCCTTCATCAGTGCGAATCCCTGCACCTTGTTCCGCGCGAACGCGGCCATCATCAGCGCAAAGGCCGGAGCCAGCGGCGCCGCCGCGACGCCCGCGAGAAGCTGCGCGCCCACGCCCAGGTCCGAGAACCCGCCCAACGCCAGCGCCACGGGCGTCATCAGAACGCTCAACGCCATGGGGATCGCGATCCGGTAGGTGATGTAGCCACGCCCCGTTAGCGGTGTGACCCGCAAGGCCGTGAGCGTCTGGTCGTCCTTCTCGTCCAGCAGCAGGAAGCCGATCACGACGCCGTACAGCATGGGCGCGATCAGGACGATGCCGCTCGAGATCAGCGGCGCATACGCGGCCAGGTCCACGCCGAAGCCGGCCAGCCAGTCCCGTGCAACCGCCGCGACCCAGCGGAACAGCAACGCGAACAGGAGCGGCATCGCGAACATCCAACGCAGGAGCGGATCCCGCCGGATGTTCGCGGCGTCGATGGGGCCCAGGGCCCGGAGCACGCGGGTGGCGTTCATCTCACCGCGCTCCGGCCGCCGCCACCACGAACCGCTGGAACGCATACTGGCACCACGCCCAGGCGGCTCCGATCCAGAGGGCGGAGTACCCGAAGCCGTAGAGCCACTCCCACGCCCGGAGCGGAGCCACGGCGCCTTTCAGGATCACGAGTGGCGCCTGGAACGGGTGGAGGTACATGAACGGTGAGTGCCAGAGACCGGCGTAGTGGAGGATCGGCAGCGCGAAGAGCGTCACCCAGACGATGGTCGGGAACATCATCTCGTTGATCGAGTCGTAGCGCACCACAGCCGCAAAGCCGGTCAGGCAGTACAGGGCGGATGCGAGCACGACGCCCATGACCAGCGGCAGCGGGCGGAACGACGTACCTGTCGTGATGAGCGCGATGACCAGGTGCTCGGCCAGCGAGAGCGCCGTGAGTGTCACGATCTTCGAGGCCAGGTAGTCACCGACCCGGAGCGGCGTGACCACCTGGGCCGCGAGCGTTCCTTCCCTCTTCTCCAGCAGCACCAGCCCGGCCATGAAGAAGAACGTGGCCGTGACCAGGTTGCTGAGCACGAGCGGCGGCAGCACGGGCGCCCAGTCGAAGGGCGGGAGCTGCGAAAATACCACCAGCATGACGGCGAGCAGGAATGCCACGGCCGAGTAGAACCCGTTCCGGAGTTGGAGCCGGACGTCGCACTGGATCGTCGCCACGAGGCGGCTCATGCCAGGGCCCGTCCCGTGACCTGTACGAAAATGTCCTCGAGCGAGGCCTCGAGCGTGTGGATGGTCTGGAGGCCGGGGTGCCGGACCGCCTCGAGGAAATCGGCGTTCTCCCCCAGACCGACAAGCGGGAACTCCCGGCGCTCGGTGTGCCCGCCTTCGACAACCTCGACGCGGACCCGGGGATCGCCGTACTCGAGCTTGAGGTTGCGGGGCGTGTCGATGAGGGTGATCCCGCCGTCGACAATGAACGCGACGCGATCGCAGAGCTCATCGGCCACTGCCATGTCGTGCGTGGTCAGGAACACGGTCTTCCCGCCGTCCCGCTGCTCCCGGATCAGCTGCTTGATCCGGCGTGCACTCACCGGGTCGAGCCCCGTGGTGGGTTCATCGAGGAACAGCAGCTCCGGATCGTTGAGCAGGGCGCGCGCGACGCTGAGCCTGGTCTTCATCCCCTTCGAGTACTGCGACACGAGCGTGGCCCCGTCACCGGCCAGATCGACCTGCTGCAGGAGGTCCGCCGGCTCGAGCGTGCCCTGGCTGTAGAGCGCCCGGAAATAAGCCAGGTTCTCGAGCCCGGTCAGCTTCAGATAGTGGTTCGGGAACTCGAACGCCACGCCGATGTGCTCGTAGAAGTCGGCGCCCCACTCGGGGAGTGGGGACCCGAGCACCGTGACCCGGCCTGCGAATTCGCGCAGCAGACCGATGAGGATCTTCTGCGTGGTGGACTTGCCGGCGCCGTTCGGCCCGAGAAAGCCGAAGATCTCGCCCCGCTCGACGTCGAAATCCAGGCCCCGGACCGCCGGTTCCGCCGCGCGGTGGTAGGTGAAGCGGAGGTCGCGGACCTCGATCAGGGGCTGACGGCTCCGCTCCGCTGGCTCAGGCACGGGCGCCGGGGCTCTCCGGCTCCGTGGCGAACCAGCCCAGCGCCGTCAAGTGCCGCACGCGCTCCGCCAGCTGCATCGGGATGAAGCTCTCCTCCCAGGCCGACGAATCCACATCGGTGGCGTGGCCCAGGGCCAGGAGCAGGCCCATGTTGGCGGGGTTCTGGTCCGCGGTAAGCCGCAGCGTGTGCGAGCGGAACGTCTCCCCGGTCGGGACCGCCTCAAGCTAGGAATAGGAAGGTCAACGCACCTTTTCGACTCCCAGCCAAGGTAGGGAGGCCCTCGCGACAGCCGCAACAGGACCGTCGGTCGTGGCGCGAGGCTGCGCCGGTGGGCCATGCGCCACCGGCATGTGGGGTCGGATCGAAGTCGAAGTCCGGGATGGGGTTCGGGTCGGCAGGATCAAAGGCGGGCGTCCGGCCGAGGTGGTGGGGAACCGCGAAGATCGCCTCCAGGGCGTGATCCGAGGGTGGCCACGAGAACCTGGTGCCCGAAGTCTCCGCTACGAATAGCGCGTCGCCAACCGATTGCCCAGGTACAGCCCCACCCCCGTCCCGAGCATACTCACGACAAAG
This sequence comes from Gemmatimonadota bacterium, assembly GCA_040905425.1. GTDB lineage: Bacteria > Gemmatimonadota > Gemmatimonadetes > Longimicrobiales > RSA9 > JBBDRO01. Next base: position 20,473 of record JBBDRO010000076.1, on the reverse strand, counting down.
GCGGCGAAGACCGAAACCGGCGCTCCGAGATACCACCCCAACCACCCGCCCACCATCGCTCCTATCAGGCTAAACAGCTTGCGCATGCCGCCCCTCCTCCTTTCGGTCGCTTCCATTTCGCCGGCGCCCGCCCCTATGCCGGCGTCGGCTCCTCCGCGGGGGCCGGGTCTTCCTCCAGGAGCGCCACCCGCACCTTCCGTCCTGTGCGCACGCCGAGCAGCGGCCGTACGCCGAAGGCCGCCACCAGGAGCACCCCGAAGGCGCATACCAGGAGGGGGCCAGTGGCCACGTCCCAGGCGAAGGAGGCGGCGATCCCCCCCACAATGGCCACGGCACCCGCGACCCAGGCCAGCAGGAGCGCCGTGCCAAGGCGGTCGGTGTACAGGAACGCCACCACGGCGGGGATGACCAGGGTGCTGAACACCATGAGCACGCCGGCCACCTCCACGGAGAAGCTGATGGCCACACCGAAGGACACGTAAAAGAGGAAATCCCAAAGGCGGAGCCGCCGGACCCGCTCCGGGGCGAAGGTGACGGCCAGGAGCTGGCGCCGGAAGACCCAGTGGAAAACCGCCACCGCGAAGTACGCCCCCGCCATCTTGCCGATCGTGGGCCAGCTCACCCAGATGAGCGTGCCCGTGAGGGTCTCCTTGATGTGCTCCGCGCCCTCCGCGGTGTAGCCCGCGATCAGGATCACGGCCGCGGAGGCCACCACGTACGTGATGCCAATCATGGCCTCCTGGGGCACCGGGGAGTCCTCCAGCCGCGTGAAACTGAAGAGCAGCGCCCCCACCAGCGTGAACGCGAACGCCCCCAGGAGCGAAAGCGGACTTCCCACCTCGATCCCGAAGAGCAGCCCCACCGTGGTTCCCATGGCGGCGATCTGCGCGAACGCCAGGTCCACGAAGATCACTTCACGGGCTATGACGTGCAGTCCCAGATAAGCGTGCACCGACAGGATCACGAGCGCCGCAACGATGGGTGGGATCATCAGGTCCAGCATGTCGGCTCTCCCGTGACGTCGTGATCAATTGTTCGCGAAGGCCCGCGCCAGGCCGCCCACCCACGCATCGACGAGCGCAAAGTAGTCCTCCGCACTCCCCGCTCCGGGCGCAAGCGGCACGATGACGGCCGTGGCGCCGCCACGCCGGGCCACCGTTTCGACCTTGTTCCGATCGAAGTAACTGGCGGCCAGCAGCACGTTCAGCCCCTCGTTCTTCATACGGTCGATGAGGTGCGAGACGTGTCCGGGGGTGGGAGGGATGCCGGGCTTGGCCTCGACGTACTCCGCGCAGGTCACGCCGAAGCGCTCCTCGAAGTAAGCCCAGTTCTTGTGATAGCAGATGATCTCCCTGCCCCAAAACGCCCGCCCTGTCCCAAGCCAGCCGCCCAGGTAGGTGGAGAGTTTCCGCCCCTCAAATTCCTGGTTCTCCAGGAAGCCCACGAGCGTACCCTTGAGTGCCATCTGCTCGAGGGTGGAGCCGCCGAGCATCTGCACCAGGCGCGCGCCGAAGAGCCGCTCGTGCATCTGCTGGGTGAGACGGTCCAGGCCGGCGTCGAAGACGGCGGCGCGGTCCGGCGCCACGCGCTTCAGACCCGCGGCGATGTTGCGTGCGATCTGGAGGGTCCGCAGCGGGTCCGTAGTGAGGTGGGGGTTGCCGTAGATGTGGACATCGCCCTGGCCGCGGTCCGCCGAGGCGGGGATGTCCAGAAGGTGGACGCCCGTGTAAGCGGTGACGTAGCCGCGGCCGCCCTCCATGACGGCGTTGTTGCCCGCGCGATCGAGGAGCGTGGGTGCCCACAACTCCAGGTCCAGGCCGGTGGTGATGAACAGGTCCGCGCGCCTGAGTTCCAGGGCAAAACTCGGCTTGGGCCGGACGAAATGGGCGTCCTCGTTGGGATTGGCGATGGTCATCGCGTCCACCTCCGCCCCGCCGATCTTGCGCGCCAGATCAGCGTAGACGGGCAGGGTGGCCACCACGCGGAGGGGCGCGGCGATCGGAGTGGGGCGCGGAGCCGGTCCGGAGCCCAGGACTGCCGCCGCCAGTGCCAGATAGGTCAACATGGAACCGCTTCTCCTGCTTCGGGAGGGATCAGTAAGTCTCGTGCTTGTGGGGCCCCATGGCGAACGTCACCTGGAACCACAGCCGGCCGTCGTCGTCCTCCATGAAGCTCCGGCCCAGGAGATCGTACTCCAGGCGGAGCCGCACGTATTCGCTCTGCCACCACGTCAGGGTGGTGGACGCCAGCCATGCCGACTCGCTCGTGTCCAGGGGATTCTCGACCCGGTCCACGCGACCCCCGACCAGCCAACGCTGGTTGAGACGCAACTCCGCCAGGGACCACAGTCCCACCGCGCGGTCGTCGGCGGCCGCGGCCTCGTCCGGAACCAGCCCGTCCAGCACGGTGGCCCCGCCCCGCACGACCAGTTCCCGGTACCGGGACCGGGCCGGCGGCCGCCAGGTGTACGCCGCCTCCACTCCGACAAGGTCGCGGTCCATGGCCACCACGTCATCCTCATAGCGGCCATGCAACCAGCTCACCCCCAGATCCACGTCGCTGGCCGCGCCCAGCTCCCAGAAGCCGTTCAAATGGCCCAGGTAGCTCAGTTCGTTGTTCGTACCGAAAAGCGGTTCGTTCGAGCTGCGCGTCACCTCCACCGTGGCGTCATAGGCGCCGAGCCCGTGCACCGGAAGGATCCAGTTCAAGGAGGCGCCGGCCTGGGACAGGCCCTCCTCTCCGATGAATGCCTGGTGCGGCAGCGATCGGTTCTGAAACGGCAGGGCGTGTTCATGCCACCGGTTGAGCGCTCCGAAGCGCTGGAAGAACTTGCCCAGCTTCAGACCGACGCCGGCCGGAAGCCCGACCCACTCCACATATCCTTCCTCGATCTCGAGCCCGCCTTCCTCCTCCTCCCCCCCCTCCTCCTCCGGGAAGGCAACGAGTTCCGGCCCGTGCGTGTGATGGGCCAGGAAGATCTTGGCCCGCGAATAGGGGTCGAGCGCCGACTGGAAGCTGAACTCGAACTCTCGCGGGATGAAATTGTTGCCGTTGGCATTGTCCGGATCCAGATGGCCGAGTATGTCGGCGTTGATGCTGATCTCCGGGTTCAGCGCCTGGAGCGAGCGCTGCCGGCTCGCGGAGACGGGCGCGGCGGCGTCAGCGCCGGCAGCGCTGTCCGCGCGCGCGCTACCAGCGGCGGCGGCCGCCGCCTCCCTGAGCCGGGCCAGCGCGTCCTGTGCCTCCGGCTCACGACCCTCGGCTTGGAGCCGGCGGACCAGGATCTCCAGACTGTCCAGACGCGCACGAAGACGCGCCATCTCGACCCGGACTGAGTCCGGGGTTTCCTGGGCCGCCAGGGGCGGCGCATACAGGAATACGGTCGCGAGCAGCGCCAGCGGCGCGGCCCGGACGGAGCCATGTAGGGACAATTCCAACTCCTCACGGGGGGGGTGTGACAGAGCCGAGCGCGCGGCGTCTTCGTGACCCCGCGCTACTGCAACGGATGAAGCGATTGCGCGGAGCGCGCTCAGGCCCGGGGTGGTGCCCTGGAGCGGGGGGCCGCGGGAACGCGGCGGAGGACGGGGTTGCCGCGAAAGCGAGAGGTCGGTGGAACCCTCGTCGTGATCCCGGCCACCTGGCGTGGCGGCTGGGGGTGGAGGATCCGATTTGCGGCTACCTGGGTGCAGATGGTGTGGTCATGGGCCCGCACACAGCCGCAGCCGTCGTGCAGATCCTCGACCGTCGTGCCCTCGCGCTGCGCGCCGGCGTCCAGCACGGCAACGGCCGTGCCCACGGCCGCAAACTGCAGGACCATGACTGCGGCGAATATCCGCAGAACCACGTACTTGGAATGAGGGGTCACAATCGAACGGTAGAGGCTGGCTCCCGCCGTGTCAATGAAAGCGGCGCCGCCCAGCGCGGCCCGGCGGGATATCCGGATGAGGGAGAATCACGCGCATTGCGGGCCGGCAGATAATTTCCTTCGAACCAGCGCACCTGGCTGTCTCCCTCGAAGGCCAGGATGTGGGTGGCAATACGGTCCCGGAACCAGCGGTCGTGGGAGATGACCACGGCGCAGCCGGCGAACTCCAGCAGCGCGTCCCCCAGGGCGCGGAGCGTGTCCACGTCCAGGTCGTTCGACAGCTCGTCCAGCAGGATCAAGTTGCCTCGTCGGATTGCTCCTGGCCGGTGATCATGTGGGAGGGTGGAAGGACCACCGACGGTCCCGCGCCGGGTCCGGCCATGGCCGTGCGCCTCACGGCGTCACTCCGCAACCCTCCGCCTCCGTGCAGGCCGGGTCGAGCACCGGCAACCCGAGGCGTCGCAGGTGGCCGTTCACCGCAGTCAGTTCCATGGCCCAGACCCCGTCCAGCCGTGCCTCGTAGCCGGCCAGCTCCCTGTCCAGGATGCCGTAGATCTCCAGCATGTTCTCGTTGGGCCGCCCGTCCCCACGCTCCGCCATGGAGAGGAGGTTGGCCAGGCGGTTGTTCACCTTGATGGGGAAGTTCAGCGGGTCCTGGCCGCTGCGGTTCTTCACCTGGTAGATGTCCGCCTCCACGGCGGAGGCCGCCTCCACCAGGCCCGCACCCGCCTCCCGCAAGCGGGCATCGTCGGAGCGCTCCAGGCGGTTCTCGAGCTGGGTCTTCACCCGGCGGATGGCTATGACGGCGCGGTTGGCGTCGCTCGTCCGGTCCCGGACCATACTGGAGAAGCGGAACTGCTCGACGAGGTCCACGTCCGTGATGCCCGGGATAAGGGGATTACGCGCCACGGTGAAGGGCGCCGTCACGGTGCGGTCGTCCGCCGTCAGGCGCAGGGTGTAGCGTCCGGGCGGGATGGCGGGCCCGCGGCTCCGCGCGCCCCACAGGATCATGCCATCGAAGGTGCTGTATCCCTCCGTGAGCAGATTCCATTGGAAGGTGTTCAGGCCCTCCTCTGTGGGAATGAACCCGCCGCCGCCGAACCGGCCCCGGCCACCGAAGCCGCCGCCCTGGTCCTCGGGCACCTCCGGCGTGGTGTCGGACACCATGGTGTGGAGGACCCGGCCGGAGGCGTCCATTACCTCCAGCGTAGTCCGCTCCGGCCGCCTCCCCAGCCACCAGGTGAAGCTTGCGGGTAGACCGGAGCGGAGCGCCACTGGCGGCTCGAAGAGGTGCACGTCCGTGGCCAGCATCCCGGAGGCTGCCTGGCGCAGTGGCGTGATGTTGTCCAGCACCCAGAAGCTCCGCCCGTGCGTGGCAATGACCAGCTCGTTGGCCTCCACCACCAGGTCCACCACCGGTACGTCGGGGAGGTTCAGGGACAGCTCCTGCCAGCGGGTTCCGTCGTCGTAGGAGACGTAGACGCCGTGCTGTGTCCCGGCGTAGAGGAGGCCCTGGCGCGTGGGATCCTCCCGCACCACGTGCACGTAGTCGTCATCCCGCAGGCCGTCCACGATCTTTGTCCACGTGCGGCCGTAGTCGCGGGTGCGGAAGACGTAGGGAGCCCGGTCATCGAGCAGGGGGCGCTTCACCGCCACGTAGGCGGTGGCGTCATCGAAGGCGGAGGCGTCGATCTGGCTGACGCGCCCGAAGTCCGGCATCCCCGGTGGCGTGACGTTCGTCCAGTTGGCGCCGCCGTCCCGGGTGACGTGCACCAGGCCGTCATCGGAGCCCGTCCAGATGACGTCCGTGGTCCGTTTGCCGGGGCCCACGGCGAAGATGGTGGCGTAGACCTCGGGCCCGTTCATGTCCCCCGTGATGGGGCCGCCGGAGTGGCCCATGGTGGCGGGGTCGTGGCGGGTCAGGTCGCCGGAGAGCGCCGTCCACGTGTTGCCGCCGTCCCGGCTGGCCCAGAGGCGCTGCGAGGAGACGTAGAGCAGGCTGTCGTCCGCCGGGCTGAAGAGAATGGGGAAGGTCCACTGCCACCGTTCCCGGATGGCGCTGGACGGCTCGCCCGAATAGAACCACGGGTAGGGGTTCACCTCGCGGCGGAAGCCGATGCGGCGGTTGTACTTGTCCACGTAGCCGCCGTTGTTGGTGCCGCTGTAGAACTGGTCCACGTCATTGGGGTCGGGGGCGATGTAGCCGGGTTCGCCGCCGCCGGCGCCGTAGCCCGCTCCCGTGCTGCCCGCCGTGACGTCCTCCCCCCGGCGGTTGGCGTTCCAGCCGATGGGCATGCAGAAAGTGCTGTTGTCCTGCTGCGCCCCGCATACGTGGGGCGGCTCGTGGGCCGTGGTTACCACGTGGTAGAACTGGGCGGTGGGGAAGTCCTGGTCCGTCCAGTCGCCGCCCGTGTCGGTGGAGACGGCGCCGCCGCCGTCGTTGGCCACCACCAGGTGCGTGGGATCCTGCGGGTCGATCCACAGGTCGTGGAAATCGCCGTGGGTGCCGCGGATGCTGCGCAGTGATTGGCCCGCGTCCTCCGAGCGGAAGAGGGAGGTATTCTCCACGTAGACCACGTCCCGGTCCGCTGGGTCGGCGAAGACGTGGGTGTAGTAGAACGAGCGCTGGCGGATGGAGCGATCGTCGTTCGCCAGCCGGAAGGTTGCGCCGGCATCGTCGCTTACGAACAGGCCGCCGTTCTCGTGCTCCACCAGGGCGTAGACGCGCTGCCCGTCCACGGGGGAGACGGCCACGCCGATGCGGCCCACCACGCCCTCGGCGGGCAGCCCCGGCGCCCGGGTGATCTCCGTCCACGTGGTGCCGCCGTCGGTGCTCTTGTAGAGGCCGCTCCCCGGCCCCCCGCTGGACATGGTGTATTCCTTCCGAAAGGCTTCCCACAGCGCAGCGTACATGACCTGCGGGTCGTTGGGGTCGATGGACAGGTCGATGGCGCCGGAATTCTCGTCCCTGAAAAGGACGCGGTCCCAGGTGTTCCCGCCGTCCGTGCTACGGTAGAGGCCCCGCTCCTGGCTGGGCACGCTGTACTGCCCGAAGACGGCGGCGAACACCACGTCCGGGTTCGTGGGGTGGAAGCGGATCTTGGAGATGGCGTCCACGCCGTCGAAGCCCACCTTCCGCCAGGTCTCCCCGCCATCGCGGCTCCGGTAGACGCCGTCCCCCGGCATGATGTTGCCGCGGATGCAGGTCTCGCCCGTGCCAATGAAGAGGATGTCGGGGTCGAACGGGCTCACCGCCACGGCGCCCACGGAGGCGCTGGTGATCTGGCCGTCGGTGATGGGCTGCCAGGACTCGCCGCCGTCCGCGGTCTTCCAGAGCCCGCCGCCCACGGCACCGAAATAGGCCACGTCCGGCTGGCCCGGCACGCCGGCGGCGGCAATGGAGCGGCCGCCCTTGTCGGGGCCCAGGTTACGCCACTCGTAGTGCGCCAGCAGGGCCGGGTCCAGGGTCACGGGGGGCGCCGCCTGGGCGCGGAGCGTGGCGGGCGCGGCCAGCGGCGCCGCAAGCAGCGCGGCGGCGGCCGCGGTGAGCCACCGAGGTGTGCCGGTCGGGGGCATCGCGATACTCTCGGAAGAGGTTGGAGGTTACGGGACACAATAACGCGTAGTGGTGCCCCGGCGCACGGGGGGTGATGGGGGTCGCGAAGCCCGTGAGCCCTTCGAGCATCGCCCGACGTCCTCCGGGAGGGCCGAGGGGGGGTGCCCCCCCGCGCCATAAGGGCCATCTCAATGATCTCGACGCAACTCACCCTTGAGCCCCTTCCGTTCCTATAGTACATCTATTATAAATCAGAGGGCTGCAACAATGAAATGTTGACCGCCCCTGAAGCCCCTGTTCTGGATGGGCTCCAGCCGGAAGAACTTGAAGAGCTTCCCGGCACAGGTGCAGGACGAGATGGGGTATGCCCTGCGCGATGCGCAGTTCGGCGGCACGCGGATCAACGCGAAGGTGCTGAAGGGGTTTGGAGGAGCAGGTGTCCTGGAGGTGGTCGGAGATTTCGACTGGAGCACGTACCGGGCGGTCTACACCGTACAGTTCGGGGGAGTGGTCTATGTGACGCACGCGTTCCAGAAGAAGTCGAAGCATGGAATCGCCACGCCGCAGCCGCAGCCGGATATGGAGCTGATTCGCGCGCGGCTGAAGGCAGCGGAGGAGCACTACATGAGGTGGAGGGCGCAACATGGCCAAGAAGCGCAGTAAGATCCCGGTGGAGGAGAGTAGCGGCAATGTGTTCGCCGACCTCGGGCTGAGTGATCCCGAGGAGCGTCTGGCCAAGGCCGATTTGGCCATCGCCATCTCGCGGGAGGTCGAGTCGCGCGGCTTGACTCAGTCGGAAGCGGCGGACCTGCTCGGTGTGGCGCAGCCGGATGTCTCCAACCTGATGCGTGGACGGCTCTCCGGTTACTCGATCGAACGGCTCACGCGCCTGTTGAACGCCCTCGGCCAGGATGTCGAGATCCGCATCCGCCCCACGCGCAAAGGAGAGGAGCGCGGGCATCTCCGAGTTGCGGTCGGCTGATGCAAGACTGGCGGGGACGGTGAACCGCGGGCGTCCTCAGCCCAGGTCCCCTGGTTTCCGGCCGGTCCTGCTGGGATGCGGTCAGGAGCCCTGCGCCATGGCGTATCGGGACGGAGCGGGGCGGCAAGCGCACGGTGCCGTTCGGCGCCTCGCTGAAGAGGCCGTCCAGACCTTCCATTCTAGCGATCACGCCGGTCGGGCCACCGCCGCGAACAGGCTGAGCCCGAGCCATCTCGGAAACGAGCGCTGGAGCTCGGTTGGGCCCCTGAGCCTCACCTCGCGTCGCTCCAGCACCTCGTCAAAGCGGTAGTCGCCCACCCAGATCCCCGTCATGGTGGCCAGCTCCGCCTCGACCACCAGGTCGACGGGGTGCCCCGGGTCGTGCCAGCACAGGTCCACCTCGCCGTCACCCTCCACCACCAGCCAGTAGCTCTGACGGGCCTCGGGCTGGTCGGGAAAGTGGAACCGGACCACGGTACGGCCGCGGGGCGCCTTCGACGCGTCCAGCCGACGGCGGACATCCCACATCAGGAGGTCGGGATCCAGCTCCTCGTCGGTCAGGTCGCCGCTCGTCCAGCGGCGCCCCCACACGCCCATGGCCTCGACGATCGGTCGCAGTTCCTCCCCCGCCCGGGTGAGGCGGTATTCCGGGTGGTCGCTCCCCTCGGGCACGCGCCGGGTCACGATGCCCGCCACCTCCAGCTCGTCGAGCCGGGTCGAAAGGAGCGAGGGCGACATCCGCGGGACGCCCCGACGAAGGTCGTTGAACCGCGTGCTTCCGCACAGCAGCTCCCGGATGACCAGCGGCGTCCACCGCCGTGTGAGCACTTCGGCCGCAAGGGCCACGGGGCAGAACTGACCGTAGGTGTCCATGGGTCCTATGATGGGCGCGGATCATCGGGAGGGCCAGTACAGTTTCTGTACTTGAATGCACCATGCGCCAGCGCGATCGTATCCTGAGCGGCTCATCCCCCACACTGAAGGAGCCCCATGAACGCTGCAAGCGGAAGTCTCAGCGAACGGATCCGAGGACCGGTGATCACACCCGGCGACGACGAGTACGACGCCGCCCGGGCCGTCTACAACGCGATGCACGACCGCCGACCCGCCGCGATCGTCCGACCCATGGACGCGGCCGATGTCATGGCCGCGCTCGACCACGCCAGGGAACGCGACCTCGCGGTGGCGGTCCGGGGCGGGTCGCACAGCGTGCCGGGGTACGGCACCTGCGACGACGGCATCGTGATCGACCTGAGCGGGATGAGGAACGTCCGGATCGACCCCGACGCGCGGGTCGCCCGGGTGGGCGGCGGCGCCCTGTTGGGCGATCTGGACCACGCCGGCTACCCGTTCGGCCTGGCCACGCCGCTGGGCTTTGCCTCCACCACCGGCGTGGCGGGGCTGACGCTGGGCGGCGGGATCGCGGCCTATCTGGGCCGCAAGCACGGCCTCGCGTGTGACAACCTGCTGTCGGCCGACATGGTCACGGCCGACGGGCGGCAGGTCACCGCCAGCGAGGACGAGAATCAGGACCTCTTCTGGGCCCTCCGCGGCGGCGGAGGGAACTTCGGCGTGGTCACCTCGATGGAGTTTCGGCTTCATCCGGTAAAGGACATCGTCGGCGGCCCAATCTTCTTCGAGCTCGAGGCCGCCGAGGACGTCATGCGCTTCTACCGCGACTACCTGAAGACGGCCCCCCGAGAGCTGGGCGGCTTCATGGGGTTCCAGATCGCGCCGCCGCTGCCCTTCATCCCGGAGGATCGCCACGGTGACACTCTATTCCTCGTGGTCACGTGCTGGAGCGGGGACCCGGCGGACGCCGCAGACGTGCTCGACCCGATCCGGGCGGCGGGCCCGGTCGTCGCCGAGCACGTGGACTCGATGCCCTACCCGGTGCTTCAAAGCGCGTTCGACGGGCTGATCCCGGCCGGCCTGCACCACTACTGGAAGTCGGACTTCGTGGACAAGCTGACCGATGAGTCCCTCCGCGTGCACATCGAGCACGGCGCACGGGTCCCGTCGGTGAACTCCACCATGCACATCTACCCTCTGGACGGCGCACCTCAGGAAGTGGACGACGACGCCACCGCCTTCGGGTACCGCAATGCGGACTTTGCCTTCACCATCGTCGGCATGTGGCCCCACCCGGAGCAGGAGGAGGCTCACACTGCGTGGGTCAGGGACTATTACGCCGCCGTCCACCCCTATTCGGGATACGAGGGGGGCTACACCAACTTCATGGCCGCCGACGACCAGGTGCGGGTCCGGGAGAACTACGGCCCGGGCTACGACCGGCTGGTGGAGATCAAGGGCGCGTGGGACCCGGACAACGTCTTTCGTCTGAACCAGAACATCGTGCCGGACGCCGGCCGAGTGGACCGATGAAGGGGATCCATCTGTTCCGCCAGGGCGGCGTTCGAGCTCATGTGAGCGGGCTACGTGTATCTACGCCGCTCCCTGTCAGCGATCAGGACAATTTCCCAGGCCGCCCGGCCGAGGTCAGAACAGCCGGAAGCCCGGCGAGACCGGCGTGTAGTCGTAACCCAGGAAGAAGGGGCCGTACGCGATGAGGATGAGCACGATCGCGGCCACGGCCCACCACCCCAGGCGGTCCAGCACCGGCTCCCAGCCATCCTTCGCGGGGGCCGTGAGCGTGTCCGACACGGGGATATCCGTGGGCTCGGCTCCCTTCCGACCCGCCACCACGGTGAGGCCGATGACCACGAAGAAGAGCATCACGCCCACGAACATGATCGTTCCGCCCACCCCCGTCAGGATGCCCGGCAGCCGCCACGCCTCACTGGCGTAGGAGGCCTCCGCCAGGAACGTCCGGCGCGGCATGCCCTCCAGCCCGCCGGAGATCATCCCGCGGGCAAAGATGAGCACGCCGATGGTGTAGACCCACGATGAGGCCAGCGCGAGCCGCCGGCTGTAGAGCGCCCGCCGGGTCAGGTGCGGGACCATCCAGAAGCCTACGCCCATGAGCGTGAGGGCCACGGCCGTGCCCACGGTCATGTGGAAGTGACCGGGCACCCAGGTGGTGTTGTGAATGACCTGGTTCATGGTGAAGCTGGCATTCACGAGCCCCGTGGCGCCGCCCAGCACGAAGGTGAGCATGGCCAGGATCTGGGCCGCCACGGATGGGTCACCCCAGGGCAGCTTCTTCACCCATCCCACGAGCCCCTTCCCGCCCCGGCGGCGGCCGCCGATTTCCAGCGCCGCCATGACCGCGAAGGCCGTGGCCAGGCTGGGGAAGAACACGCCGAAGGTGAGCACGCCGTGGAGCGCCTTCATCCCCTGGCTGATGCCCGGGTCCGTGTACTGGTGGTGGAATCCGGTCGGGATGGACAGGAGGAGGAAGAGGATCCAGACAATGCGGGTGTAGCTGTCACTGATGAGCGACCCGTCCACCTGGCGCGGGATGAGAAGGTACCAGGAGACATACGCCGGCAGCAGCCAGGCATACACGATGGCGTGCCCCGAGAACCAGAAGAGCGTGCGTGTGAATAGCGGGTCGATCGTCTCGGTGATCCCCAGGGACCAGGGCAGCATGAAGCCGAGGAACGAGACGGCAATGGGCAGAGAGGCCAGGAACCACATGAGGTAGGACGCCACCGAGACGTAGGCCAGCAGCGGCGTGCGCTCGCCCGGGTGCTCCCTCCGCCAGCCGCGCATGGCCACCCACATGTTGAGCATGGCTATCCACGTGCTGACCACCACCAGCGCGAGGCCGAGATAGTAGGTCCAGTGGGCCTGCAGCGGCGCATAGGACGTGTAGAGCACGGTGGCCCGGTTCCCCACCACCGCGTAGATGACCATCAGGTTCCCCAGCACCAGCGCGCCCAGGCTGGCCCACAGCAGCCCTGAATGGAGCGGCCGGCTGAGCGCCCGCGCCGTCAGGAGCGGCAGGAACGCGTTGGAGAAGGAGAAGGTGAAGATCAGGACGTTGGCCACGCCGTGGGCCGTCAGCCCCTGGTAGTAGGTGCTCAGCCCGGGGAACCAGCCCAGGATGCTGATCCCGGCGTAGGACAGGGCGTTGGCCAGGCCGTGGAACACACCGGCGATCAGCGCCGCGTAGCCGATGTACATGGTCCAGCGCAGGGCCCGGCGCTGTGTGTCCGGAAGGTCGTACCCGGCGGGGTTCAGGACCACGGGCGTGCGGGTAGCCATCACTGCACCTCCTCGAACTGCGCGGGGTCCACCACGATCACGCGACCCGCCATCAGGTGGTGGCCGAGGCCGCAGTACTCATGGCAGATGAGGAGGTACTCGCCCGGTTCCTTGAAGGTGTAGGTGTTCTGCGAGATCTGGCCGGGGATCAGCATCATGTTCAGGCGCGTGCCCTCGATATTGAAGCCGTGGATCACATCGGTGGTGGTGGCCGTGAAGACGATCTCAACGCCGGCGGGAACCCGCACGGATTCCGGCTGGAAACTCCACGCGCTGCCGATGATCACCGCCTCGTAGCGCCCGTCCGCCAGGAGCCGGACCCCCGGTGCGTCGAATGGCGCTGTGCTCCTCACCGCGCCGGGGTCGATCCGCCCGTGATCCCCCGGGAGGTGAATGCCCATGCCGAACGTGGCGTACACCAGCGCCGCGGCGCAGGCCACCAGCACCACGAGGCCGGCCGTCAGGAACGCCTTCTCCAGTGTATGGATCTTCACGACCTTGTCTCTCCCCTCACCGGTCCAGCAGTCGCAGGTACATGATCACCCAGACCGCCACGATGATCATCAGGATGATCATGACGAAGAACAGCGTGCCGGTGGCGCGCGGTTCCTCCTCGGGGCTCAGCTCCGTCTCATCCGGATGTTCCGAGCCCGTGGCCGGAGTCCAGTCGGTCCGCTCTTCCATGGCGTCGCTCATGTTCTCGGGGAGGCGGGCTTCAGTGGGCGGGCTCGTCGTGCCAGCTTTCCACACGTCCCGCCAGGAAGCGCAGCAGCAGCAGGAAGACCGCCAGGACGGGGAGGGAGACAAGCAGGCGCACCCAGTCCACGTGCCCCGCCATCAACTGGTTCAGCGTCTCCCACAGGTAGGCCACCAGCGCGCCTCCCACCAGGGCCAGGCCCAGCATGGCCAGGATGAGCCGGGAGAGGCCCGGTCCCGTCGTCGGCTTCATCGAGGCATCGGGTGCGGGGGAAAATTCGGTTCGGGCGTGCCAAGGTAGTTCGCAGCAAGCTAGCGGGGCAAGAATCCTGTTCTCCCGTATGCGCATTGTCGCGCGTCGAGGTGCGCGATATCGCGCGGTTTCCGCCTCGGCAGGGCTCCACCGATTCCCGTCCAATGCCTCATTTTCAGCGTCACCGCGCCAAAATCCGGCGGTCAGCGCCGTCCGGTCCGGGCCGTGCCTTATAAGAGGGCGCAACGACGGGACGGATGACGCTACGGGAACCACGGGAGAAACGACCATGCAGGCATACATCAAGAGCACTCAGCACACCATGACCCGCGAGATGGGGATCACCGGCAAGCTCGTGGTCGGCGGCGCCGTGAGCACCGGCCTGCTGCTCGGCGGCTTCACGGTAGCCTCGATGGCCCTGGCCGGCCGGATGAGCGGCGGCGGGCTGCTGACCACCAGCGTAGGCCTCTTCTTCGTGGGCTCGCTGCTTGGTCTGGCACTGAGCGCGGCGTTCGGCATCCTGGGCCGCGAGGCCACGCTGACGTGGCGGCAGGCGGCACGGGACGCCGCCAAAGGCACCCTCTACGCCATCCCCGCCTGCTTCATGGGCGCGGTGCTGGCCGGGTGGATGGGCATGGCGGTGATCGGCCTCTACGTGGGCAGCGTCCTGCCGATCATCGGCTCCGCGCTGGCGGCCATGGTGGCGCTCGGGGTCATGGCGGCCACGCTGAAGGTGACGCTCGGGGCGGGCGCCAACGCCCTGCACCGGCTGGTGCGGTAGCGCTGAGCCATTAGCAGGACGACTCTCCAGTCGACGTTTGGACCACTTTCAAGTCGACAGTGGGACCACCCCGTAACCCTGTCCTCGATCGTCGTGTCTCACCATCGAGACCACGACATCAAGGTGAGGAGTCCGATGCTTTCTCCGCTCGCTGAATCCCGCTGTCCTGCGCTCGCGGGCCTGCTTGCAACAATGCTCGCCCTGGTCACTCCCGGTGCCGTCCGGGCGCAACAGGGACCCGTCGAGGGCCTCGAGGCATCGCCCACCTTATCAGTCTGGGCTGACCGACTCGCCGCGGGGGATGCCGCGGCGGAAGCGGAGTTCTGGCGCATGGCGGAGGACGCCTCCATTCCGCTGGTAGAGCAGGACTCCGCGCACCCAGGTTACTCGATCGTCACCTTCCTTGCGCGGGGGGCTTCGGACGTCGATCGAATGCGGATTCATTCCAATCTCACGGCGTTGCTCGTGGCAGGGTCCTTTCCTCCTCCCGACAGCCTCGGCTGGATGAAGCGCATGGGCGGCACCGATGTCTGGTATCGCTCCTTCCGATTCCGAAACGACATGCGCGTTCCCTACCGCCTCGTGACCTATCGCGGCACTGACGCACCATCGGTGGACATCGATCCGTTGAACCCTCGTGTCTGGGAACCCGGCGTCGACGGGCTGAGAGCGTCGATTCTGGAACTCGCGGATGCGCCGCCCCAGCCGTGGCGCAATCCGTCGGGCCAGGAAGGAGCCGGAGACTGGGACGAGCTGAGCGCCGACGATGGGAGTGGCCGTTCGGTATACGTCTACAAACCCGTGCAGTGGGACGCCGAGCGCACGGAGCCGTATCCTCTGCTCGTGGGTCTCGGGGCCTTCGGGCATGGCATCGGCATGCGGGTGGACCGGATGATCGACGAGCTCATCGGCGCGGGCCGGCTGCCACCCATGATCGTGGCGCTGGTCGATCTCACCCCGGAGGACGAGACCACGAACTATGCCGGGACCGCCGAGTTCATCCTCGAAGAGCTGCTGCCCCACCTGCGGGAGGAGTACGGCGCCACGACGGATCCGCGCCGGATCGTAGCGTCGGGAACCAGCCGACGGGGCATGGTTGCCTCCCTGCTGGCGCTCGAGCATCCGGAGACGTTCGGCAACGTCCTGTCACTGTCCGGCTCCTACTACTGGCGTCCAGCAGACGTGGCGGCATTCGAATGGGTGCCAATGCGGTACGCCTTGGCGGAGCCACGCCCGGTCCGCTTCTACGTGGCGGCCGGCCGGCTCGAGACGTTCGTGTCGCCGGGGAATCGGGGCCATTATCTGCTCGCCACGAACCGGCACATGCGTGACGTCCTCGTGGCGCGCGACTATGACCTGGCGTACGTGGAATTCAACGGTGTCCACAGCGAACTCAACTGGCAGGACTGGCTGGCCGCCGGGCTCGTCCACCTGCTCGGCGAGGGGGACCGCAATCGATGATCGGCGGGGCCGCCCCAGCTCCAGCTCAACTTCGTCGTCGCATAAGCTCCGGGCGGCCCGCGGGCCGAGCGCGCCGCCCACCAGGATGCCCACCGCGAATCCCGTAAAGCCCGCCTCCGGATTGCCGGCGCAGGTCGCCCGCTCCAGCAGCGTTCCCACGATGCCGCCCACCATGGCCCCGCCTATGCCTCCCAGCACGGACGCGGCGACGATGCAGCCGGAGGTTCGGGGCGCCACTGGCGTGGCCGCGGCCATGTCCGCGCGGTGCTGGGCAAGTGCGCTCGCCGGTGTGAGCGCCAGGAGCGCGGTGGCCAGGACGGCTCTCTGCATGGCGGGCGGAATCAGCATGCTGTCTCCTTGGTAGGAAGTTGGACGCGTTCCAGGCCGAAGCACTGTCCCAGGTACAGCTCCAGGTAGGAATAACCCGAAGCGAGTTGCATGGATCCGCGCTCGAGGCGCGGGTCGCTAGCCACAGCGGTGTGGCGCCCGCCGTCCAGCGGATGTAGCGTGGAGCCGTGCGCCGGCCACCCCCGCCGGCCCCACCTTCATCCGGACGAATGACGCCATGAACCCTGCAAGGGCCCTGTCCTCCGGCGCGCGGCGTGGTGGCCGCATGGCCGTGCTCGCTGCCGTTTGCGGCGCCCCGTTCGCCGCCTGCGCGGGTGGTCCGCTCGCCGACCTGGCCATCGAGAACGTCACGGTTATCGACGCCCTCCACGGGGTCCGCCACGGCCAGACCGTCCTCGTGGACGATGGACGCATCGCCGCGGTGCGGGAGGGTGGTGCCCCGTCCGGAGCCGCGGAGGTGCTGGATGGAACGGGACGCTACCTCATCCCCGGCCTGTGGGATTTCCACGTCCATCTCACCTACGACGAGCGCTTCACGGCCGCCATGCCCGGGCTCTTCCTCCGCTGGGGAATCACCAGCATCCGGGACACCGGTGGGGAGCTGGAGGCGGTGCTCCCCGTGGTGGCGGCCATGCGCGCTGAAGGGGCGCTGGCGCCGCGGGTCTTCTTCGCAGGGCCGCTCCTCGATGGGGAGTTCGTGGTCTACGACGGCCAGGGGCGCCCGGCGCTGGGGATCGCCAATCCGGACGTGGAGACGGCGCGCCGCAATGTGGCCCGCCTGGCCGAGGCGGGGGTGGACTTCATCAAGGTATACGAGCTGGTCACGCCCGAGGTCTTCCACGCGCTGGTGGAGGCGGCGCGGGAACGGGAGCTCCCCATCGACGCCCACGTTCCCCTCTCCATGCTGGCCCGGGAGGTGGCGCCGCACGTGAATTCGCTGGAGCACCTGCGGAACATCGAGCTGGACTGCGCCGCCGGCGGCGATGAGCTGCTGGACGAGCGGCGGGCCATTCTGGCCGGCCACGAGGAGGGGAGCGGCTCTGGCCTCCGTGGCCGTCTCCACCGGGCGCAGCGCATGCCCGCCATCGCGGCGTACGATCCGGCACGGTGCGGTGCCGTCCTGGACGCCATGGCCGCCACCATCCAGGTGCCGACGCTGCGCCTGAACGCCCTGGCGCTACGCCCCCCGTACGCCCGGGCCGACTGGGACAGCGCCCTGGCGCGTACGCCGGCCGCGGTGGCGGAGGCGTGGGGCGCCACGGTGGAGCGGTGGCGCAGTGGCTCCCGGAGCGCCGACACCACCTTCGCCGCCTGGAGCCTCTTCCTGGTGGGGGAAATGCATCGCCGCGGCATTCCCGTGGCTGCCGGAACCGACACGCCGATCAGCCAGGCCATTCCCGGCTACAGCCTCCACAACGAGTTGGAATTCCTCGTCCGCGCCGGGCTCTCGCCCCTGGAGGCGCTGGGCGCCGCCACCCTGCGCCCGGCGGCGTTCTTCGGGATGGAGGGGGAGCTGGGGACCGTGGAGGAGGGCAGGCTCGCGGATCTGGTGCTCCTGACCGCCGACCCGCTGGCGGACATCGGCAACACACGCACCGTGGAGGCTGTGATCACCGCCGGGCGCCTGCTCCGCCTCCCCGATCTGCGGCGCCTCACGCGGTAGGCGGTGATCGGCGGCGGGCGGCTCCTGCGCCTCCCCGACCTGAGGCGCTCACTAGGCGTTGATCTCGTGCGCCAGCCCGGCCCCCCGCGGTACCCGGACCCGGTCCACGAGCTCCTGGACCTCCGGTGGCGGCGGCGGCGTGAGGCGGGACACAAGGATGGTGACCGTGGCGTTCAGGACCATCCCCACCGCCCCGATCCCTTCCGGGCTGATGCCCAGCCACCAGTGGTCCGCCGTATTCAGCTCCGGGTGCATGAACTTGAAGTAGACAATGTAGGCCGCGGTAAACGTGATCCCGGTGAGCATCCCTGCAATGGCCCCCTCCCTGGTGGCCCGGTGCCAGAAGATGCCCAGTATGATGACCGGGAAGAACGATGAGGCCGCGAGCCCGAAGGCAAAGGCCACCACCTGCGCCACGAAGCCGGGTGGGTTCACCCCCAGGTACCCGGCCACCAGCACGGCGGCCCCGGCGGACACACGCGCCGCGATGAGCTCCCCCCGCTCCGTGATGCCCGGGGGCATCTCGGCGTACGGCGTCCCGGAGACGCTGGCAATGAGATTGGTACGGGCGAATACCGCCACCGCGGGCGCCGTCGTGTAGAGGAGCGCAATGAAGACCAGCGCCCATCCCACCGACAGGCGGGCGTCCCGTACCCGGGGCACCGTGTAGAACCGGATGATCACGTGCGGCAGCCCGGCCGTCCCCACCATCAGCGCGGCGGTGATGAGGAAGACGTCCAGGGTGGACCTGGTCCCGGCCGTATAGGCGGCAAAGCCCAGTTCCTCGTGCAGCCCGTTCAGCCGCTCCAGGAGCGGGGTGCCCGTGGCCTGGTCCACGCCGCCCAGCCCGAGCTGGGGAATGGGTGTGCCGGTGATCATCATGGAGAGGAAGATCGCCGGCACCATGTAGGCAAAAATGAGGACGCAGTACTGGGCCACCTGCGTGTAGGTGATCCCCTTCATCCCGCCCAGCACGGCGTAGAAGAAGACAATGGCCATCCCCACGTAGACGCCGTGGTTCACGTCCACTTCCAGGAACCGGCTGAAGACAATCCCCACGCCCCGCATCTGGCCGGCCACGTAGGTGAAGGACACGAAAATGGCGCACAGGACCGCCACGATGCGCGCCGTCTGCGAGTAGTAGCGGTCCCCCACAAAGTCGGGCACGGTGTAGGCGCCGAACTTCCGCAGGTAGGGCGCAAGGAGGAGTGCCAGGAGGACGTACCCGCCCGTCCACCCCATGAGGTAGACCGAGCCGTCGTAGCCCATGAAGGAGATGAGCCCCGCCATGGAGATGAAGGACGCGGCGCTCATCCAGTCCGCGGCGGTGGCCATGCCGTTGGCCAGCGGGGAGACCCCGGTACCCGCCACGTAGAAGTCCTTCGTGGTGGTGGCCCGGGACCAGATGGCAATGCCCAGGTAGAGGGCAAAGGACACCGCCACGAGGAGGAAGGTCCAGGCCTGGACGTTCACGTGCCGCCCCGCTCCTCGTCCACCTCGTACGCCCGGTCCAGCCGGTTCATCAGCCAGACGTAGATGAAGATGAGGACCACGAACACGTAGATCGACCCCTGCTGCGCGAACCAGAAGCCCAGGGGAAAACCGGTGCCGGGAATGGTGATGCGGTTGAGGGGCTCGGCCAGCAGGATGCCGAAGCCGTAGGAGACCACGAACCAGACCAGCAGGAGCGCGCCCACGTAGCGCTTGTTCTTCCGCCAGTACTCAGCGTGCCGGGCGCGGACCTCCTCGGGACTGGGCTCCGTGGCCAACGAGATGTCGTCCATGATCCAGAAGCTGCGCCCGAAGGTCCGCAGGAGCAGGTTGTCAGGGTTAGGAAATCCAAGGGACGTTCTGTGGCTCAGCCAAGGTAGGTCGGAGGGAGCTTTCCGGACAAGGAAAGTGTTGCCCCCATCGGGGCCATCTCCTTCCTGCACCGCTTCGGCTCCGGCCTGAACCGCCACTTCCACTTCCACGTTGTAGTCGTTGACGGCCTCTTCAGCGAGCAGCCGGATGACTCCGTGCGCTTGGTCGAGGCCACCCAACTCACAAGCGACGACGCCCGGCACCTCCAACCGCTCACAAGCGACGACGCCGGGCACCTCCAACCGCTCCTCCAGCGCCGCATCCTCCGCCTCTTCCAGCAACGCGAGTTGCTCGACCCCAGCACCGTCGAAACCATGCTCACCTGGCAGGGCGGCGGCGGCTTCAGCCCGGACGCCTCCGTCCGCATCCATGGCACCGACCGCACGGGCCGCGAGCGCCTGCTCCGCTACTGCGCACGCCCGCCCCAAAACGTCGTGGGTTCGATCTCCTACCCCTTTGAGCAATTGCGGGCAAGGAGAGTCGCGAGAGCACCGGTGCCGGTGGCCCATCCAGCTATTTTGACGTTCCAGCTGGAACGTGCTTCGGCCCGGCCTGGTGGTTTCGGGAGGGTTTCGCCCGCACCGGTGTCCGTGTCCCATCGAGCTATTTCGACGTTCCAGCTGGAACGCCAGGCGCGGGGGAGGCTGCGCCACGGCTTGGCGTCTCAAGGCGGGCGCCGAGGGCGCCGCGCTCCGTGACCCATCGAGCCATTTCGACGTTCCAGGTGGAACGCGGTGCGGCGAGGGTGCCAGAGCGGCGCGGGTGCCGGTGCGGCGGCGCCGTGTCCCATCCAGCTATTTCAACGTTCCAGCTGGAACGCCAGGCGCTGGGGCGC
>JBBDRO010000075.1:0-23805 GCA_040905425.1 Gemmatimonadota bacterium | reverse complement strand
GTGGCCATGCCCGAAGCCCTGGAGGTCACGGAGATCGGCACGGACTACGTGCTCGGCATCCATCGTGACAAGCTGGACGTGGAGCGCGTGCGGCTGTACCCCATCCAGCGGCCCGAGGCCGCCACTTAACGTCCCGCCCCCACCCGCCGTCTGCCTCTTCGACACGGCGGTCACGCCAGCGGCGCGGCCGCGCGGAGCCACATCGAGCGCGGAATCCCTCCCATGGATCAGAGCCTCCATGCGCTGAACCGTTTCGGTCTCGGCGCGCGCAGTGGTGAAGCCAGGAGCCTGGCGGGCGGCGATCCGCGCGACTGGCTGCGCGCGCAGTTGGAGCCGCGTCATGCCCTGCTGCCGTCTGATGCGGGCCTCCCCGACGCCGACGCCATCGCGGCCGTGCTCGCCGCCCAGCGCCAGGCGCAACGCATGGCCCGGCAAGGCCAGGACGCCGAGGCGGTGCGGGCCGCCCGCGTAGCCTTTGCGGAGATCGTCCGGCGCGAAAGCACGGCCGCCCTCGACCAGCGCGTGCGTACCGACACGCCCTTCGTGGAGCGCCTGGTGGCCTTCTGGTCCAACCACCTGTGCGTGTCCGCCGCGGCGGGGCAGCCCGTGGCGGCCTTTGCGGGCCACTACGAGCGCACGGCCATTCGGCCCCATGTGCTGGGCTCATTCGCGGAGCTAGCGCTGGCTGCCACGCTCCACCCGGCCATGCTCATCTACCTGGACAACACGCGTTCCGTGGGACCGGGCTCGCAGGTGGGTCGCGCCACAGAGCGCCGCGCCGCCGCGCGGGGCGCCACCGGGCGGGGCTTGAACGAGAATCACGCCCGCGAGCTGCTGGAGCTGCACACCCTGGGCGTGGGCGGCGGCTACACGCAGGCGGACGTGGAGGCGGCGGCGCGCGTGCTGACGGGCTGGACGGCGGATCTGGGCGCGCCCGCGGCCAACGCCATGGTGCGCTCCCGGCCGCCCGGCCGCCTGCGTGCCGGCACCTCGGGCGCCGCAGTGGCGCCGGCCGCGCCGGCCGCCGGCCAGGGCGGCGCCGTCTTCCGTCCGGAGATTCACGAGCCGGGCACGAAGGATGTGCTGGGGCGGCGCTACGGTACCCGCGGCGCACGGGGTCCTGGCGGCGCCGAGGAGGCAGCGGCACTCGTGCGCGATCTGGCCCGCCACCCCGCCACCGCCACCTTCGTGGCCACCAAACTGGCACGGCATTTCGTGGCCGACGAGCCGCCCGCCACGGCGGTAGAGCGGCTGGCCGCCGTGTTCCGGGACTCGGGCGGCGACCTGCTGCGGGTCTCCCTGGCGCTGGTGGATCTGGAGGAGGCCTGGGACCCGACGCACCGGAAGCTCCGTACGCCGCAGGAGTGGACCGTGGCCGCGCTCCGCGCCGCCCGCGCGGAGAGCTTCCCGCCGGCGCTGCTGCCGGTTCTGCGGGAGCTCCGCCACCCGCTGTGGAGTCCGCCTGCGCCTAAGGGCTTCGATGACGTGACGCGCGCCTGGGCCGACCCCGACGCGCTGATGAACCGCGCGGAGCTGGCCCGTACGCTGGCGGCGCGGCTGGCGCGCGGCCGAGGCGCCGCCGACCCCCGGCTCCTGCTCGACGTGATGGAGCCCGCCGACGGCGGTGTGCTGGCCGCCATGCTGGCGGACGGCTCGATCGCCGCGGAGGAGCGCTTCGCACTGGCCCTGGGCGGGCCGGCCTTCCAGTGGAGATAACACCATGAACGAGACGCGACTCTGGGATCGGCGCGCCTTCACCCGTGCCATGTGCCTGGGCGGGCTGGCCACCTTCACCCTGCCGGGCGTCACCTTCGCGCGCGTGCCGGGGCGCAGCCGCCTGGTCTTCGTGCTGCTGCGCGGGGGGATGGACGGGCTAGCCGCGGTGGTGCCCGTGGGCGACCCGGCCTACGCCGGCCTGCGCGCCGCCATGGGCTATGAGCCCGGCGCACTCACGCCGCTGGCCGACGGCTTTGCCCTGGCGCCCGGCCTGGCGCCCCTCGGCGAGCTCTGGCAGGCGGGGCAGCTCACCGCCCTGCACGGCATGGCCATTCCGTATCGCACGCGCAGCCATTTCGACGGGCAGGCCGTGCTGGAGACGGGGCTGGACCGCCCGCAGGGCGCCTCCGACGGCTGGCTGAACCGCTTGCTGCAGGTGGTGGGCGGGGAGCGCTCGGGCATTGCCGTGGCGGCGGGGCTGCCCCGCTCGCTGGACGGCGCCTTCCCGGTGACCACCTGGTCGCCTAGTCAGCTGGGGGTGGTGGAGGACGGCTATCTGGAGCGGCTGCACGTGCTCTACCAGCGCGACGCCGTGCTGCACGATCGCTTCGAGGCCGCGCTGCAGCTCCAGGAGACCGGCGGCGCCGAGGGGATGGCGGCCGGCGGCGCGGCCGGGGCACGCGGCAACGCGGTGGCGCCGGTGATGCGCGCGGCCGCCCGCTTCCTCCGCGAGCCGGACGGCCCCAACGTGGCCGCCGTGGAGTTCGGCGGCTGGGACACCCACGCCAATCAGGGGGCGGCCGGCGGACCGCTTGACCGCCGCCTCGGCCAGCTGGCCGAGGGCATCCTGGCGTTGCGCGACGAGCTTGGGGAAGCCTGGACCGCCACCACGGTGGTGGTCATGACCGAGTTCGGCCGCACCGCCCGTCCGAACGGCAGCGGTGGCACCGATCACGGCACCGCCGGCGCGGGTTTCGTGATCGGCCCCAACGTGGGCGGCAGCCGCGTGCTGGCGGACTGGCCCGGGTTGGCGGAGCGCGAGCTCTACGAGGGCCGCGACCTGCGTCCCACGCTGGACACGCGCGCGGTGTTGAAGGGCGTGGCCGCCGGCGTATTCGACCTCTCCACCACCCAGGCCGACCGGATCTTTCCGGGCTCGGCGGCCGTGACCGGCGCATGGGGGATCATGCGCTGAGCGCCGGCCCCGCGCACTTATCCTGCGCGCCGCGCCGCCGAAGCCGCCCGCCGCCGGGCTGGAGGACATGCGCCGGCGCCCGAATGTCACCAAACGCGCACGCGCGGCCCTCGCCGGCGGCGCTTGTGGCATTGACCACACTATTTGCGACTAAAAGCGGAAGCGCGCAAGCGTCTCGGACGCTTGCGCGTTTGGTAGCACTATTTGCAATCAGACGTGCACGGGCCGCAGCGCCTGTCCACGCGAACGCGTTTGATAGCACGCCCCACACGCAGACCGCAGCATAATCCCGCGCCGACGCTCCCGCCGACGCTCCCGCCGACGCCCACGCCGACGCCCACGCCCACGCAGACTGCAGCATAATCCCTCGGGGGGGATCACGCGCCGAGCGCGGACGTGGCGCTGGAATCCCGCGAGGCGGATCATGCGCCGAGCACGCACACGGCGCCGGGATCCCGCGTGGGAGGATCATGCGCTGAGCGCCGACGCAGCGCCGGAATCCCTCCGCAGGACGTCGCTTACCGCCGTAAAACGCTGGCAACCGCGCCGCGCCGGTCATATTTTTCCTCCATGGCGCGTTTCAATCCTGACGCGCCCGTCCGCGGCGGCATAGCCAACCCCGCGGGCGCACGCCAATCCCCCGGCAGGAGATCGGGTTTTCGTATGGCCAAGCAGGAAGCCATCGAGATGGAGGGGGAGGTCACGGAGGTGCTTCCCGACCGCAACTACCGCGTGCTCCTGGAGAACGGCCACACCGTGCTGGCCTACGCGGCCGGCAAGATGTCCAAGTTCAAGATCCGGGTGCTGGTGGGCGACCGGGTGACGCTCGAGCTCTCTCCCTACGACCTCTCGCGCGGACGCATCACGTACCGGCACAAGGCGGGGAGCGCACCCACGCCCGAGTGAGCCGTGGGCGGCAGACACTCTCCATGCGGGGCACGGCCGTTGCACGTGCGCTGGCAGGCAGCCGCGCACACGGCGCGGCGTCCTGATCCGCCCGGCCATCCGCCGGGCCGCGCCATGGAGACCGAGATGCGCCCAGCGAGCCCCCGCCCCCGTACCGCCCCCTTCGCGGCCAGCGCCACCCTCGTCCTGCTGGCCGGCTGCGCCGCCCTCGGCGGGCTGGCCGACGTGGCGCTGCCGCGCTTCAGCGTGGCCGAGGGGCGGAGCGGCGAGCTGCGCCTGGCGCTGCCCTCCATGGACCGGCCGCTCGGCGGCGCCACGCTGCGCGTCTGGGCGCACGTGGAGAACCCCAATCCCTTTGGCGTCACGCTCACCCGCCTGGCAGGCGACCTCTTCCTGCAGCAGACGCGCACGGCCGAGGTGGACCTGCCGCTGGGCCTGCCCATGGTGGCCCAGCAGGACACCATCATCCCGGTGGACGTGACCATCTCCTTCTCCGACCTGCCCGGCCTGGCCGACCTGGCGCGCAGCCTGCTCACGCGGAGCGCCGTGGACTACCGGCTGGACGGCCGCCTCACGGTGGACGCCGGCGTCCTGGGCACGCCCAGCTTCGGCCCGCGCACCTGGCTCGAGGGGCAGGTGGACGTGCGCCGCTGAGGCGCGCGAATCTGTTCCAGGTGGGTGTGCGTAGGGTACTTTGAGGTCACGATCCCCTATCCCAGGAGCTGCTCGATGAAGACGCTGCTGCCCGCCGTGCTGTTGCTTGCCGGACTCGCCGCCTGCGCGGGCAACCCCGCGCCGCCCGCCCCCGCGCCCTTCGATCCCCTCGGCGCGTACGATTTCTCCACCAACGTGGATGGCACCCTGGTCTCCGGCACCCTCACCGTCACCGACGGCACGAGCGGGCTGCGTGGCACCGTGACCACCGATGTGACGGAGCCGCTCCGCCTGTCCAGTGTCCGCGTGGACGAGCGCACCGTCACCGGCTCGGGCAGCACGCCGGACGGGCCCTTCTCCATCACCATGACGGTGGCGGAGGACGGCACCATCACGGGTGGCTGGTCACTCGGCGCCATGAGCGGCAGCGTGACGGGTCGCAAGCGGAGCGGCTGAAACCCGTCGCCGGCTACGCGCGTATGGATCATGGAAGCGGCAATCAACGAGAGGGAAGACATGGTCGAGCGCGTGAAGAACAACAGGGTCCTGCTCCGGGACCTGGCTATCTTTGAACTGAAGCTGTTCCTGGACGGCGTGGGGGACCTGATCATCTCGCAGGTGGCCATCATCGCGGTGGCTGCCGACATCCTGCTGCCCACCGAGCGCCGGGGCGCCCGCTTCTACTGGGTGATGCGGAAGGCGGAGAAGTGGGACCGCTGGCTGAGCCTCTACGGCGCCGCCAACCAGGCGGACATCGAGCAGGACGGCCTCTTCGGCGCTAG
Source organism: Gemmatimonadota bacterium (assembly GCA_040905425.1). GTDB lineage: Bacteria > Gemmatimonadota > Gemmatimonadetes > Longimicrobiales > RSA9 > JBBDRO01. The sequence continues at coordinate 18,552 of JBBDRO010000075.1, read as the reverse complement.
CCCCGCGGGTTCCGACACGCTCCTGGGCAAGCTCGAGGCGTACGTCACCGGTCGCTGGGAAGTTGAAAGCGACCCGGCGCACGAGCGCACCGCCGCCTGAGCCACGCGTCCGGCCCATCACGTTCCGGGAAACGCCCGCGGAGAAAGCTCCGCGGGCGTTCTTCTTGCGTCCGACCGCGGTCGGACGGCCGGGCCGCTCTTGCCCGCGCCGACGGCCTTGCCTACTTCAATGGCCGCAGGAATAACGCGAACCCGAAACCGAGGACAGCCAGATGGCCTACCCGTTCAAACTCCCCGACCTGCCCTACGCATTCGACGCGCTGGAGCCCCACATCGACGCGCGCACCATGGAGATCCACCACGACAAGCACCACAAGGGCTACACCGACAAGCTGAACGGCGCCCTGGAGAAGCACGCCGACTTGCAGAGCAAGGAGATCGAGGAGATCCTCCGCAACATTGACAGCGTGCCGGAGGCCGTCCGCACGGCCGTGCGCAACAACGGCGGCGGCTACGCCAACCACGCGCTCTTCTGGGAGGTCATGGGCCCGGACGGCGGCGGCAATCCGGGCGGTGACCTGGCCAGCGCCATCGACCAGAAGTTCGGCTCCTTCGACGCCTTCAAGGAGAAGCTCTCCGGCGCGGCGGGCGGCCAGTTCGGCAGCGGCTGGGGGTGGCTGGTGGTGAGCGGCGGCGGGCTGGACGTGTACTCCACGCCCAACCAGGACAGCCCCTACATGAAGGGGGACACGCCGATCCTGGGCGTGGACGTCTGGGAGCACGCCTACTACCTGAACTACCAGAACAAGCGGCCGGCCTACCTGGAGGCCTGGTGGAACACCGTGAACTGGGAAGAGGTGGCTCGGCGCTACGCGGCGGCCAAGGGCTGAGGCCCGGCGCCCGTCGGTGCGCTACGAGGGCCGTTGCGGTACGCCGCGACGGCCCTCGCTGCGTTTCCAGGGGCGGATGCCGCGGGGGCGGTCCAGGCCGGTGCCCGCCAGCGTCTCCCCGGCCAACCAGCGCACCAGCAGGGTGCCCGGTCCGCGCTCGGCGGCCTCGCGGCGGATGCGCTCCGCGGCGTTGCCGCGCTCCAGGATGCGCTCCACGCCAGCCAGCGCGGCGCCGTCGCCAAGCTGCTCGGCCGTGGGGGCCACGTGGTCCAGCAGCCGGCGGATGGCGTCCCGCACGGGCACGGGTCCGTCGGGGCCCATCAGGCGGGCGTCAAGCCCGTGGCGGGCGGCCTGCCACTCGTCGGCGCGGAGGGCTTCCTGGTCAGCAGGGAGGGCTTCCCGGTCGGCGCGGCCGGCGTGCGGATCGTCCAGCGCGCCGCCCTCGGCGGCCGTGGCCACGAGCGCGCGGGCCAGCGCGGCCAGCGCCACGGCGTCCTCCACGGCAGGGCAGACGTCGGCGGCGCGCAGCTCCAGCGTGGGGTAGCGGTGGTGCGGCCGCACGCTCCAGTAGACCATGCTGCGATCCTCGAGCGTGCCGGCCTTGATGAGCGCGCCCGTGAAGGCATGGTACGCGTCGTCGCTTGAAAAGGCCGGCGGCGGACCCGAACAGGGCAGGCGGCCCGCCAGGATGGTGCGGTAGCTGGCGTAGCCGGTGTCCTCCCCCTCGAAGCGGGGGGAGCTGGCCGAGAGCGCCACGAGGTGCGGGATGAAGTGCCGCACGCGCGTCATGACGCGGGCGCGGTCCACGCCGTCCGCCAGCGCCACGTGCACGTGCATGCCGAAGATGTGCTCGGTGCGGATGACGCGGCCGAAGCGCGCCTCCAGCCGGCGGTAGCGCTCCGCTCCCACGGGCGGCTGCTCCTCCCAGCGGCTGAAGGGGTGCAGCCCGCCCGCCACGGGGACCAGGTCCTGACTGGCGGCGGCCGTGGCTACCTGGAAGCGCAGCCGGCGCAGCGCCGTGTCCAGCTCCTCGGCGGAGCCGCACACCTGCGTGCCCACCTCCAGGATGGTCTCCTGGATCTCCGGGTGGAGGTCATCGGTCCAGTCCATGGCCAGCACATCGTGCGCACGGGCGCGCAGCCGCCCGGTGTCCGGGTCCACGAGCTGGTACTCCTCCTCCACGCCCAGACTGTACGGCTCCATCGGGCTCCCTGCATTACATGAGCGGGTGGGTGGACGTGGCGCTGCAGACGCTGTGCCCGGACCTCCGGCCGGGGGAGGGCGACGGGGCTGGCGGGTCAGCCTGCTGGAGGAGGCGCGGCGTCCGGCGCGCCCGGGGCCCTCGGCGTGTCCGCGGCGCCCGGCGCGCCCGGCGCCCCCGGCACGAAGAGCGGCCGCCCCGCCCGGTCGCGGCCGAAGGCGCGGATGAGGCGCTCCGCCTCGGCGCCCACCAGCCAGTCGGCGAAGGCGCGGGCACCCTCCGGGTTGGCCGCGCCCGCCACCAGCGTCACCGCGTAGGGATTCACCAGGCGCGGGTCCCCCTCCACCAGCGCCACCAGCCCGGCGTCGGGCCCCAGGGTGGCGAAGGTGGCGCGGTCGGTGAGGATGTAGGCGCCGCGCTGGGCCGCCACGCGGAGCGCGTCCGCCATGCCCAGCCCCGCCTCCGTGTAGCCGTCCCAGTCGGGCGCGGCGCCGAGCGCTGCCCAGAGGGCGCGCTCCCGCTTGTGGGTGCCGCCCTCGTCCGCGCGGGAGACGAAGGGCGCGCCGGCGTTCCGGATGGCGCGGAAGGCCAGCACCGCGTCCCCCGCCCCGCGCACGCGCGCGGGATCCGCCGCGGGGCCGGCGATGAGAAAGTCATTGTGCATGACGGGGCGGCGCTCCACGCCGTGGCCCTCCGCCACGAAGCGTTGCTCGTCCTCGGGCGCGTGCGTGAGGAGCACGTCGGCGTCGCCGCGGCGGCCGATCTCGAGCGCCTCCCCGGTGCCCGTCACCACGAGCCGGAGGCGCAGCTCCGGATGCGCGGCGCGGAAGGCCGAGTCCAGCACCTCCAGCAGCCCGGCGTCCTCCACGGTGTGGGTGGCCACGGCCACCATGCGCGGCCGGTCGTCCGCGCCGGCGCAGCCGGCGAGGGCCATGGCCGCGATGACGAGCGCGCGGGTGAGGCGCGCGGGGGGCGCCGCAGGGCATCGTCGCATACCGGAAGCATAAGGGGCTGCGCGCGGGGGGCGCCAACGTTATCATGCGGCGGTTCGTCTGCACCGTACGGGCGGGCGCCACGCGCCATGCCCGCGCACCCGATGATGCCAATCAGGTTTCCGTGACGTAACGCGGCCCCTTCCGTGAGGATCTCCATGAGACTGCTCCGTGTCCTGCCCTTCACCGTCCTGGCCGTGCTGGCCACCGCGCCGGCCCAGGCGCAGGCCCCCCTCCGCCTGGACGACGCCATGCTGGAAGCTTTCGAGTGGCGCTCCATCGGCCCGGCCAACATGATGGGCCGCGTCACCGACATCGAGGGCATCCCGAGCCCCTCGAAGACGTGGTACTTCGCGGCCGCCACCGGCGGCGTGTGGAAGACCACCAACAACGGCACCACCTTCCGGGACATCTGGCCGATCGAGGCCACGGGTGCCATGGGGGACCTGGCCATCGCGCCCAGTGACACGCTGCAGATCTGGGCGGGCACGGGCGAGGAGGACGCGCGCAACTCCATCGCCCCCGGCGCGGGCATCTGGAAGTCCACCGACGGCGGCATGAACTGGGAGTTCAAGGGGCTGGAGGACACGCACCACATCGGCCGCATCGTGGTGCACCCCAGCAATCCGGACATCGTCTGGGTGGCGGCGCCGGGCCACACCTGGGCCGAGAACCCGGAGCGCGGCCTCTACAAGACCACCAACGGCGGGGACAGCTGGGAGCTGAAGAAGTTCGTCAGCAACCGCGCCGGCTTCATCGACGTGGCCATCGACCCGTCCAACCAGAACCACCTGCTGGCGGCGAGCTGGGAGCGCATCCGCGGGCCCTACTTCCTGCAGAGCGGCGGGCCGGGCAGCGGCCTCTGGCGCTCGCGCGACGGCGGCGAGAGCTGGACCGAGATCCAGGGCGGCGGCTTTCCGGAGACCGAGCTGGGCCGCATCGGCATTGCCTTCTCCTACAGCAATCCCAACGTCATCTACACCATGGTGGAGGCGGCAGCCGAGGAGGAGGGCGGGGAGCGCCTGTCCGGCCTCTACCGCTCCGATGACGCGGGCGCCACGTGGGAGCGCAAGAACAACGTGAACGTGCGCCCCTTCTACTACTCGCAGGTGCGGGTGGACCCCGAGGATCCGGACCGCGTCTACTTCTCCTCCTTCTCCTTCTCGGAGGACGGCGGCGAGACGGTGCGTCAGGCGGCGCGCGAGGTGCACGTGGACCACCACGCGCAGTGGATCGATCCCAACGACCCCGACCGTTTCATCGAGGGCAATGACGGCGGCGTGGCCATCACCTTCGACCGCGGCGGCAACTACATCTTCCCCAACACCATTCCGCTGGGGCAGTTCTACAACGTGAGCTACGACATGGATGTGCCCTACCGCGTGTGCGGCGGCCTCCAGGACAACTACTCCTGGTGCGGCCCCAGCCGGAAGGCGCGCGGCGCCATCACCAACCACGACTGGTTCACCATCGGCGGTGGCGACGGCTTCGTCACCCAGCAGGACCCGCGCGATCCGAACATCATCTACTCCGAGAGTCAGGGCGGCGGCATGCGTCGCTTCGACATGCGCACGGGGCAGAGCACGGGGCTGGACCGGCCCAACTGGCGCGACGTCCACCAGCCCTACATGGACTCCATCGCGCTGCTCTGGCCGGATACGACACGGCCGGTGCCGTCACAGAATCGCGCCCGCGTGGAGGAGCTGCAGCGCCGCGCGTCGGCCGACTCGGCGCGCTACGACATACGCTACAACTGGAACACGCCCTTCTTCCTCTCGCCGCACGATCCGGACGTGCTCTACGCCGGCGGGAACCGGGTGCTGAAGTCCCTCTACCGCGGCGAGGGCATGGTGCCCATCTCACCGGACCTGTCCCGGCAGGACACCATGAAGATCCGCGTGAGCACGCAGACCACGGGCGGCATCACGCCCGACGTGACGCGGGCGGAGACCTTTGCCACCATCGTGTCATTGGCGGAGTCCCCGCTCACGCGGGGCGTGCTCTACGCCGGCACCGATGACGGCAACCTGTGGGTGAGTCCCGATGACGGCGGCGCGTGGATCGAGCTCACCGAGCGCCTGGCCGGCCACGTGCCCGACGGCACGTACGTGAGCCGCATCGAGCCCTCGCAGCACGTGCAGGGCCGGGTCTACGTGACCTTCGACAACCACCGGCGTGGGGACTTCATGCCCTATGTCCTGGTAAGCGACGACGCGGGCGCAACCTTCCGTTCCATCTCCTCGAACCTCCCCGTGGGCGGCCCGGACTTCGTGCACGTCATCCGCGAGGATCCGCGCAATCCCGACCTGCTCTACGTGGGCACGGACCGCGCGGTCTACGTGTCGCTGGATCGTGGCACGTCGTGGAACCGCTTCATGAACGGCATGCCGGCCGTGCCGGTGCACGACCTCAAGATCCATCCGCGCGACCGCGAGCTCATCGCGGCCACGCACGGGCGGAGCATCCTGATCGTGGACGTGGCGCCGCTGCAGGAGCTGCGGCCCGCCGTGCTGGCAGCCGAGGCGCACCTCTTCGAGCCGGCGCCCGCCTACCACTTCGGCGGCGCGCCCACGGGCGGCGAATTCACCGCGCAGATGTACTTCGAGGCGCCCACGCCGGGCGGCGGCGCCGACATCCAGTACTGGCTGGCGGACGAGGTGAACGGGGACGTCACGGTGGAGATCCGCAATGCCTCCGGCCAGCTCCTGGACACCCGCCCCGGTGAGAATGAGCGCGGTATTCACACCGTCTCGTGGAACATGCGCGGCGCGGCCCCGCCGGCCGGCCCGCAGAGTCCCTCCGAGCGGCGCGACAGCCTCATGACCGAGCAGCGCCTGGCCGCGGTGGTGGATTCGCTGGCGGCGGCCGGGGAGTCACGGGATTCGCTGAATGCCGCGGTGGCCCGCCTGCGTGAGCCTGGCCAGGGTGGTGGTGGCGGCGGCGGCGGCGGCGGCGGTGGTGGTGGTGGTGGTGGAGACGGCTGGGTGGAGCGGCCGGCCGAGGGTCCGCCCCGGGGCGGCGGTGGTGGTGGCGGCGGCGGCGGTGGCGGCGGCGATGAGGACTCGCTGGAGGAGCGGATCGTGCGCCTGGTGCGCGGTGGTGGGGGCGGCTTCCGGGGTCGGCCCACGCTTTTCCCCACGCGTAGCGGCGGCGGCGCCCCCGCCGCGGAGCCGGGCACCTACTTCGCCACCCTCCGCGCGGGCGACGTGGTGCAGACGCGCAGCTTCAAGGTGGACCGGGCGGGCAACGCGCCGCTGGAGTAGGGCGGGGGGCGTCGGTGGGCGTGATAGGAGGAAGGCGGCGGTCGCGCGAGGTGGCCGCCGCCTTCTCAGTACCCGGCCAGTCCCGGCGTGCGGTCAGCCGCTTTCCTCACGGATCACCCGGTAGCGGCGCACCGATTCCACGTCCAGCTCGTTGCGGAAGAGCCCCAGCGCCCAGTCGTCGCCGATCTCGGCGATGCGGGCGTTCATGGGGGTGCGGATCTGCCCCGTGAGCCGGCCCTCCGGGTCGAACACGTCCCAGGTATTAAACTCCTCCTCGAGCGGCGAGGCGTAGCGCCGCACCCAGAGCCAGCCGGAGGGGGACGCGAGTATCTTGCTCCAGGGCGGGAGCCGCTCGGGGAAGGCGATCGGCGGCGCCGTCCCGCCACCCTCGGAAAACGCGGGCTGGTTGACGGTGGCCTTCATCTCGTCCGTGACCGGCTCACCCGCGAAGCTGCTGCGGATGATCAGGTCGAGTGCGCCGTCCGTTCCGTAGCGGCGTACCTCGTAGCGCCCGCGCCAGCCGCCGTACATCCATCCTCCGGCCGCGGTGGATGAGAAACCCGGCCCGAAAACCGTGCGCGTGGTGGGATCCGGCCACCAGTCGGCGCGGAAGGTGTCCAGCGTGTCCACGCTCTGGCCGTCCACGCTGAAGCGGGCCAGCCGATAGTGCCGCTCACGCGTGAGCGAATCCACGAGCACGCTCAGCAGCCCCACGTAGCTGTCATCGTCCAGGCGCGCCACACCGTTCGGATTCATGAAGCCGACGGGCGTGGTGTGGACCTCATCGAGAGCGCCGGTGCGCGCGTCGAAGAACGTCAGCCGCCGCATACTGGGATCCAGCGCGCGCACCAGGGTGTCCCCCACGGGGTGCGCATCCCACAGGAAGGTGAACTCGCCCGGACCCTCGCCGGCCCTGCCGAAGCTCACGAGGTGGCTGCCCTGCGGGTCATAGATGCGCACCTCGCCCGTGTTCATGGCCACGACCACGCGGCCGTCGTCGAAGCTGCGGGCATAGTAGACCCGGTACAGCTCGTACTCGGGACCAGGCGCGGGGTCCCCGACCGAGAATTCGGGCTCGTCCGCGAGGCGCCACGTTTCGAGTGGGAGGTCCTCCTGCCAGAGGTTCTCCGCAATGCGGACGCCGGCGCTGTCCCGCAGCACGAAAGCGTCGGAGGTGGCCGGCGCGTTGCCGCAGGCGGCGGCCAGGAGCAGCAGTGGGATCCAGCGGGAAGGGTGTGTCATGCCTACCTCCGGTGGGAGTGGGACCGGGGCCGAGCAAGTTAGGGCGGGGCTACGGCTCGGAACAACATTCTCTGCGCAGCGCGCCCGCATGAGACGGCGCCGGTAACGCTCTGAGCCGCACCCGCCGCCGCACCCGCCGCCGCCTCACCCTGCGCAGCCGATGAACACCGGCTGCACCCACGCCATGGCGCCGCCCGAGTCGGTGACGCGCGCACGCACGTACCCGCGCGCGTCGGCGGGCAGGTCGAGGGCGGCGCTCGTGCCTGCCCGGGTGGCCAGGATGCGGCCCTCCGGGCCGACGAACTCGGTGGTGTAGCGGAAGTTGCCCTGCGGCTGGATGCGCACCTCCAGCCTGCCGGGCGTGCTCACCACGTCCTCCAGCGTCACGCCCGTGCTGGCGTAGAAGTGCCCCGCCTCCAGCGCCGCCATGACCGGCACGGGCGCCAGCCGGGGCGCCTTCACCGCCACCCAGCCGCTGCCGGGGTTGGCGCGGTGGCGGGCGAACTCCCCCTGGAAGACGCTCCGCGCGGGCGACGTGGTGCAGACGCGCAGCTTCAAGGTGGACCGGGCGGGCAACGCGCCGCTGGATTAGGCTTCGGCGCTACGGCATACGTGAGAAGGGGGCGGTCACCGGTGGTGGCCGCCCCCGCCGTCTCGCCGATCACGCGGCGGTGCGTGAGGTGGGTGGCCTTGTGGAAGCGGACGGCACCGGGGCTGGTGCGGCGGAGGCGGGTCTGGATGGCGCGGAGCAGGACGCGCAGGATGGCGCCCGCCAGCTCGGGTCATAGGGCAGGTAGGTGCGCAGGCGGTCACCGGATGTTAGCTGCTGTTTGACTCCGAGCCGGCGCGTGGAAGGTGCTCAAGCTGAACCTTCAAGGCCGGGATATCCCGCACCGCGGTCTCCCACACGGCGTCGAGTTTCACACCCATGTAATCATGGACCAGCTTGTCCCTCATGCCGGCAATGTCGGTCCACGGGATCGTCGGGGTCCTTTGACGGAAGTCTAGCGAGATGCGCTTCGCCGCTTCACCGATGATCTGGATCTGGCGGATCACACCGTCTTGAATGAGCGGAGTGGCGAGGAAGGTCTCCTCACTCACGTCCACGAGGTAGGACTCGATACGGGCGATCGAGTCGCGGATGTGGCTGATGTAGACCGTGTCGTCACGCGGCGCGCTCATATACAACCTTCGCCTCGCGGAGGATCCTCCCACGGAGATAGGGACTGAGAGAATCCTCCGTTAGGAGATCGACCTTGCGCCCTAGGTGCTCGGAAAGCACCCGCTCAATCTGCACCAGGTCCAGGAGGCTCTTCCGCTCCGTGAAGTCGGCGAGAAGATCGACGTCACTGGCGTCCGAGTCGTCGCCGCGGGCGAACGATCCGAAGACACGCAGACGCCCGATGTCATTGCGCTCGCACAGCTCGCTTAGGGTCGTCAGGTCGATACTCATACGATCAATCTCGCGCTGTTGATTTGCGCGGTCAAATGGCAGGCTACGTTCAGGCTTTGAGACGTGGAGCCTCTATACTGAAGCGTGGGCGGGGTGCTTGCTGGGCGTCGTCGGCGGCACCCGCCGCCGCACCCCCCGCTTCACCCGCCGCAGCCGATGAACACCGGTTGCACCCACGCCATGGCGCCGCCCGAGTCGGTGACGCGCGCACGCACGTAGCCGCGCGCGTCGGCGGGCAGGTCGAGGGCAGCGCTCGTGCCTCCCCGGGTGGCCAGGATGCGGCCCTCGGGGCCCACGAACTCGGTGGTGTAGCGGAAGTTGCCCTGCGGCTGGATGCGCACCTCCAGCCGGCCGGGGGTGCTCACCACGTCCTCCAGCGTCACTCCCGTGCTGGCGTAGAAGTGCCCGGCCTCCAGCGCTGCCATGACCGGCGCGGGTGCCAGCTCCGGCGCCTTCACCGCCACCCAGCCGCGGCCCGGGTTGGCGCGATGCCGGGCGAACTCCCCCTGGAAGTGGTGGGCGTCATCCACGGCGATGCCGTAGATGCGCTGGTCGGCGGTGAGGAGGATGTCCCAGACCTCCTCCATGTCGGGCGCGTCGATGGCGCCCACGTTATGCACCTGCGGGTGCCCGTTGTAGATCTCCAGTAGCGGGTGCTCCCGCACCTCCAGCAGCACCTCCGCCGAGAGCGCCCAGCCGAAGTTCGGGTGGTTGATGTGCGGCACGCCGTCCACGGAGCGCACCTCGTCCACGTTGAGCTGCACGGTCTCCAGCAGCGTGCGGCCCCGCTGCGCCTCCAGCACGTGCGGGATGTTCAGCCCGTTCACGTGCACGGGCGCACCCTCGAAGCTGCTGGTGAGCTCCTCTCCGCCGATGAGGATGAAGCTGGAGTCGGTGAGCTGGGTCAGGCCGGCCGGGTCGGTGAAGACGTTGTGGTCGGAGAGCACCAGGAAGTTGTAGTCGTGGTCCCGGTACCAGCGCACCACGGTCTCGGGGGGCGAATCGCCGTCGCTCTCCAGCGTGTGCGTGTGGGTGTTGCCCTTGAGCCACGTGCCGCTGTCCGGCACGCCCGCCTCGAAGCGGCACGCCTCCTGGGCCCAGAGCGGCGCTGTGGAGGCGAAGGTGGTCACCAGGGCGACCAGTACGGCGCAGGCCGGGCGGACCGCGGGGCGGTAGGTCATGATTCGCTGAGTACGGGGAAGGGGGACGGCACGGCTTCAAGATGGAGGCGCGGCGCGGCGGACGTCAACGGCGGAAGCGGCGGGAGCGGGAGCGGTGGGGGCCTCCGGGCGGAGCCGGGACACAGCGCCTGGCGCGCGATGCGTCGGGAGTGGTTACCAGAACGCTGTGCCCGGTCCTTCCCGCCAAGGAGTGAAGGCCTCGTTGCTGCCTTCTCTGAGTATGACGTCCCGAGCGGCCGTAGGGTTGCCCGGAGGCGGCATACGGCAAAGCAACGCCCCCCGATCCGCGGTGGATCGGGGGGCATCGGTGTGGCGGCTACGCTGACGGTATCAGCGGCCGCCGAAGGTCAGACCCACCGCCAGGTTGAAGGTGGGATCGTCATCCTCGATGCTGGTCATGAACACGCCGGCCCCGGCGAAGATGGAACCGAAGACGAAGCGGGCGCCAGCCTCGGCGCCGAACTCGTTGTCCGAGTCGCTGTCCTCGAAGGATACGTTGCCCTCCGACGCTTCCACGCTCGAGCGGATGTGGAGGAACTGCGGTACGGCGAACAGCACCACATCCGTGTTGGACCCGGCCGCGAGCGTGGTGCCGATGCCCACGCCCACCGGGATCACGAGCTGATTGACGTCCACGTCGACACCGCTGAAGGTGTCACTCCACGTGCTGTATTCGGCGCCCACCACCGGGCAGGCGGAAAACGACGTCCCGGAGACCTCGTACGCGGCCTGGCCACCGAACGTGGTGACGTTCTCGTCCACGTCGTCGATCTTGGTGATGCCGAAGCCGGCGCCGAGCGAGAGGGGGCCCACCAGGTCCGCCGTGACTTCTCCGCTGTAGGACTTGGCGTTCTCCGGGAAACCGACCTTACCCGTCACGGCGAACTATCCGCCCATGGTGGGGACCCCGATGCAGGCCTGCGCCGCGGCGAAGCCGGGCGTGAATACCGCCACCATGGCGGCCAGTGTCAGCAAACGCTTCATGATGTACTCCTTCGTCGGAGTGGCGGGAGCGCCGTCGTGGCGGCCCCTCGAGCACCGCCCTCGGCGATGCGCATCCCAACGCTACCTTCCCGCGCCGCGCGGGGCCAGAGTGATGTGGGAGCGGCCGCCTAGAACGGGATCGGCTCGGTATCACCCAGGACCTGCCCGGTGACGACGTGCTCGTCATCGGGGGAGATGATGCTCAGGTATTCGATGGGGCGCGCGTCGCCGCCCCAGAGGGGGGCCTCGAGCGTGGCCGCGCAACGGAAGGCGCCCGCCGCTTCCTCGGTGGCGGTGGTGCGGATGTCCCGCAGGATGAGGCCTGGCCGGGCCACGCTGTCCGCGGCGGACCGTACCATCAGGGTGTCGCCGGCCGCGTGAAAGCGCATGGTGTCGGCGCCGGTGGTCACGAAGCCCTCCTGCAGGTTGGCCTGCGCCTGCCCGCCCAGGGTGCTGGCACCACGTTGGTTGACGGCCACGAACACGTTGGCCAGCGCGCGTTCCACGGTGGCCGGGTCGGTGCAGTCGGGCGCCACGGGGACGCCGCCGCCGCAGGCGGCCAGGAGGAGGAGGGCTGCTGTGGGAACCGTAACGGTCGCGCGCATGCTCGTCATTCGGTTAGAGGTGCGGACAGAGTAACGCTCCGCGCCGGGGTGTGCGAGGCGCGGAGGATGGATGAGTGGGACGTCGCTTAGAACACGATCTCCCGCTCCGCGCCCTTGAGCGAGCCGCGCACCACGTGCTCTCCCTGCGCGTTCCGCGTGGAGGTGTAGCGGATGGGGATGGCCACGCCCTGGCGGGCGTCCACCACGGCGCGGCATTCCCAGCTGCCGGCCGCCTCGTCGGCATAGATCAGCTCGGGGCTCATGGCAATGAGCATGAGCTGCCGCGGGCTGTTGCGCCCCTCGGCGGCGTAGAGGGAGTCCCCGCGCGTGACGAGGAAGAGCGTGTCCCGGCCCGAATGGATGGCGCGCGCTTCCCAGTCCAGCGTGGGCGTGGCCCGCTCGGCGGGGCTGCCCAGCTCCAGCATGGCGGTCAGCGTGTGGGCCATCATCTGCTCGACGGTGGCCGGGGCGGCGCAGTCGGGGGCCGGGTCCGGGCCGCAGGCGCTCAGCAGGAGCGCCCCCCCCCCCCCCCCCCCCCCCCGCGGCTCCGAACCCGGGGAGTGGGCGCATGGACACGAGGTCAGTTGCCGATCCCGGCGCGGACGTTCGTGGGCTCGTCCCGGTGCCAGTAGAAAATGGGCGCGGGCGTCTGGCGCGGGTAGATCTCGGCCAGCGTGGCCGCATCATACAGCCGCCCGTTCTTCATGACCATGGCCACCGTGTTGGAGTTGCGGACGTTCTCCAGCGGATTGGCGTCCAGCACCACCAGGTCGGCCAGCTTGCCCGCCTCGATGCTGCCCAGGTCCTGATCCAGACCGATGGCCGCAGCGCCGAAGATGGTGGCCACCTTCATGGCGTCCATGGGATCGAGGCCGCCCGAGGCCATGGCCCAGAGCTCCCAGTGCCAGCCCAGGCCCTGGAGCTGCCCGTGGCTGCCCACGCCCGCGCGCCCGCCCGCCTCCACGAGGTCCTTGACCGTCTCACCGATGAGCGGGAAGACGTGCTCCTCGGCGGCGAACCAGCCCGCGCTCCGACGGAGGGTCTTGCTGTCGATCTCCGCGTGCGGCGTGAAGTGGCGCAGCTTCATGTCATCGTGCACGTCCTCGGTGGCGTAGAAGTAGTTCTCCGCCCACGGCCCGCCGTACGCCACCAGGATGGTGGGCGTGTAGACAATGCCGCTCTCCGCGTAAAAGCGGATGAGGTCCGAGTGCATGGGGAAGGTGGTCCACGAGTGCTCGTGGCCGCTGTAGCCGTCGATGGCCTCGGTGAGGCTCATCTCGGCGTCCAGCGAGCCCTCCGTGGTGGGCATGAGGCGCTGCTCGTTGGCCGCCTGGATGATCCACTGGCGCTGCTCGCGGTTGCCGGCTACGTACTGCTTGATGGTCTTGGTGTCGTAGTACTCGCTGTAGCGTTTGAGCACCTCGCGCGCGTGGTCCAGGTCCTCGATGTCCTCGGAGCTGAAGACGCCCGGGCCGGTGCTGTAGATGCGTGGGCCGAGCACCTCCCCGGCCCTGACCAGATCCTCGTAGTCGAGCACGTCGGTGGTGCCGGTCTGGGGGTCGCGCGTGGTGGTGACGCCGTAGGCCAGGTTGGCCACGTAGGACCAGCTCTGGGTGCGGTGCACGCCCCGCGCGCGTAGGTGCGCGTGCGTATCCACGAAGCCGGGTACGATGGTGCGCCCGCTCATGTCGATCTCCCGCGCGCCGTCGGGCACCTGGACCTGGCCGGTGGGGCCTACGGCGGTGATACGGTTGTCCTGCACCACGATGTCCCCGCGCTCGATTACGCCGCGCGGGCCCATGGTGATGACGCGCGCGCCGCGCAGCACGGCCGCGCCCCGCGGGATGTCCCGCTCGGCGCTGATGATGATGCGGGTCTCGTCGGGCTGGAACTTGGGTGTGTCCCGGTCGCGGCGCCGGGGGGGCGCGTCCGCCGAGTCGGGGGGGGCGTCCGCGGTGTCGGCGGGCTCCTCTTCGGGCTCCAGCTCTCCCGCGGCCTCCAGGCTGTCCGTGAATGCCTTGGCGCGGTCCAGGTCGTAGATCACGTGGGCGTTGCCGATGGACCAGTGCACTTTGCGGCCGTCGCGACCCCAGGTGGCGAACTGGCCCCCGATCTCGCTCAGCTGCTCGGCGGGGAAGTTGGCGCTCTCCAGGTTCACCGTGGGGGGCTCCGCCCCGCCGATGTAGGGCACGGTGAAAACCCACACCTGGTTGCCGGAGGTGGTGAGCGCCTGGTCGCCGCGCGGCGCCATGGTCACCGAGCCGCCGCCCTGTGCGCGCACGTGCGCCTTCTCGTCCAGACCGTCCCAGCGCATGGACACGAGCCGGCCGCCGCCGCGGCTCAGCCAGAGGCGGTCACTCCCCTCCACGAAGTGGACGTTGCTGCGCCCCTCGGTGGGCGCGATGACGGTGGGCTCGCCGCCGTTGGCGGGGAACCAGACGAAGTCGGAGGGGCCGCGGTTCTCCCCCTCCACATAGCTCTCGGTCGGGCCACGGGTGGCCACGATGCGGTTCTCCGCCGGCGCCCAGACCACGTCCGTGTAGAGCGCGGGATCGGTGGAGACGCGCTGCGCCTGGCCGGAGCCGTCGGCGCGCGCGCGCCAGACGTGCCCACCCTCCGTGTCACTCCAGGTGGCGTAGGCAATCCACTGGCCGTCCGGCGACCAGCTGGGATTCATCTGCACCACGCCCGCGTCGGCCACGCGGCGGGGCTGGCCGTCGGGATAGTCCATCACGTGCAGCCGGTCCAGCGCGATGAAGGCCAGACGGTTGCCGTCGGGCGAGGGCACCGCCTCGCGGATCTGGCGCACGGTGAAGGTGGGGCTGTCCTCGATGGGATAGTCGAACTCCACCTGCGGGCCCAGGTGCTGGACCACCTCCGCCTGGAAGGGGATCTCGGTCTGGGTGCCGCTCTCCACGTTGATGCGCCAGAGCTTGCCGCCGTAGAAGGCAATGAGCGCCCGCGAGTCCGGCGTGAAGGTCATGCCGGGGTAGACGCCGAGCGTGGCGCGCGACTCCTGGTCGTCCCGCTGCACCGGGTAGGCCAGCCAGCGCTCGTTGCCGGTGTCCAGGTCCCGGATGCGCAGGCCCGTCTGCTGGTCGAAGCGCGTGCCGTAGACCAGCCACTTGCCGTCGGGCGAGAGGGTGGGACGGAAGCCGGAGCCCCAGCGCGAGCTGCGGGTGCTGCGTGCGCCGGTCTCCCGGTCGTAGACCGCGAGCTGGTAGTCGGGCAGCGCGGTGTTGTACTGCCAGGAGCCGGTGCGCTGCGCGAACCAGATCCAGCGGTCGTCCGCGCCGAAGGCCGCACCCATGGTGCGCAGGTTGGCGGGCTCCTCGATGAGCTGCTGCCCGCTGCCGCCGTCCACGTGGTACATGTGCAGCTTGGTGCCGCGCGTGACCACGATGTAGTTGCCGTCCGGCGTCCACTCGGGGCCGTCGTACTTCTGCTCCTTGCCGCGGGTGATCTGGGTGGTGTCGGACTTATCGAGTGCGATGGTCCAGACGCCCTCCCCACCGCTCCGGTCCGAGGTGAAGACCACCTTCGTGCCGTCCGGGCTGAAGCGCGGTTGGGCGTCTACCGCCATGCCCCGCGTGAGCGGCGTGGCTACGCCGCCGGTGACTGGCATGGTGTAGAGGTCGCCGATCAGGTCGAAGACCAGCGTCTGCCCGTCCGGGCTGATGTCCACGCTCATCCACGAACCTTCCGTGGTGGTGAAGCGGATGGTGCGGGTGGGCTCCAGCGGGAGGCCCTCCTGGGCGGGGTTTTCTTCCTTGTCGTCCGCGCTGTCGGGGGGCTCCTGGGCGGCGGTGGGCGCTGCCACGGCCAGCACCAGGAAGGGCAGGGCGAACGCCAGGCGGCGGCGCGGGGACATAGTGGGGCGACCGGAGTGCATGGATCTCTCCCGGTGGAGTGAGCCCGTCGGGGCTGCGGATCGGTTGCGTGCTTGAGGGGCGGCGAACCGCCGGATTGCGCCAGCCGGTGCGCGGCGTGGCGCGGCTGGAGGAAATATAGGGGGGTGGGGGCTGACGGTCCAAGGGCGGTTGGTTGGGGCGGAGCGGTCGGGCGGGGTGGGTGGGAGGGCCGGGATCGGCGGGATCGGCGGGATCGGTGGGATCGGTGGGATCGGCGGGATCGGCGTGGCTGGGTGGGGCGGGCGTTTAGCCGCGCGGGGGGCGGGCCCCGGCCGCTCAGGCGCTGGCGAGGCTCTTGCGCCCCGGAGGGCGGGCGGGGTCGCGCCGCTGGAGTGGCGCGGGATCCACGCCACCGCGAATCCGCCATCATGGAGGCCGCCCGTGCCAGCCTGGGAGCATTATCTGGAAGTTCTGCGCCGCGACGTCGGTGACCTGAACCGTCATCTGGAGCCGCGCGAGGCGCTCGGCTCGGCGGCGCACAAGGCCTACCAGGAGACCGCGGATCGTCTGTCCCGGGATGAGGCCTGGGAGGATGAGCGCGTGCTCCGGCTCACCCGCGGATTCAACGAGGATGTGAAGCAGTGGCGAGAGGCTGGGGTCTGGGACTGGGACGTGCTGGAGGGGCGGCTGCGCGCGCGGGAGGAGGGGGGCGGGTGAGATTGGTGTGGAGTTGTCCCCTCGTGGTTCGAGGTGATTGGCTGTTGGCGGGTTGGTGTGGCGAAGTGGGCGGGGGAGGGGCGCGTGAGGCGCGTGAGGTACGGGGGCGCGGAGGTTAGCGCGAGGTTAGCGCGAGGTTAGCGCGAGGTTAGCGCGAGGTTAGCGCGAGGTTAGCGCGAGGGACCAGTTCGTCGTTCATTGAGTGGACTGGCCCACCCGTTTTTTGAAATTGTCTCATCCTGCCATGTACTGATTTTTTGGACTCGTAGTGGGGATGCTCTCGCACCTGCTCCGGGAAGCCCAGTGGGGACGGCTGCGGACGTCTCTGACCGCGATGGCCGCGTTGACGAAGCCTCGACGTATGGGGACCCCCGAGATTTGCCCTTGTGCGCCCACCCAGAGAGTCGAGAAACCACCCCTTATATTACAAGAAGTCGTTGGGACCACTGGCCATAGGAGGGGTGCATGGGTGGACGCGCGGAGGGTGTGAGCTACGCGGAGCGCAGGGCGCTAAGCGGACGGCGGGGGCAGGGATGGATGGTCCGGGAGCGGACACTGATTTCGGATGAAGCCGAGCCGGACGAATCGGTGGCCGCGGGGGTAGCGATGGAGAGAGTGGCGCCCGAAGCAGCGGTGTTGGTGGGGCCGGAGGCCGCCGACGCGTTCGTAAACGTTTCGGCCGAAACGTCGGAGCGGGACCAGGGCCCGGCGAGCGGCGCCCTCGCGAATGCGGCCGGGGCCTCGGGCGCGGCCAAGCCCCTCAGAAACGTTTCGGCCGAGATGTCAGAATGGGACACGCGCGACGATCCGGCGGCTTCCGATGCCGATCCGGTCGAGGATCCGGCGGCCCCGGAGCAGGAGTCCGATCACGAAGCCCTCGACCATGAACCCGTCGACCACGAAGCCATCGAGAACGACGAGCTCGAGGAACTCGGCAACGAGATCGCCACCATCGCCGCCCACATCCACGCGGCCGAGTACCAGCTGCTGGTCAAGCTGGCCGAGTTCGACCGGCGCCAGGGCTGGGAGGTCTGCGGCTTCCGCAACTGCGCCGCCTGGCTGGCCTTCCGCACCGGCATGAGCACGGGCGCCTGCCGGGAGCGGGTGCGCGTGGCGCGGGCGCTGGAGAAGCTGCCCAGGATCAGCGCCGCCATGGCCGGCGGCGAACTGAGCTTCAGCCAGGTGCGGGCGCTCACGCGCGTGGCCACGCCGGAGAACGAGGCGGAGCTGCTCGAGTACGCGTACGCCTACAGCGGTGACCAGCTGGAGGTCTTCCTGCGTGGCTGGCGCCTGCACAACGCCCGGGACGAGCGCGAGCTGGCGCGGCTCCGCTGGGAGGCGCGTGAGGTTGTGATCTGGACGGAGGCCGAGGGCACGGTCCAGCTCCGCGCGCGGCTGCCGGCGGCGGAGGGGCTGATGCTGATGCGTACCCTGCAGGCGTACGGGCTGGCGGTCACGGGTGAGAGGGGTGAGGAGGACGGGCGGACGGACAAGCAGCGGCGGGCGGACGCGCTGCTCATGCTGGTGGAGCGGGCCAAGGCGGCGGGCACGGGTGACCTGGAGACGGACGGGCGGGTGGGGCTGGGGGCGGCTGCGGCGGAAGCCGGGCCGGAAGCTCGCCGAGACGTTTCGGCCGAGATGTCAGTTTGGGACACGGAGACCGACGCCGGGGCCCCGGAGCAGGCCGAAGCCCTCGGAGACGTTTCGGCCGAGATGTCAGAATGGGACACGACGGCGCAGGTAGGAGAGGCGGCCAAGGGAGAGACGGACGAGGAAGTTGCGGACCAGGAAGTGGCGGCCGAGGAAGTGGCGGCCAATTCACCGGTCGAGCCCACCGGAAACGTTTCGGCCGAGATGTCCCAATGGGACACGGGGGCGCAGAAGGGTACATCGGCGGCGGCCACCGAGCCCCCGACCGCTGAGGCCCCGACCCCCGCGAAGGCCTCCTCCCTCCCCATCAGCCCGAACGCCGAGCGCTTCCTGGTCATGCTGCACACCGAGGAGCAGGCGCTCGCGGCGGGGCAGGAGCCAGAGCGCTGCCACCTGGACGACGGCACGCGGGTGGCGGCGGAGACGGCCCGCAGGCTGACCTGCGACTGCAGCACCGTGGCGGTCACGCGCGGCGCGGACGGCTCGGTGCTGGACGTGGGCCGCAAAACGCGCAAGATCAGCA
>JBBDRO010000074.1:0-25129 GCA_040905425.1 Gemmatimonadota bacterium | reverse complement strand
CCTCCTCCGACCAGCCGAAGGCGTGCATCATGGGCGCGTAGGTGAGCGCCGTGTCGGTAGTGCGCCCCGCCACCACCACCGTGGCGTCCCTGCGCAGCGCCTGCACGATGGGCGCGGCCCCGATGTACGCGTTGGCGCTCACCACCCGGTCCAGCACGTCGGTGAGCGGCCGCCCCGTGTCCATGTTGCGGAGCGCGTGCCCCCGCTCGCTCAGCTCCTCCAGGCGGTCCAGGATGTCATCCCCGGTGATGACGCCCACGCGCGCGCGGCCCTTGAGCCCCACCCGTCGGGCCTCCTCCAGCACCGCCGCGCCGCACCCCTCGGGGTTCACCCCGCCCGCGTTGGCCACCACGCGGATCCCCTTGCTCACGCAGTCCGGCAGGATCTCCCCCATGAGCGGCACGAAGTCGCGCGCGTACCCCTGGGACGGATCGCGCCCCCGCTGCTTCTGCATGATGGACATGGTCACCTCCGCCAGATAGTCCAGCATGAGGTAGTCGATCCGCCCGCGCCGCACCTGCTCCACAGGCGCGCTCAGCCGGTCCCCCCAGAAGCCCTGCCCGGAGGCTATGCGTATCACCTGATCTTCTTCACTCACCTTTGCCGCCGCCCCTTCTCTTCCTGGTAAGCGACGTCCCCGCGCCGGCTCACCGGCGGCGGGGCATCGTTCGTCGTGGGGAGAAAGTACCGGGGGGCGGGTGGGGGATCAAACTGCGTGGGTGGCCCACCTGCGGAAGACTCTTGCGTGCAGCGGGCCGGTTTCACACGTTGGGAGGAGCAGCAACCTCGATCCGACCCCTGCCCTGGTGACGCAGCTCGCGGCAACCGTCTACCCGCCGTTGAACGCGCGAGGTGAGCATGGCCCCCAGACGAGCCCGGACATCGGTCGACCGCGCCACCACGTCACGTCCTCCATCTCGCCGCCGGGCCGCCAAGGACCGGCAGCAGGGTTCGAAGCCCCACGAATCCGGAGGCTCAACCGCAAGACCGAAGGGCGGTCGCCGCCGCCTCCCCGAGGCTGAATTTGCTGCAATCGTGGCAGAAGCGCAGCCAAGGATGCTCAGGCATGCCAACCGCATGATGGGCGGCGCGAAGGTGGAGCGATGCGTGCAACCGGAGGATGTGGTGCAGTGGGTATTTCTGAAGGCGGCCCGAGGCAAGCTGCCGCTTCAGGGCATCCCCCGCGAACATCAGATCAGGGTGCTGCTTAAGGCGGTCCGCTGGAGAATCAGCAACCTCTGGCGCGACCAGACCCGCCACCAGGAACGGCTGGATCAGCAACCACCAAAGCCGGCCGCGCTACTAACGCCAGTCCAACAGACGTCATCCAGGGAGGCGCTGGAGCGGATCGACGCGGCGCTTTCGAGCCTAGCATCCCGCCAGGAGGAGGTGGCCCGGATGTCCTTCCTCGAAGACGCCACGGCCCCGGAAGTCGCTGCAGCACTCGACCTGGCCGTTCCGACGGTGAGGGAGACGCTGCGGAAGGCTCGGATCAAGCTGAAGGACATGCTGAACATGGTGCATGAGGACCTCGAGTAGTTCGGTTCGGTAGAGCCAGGGTATAGAAGATGTAGGTGCCTGGTGTGAACGGTCAGCCCTTCAATGGATGACTACGCAGCCGGATGCGAAGCCCAGTTGATTCTACCCAAGCGGAGGCAACCGTGACCGGAAAGACAATCGCTAAGGGAACCGTGTCGCTTACGGGAGTGGCGATCCTGATGCTGGCCACTGCTCAGCCGGCGGCATCGAGGGACGGCTGCAACGACTACGAGGACTGGTGGGAGATCGATACCTTGAATCCTGATGACCCTCATCACATGTGGAACGGCGGCGACCAACCCACCCTTCAGGAGCCGGACGGAGAGTGGGAGTTCGAGGGCTATGCGAACGGTCGCAAGGGCACCAATCACGGCTCGCTCAACGACTATTTCACGGACGATTCCATGGAGCACCCGGTCGATGGTTGCTCCGGTGGCGGCGAGAGCTAGCGCGAAACGGCAACGCCCAAGCTAACGTGCGGAGCCCCGACGTTGGTGTGTTCCGTACGCCAGTGTTCAGTAGACACCGGAATGTGGATGACGGGGCAACATCATGCATGAACCATGTCGTTTCCGACGTATCGGATTCATGAACGTAGCTCCCGATCCACATGGTGCCGGCTGCTCTCATCGAATACCGCGCACGCTCCTAACTATTGTCCCCCTGAGCATTCTCCTGCTCGGATGCTCCGCAGAGCTTGAAGGTAGAGGACCCGCTCAGGAGGTGTTGCGGAGTTCCACGCCGGTCGATCACGTCACATTGATTTCGCAGCAATCCCGAGCATCCGCGGCCAAGTGGACAATCGGCGACGGCTTCCCCATTGCGCTACCGGGAGAGGCATACGTTGAAGATGTTGTGGCGCTCCCAGGCCGCGTGACGGGAATCGTGTTCCAGGCTGCAGAGAACCAGATCCAGGTGCTGTGGCTCGATTCGCTAGGTACGCCTGCTTCACCCTCGCAAGTCATCATTGCGCCCACCTCGAGTCGAGGCTTCGGGGACTTCGGTGCCTCAGGAGTCGACTCCACCGTTGTGATCGTGGCAGCCTGGCGTAGCGACGAGGGCAGTCGGCGGGATATCTGGACGATTGCGGTCGGTCACACACCGAAGAGGCTCCGGGACGCCCCGGTCGAGCTTGGGCCGTTTCTCGGGGTGCTTGCCGACACGTCACTGCTCTTTTCGATGCGGACGCAACGACTTGGGCAGGAAATGGTTGGTGGCGTAGTCATGGTCCCCGGATCGGCGTTGTCGCACATCGGCTCTCCTTACCCTACGGATACGATCCTCCATTATGGCGTTGAGTGGGACGAAGAGTCTGGCTCACGTCCCATTTTTGGATACCACCCGGGCTTTGCTGTTGATGTCACATCCGACGGCCTTCTGGTGGTGCCCGATACGGCACCTGTCGTATTTTCGTTGTCTTTGGAAGGAAAGCCGCAGTGGAAATCCCGATGGTCGACAGCGGATCGCTCCGTAACGCCTGCTGCTGTCGATGCCTGGCGGAAGGCTTATGCTGAGAGCATCGTGCGTGTGGGGAGCGATCACCCAGAACGCGTGGAGCGCAGCCTTACGGACCTCGCGGCCAGGGCCGCGGCGTCCCGCTTCCCCTCGGCCTCCCGGCTGATCGCGCTACCGGACGGCACGAGTTTCATCCGGGAGTATGACCTGCCAGGAAACGATCAAGATGGCGAGAGGTGGATTGTACTTGGCCCGAATGGGCAGCTTCTCGCCGAGTTGACCATCCCTGCTGGTTTTCGTACAGTCGGAATTTCCGAGGGACTTCTCGTCGCCGAGCGATCGGATACGCTCGGCGGGCGATACGAGGCGTTCCGAATCATCGGCTGGAGCGCTCCGTGAGACAAATCGTCATGCGCTCGGCGACGGTGACCGCACTTTGTGGCCTGGGTGTAGCGGCAGTCGGCTGTGATGTGTCAGAAGCCGAAGCGCCAATCGAGATCATAAGCGTCGAAACTGGTGTCGGAATACCTGCATGCGAGCCGGAGCGGGCTGGCGAAAGGACCGCGGCATCGGGACCGGTTGTCATACGTGGTGGACTACCGGCCCCCTGCCGGGTGGTCGCAGTCCGTCAGGTGCAGATGTTGAAGCCATCGGCGACCGGCAAACGTCCCGATCCGAGTTGGAACAGCATCGCTCGAGCAAGCGACGGCCGGATGTACACACCTGCAACGCTGGCGTCTGGCCCCGGCATGGTACTGGAATGGAGCGCCGATGGCATGTTCCTGGAGAGCCTGGGTTCGCCGGGGAGCGGCCCCGGAGAACTCAGTGGCAAGGGTCTGCCTCGGGTCTTCGTCGGGCCTGCGGACTCGATCTATGTACGCGACGGGGTGAAGTGGACCGTCTTCGGCCCGGATCATTCGTATGGCCGGACCATCACGAGCCCTGCAATACAAGGCATTCCGAGGCACCTCCACATCCTGCGTGACGGCCGGTTTCTTTCGACTGGCCGCGTGGGTGGTGCGCCGACCGACCAGTGGTTTCACATCTTCGATCCCGAGGGGTATGTCGTACAATCCTTTGGATCAGTCGATTCCGGAGATGCCGAGACCACCGGAATGCTTCCGCCGCGCCCCAGTGCTTACGACGGAGATACCACCTTCTGGGCCGCTCTGCCCGTCCAGTCAACGGGTGAGTTGGTCCTGGAGCAATGGAGCATCAACGGCCATAGCGGGAAAGTGATCCGACGGGAGGCAGACTGGATCCACGCTGAGGTGGTACGAGGGGGACAACAGCTACCCGACGTTCGAATCCTACATCTGGACGAACACGGCCGTCTCTGGATCGTGGTGCTGGTCGAGGACGCGGAGGGCCGATCCATCGAGCAGGAGCGGGCCCCGGACGAAGCAGCCAGCGAACTTTACGACATTCGCTATGAGGTCCTTGATCCCCAGCGAGGGATGGTCCTCGCGTCCGGTCGGCTCGACAATCTACCAGGAGAAGACGAGCGTGACGTGCCTCCGATCGCATCATTCATAGCGGGGCGGGCGGCAAGCTATCGCCCGCTGCCAGATTCGCTGGGATCTTTTTCGATCGAGTTCTTCGAACTGCGCCTTGCGCCACGGAATTTCCGAACCTTGGAGGAGGTGACTGGAACTCCTGAGTCCTGATCTGATCGGTTGTTCGGTCAGCTGAATCAAGGCCGCCCCGTGTCCATGTTACGGAGCGCGTGCCCCCGCTCACTCAGCTCCTCCAGGCGGTCCAGGATGTCATCCCCGGTGATGACGCCCACGCGCGCGCGGCCCTTGAGCCCCACCCGTCGGGCCTCCTCCAGCACCGCCGCGCCGCACCCCTCGGGGTTCACCCCGCCCGCGTTGGCCACCACGCGGATCCCCTTGCTCACGCAGTCCGGCAGGATCTCCCCCATGAGCGGCACGAAGTCGCGCGCGTACCCCTGGGACGGATCGCGCCCCCGCTGCTTCTGCATGATGGACATGGTCACCTCCGCCAGATAGTCCAGCATGAGGTAGTCGATCCGCCCGCGCCGCACCTGCTCCACAGGCGCGCTCAGCCGGTCCCCCCAGAAGCCCTGCCCGGAGGCTATGCGTATCACCTGATCTTCTTCACTCACCTTTGCCGCCGCCCCTTCTCTTCCTGGTAAGCGACGTCCCCGCGCCGGCTCACCGGCGGCGGGGCATCGTTCGTCGTGGGGAGAAAGTACCGGGGGGCGGGTGGGGGATCAAACGGTGTGGCACTGCGTTCTGCAAACGAGGCTTGCGTGCAGCGGGCCGCTTTCACACGTTGGGAGGAGCAGCAACCCCGATCCGACCCCTGCCCTGGTGACGTAGCTCGCGGCAACCGTCTACCCGCCCTTGAACGCGCGAGGTGAGCATGGCCCTCAGCCGAGCCCGGACGCCCGTTGACCGCGCCAGCATGTCACGTACCCCATCTCGCCGCCGGGCCGTCAAGGACCGGCAGCGGGGTTCGAAGCCCCACGAATCCGGAGGCTCAACCGCGAGACCGAAGGGCGGTCGCCGCCGCCTCCCCGAGGCTGAATTTGCTGCAATCGTGGCAGAAGCGCAGCCAAGGATGCTCAGGCATGCCAACCGCATGATGGGCGGCGCGAAGGTGGAGCGATGCGTGCAACCGGAGGATGTGGTGCAGTGGGTATTTCTGAAGGCGGCCCGAGGCAAGCTGCCGCTTCAGGGCATCCCCCGCGAACATCAGATCAGGGTGCTGCTTAAGGCGGTCCGCTGGAGAATCAGCAACCTCTGGCGCGACCAGACCCGGCGCCGTGAACGGCTCCAGGAGCACCCACCGAAATTCCTCGTTCCGACGCAACCCGACCAGTCGGCAGCTTCTCGCGAGGTGCTTGAGAAAGCCGACGCGGCCCTCTCCGGGCTGGCACCCCGCCAGGAGGAGGTAGCCCGGAAGTACTACTTCGAAGAGGCCACCGCCCCGGAAATCGCTGAGGATCTCGATATCGCGGTTGCGACGGTCAGGGAGACGCTGCGGAAGGGTCGCGGGCCGCTCAAGGACGGGATGAAGGTGGATCACGAGGACCTGGAGTAGTTCGGTTCGGTGAAGCTAGGGTATGATCAGATACAGATACGGGACGGGACCTTACCGGCCCAGCGCCCACTCCAAGGGAGCCACCATGATCACCTCAGTAGCCTTCCGAACACTCGGGCTCGCACTGTTCACCGTCGTCCTCCTCACGACGCCGGTCGACCTTCGTGCCCAGGACGGCGCCGTCCAACTCCCAGCCCCTCCAGCAATTTCGGTGGCGGATGGGACGTCGACCCAAGCGTCCTCCACCACCTCTCCAACAGAAGCAAATGCCCTGGACCCTAATTGCATGTACTGCACCTATAACGACAGCACGGACATGCACATCTGGTCGAGTGTTTTCGAATGCGATAGCTCCGAAGCTCCAGACGAATGCCGCGTCTGTGAAATCGAAAACCTGCAGGCTGGACTTCAGAGCATTTGCGACACCCAGAATTGGCAGCCAGGCGAATGTCCTACCATGCGCTGCTGGGACCCAGGGTTGACCTACATCCTGAGCCTCGTCGTCGACGGACGGACTGAAGCCCTGAAAAAAGTATTGGCAGCACGTCCATCCCAGGTCTCGGTCGACGCAATGCGCAATGTATTGACAGTCGCGCCCTGTACTGGTCTCGATATAGGAATCCCACTGTCAGGGCGGATGGCCGCCGCCTTGCAGCAGTAACATCATCCATGGCAGCGGATACAAGTACTTCGCCTCAGTCCTGCATCGCTGTTCCCAATCGGACCAATTGGCACCAGCGATGCCAATGGGCTGTCTCGACCATCGCTTTGGGGTTGGTCGCCATCCTCCCTCATGCTGTCGGAGCGCAGGATCCTCCCGGCGAGCCGTGGTCAGTCAGTCCCACGCCATCCCTCGAGCTTGGCCAGTTGGAAGGGGCAGCGCCGTACCTGTTCAACAGAGTCTTTAATGCCATCAAGCTGAGTGATGGGCGCATCGTCGTGGCCAACGGCGATCCGTTGGAAATGCGGATATTCCTCGCGGATGGGGTCTTCCAACAGGCCGTCGGTCGCAAGGGCCGCGGTCCGGGCGAATTCGACCTCATTTCGTCGCTCGCCGAGGTCAGCGTCGACACCTTGCGGGTGCAGAACACAAGGGACGGGTTCTACTATTATCATCTGCCCGATTTCAGCCTGGCGAGGACGGATCGTGGGCCGCGTGCCAGTTCGGCTACCCCGCCTGCCGGCTCCTGGGAACCGTTCGGCGCTGAGCGCTTTCTGTTTTCGGGCAGAGCGAGTTCACCCGTACTTAGCCCTCTCGGAACGGAACGCCCGCGATTTCAGCTTATGATCTGGCACGCCAGGTCGGCCCGGACGGACACACTGGGCGATTTCCTCGGCAGCGAGGTGTATCGGGACCGGAACAACTCCGTCCTTCCACCACAGCCCGTCGCCTACGGTAGCTCGACCATTTTTGCGGCCGGGGCCGATCATGTGTTCGTTGGCGACAATTCCGAGCCGCAGATCTCCGTGTTCGCTCCCGAGGGAAACCGTCTCGCCAGCATTCCGGTGAGGACGCCTCGGTTGCCCGTGACGGATGAAGATGAACGTGCATTCCGCGCCGCAATGGAAAACGGATTCCTGTTCGAAACTTTCCCGGCAGAATTCCATTCGACTCTGAAGGACCAGGTAGAGCGGACTCCCATCCCGGAGTACCACCCCTACTTCGTCGACATGCACGTCGACCGCGCCGGATTACTCTGGGTCCAGCACCCGGCGCATGCCAGTGCCTCATCCGCGGCCTGGAGCATCTACACGCCCACCGGGGAACTCGTCGCGACCGCCGAATTGCCGCGGTTCGAACGCGTGCTGGATATCGGGTTGGACTACATCCTTGGAAGACACCTCGGGGAATATGATGTGGAGTACGTACACCTCCACACTTTGACGCGAGGCCCAGGGTAGGCCAGGGGCAGTCTAGCTCTAGCCATTTCCGAATGTGGACGCTGGCGTGTGGCTATCTCCCGAAACGCAAGATGGTGCTCGCGCTGGCGCAGGCGTGGTTCGTTGCCGCGTGGCCGAGTTCCCCGCGCTATTGGCGGAAGAGATCAGCCAGATCGATCGCCAGCGTGGGGGCGTCGGCAGAGGGCTGCCATGTGAAGCGACCGTCGCGCCCGCAGGTCTCGGGCGTCTCCGCACCCGCGCCGAGCCGCCACACCTCCACGCGCTCCGCCTGGGGGTCCACGATCCAGTACTCGGCCACGCCGTAGAGCCTGTAGCGCTCCAGTTTGATGCCCCGGTCCCGGGCCGCGGTAGAGGGGGAGAGGATCTCCACGACGAGGTCAGGGGCTCCCTCCATGCCGCGATCGGAGAGGAGTTCGAGGCGGTCGCTGCCGATGAAGACCAGATCCGGTTCGAAGAAGTCGCCGTCGGCGAACAGGACATCGAGTGGAGCGTGAAAGACCTGCCCGAGCCCATGCGTACGCACGTGGCCATGAAGCGCGTAACTCAACTCGACGGAAATGCGCTGGTGGCGCGTGCCGGGCGCCGGCGTCATCACGAGCTCGTCCGCGATGATCTCGTAGCGCGAGCTGCCCGCCTCGGGCAGGCGGGCAAACTCCGCGTAGGTCCAGCGGGGGCGGGGCTGCCGCTCAGTGCTGCGTGCCTCCATGGCATGACCTCCCTCCATCCAAGATAGACCCACCCGCGGGCGCGTTCAATGCTCGGATGGGCGGCGGAGCGTTGGATTAGCAGGCGGGGAATACGGCGTGGCAGCTCCTGGCCGCCAAGGGGTGGATGCCAAGTTGTTGCCCGGCAAGCGACGATTGCTTACGTATCGGTATGCTCCGCGACCCGACCCGCCCCGTGGCGTGGCAGTCGATGCGCGCCCCTGCCCTCGTCCTCTCTATGGCCGTCCTTACCGCTGGCTGCGGTAACAGCGACGCCGCACCCGACCTGTACCCCGAGGCCGCCGGCCCCTACGCCGACCTCGTGCTCGAAGCCACCATCGGTGAGGACCAGTCCGGCGCCGACTACGAATTCGCCGCCATCGTCAACATCCTGCGCACCTCCGACGGCATGATCTGGGTGGCCGACGGTGGAGACGCCTCGGGTCTGGGCGGCGCCCGCGCCATGCTCCGGCAGTTCGACGCCGAAGGGAGCTACGTGCGGCACGTCGGCCGCGACGGCGCCGGCCCTGGTGAGTACCGCGCGCCTAATGGGCTGGCTGAGACGCCCGATGGGCGCGTGGCGCTCCGCGATTACAGCCTGCCGGACAGGATCACTTTCTACACGGCCGACGGTGGGTTGGACACGGTGTGGACGCTGGAGACGCGGCTAACCTATACCCATGGGGGGCGGGATCCGCTTCGGGTTGACACGGCCGGCCTTCTGTGGCTCCCGTTCCGGGGACGTCCCGGACCGAACGCCCCGCCAACCCGCTTCCTGCGGCTGAGCCAGGCAGGCAGCGTGCTCGACACGGTCGCCTTGCCACCCGTGCCGGACGTGGAGCGCGAGACTCTCCGGCACGTTTCCAACGGCGGACGTTCGATGCGCGGCTTCACGGTGCCTTATCAGCCGTGGGGACTCTGGTCGTGGAGTCCCGGGGGCCGATTCGCCGTGACCCGCACCGACCGGTACCGGATCGACGTGTTGCCGCCGCCCCATGCCGCAGACGGCAGCGACGCCCGGGACGCAGAGCCCTCCCCCGTGTTCACACGGGATATCCCGCCGATCCCCGTCCCGGAAGCCGAGCAGGCGGCCGCCCGGCAACGGTTGGAAGAGGAGATCGCTAGCGTCGAGGGGGCCGGCGGCCTGCGCATCCCGCCCATGCCCACGCAGAAACCGCCGCTCCGCGGCATCACGTTCTCGGCAGATGGCAGGCTGCTGGCCATGGTCTCCATGCCCTCGCGCCTGGTCGACGATGAATGGACCGAACCGACCGCCTACGACGTCTTCGAGCCGGATGGCGCCTTCCGGGCTCGGGTGCTTCTCCCCGAGGGATTCCGGATGTTCGGGCTGCGCGGCAACCACCTGTGGGGGATCTTCACCGGGGAGTTCGGCGTGCAATCCATCCGCGTGTACCGCATCGACTGGCCGTAGCATCCCGCGCTGCCAACTGCCGCCCGCCGTCACCATTCCCCCCGCTCAGACGTTACTACTGCAAAGACCGTGGATTCTCGCGACCCGAGTCCGATGAACCTCCCGAGCCTGCACCTGATTGTCCTGCCGATGGCGCTTCTGCTGGCCGTGCCCGGAGCGCGCACCTCACCGGATCGGGGCTGTCCGGTACGACCCGACGTCACTGTCGGGCAGCCCGAATGGATGATCCTCGTGAACGGGAAGGTCGTAGCCATCGACAATTGGGACTATGATCTGAGCGCGGAAACCGTCATCTATGTGCAGGTCCTCTGTTACGAAACCGCAAAGCGAATGTTCGGCCTCAGCGTGCAGCGCGGCGTCCTGTCGGTCATCACCACCCCCGGCCCCCTGGACGGCTTCCACGAGGGCCTTGATGAGCTGGTGCGGCGGCAGAACGAGCACTTCACCACGCACAGGCGCTATGCGTCCGAGGTGGCGGAGCTGGCCGGCTTCCAGGTTCCGCAGCACACCACCATCGACCTCACCGGCACAGCCGCCGGCTGGACCGCCACCGTGCGCCACGCCATGGTGAACCGGGTCTGCCACGCCTACGGTGGCGCGGTGGCCAAACCCCATGCGGACATGGCGCAGGATACTCCCAAGTGCTTCTCAGAGCACAAGCACGGCCAGTAGGAACCGGTCACCACGGCCCCGCGTGATCGCGCATCATCATAGGCCCACCGGTGAATCGGTCGCGCAAGCGTGGAGCGCACGACATCCTGGTCGAGAATACCGTGCGCTCCCCTGTACCGCTCTACCTGCTGGGCATGGATCACCAGGAGCATAGTCTCAGTGAGCCATTGGGGCTCTTCCATGCCCGTTTGGCCGCTCACTTCGCCAGTTCGCGGAACACTCCGTCGTACTCGGCCATGATCGCTTCATGGGCCTCGACGGCTGCCGAAAGTTCCTCGGAATGAGGGACGACCCGAAATCCGCCCAGTCCATCTTCAATCCAGTCCAACCGCTGCCCTGGGGGGATGCCAAGCCGCCGGACGACCTCTGCCGGGAGGGTTGTCACGACCGAGGCCCCCTGGCTCCGCGTAGTGCTTGAGAGTGTGGACATAGCGACTCCTGTACAGGGGGTGTGTCACCTTAGTTACACTATGCAAGATAGGGGAGTCCCATCGGAAATCAAGGGAAATCGTTGGCATCGTCACCCTTGAGTTGAAGTGAAAGGACCGAGTTTACGAACGCGGACGTGAGTGCGGATTCCGCCGTCAGTGCCGAGGTCATCTGCTACGCGGCCGTGGAGCGCATGTTCAGTCTCAGCACGCGCCACGGTGTCTATTCGATCATCACCACACCCGGCCCCCTGGACGGCTTCCACGAGGGCCTCGATGAGCTGGTACGGCTGCAGAACGAGCATTTCGCCGCGCGCCGGCGCTATGCGTCCGAGGGGGCGGAGCTGGCCTGCTTCCAAGTCCCCCAGCACACCACCATCGACCTCACCGGCGCAGCCGCCGGCTGGACCGCCACCCCGCACCACCACCCCAACAGCGTCCTGGCCCGCACCCTCCTCACCTTTCTCGCCATGTGCGTGGACCGGCTCTCTCGCCTGCGCTACCTCCGTCGCGGTACGAACAAGCCGTACAGCGCCATCGAGCTGTGCCGCCTGCTTTGGATCAATCTCGCTCGCGACGTGGCCTACGACACCAGCTAGGCGCGCAGCTTAGATCCGCTTCCACGCTCATCCCAAGGCGGCGTCTCCACGCCGCTCGGGACCCCTGTCTCTCCTCGCGCCGACGCACCCACTGGAAGCCCCCTTCGGCCCACGTACCTCAACGATTTCGACCGCCGGCCTTCCTCGTGCTGCCGCTACCAGCTCCGCCGGCCGCGCCGCCGCCCTCCGACAACCTGAAGTAGCCCAGCCTTCCGAAATGGCTGCCGGGGTCTGGCCAACATTCCCCTCCGGCAGCCGAATGTGCTATTATAGACAAGGCGCTCATTCCTCCCCGGGCGCACGGCCCAGCTAGGGGCGGGGAAGGCACACCACCTTAGCTGCCGCCGGTCGGATCGACGTTTGCCGGTCATTCGAATCGGGTGGCCTCAGGCCAACGCCTGCCGTGCGCGCTCCCCTTGCCATGCCAGCACTACCCCGCCGGGCGTCCCACATGAAGGGAGGCGTTCCGTGCCGGAAGAGAGGATCCTCATCGTCGGCGGCGACGAATCGGCCCGCGGGATCCTTGCGCATGCGCTCGGAGGCCAAGGGAGGCGACTCCGACAAGCCGACGATCCAACGGGTGCACTCCGCATGGTGGATAGCTTTATGCCTCATCTCCTCATCGCAGATGCCGATCTGCCTGATCTCGGCGGCCTTGACTTGATCGAACGCTTACTTCGGCGGACGCCCGACGCGGACGCCATGCTCATGAGCGGCGGGGCGGACATCCGCACGATCCTGCGGGCGAAGGAGATCGGTGCCCTGGACGTCCTGCGGAAGCCGCTCGACCACAAGGACATCCGGGATCGCGTTGCCAGGGGATTCATGTCCCGCCGCATCCGCGAGCGATGCCACCCGACTTACCCCACGTCCGCCACCGACCAGGAGCCTCGGCTGATCGGGCGGAGCGCACAGATGCTCGAGGTCCGCAGGCAGATCGCGGACTTCGCCTCGACCAACGCGACCGTGCTGATCGTCGGCCCGACGGGCACCGGGAAGGAGCTGGTCGCCCGCTCCATCCACGAGTATTCAGAACGACGTAACCACCCGTTCGTGACCGTGAACTGTGCTGCGGTGAACGCCTCTCTCACCGAGTCCGAACTCTTCGGTCACGCCAAGGGCGCCTTTACCGGCGCGGCACGGGACCACGGGGGCCGCTTCGAGCAAGCGAGCGGCGGCACGATCCTCCTCGACGAGATAGGAGACGCCACGCTCGAATTCCAGGCGAAGCTGCTCCGCGTCCTTCAGGATGGCACCTTCGATCGCATAGGTGGTGAGACCGAGCTGACGACGAACGCGCGGGTGATCGCCGCCACGAATCAGGATCTGGATGCCCTGACCGAGAAGGGCGGGTTCCGCAGCGATCTGCTGCATCGGCTAGCGGTCGCCGTGATCCGGATACCGTCGCTACGCGAGCATATTGACGATCTGGGGGCACTCGTGGGACACCTTCTCGCGCGCATTGCTCTGAGGAATGGCCATACTACAATTCCGATACTGAGCGATGATGCCAAAGAGTGTATGCGTCACCACGATTGGCCCGGGAACGTGCGTGAACTGGAAGGGTGCCTCGAGCGAGGCGTCCTGCGAACAAAAGACGGCGTGATCTATCGGGAGGACCTCCGAATCGGTGAGTCGCTGGCCTCCTTCGGCGTTACGGCATCGGCCGAGAGCCCGAAGATCGCCGCAGAATCGGGATCAAGCGATCCTGATACGTCAGGCGCGCGGTTCAATCAGCCTGACGGCAGGCTGATGACGCTTGAGCAGGCGCAGGTGATGCATATCAAGGAGGCGCTACAGCGAACCGCTGGCAATGTGAACGCGGCGGCGCGAATGCTGGGTGTGGCGCGGAGCACGTTGCGTTCGCGGATGGAACGGCTGGGGCTCTGAATACCTACGAGTGGTCACGCGCCGGGTGCATTCGGGTGCAAACAACACGCTCAGCGACTTTCAATCCCGCCACGGATGGCGGAGAAGCCATTGGAGATCATACTGGTCCATACGTATCGTGTATACGCTCGATGCGCCGAACCCGACGATCGCCTGCCCGTGCGGAAGGGTGACTCGCTCCACCAACCGTCCGGTTCGATCAAAAACATCATACCGATTTTCCCGCCGCGAAAGATGAGGCGTGCGCCGCACGACGAGCCGCCCGCCGGGATCGGCGAACAGCCACGGCGCTACTCCGGCAGCGAGTCCCTTGCAAGCCCTACACGTCCTCGAGTCCGTCAGAAACGGCGGAATCTCGTCTGGCCAGGAAAAACGTTCGACCGCGGCTGCATCACACGCCGCGCCGCCTTCCGCCCATCCGTTGAGGGCAGCGCATTTCTCCGCATCAGTCACCGGACCGGAGCCGTCCTCCAATGCCTCCCCCTGTATCAGATCACCATCTGGAGAGTACCAGAAGACGCGATACGGATCCTGTAAGGCTATTGCGATCCACCCATCCGGGAAGATGAGGGCCTGCTCCTCGGCCTCGAGGAAATTGCAGGGTGATGGCGCGCTGCCCCCGCCTGCCACCACGACTACACACCGCCGCTGCTCATACCCAGTGCCGCTGAGGCGGGCGATGGTGTCCAGGCGGGGGAGATCCTCGTGGGGAGCCAGATCTAGTGTCAACTCGATGACGCGTGTGTCAGCTGTCAGGCTCCCGGGGCGTTCCGCACTGACTGAAGCAAGGACACGGCCGCTTGTGGCAACACCGTCGAGACGGGATCGGAATCGGCTGATCAGTGGATCGGCGCGGGTGAACGTATGAGCAGCCTTGGTGTCACGAAGCAGAATCCACCGACGCGGCGCGACGGCTGTGAGAAGGGTCTCATTATCGCCAACCGAATAAAGCCAGCCGATTTCTTGGTACTCCCCGGGGCCTTCACCGCGGCGTAAGAGCTGATCAACAGCACCCGTCTCCCAATTGACAAGGTATAGACTACGTTCACCGCGATCGGCGACTAGGGTCCTTCCGCCATCCAGTTCGCGGACGGAGGTGATCGACGTGAATCCGCGACTCCACACGGCCGTTGGGGGAGACAACGATCGGTCAATCAGCAAACTTTGCGCACCACCCCCAGTGGCCCAGACGGCACCAATCGTCAGCAGCAGCATACTATTGAGCGAAACTGCTCTCCACCATCTCTGCCTCATGCCATGCCTCCGGTGCATTCCATCGAATCGGCTCAAGCCTCTCAGCGACTGCTTCCTCTCTTTCGAAAGAGCTGAACCAGTTTACGCGCTGATGCAAGAACCATACGGCGATAAAGGGTCACGTCCGGTTCCGAAGTGAGCCACCGCAAATCTCAGCCAGCACTGCTATAGGGAGGCCGCCCATCGAGGATGGCCTCGATCACCTCTGCCAAGGAGTCATGGGGTGGCCGTGGCAAGCGCCAGCCGTTGATGATCACGGTCGGCGTGCCGGTGACCCCCAACGCCACCCCTTCCTCCTTGCCTTTCGTAATCTTCTCACTATGGGAGTCCGATGCTGCGCAACGATTAAAAGTCGCCGTGTCCGGGATTCCGACGCCATCGGCATAGGACATCCACGACTTGATACCGATTGACGCCTGCTGTTCAAAGAGTGCATCCGCAAAGGCCGAGAATTGCCCCTGCGCTCCGGCGCACTCAGCTGCCTGTGCTGCTTGCTCCGCGTGCGGATGTGTTGTTAATGGGTAGTGCAGATATGTCAGTCTGAAGTCGTTTCCTAGCAGAGCCTTGGCATTCCTATACGCCGCATGGAACCGCTGGCAGTAGGGACACTGGAAGTCCGTAAAGACTACCATTTCTACCGCTGCCGGGTCGGCGCCAATCTGAGTGCCGCGCTCGAGAAGGCCGCGCCAGTCCTCTATGTACACCGGCTCCGTGGGTCGCTCGCTCAGCACAGCGCCCTGTACAGCGCCAGACGCGCCGACGGCAGCTCCGGGGTTAAAGAACTCACGGTGGACGACGGACGAGGTGACTGCCAGTGCCGCAAGGATCACAGTGACCGTTCCCGCCGTTTCAAGATGTCCGTTCATGGGTTGATCCTATTCTGGAGTCCCTGCCATGGATCGAGGCCGCACCCTCGACTCGCGTCCTGCGGGTGCGGCCCCGGAGCGTGTCGAACTGATCGTACGATTAGCCTGCACCGTCGCAGTCGACCCACTCGTACACCGTCTGCTCGGTGTCGCAGCTCACGTTGCCCCCCACCTCGTAGTCCTGGCATTCGCCGCTCGGTGCGGAATCGCAGAGTTCTTGGCAGTCTTCGAATGCGTTTTCTTCGCAGATACCGGGCTCCAAGTAGCAGACGGCGCAACCGCGCGCCGTGTCGATCTCGGGCTCGGCGGCCGCGTGGTCTGAGGCGGTGACGTTGGCCACGGTGGCGAGCGCCACAACTGCGGCCCCCTTCATCAACAGTCGATTCTTCTTCATGACATGCTCCGTCCTTGTGGAGGGTGAGTCAGCCGAGCCTGTGATACGCCCGTGGTCGATTCATCGATGCCAGCCACGCGCCCATTCAGACCCGTTGGTGACCGGTTCGCTCAGGCATGGCCCGTGCCTGTCTTGGGTCGGATTGACGCAACGCCGTACATAGCAATCAGTAACGGGATCATATGGACCGAAACGAGGTGCCATGGCGCCGCATTCGTCTGGCGGCATGCCGCCATCCGGGGGCGGCGGAGAGCCAGGATGGCGGCATGCCGCCGTCCTCGACACCCCCGGCCCCCTGGACGGCTTCCACGAGGGCCTCGATGAGCTGGTGGAGCGGCAGAACGAGCACTTCGCCGCGCACCGGCGCTATGCAGCCGAGGTGGCGGAGCTGGCCGGCTTCCAGGTTCCGCAGCACACCACCATCGACCTCACCGGCACAGCCGCCGGCTGGACCGCCACCGTGCGCCACGCCATGGTGAACCGTGTTTGCCACGCCTACGGCGGCGCGGTGGCCAAGCCCCATGCGGACATGGCGCCGGATACTCCCAAGTGCTTCTCAGAGCATAAGCACATGCGGTAGGCCCCTGCACGGGGGCGGCCACTCCATCCGCAGGGATCTGCACCGGCTCCCGCGCGACGCACAGTAAGCGGCCGGGATCCCGGCCCGTTCCCCTGCGAAGCTTGACGGGACGGGTCGCTTGGAATTCAGTTGGAGCGGTCCGTGGCGAACCTGCGCTCCCATCGGGGGAAGGTACGCTCCGA
Organism: Gemmatimonadota bacterium; assembly: GCA_040905425.1. Classification (GTDB taxonomy): domain Bacteria; phylum Gemmatimonadota; class Gemmatimonadetes; order Longimicrobiales; family RSA9; genus JBBDRO01. Next base: position 8,163 of record JBBDRO010000074.1, on the reverse strand, counting down.
CGCCGAGCCCACGCTCCGCACCCAACCTCATCCCGGACGGTACCATGCCCCGCGCCGCCCTCCGCCGCGCCCCACGCGCTGCCGCGCTCCTCCTCACGCTGGGCGCCGCGGCGCTGGTGGCTCCGCTCGCCACACCGGTCAACGCTCAACAGCGCCCCGCCGCGACGCTCGATGCGGCCGACCGCTACCAGCGCGCCCTCTCCGAGCTGGAATTCCGCGAGATCGGCCCCGCCATCATGGGCGGGCGCGTGTCGGACCTGGCGGTGAACCAGGCCGACCCTACGGAGTTCTACGTGGGGCTGGCCTCGGGCGGGCTGTGGAAAACCACCAGCCAGGGGATGAGCTGGACGCCGCTCTTCGACGACCAGCCGAATGCCTCGGTGGGCGCGGTGACGCTGGCGCCGTCGAACCCGAACATCGTGTGGGTGGGCACCGGCGAGCCGCAGAACCGGCAGAGCTCCCCCTACGGGGCGGGCGTCTTCAAGTCCACGGACGCGGGGCTGACCTGGCAGGCCATGGGGCTGGAGGACACGCGCCACATCGGCCGCATCGTCATCCACCCGCGCGATCCGGATGTCGTGTACGTGGCGGCGGTGGGCCACCTCTTCGGTCCCAACGAGGAGCGCGGCGTCTTCCGCACCACCGACGGCGGCGAGTCGTGGGACAAGGTCCTCTATCGCAACGAGCACACGGGCGTCATCGACCTGGTCATGGACCCCGGGGACCCGCGCACCCTCTTCGCCGCCACCTACCAGCGCCAGCGCACCGCCTTCGGCTTCAGCGCCCGCGGCGGTGGGGGCGGCATCTGGCGCACCACGGACGGCGGCGAGACGTGGAGCGAGCTGACGGACGGGCTGCCCGCGGGTGAGAAGGGGCGCATAGGGCTGGACATCTATCGGCGCGACGGCAACCTGGTCTATGCCTTGGTGGAGACGCGCGGCGACGGGCAGGGCCTCTACCGTTCCACCGACCGCGGCGAGAGTTGGGAGCAGCTCAGCGAATACAATCCGCGGCCCATGTACTTCTCGCTCGTGCGCGTGGACCCTAACGACCCGGAGCGCATCTGGGCGGGCGGGGTGTCGCTCGGCACGAGCACGGACGGCGGGCGCACCTTCGAGCGTGGTGACGCGGCGGAGGGGATCCACGTGGACCACCACGCCCTGTGGATCGACCCGAACGACTCGGACCACATCATCCTGGGCAGCGACGGCGGCATCTCCTCCACCTTCGACCGCGGCCGCACCTGGCGCCACCACAACAATCTGGCCATCGGCCAGTTCTACGAGGTGGGTCTGGACAACGCGGATCCCTACAACGTGTGCGGCGGGCTGCAGGACAACAGCTCATGGTGCGCGCCCAACCACTCGCTCACCAGCTACGGCATCCAGCACGGCAACTGGCGGGACGTGTCGGGCGGGGACGGTTTCTACAATCGCATCGACCCCACGAACCCTGACATCGTCTACACGGAGAGCCAGGGCGGCAACGTGAGCCGCGTCAACGTGGCCACGGGTGAGGTGCAGCGCATCCGGCCCCAGGCATGGCCCGGCGCGGACGGTGAGGAGCGCTCCTACCGCTTCAACTGGAACACGCCCATCGCCGTCAGCCACCATGACAACCGCACCGTCTACCTGGGCAGCAACCATCTCATGCGCTCGCGCGACCAGGGGGTGACGTGGGCCGAGGTGTCGCCCGACCTGAGCCGTGGCATCGACCGGGACACCCTCGAGATCATGGGTGCGCGGGTCACGCGCGAGACGCTCTCGCGCCACGACGGGCAGTCCAACTACGGCACGCTCACCAGCATCTCGGAGTCGCCCCTGGATGCGGACGTCCTGTGGGCGGGCACCGACGACGGCAACGTCCAGGTCACGCGGGATGGCGGCGCCACGTGGCGCGAGGTGTCCGTGAACGCCCCCGGGCTACCGCGCGGCACCTACGTGAGCGGCGTGGAGGCGTCCCATCACGCGCCCGGGCGCGCCTACGCCTCCTTCGACGGCCACTGGCACGACGACTACCGACCGCACGTCTACGTCACCGAGGACTACGGCGCCTCCTGGCAGCGCATCGTGGGCGGGCTGCCCGACGAGTCGGTGAACCGCGTCCGGGAGCACCCGCGCACCCCCGAGCTGCTGTTCGTGGGCAACGAGGTGGGCGTCTTCGCCTCCTTCGACCGGGGCGGCGCCTGGGTGCAGATAGACGGCGGGCTGCCCACCGTGCCCGTGGATGACATCCAGCTCCACCCGCGCGAGAATGACCTGGTGCTCGGCACCCACGGCCGCAGCATCTGGATCCTGGATGACATCGCGCCGCTCGAGGGGCTGGCGCGCGGCGCGCTGGCCAACGCCGCGCACCTCTTCCCCGTGCGCACGGCCACGCAGTGGTTCCTGAGCGGCGGCTGGCCCTTCTGGGCGGACAGCTACGCGGGGGAGAATCCGCGCTCGGGCGCGCTCATCCGCTACCTGCTCGGCGGTCCCGTGGCGGCTGTTTCAAGCGACGACGCCGATCAGGCCGCGGACGTCTCCCTCGAGATCCTGGACGCGGCCGGCACCGTGATCCGGACCCTGGAGGGTCCGGCCACGCCCGGTGTGGTGCACGCGGTGCGCTGGGACTTCCGCCACGATCCGCTCTTCCAGCCCGAGGAGGGTCAGGCGGGTGGCGGCGGTGGGCGCTTCGGCGGCGGCTCGCGCGGGCCGCTGGCGGCGCCCGGAATGTACTCGGTCCGGCTTGCCGGCGCCGCGGGGGTGACCACGGTAGCGGACGCCGCTGGCGCGCCCGTCGCGGAGCGCGCCTTCGAGGTGCGGGTGGACCCGCGCGTACGCCCGGAGCCGGCGGCGCAGGCGGCGCGCCAGCGGCTCATGTTCTCCGCAGATTCGCTGGCCGTCCACGTGGGGCGTGCCAACGCGGCGGCGAGCCAGGCGCAGGAGCAGCTCGATGCCGCGCGGGCGGTGCTGGAGGGCGCCGCCAGCGTGCCGGATGCCCTGCGCCGTGAGGCGGACGAGGTCCGCAGCGCGCTGGCCGACGCGCGCCAGCAGCTCGGCCCCGCCACGAGCGGAGCCCGCGCGGGCTCCGGGGCGGAGGGCACCGCCGGTCGGCCCACCGCCGACCAGCTCCGTGCCGTGGAGGAAGGCTGGGACGCCGTGCCGGAGGCCGTCGTGGCGCTGAACCTGGTGGTGACGGAGCGTATCCCGGCGCTGCTGGCCCGCATCTACGCCGCCGACGCGCGGCCCGCGGCGATCGCCCCGGTGCCGGTCCCGGTGCGGGGGCGCTGACCATGGCCACCCCAGCGGCGAACCTGCCCACCGCGGCCGCGCTGTCCCGGCGCCGCTTCCTCAGCCGCGGGGCCGCCGCCTCGCTCGGCCTGGCGGCGCTGCCCGGCCTGGGTGGCGCCGCCGGCGCCCTGCGTGCCGCCCCACCGCGCGGCACCACGGCGGCGCCGGCGCTGCGCCCGCCCCCGGCCCGGGCCCCGGACGAGGCCTACTGGGAGCTGGTGCGCGCGCAGTTCCCCCTGCGCGAGGGGGTGATCCCCATGAACGCCGCCAACCTCTGCCCGGCGCCGCGCCAGGTGATCGACGCCGTGGCGGCGGCCATGCGGGACGTGGACGGGGACGTGTCCTTCCAGAACCGGGGCAAGTATGGCGACCTGCTGGAGGCCACGCGCGCCCGGCTGGCCGCCTACCTGGGCGCGGATGCCGACGAGATTGCCATCGTGCGCAACACCTCCGAGGCGAACAACATCATCGTGGGCGGGCTGGAGCTGGGCCCCGGCGACGAGGTGCTCCTGCTGGACCAGAACCATCCCACCAACAACGTGGCGTGGGACGTCCGGGCGGCGCGCTTCGGCTTCTCGGTGCGGCGCATCCCCGTGCCGCCCACGCTGCCCACGCCCGCCGCCGTGCTGGACGCCTTCCTGAGCGAGCTGCGCCCCGCCACCCGGGTGCTGGCGTTCACTGATGTGTCCAACACCACCGGGCTACGCATGCCCAGCGCCGCACTGTGCGCCGCCGCTCGCGAGCGCGGCGTCTACACGCACGCGGACGGCGCGCAGACCTTTGGCGCCCTCGTGCGCGACCTGCACGCCATGGGCTGCGACTCGTACGCCGCCAGCGCGCACAAGTGGTTCATGGGGCCGGACGAGGCCGGTGTGCTCTACGTCCGGCGCGAGCGCATCGAGACCATCTGGCCCGGCATGGTGGGGGTGGGCTGGGGCAACGGTGCCGCGACCAGCGCCCGCGGCGCACGCAAGTTCGAGACGCTCGGCCAGCGCAATGACGCCACCATCGCCGGCTTCGCCGCCGCCGTGGCCTTCCACGAGACCATCGGCCCGGCCGTGGTGGAGGCGCGGGTCCTGGAACTGGCCACCGCCCTGCGCGCTGCCATCGCCGCCCTGCCCGGCGCCACCCTGATCACGCCCGCGCCCGCCGAGATGCGCGCCGGCGTGGTCATCGCGAGCTTCGCGGGCGCGGACGCCGGGGCGCTCTACCGCCGCCTGTACGAGGAGCACGGCGTGGCCGGCGCGTCCACGGGCGGCATGCGCCTCTGCCCGCACATCTACAACACGCTGGCGGACGTGGAGCGGGCGGCGGCGGCGGTGGGGCGTGTGGCGGCGGAGGCGCGGGGCGGACCGAGATAGAATCCGCGCTGGACAGGCGGGCAGCCCCTCAAGCCACCTCGAGCGGCTGGATCCGCTCGATGTCCCCGGCAGCCGCCGAGTGCAACGTATGCCAGAGGTCCCAGTCGCGCTGGAGATTCAGCCAGAATCCGGCGGTCATCCGCGTAGCCCGCTCCAGCCGGAGGGCCGTATCCGGAGTCACGCCTCGGCGACCGTTGACGATGGCGTTCAGGCGCACGTACGAGACGCCGATGTGCTTGGCAAAATCCGTCTGGGAGACGCCGAGCGGCCTCAGGATCTCCTCCATGAGCATCTCGCCCGGGTGCGTGGGCGGCCGGTGCGTGGGAAGCCGGGTCATGCGGGACCTCCTAGTGGTAGTCGGTGAGTTCAACTTCCGCCGGACCGTGGTTCGTCCACGAGAAGCACAAGCGATACTGATCGTTGATTCGTATGCTGTGCTGACCCTTCCGATCCCCTTTGAGCGCCTCCAGTCGATTGCTCGGCGGGATCGCCAGGTTCTGAAGGCGCTCGGCTGCGTTGAGTTGGGTCATCTTCCGCTGCGCGACGCTCCAGATCGCTGCAGGGCAGGTCCGTCGCGCAGCCTTGGTGTTCCTGCCGTCATAGACGTCTTCAGTTCCCTTGTTCGCAAAGGAAATGATCATGCAGCGTCCCCTTAGAAGGACCTGAATAGAACGTATAACGTACTGCGTGCTAAAACAACCGTCTGGGACAAAGGTAGAAAACGCCTGGCCAAGTAGCGATAGCAGGATGCGCCTGCGCCTATCGACGATTCCTTGCGTGCGGCCGGGCCACGGGTGAATCTTCGGAAGAGCGCCAACGTCGATCCGACCCATGCCCTCATGGCGTAGCTCGCAGCAATTCCCCCAGCCCCGCAACACAGCGGAGGCGCAGGATGGCAATCAGCATCGCCCCGGCGCTCATGACGCTCCTGCTGCAGGCGGGCCTCCCGGGGACGGAGGCGCCGAACCGGATCGAGTTCGATCAGCTGGCCGTCCTCACCAGCCAAGCCGGCGCACCGTGCATGGTCCCGCACGAGTCCACGTACGGTGCGGTGGATGCTCGCGGCCGTTACGTGCTGTTCGGGGAGGGCTCGGACCGGCTCCAGGTGTTCTCGCCGCAGGGTGACTGCGTGGGTGAGGTCGGGAGGCCGGGCAGCGGCCCGGGTGAATACGGTGACATCGCGGCGGTGGAGGTCGAGGCGGATTCCCTCTACGTCTACGACCTGGGCAACTACCGGGTCAGCGTGCTCGGGCCCGACCTGGAAGTGCGGCGCTCGTTCCGGCCGGAGATGCCGGTGCTGGGGATGCGCGTCCAGGTGGCGTCCACGGGGATGGTGGTGGCTAACCTCCGCTACCGCCGGCCCGAAGCGGCCGACTATTCCCTGCACCGCTTTGCACCTGACGGGCGCTACGTCGGTTCATTCAGCGCGCGCGACCCCGACCACAGCCGCGCCTTCCACGCGGGCGACCAGGTCTGGGAGGCGGATCCTCGAATGTGGACCTTCCGCCTCCTCTCGCTGGACGGCGAACACCTCCGCACGCTCTCTCCGGAACCGCCCTCCTGGTTCCCTGAGGCGGATGAAGAGTTCGACTACTCACTCCGGACGCCGCCCCTGCCCAGCATCGGCGGAATGTGGCCGGATGAGCACAATAGACTCTGGGTGATGATAAGGTTGCCCGGGAGCGACTGGGAGAGCGGGATCCGGGAAGAGCCGGACGGCCGGCGTCGGATCGCGGACCGCACCCTGGTTTACGCCACAGCCATCTACGCGCTGGATGCAACGACCGGCGCCGTGCTGGGAAGCGGCCGGATCGAGGGCTTCGCCACGCGGGTGGATGGTGGGCTCCTGGGCTTGGTCCGGTATGACGATCGGCCGGATCTCACCTACACGATCCTGCGGCCGCGGCTGGTGGACGGCTCCCTGGGGGCCCGGTGAGCTCGCGGACGAGGGAGGTGCCGGCCGTCAGCATCGGCTTCGCTCCGCCAGTGACCCTGCGGGGGTCCATCATCCTGACGCTCGTCGCGGCCGGCGCCGCCTGCGGGGGGGAAGCCGCTCAGGAGGGGCACTGGAGCGTGCGCGACAGCGCGGGCGTCACGATCATCGAGACCGCGGACCTGGCACGACTCGACACGCTGGCGGTTGTGCCGGCCACCGACGCTGTCCGGATCGGGCTGGCGGACGGAGACGCACCCTACCTGTTCACGGGCATCGCGGGACTCACCCGGCTGGCGGACGGCCGCATCGTCGTAGCGGACGCCCGCACGGAGGAGATCCGCTTCTTCGACGCAGCGGGGACCTTTCTCACCAAGGCGGGCGGCGGAGGTTCGGGCCCTGGCGAATTCAGGGAGATCGTCCTACTCAGGAGGTTCGCGGGCGATTCCCTGCTCGTGGTGGATCAGCTGGGAAGGCGCATCACGATCCTCGATTCGAGCGGACAACTTGTTCGGCGCTCATCCCTCGCCATTTCCGGCACGGTGGTGGGTGCTTTTCCTGAAGGCGCTCTGGTCATCCACGAATCGATGGGCATGAGTGCCGTTGCCCAGGGCGTGGCCGACTCAAGGTTACGACTGGTCCTGATGGACCGTGAATCCGAGCAGGTCACGGCCTTTCCCGGCGCGGAGTACGCCATGAGGATGGTTAATGCCGCACTGGCCGCTCCCGACGCCCGCGAAAGCGACGCTGGCCCGGTCCCTGAATGGGCCACCGGACCGGACGGGCTCTACTACGCGGCTGACCCGGCTCGGCTTGAGGTTCGCGTCTACGCGGAGACGGGCGCCGTCGAGCGGATCATGCGTGTCACTAAGCCCCTGGCCAACGGATGGGATGGTCAGCTAAAGCCGCAGATTCGCGGGGTCAGCGTGGATGCCGATGGCCGCACCTGGACCCTCATCGAAGCCGCCGACGAATCGGGAGGTGACAAGGATCGGTGGGTAGTCTTCGACGCCGATGGCGCAGCGCGGTACGAGGTTAGCCTGCCCCGGGTTCCTCTCCGCCCCGGATCCGGCCCGAGGATCGAATTCGGCAGCGACTACGTGCTGGCGGCATCGAGCGATCCGGACGGCGTGCCGGTGATCACCTTCACGCCGCTGGAGTGGAACGAGAAGTGACGAAGCGCCGAGCGGATGATCGCTTCGGCGATCCTTTCGCCCCGCCATGCCAATAGCCATAGTTGAGCCCATGCGCATGCCCACCACGCTCATCCCGCTATCCGCCGCGCTCGCCGCCGCGTGCGCCACTGCTCCGGCAAGCACGCCCTCCCGCAGTCTGCTGCTGGATCCCACGCACCCCGAATGGACGCGGCCAGCGCCGCCCGTCTCCCACCTCCGCTTCGAGACCAGCAAGGGTCCGTTCGTGCTCGAGCTGGTGCGCGCGTGGGGGCCGCGCGGCGCCGACCGCTTCTACAACCTGGTCCGCCTGGGCTTCTATGACGACACGCGCTTCCACCGCGTGAACGAGGGCTACATCGCGCAGTTCGGGCTCTCGGGGGACCCGGCCGTCACCGCCGCTTGGCGGGGCCACGAGGTGCCGG
>JBBDRO010000073.1:0-25688 GCA_040905425.1 Gemmatimonadota bacterium | reverse complement strand
CCCGGTGTCGGGGGGCTTCGCACGTCCGGCAACCACCAGAACGGTGGCCGCGCCCCTATCCGGCGTGGCCACAAGCGCTTGCGTGCGCGCGCGAGCAGCGCCTAGATTCGCTTGGATGGCACACGACGCAGACCGCGGCGCCGCGGGAGCCACGCGCGCCGGCTTCGTGGCGCTCGTCGGCCGCCCGAACGTGGGGAAGTCCACGCTTCTCAATGCCCTCGTGGGCCAGAAGCTGAGCATCGTCACGCCTCGGGCGCAGACCACGAGGGAGGCCGTCACGGGCATCCTGACCACGGACGAAGCCCAGATCATCTTCGTGGACACGCCCGGGTTGCTCGAGCCGCGTTACGCCCTCCAGCACAGCATGCTGGACGCGGCGCGCCGCGCGCTCCTGGACGCCGACGTGGTCCTGCTGCTCCTGGACGGCACACAGCCAGCGGATCTCCCGGTGGGAGAGGCGCTGGAGGATCTCCGTAAAAGGCGTGGCCGTCTCCTGGCCGTCGTGAACAAAGCGGACGCACCGGACAGCCAGCCGGCAATCGCGGCCGACTGGTGCCGGTCCGAACTCGGTGTGGAGGCGCACCACGTCTCGGCGCTGGAGGGGACCGGACTGGAGGAGCTCATGGGCCGTATGGTTGCGGCATTGCCCGCAAGCCCCTTCCTCTACCCGGCGGACGACATTGCCGTTCAGCCGGTTCGTTTCTTCGTGGCGGAACTGGTTCGCGAGACCATCTTCGAGCAGTACGCGGATGAAGTCCCCTACGCCTCCGTGGTCCGCGTGGAGGAGTTCCGCGAGGAGGCCGATCCCGTTTACATTCGGGCCACGATCTACGTGGATCGTGAGAGCCAGAAGGGCATCATCATCGGCAAGGGCGGGGTGGCCCTGCGCACGCTCGGTACCGCCGCACGGGAGAAGATCGAGGCGTTCCTGGAGCAGCGGATCTACCTGGACCTGTGGGTCAAGAGCATGCCGGGGTGGCGACGCAAGTCCGCCTCGCTACAGCATCTTGGCTACGCCGCCCCGCGGGACGACGGACACGGCAACTGACACGCAGGGTCCCTGCATCAGGGCGCCTGCAGACAAGCGAGCGGAACACAGCGTCCGCTCTGCAGAGGAGTTTCCCATGCTGGACGAGCAACTGCTCGAGATCCTGGTCTGCCCGCAGTGCAAGGGTGAACTGGAATACCGCCCGGACGCGCAGGAGTTGGCATGCCACAACTGCAAGCTCCGCTACGAGATCCGGGACGGCATTCCCGTCATGCTCGTGGACGAGGCCAAGCCGCTCTGAGCGAGCGGTAGCAACGCGCAATCCGTGGCGTCGTGTGACAGCCGGACGGTGCGTACCGCCGGCGTGGTCTTGCTCATGCTCCTTGCCGGGGCCGCGGAGGTGCGCGGCCAGGAGGATCCAGCGCTGACCGCGAACGAGTGCTGCCTGCAGCTCCTCATTCCCATGGGGGCGCGTGCTCTCGGTATGGGGCAGGCGCTTTCCGCACGTCCCGGCAGCGACGTGGTGTTCGTCAATCCGGCGGGGCTGGGCGCGGTGACCGACACCCGTTTTCTGGTGTATACCTCGGAAACGGTGGTATCCCGAACCACGGTTCTCGGGGCGGCTTTCGGCATCGAGGAGATCGGTACGTTCGGCGTGACCTACCGTCTCATCGACTACGGGGAGTCAGACGTGACGGACCAGACCGGTAACGTCATCGGTAACCTGGCCATCTTCGATCAATCACTGAGCGCGGTCTTCGCCGCCCCCCTTGCCGCGGGCCTGCGTGCAGGACTGACCTACAAGCTTTACCAGTTCAGCAGGGAGTGCAGTGGCTCCTGCGGTGTGGCCGGATTCTCCGCCACCACGCACATGGTGGATGCTGGCGTGCAGTACACCCCCGGCCGCATACCCGCCCTGGAGCTGGGCGTATCACTGCTGCACGTGGGCTTTCCGCTCCAGGTGGTGAATGCCGAGCAGTCCTCCTCCACGCCCGCCCGTGTCCGCCTGGGCGCCGCGTACGAAGCACTCCATCTCGTGCGCCCGGAAAGCCCGTTCGAATTGCGCCTGGCCGTGGACGTGGAGGATCGCGCGGGCGGACCGGGCCAGGCCCTGGTCAACTTCGGGGCGGAACTCTCTCTCGAGGACGACCTGCGCCTCTGGGTGGGTCGGGCCGGCGGCGAGACGCTCACCAGTGGCACGTCGCTCGGCGTGGGCATCAACTACGACCGCTTCGAATTCGGTGCCGCCAAGAGCTTCTCGAACGTGGCCGGAGGCAGCGCCCAACCGGTGCACTTCTCCTTCTCGGTGCGCCTGTGAGGTCCGCGCGTGGTTGCCGGCAAGGGGCTGCGATCGCGGCCGGCGGCCGAATGACCCGAGCCGGGCTGACCGGCCGCGCCGTGGTGCTGGCGTGGGCGGCCGGTCGCGGGGCGATCCTGGTGTGGGCGACCGGCCTTGCCGGCATGTCGGCCGCTGCGCAAACGCCGCCTGCCGTTCACGGACTCCACGCACACCAGCCACCGATCCTCGTGGCCCAGCAGGACGCCACCGCGCCCGCCGCGGCCTTCCTGGCCTCCGCGCTGCTGCCCGGTGCGGGCCAGTACTTGCTGGAGAGCGAGCGGTGGATTCCCTACGCCGTAGTGGAGGCGTGGGCGTGGCTGTCCTACGCGGACCGCCGCAGCGACACGCGCAAGCTCGAAGCGCGTTATCGTGAGCTGGCGCGCTCGGTGCCGCGCCGCGTCAGTGCCGGTGCCCGGCCAGACACGGTTTTCGAGTACTACGAAGCGCTGGATCATTACACGGCAAGCGGTGCGTGGGACGTGGACCCCGCTCAGCCGGGCATCCAGCCCGAGGAGGATCCACGTACGTTCAATGGCGAAATATGGCAGCTGGCCGTGGGGCTTTACGTCCCCGCGGGTACGCAGGCCGATCCCCAGGATCCCGCCTACCAGGCCGCGCTGGCCTTCTACATGGAGCACGCCATCCCCCCGGGCTATGCGTGGGCCTGGGGCAACAACGACCTGGAGCGCCAGGTTTTCCGTGAACTCATCCGGGGGAGCGACGAAGCTTTCCGGGATGCCACCACCCTGCTCGGTGCGATCCTTGCCAACCACCTCGTGAGCGCGGTGGACGCATTCGTCCTCGCGCGCCTGCGTGGCGCCGACGGAGCACCGATCCTGCGCATCCGTAGCAGCCTGGGTGGAACCTTCGACCGTCCCCGGTGGAGTGCCGCATTCGAACTCCACTTCCAGTGACGAGAAAGTCCTTGCCGTGAGCTTTTCCGCCGAAGCCTTGCTCGATTTCCTGCGCGATGATGCCGGCCGACCCATGCGGGCGGCCGAACTCGCGGAGGGTCTGGGCGTACCGGCCGACCAGCTGGACGCCTTCCAGGAGCTGCTCGACGATCTGACCGGTTCCGGTCTGCTCTACCGGGTGCGCAGAGACCGCTATGCCGCCCCGGAGCGCATCAACCTGGCCGTGGGCCGCCTGCAGACCATCCGCGGCGGCGCAGCCTTCGTGGTAACGGACGGGGAGGACGAGGAGGATGTCTTCATCCCGCCCAATGCCGTCGGTTCCGCGTTGCACCGGGATCGGGTAGTGGCCCGCGTGGAGCGGCGGAAGCCCAACAAGCGGCCGGAAGGCACGGTGGTGCGCGTGCTGCACCGCGCCCGCGAGACGGTGGTGGGCACCTATCACCCGGGCCAGAACTACGGCTTCGTCACCCCGGAGGACCGCAAGCTCGAGCGGGACGTCTTCGTACCGGCCGGCCTGGCCGGTGAGGCCGGCGATGGCGACGTGGTGGTGGTCCGGGTCATCGACTGGGGCAGTCCGCAACGGGGTCCCTCCGGTGAGGTGGAGCGGGTACTGGGCAAGCTGGGTGATCCCGGTGTGGACGTCCTGGCCATCCTCCACGCTCACGAACTACCGACCGACTTCCCGGCGGAGGTGGAGCAGGAGGCCACGGCCATCCGGGAGGCTGGCCTGGGCGCCGCCGAGATGGCCGGCCGCACGGACCTGCGGGACACCCTGGTCTTCACGGTCGATCCCGCGGACGCCAAGGACCACGATGACGCGCTCTCCGTCGAGGATCTTGGCCAGGGGCGCTGGCGGGTGGGCATTCACATTGCCGACGTGTCCTGGTACGTGCGCCCTGGAACCGAACTGGATGCCGAGGCCTACGAGCGCGGTACGAGCGTGTACCTGGTGGATCGCGTGGTGCCGATGCTGCCCCACGCCCTCTCCACCGACCTCTGCTCGCTGCGGCCCGACGTGGACCGGCTCGCCATGACCGTGCTGGTGGAAGTGGACGAGGATGGCAGAGTGCACGGTCACCGCATCGTGCGCAGCGTCATTCGCAGTCGCCACAAGCTTGCCTATGAGGACGCTCAGGCGGTGCTGGACGGGGAGCGCTCCCTGGGTGCCGAGGTGGATCAGGCGCTGCACGGCCTGCGCACCCTGAGCAGAGCGCTCCGTGCCGCCCGGCAGGAGCGCGGCAGTCTGGACTTCGACCTGCCCGAATCCCGCGTGATCCTGGACGCCGAGGGGCAGCCCACCGATGTCCAGAAGGTGCTCCGTCTGGAGGCGCACAAGCTCATCGAGGATTTCATGCTGCTGGCCAACGAGACAGTGGCCCGAGCCGCCTCGCGGGCGCGAATCCCCTTCGTTTATCGCATTCACGAACGGCCGGACGAGGAGCGACTGGAGCAGCTCCGGGAAGTGGCCGGCACGTTCGGCCATCGCCTGGGCGGCCGGGGCCCCGTGGGGCCGGCCGATCTGCAACGGTTGCTGACCCGTGTGCAGGGTCGCCCCGAGTCGAGCCTCATTTCCACGGTGGTCCTGCGCTCCATGAAGCAAGCACGCTACAGCGTGGAGAACGCGGGCCATTTCGGACTGGCGGCCAAGCATTACGGGCACTTCACCTCACCGATCCGGCGCTACCCGGACCTGCTCGTGCACCGGCTCACCGTGGAGCACCTGCTGGAGGGCGCGCGGGCGGTGCCCGGCGAGGCGGGTGAGGCGCTGGTCACGGCCGCCCGCCATGGCAGCGAGCGGGAGCGCGCCGCCGTGGAGGCGGAGCGGGACAGCATCGACCTGAAGAAGACGGAATTCATGGAGCGTCACGTAGGTGACGCCTTCGAGGGGACCGTGAGCGGCGTGGCGGCTTTCGGTTTCTTCGTGCTGCTGGACGCCTTCCACGTGGAAGGACTGGTCCACGTGAGTTCGCTGGACGACTACTACGTCTTCCTCGAGGACCGCTATGCATTGGTGGGCGAGCGCACCCGCAAGCAGTTCCGGCTGGGTGACCGGGTGCGGGTCCGGGTGGGCTCCGTGGACCTGGAGCAGCGCCGCATCGAATTCCTCCTGGAGGATGGGCCCGGCGCGGCACCGTCCGACGAGGGCGGAACCGGGGCGGGGAAGAGCAGCGGCGGCCGGCCACGGGGCGGGGGACGGACGAAGGGGAACGGCGGCACGAAAGGCGGCGGCAGCAAGGGGCGTGGCGGTCCCAAGCGGAGCGGCACGAAGTTGAGCGGCGGTTCCAAGCGGAGCGGCACGAAGGGGAACGGCGGCACGAAAGGCGGCGGCGGCAGCCGCTCGGGCGGACGGGAGGGACGTGGCCGCTCCTGAACGCCATTTGACACCACGTCGGGGGCAGGCGTAGCTTGGATCGTCCTTCCCCACAGCCCACTCCTACCGAGCGCATGGGCCTTCGAACGCAACTGGTCTATCACTCACCGGGCGCACGGGAGATTCCCTCCGTCCTGCGCACCTTCGCCGACGGTGAGGGGCTCACGCTCGACGTGACCCCCCTCCGCGACGACGTGGTGGCCCTGGTGAATCGCACGTATCCGCTCGGCCTCGTACTGGACGAGGACGGGTCGAAACGTGCTACCGAGCTGTGCAGACACCTCAAGCGCGACGCCTTCAGCGGCATCGTGCCGGTGGTGGTCGTAGCCGATCGGGACCGTCCGGACGTGGTGGAGGCGGCGCTGGAGGCGGGCGCCGACGAGGTGCTCACCGACGCCATGGCGGAACGGGAGCAGATCCTGCGGCTCAACATGATGTTGCAGCGCGCCGACCGCGACGTCAGCGTCCATCCCACCACCCGCCTCCCCGGCACGCCGCAGATCGAGCGTGACATGGCCGAGCGGATCCGCCGCCAGGAGACCTTTGCCGTCTGCTATGCGGATCTGGATCATTTCAAGGAGTTCAACGACCGCTACGGCTACAACGAGGGTGACCGTGTCATCCGCGTGCTCGCGCGCATCCTGCGGGACGTGGTTAAGGGCCATCATCCCGAGGGTTTCATCGGGCATATCGGTGGGGACGACTTCATCTTCAACGTGGGCCTGGATCACATGGAGGCCTGCTGTGAAGAAATCATCGAGGTGTTCGATGAACTCATTGCGTACCAGTATTCGGAGGAAGACCGCAGTGCGGGGTATTTCCTCGGCCGCGACCGGCGGGGTAATATCCTCTGGGTCCCCCTGATGACCCTTTCCATCGGCGTGGTGACCAATCAGGTACGCACCTTCACCCATACGGCCCGGGTGAGTGAACTGGCGACCGAAATGAAGACTTTCGCGAAAAAGCTCCCCGGCTCCGTGTACGCGGTCGACCGCCGTTCCGATGAACCCGGAGATGACGGTCGTGGTGTGCCTTTCGTGCCGGAGGAGCTGGAGGCCACGACCGAGCCATGAACGTACGCTGCCCCAGCTGCCAGTCCGTCTTCCGCGTCGATCCGGCCCGCGTCCCCGCCGCGGGGGTGCGCGCCCGCTGCGCGCGCTGCTCGGACACCTTCCGGGTGGAGCATCCCGACGCCACCGCCACGGAGGAACGCGTGCCCACCGCCGCGCCCACCGCCGTGCCCACCGCCGTGCCCACCGCCGCGCCCACCGCCGCGCCCACCGCCGAGAGTGGCGCAGCCATGATAGAGACGGCCGCCGCACCGCCGACAGGACCTCCGCCTCCCTCGGAAGCGCCGGCCGCGCCCACGTCACCGGAGCTCCCCCGGGAACTGCCAGGCACGGGTACGCCGGCCGCCGCCCCGCCCGCGGGCACCCCGCTGGCCGCCGGGAGCCCCGATACGGCCCCGCGTCCGGTCTTCGGCAGCCGGGATCCGGACGCCCGCGCCAAGCGCATTGCGCGCGCGCTGGTCTCCGACATCGTGGCCTACCATCCGGACCGTCTGGAGCAGGCGCTCGCGGCCGGCAACCTGCGCGCCACCTTCCGCGACGAGATCATGAAGAGCTGGGAGGAGTACGCGGCGCAGGTGGGCATCGAAACGGCCAAGGGGACCACGCATTTCCGGGATGCGCTGAATGACATCCTGGCCCGGGGGCAGAAGCTGTTCTGAGGCGCTCCACGCCGGTTGCCCGCCTCCGGTCGGGGCGGTTAGCTTACGGCAATCGAACCCGGGGCCGTCCACTTCCATGGGCGGCCCCGGCGCGCATCCGGAGAGGGAACGATGGACAGCGAGCAGCGGGACCGACTGAAGGACGTGAAAGGGCGCCTCGACGCGCTCGGAGGCTATCTTTGACGTGGCCGCCAAGCGGGGTCGGGTGGATGAGCTGGAAGCGCGCATGGCCACGCCCGGCTTCTGGGACGACCCGGACGCCGCGCGCACGGTCATCGACGAAGCCAACACCCTGAAGGGGTGGGTGGAGCCCTGGGAGGGTCTGGCCACGCGCATTGGCGAGCAGGCCGAACTCGCACAGCTCATCGAGGCCGATCCCGACGAGGACATGGAGACGGAGTGGGCCGCCGAACTGGGCCGCCTGGACGCTGAGCTGGAGCGCCTGGAACTGCGCGCCATGCTGCAGGGCCAGGATGACACCCGGGACGCCCTGCTCACCATCCAGCCGGGCGCCGGGGGCACGGAGTCCCAGGACTGGGCCGAGATGCTCATGCGCATGTACAGCCGCTGGGCCACCGAGCACGACTACGACGTGCAGATCCTGGACATCGACCACGGCGAGGAGGCGGGGCTCAAGAACGTCACCCTGGAGATCCGGGGGCAGTACGCGTACGGCTATCTGAAGGCGGAGAAGGGCGTGCACCGGCTGGTGCGCATCTCGCCCTTCGACGCGCAGAGCCGGCGCCACACCTCCTTTGCCAGTGTCTTCGTCTACCCCGTGGTGGAGGATGACATCGAGATCGAGATCGAGGACAAGCACCTGCGCATCGACGTCTACCGGGCCAGCGGCGCGGGCGGGCAGCACGTGAACAAGACCAGCTCGGCGGTGCGCATCACGCACGAGCCCACCGGGATCGTGGTGGCCTGCCAGAACGAACGCAGCCAGTTCCAGAACAAGACCACGGCCATGAAGATGCTCCGCGCGGCGCTCTACCAGCGAGAGCTGGACCAGCGGGAAGCCGAGCGCGCGCAGGTGGAATCCCAGAAGACGGAGATTGCCTGGGGGCATCAGATCCGCTCCTACGTCTTTCAGCCGTATACGCAGGTGACCGATCATCGCACCGAGCTGAAGGTCGGCGACGTACAACGTGTCATGAACGGTGACCTGGATCCGTTCATCGAGGCATACCTGAAGGAGTTCGGCGCCGGCGTGGCCTGAGGGGGCCAGGCGTTGCGCAGAGGATGGAAGTGAGCGAGGACCAGAGCAGGACCCAGGTGCTGGAGGATCGGCTGCACAAGCTGGAGGCGTTGCGACGCCTCGGCGTGGAGCCCTTCGCGTATGGCTACAGCGTGACCCACCGCGCCGCGGCCGCCCGGGCCGCCTTCGAGGAGGCGGAGGCCGGAGGCACGCTCGACGAGCAGGGGGAAACAGCGCCCCTGCGCCTGGCGGGCAGGCTGATCTCCATGCGCTCGCACGGCAAGACCGTGTTCGCGGACCTGGAGGATGCTTCCGGGCGCATCCAGCTCTACCTGCGGAAGAAGGACCTCGGGGAGGAGACCTGGGCCGTTATCGAGCTCCTGGACGCGGGTGACTGGCTGGGCGTGGAGGGCGCGCTCATGCGCACGCGCATGGGCGAGGTCACCCTGCGCGCCACCACGGTCGAGCTGCTGGCCAAGTCCCTCCGGCCACTCCCCTTCGGCAAGCAGGAGGTGGACGAGGCCACCGGCCAGGTGGTGATCCACGGTGGCTTCGCGGACGTGGAGCAGCGCTACCGCCAGCGCTACGCGGACCTGGCCGTGCACCCGGACGCCCGGGAGGTCTTCCGCATCCGCGCGCGCATCGTGTCCGCCATCCGTGGCTTCCTGGACGAGCGGGATTACGTGGAGGTAGAGACGCCGGTGCTGCAGCCGCTCTACGGCGGCGCCTCGGCCCGGCCGTTCACCACGCACCACAACACCCTGGACATGCGCCTCTACCTGCGCATTGCCGACGAGCTGTACCTGAAGCGGCTCATCGTGGGCGGCCTGGAGCGCGTCTACGAGATCGGCAAGGACTTCCGCAACGAGGGGATCGACCGCACGCACAACCCCGAGTTCACCATGCTGGAGTTCTACCAGGCCTTTGCCGACTACCTGGACATGATGGACACCGTGGAGGCGCTCATGGGCACGGCGGTGCGCGCCGCCACGGGTGCCGACGAGGTGGCCTTCCAGGGCAGTACGCTGGACTTCCGGCCGCCCTACGCCCGCGTGGGCTTCCTGGACGCGCTGCGCGAGCGGGGCGGCTTCGACGCGGCCGCCGCCGACCACGGGGAGCTGGCCCGTCGCGCCGCGGAGCTGGGCATCGAGGACGCCCATGAACTGTCCCGGCCCAAGCTGCTGGACGAGCTCTTCGGGGCGCTGGTGGAGCCCACCCTGGTGCAGCCCACCTTCGTGGTGGACTACCCGCGCGAGCTCTCGCCGCTGGCCAAGCCCAAGCGCGGCGATCCCACGTTGGTGGAGCGCTTCGAGCTGTACGCCGCCGGCCGCGAGCTGGCCAACGCCTTCAGCGAGCTGAACGACCCGCTGGACCAGCGCACGCGCTTCGAGGACCAGGCCCGGCTCCGGCAGGCGGGTGACGAGGAGGCGCAGCGCCTGGACGAGGACTACCTGCGCGCCCTGGAGTACGGCATGCCGCCCACCGGCGGCGTGGGCATAGGCATCGACCGGCTGGTCATGCTCGTGACGGACCGCCCCTCGATCCGGGACGTCATCCTGTTCCCCACGCTCCGCGCCGAGCAGGGGGAGTCATGAGGCCCGTTCCGGCGCCCCTTTCAAGCGACGTCCCCCGTCCACTTCCGTGGGCACCTCCAGCCACCGGCGTGAGCCGGGATGTTCGCTCGTGCGCCGGTGAGATTACGGGCATCGTCGCTTACGGCCGTACGGGGACCCGATGAAGCGCCTGGAGTGGTACATGGCGCGGCGCTACCTGGCCTCCCGCCGGAAGGGGCGCTTCGTCTCCCTCATCACGCTCATCGCGGTGGGTGGCATCTTCCTGGGGGTGATGGCGCTGATCACCGTGATCGCCGTCATGGCCGGCCTGCAGGAGGACCTGCGCGACCGCATCCTGGGCACGAACCCGCACGTGTACGTCTTCGAGCAGGGAGCGTCGTTCCGCCTGGGCGGGTGGGAGCGGGTGGCGGGCGCCATCGACACCTTCCCGGAGGTCCGGGCCACGGCCCCCTACGTGGTCTCCCACGTGGCGGCCATGCGCCAGGACAACCTCTACATGCAGCCCGGACGGGTGCTGGGTATCCTGCCCGGCGCGGGCCGGGAGCCGCTCTCCCTGGTGGACGAGCAGATCCAGGAGGGCGAGCTCAGCTTCCGGACGGGGAGCAGCCTGCCGGGCGCGCTGGTGGGCTACCGCCTGGCGGCCCACCTCAGCCTGCTCCCGGGGGACACGCTGCTGGTGCTCTCCATGGAGAACATCCGTGCGGAGCCCACCGTGTCGGGCGGCCTCATGCCGGCCATGCGCCAGTTCGAGGTGGCGGGCACCTTCGACACCGGCATGTACGAGTACGATGCCGTGGACATCTACGTGCCCATGGCGGCGGCGCAGGACCTGCTCGGGCTGCCCGAGGACACCGTGTCCGGCATCCTGGTCAACCTTCACGACCCGGACCAGGCCCGGGAAGTGGGTCCGCGCCTGGCGGAAGCCGCCGGGTGGGAGTACATCACGCAGGACTGGATGAGCATGAACGCCGCGCTCTTCTCGGCGCTCCGGCTGGAGAAGATCGCCATGGGCGTCATTCTCTTCCTCATCGTGGTGGTGGCCGCCTTCAACATCGTGAGCACCCTCGTCATGGTGGTGGCGGACAAGACGCGCGAGATCGGCATCCTCAAGTCCATGGGCATGACGGACGGCATGGTGCTGCGCATCTTCATGCTGCAGGGGCTGGCGGTGGGGATCATCGGCACGGTGCTCGGCGGCATCGGCGGCTGGCTGCTGGTGACACTCGTGGATCGCTACGAGCTGATCAAGCTGGAGGCACAGGTGTACTTCATCGACACGCTGCCGGTGTCGATCCAGCCGCTCGACATAGGCCTCATCCTGGTGGGGAGCGTGCTCATCTCCTTTCTGGCCACCATCTACCCGGCCCGGCAGGCCGCCCGCCTGGTGCCGGTGGAGGCCATCCGCCATGAGTGAGGAAGGGCGCGCCCCCGTGGTGGAGGCCCGCGCGCTGCGCCGCGTCTACCACGAGGAGGACGGCAGCGAACTCACCATCCTGGACGGGGTAAACCTGTCTGTGGCGCGGGGGGAGGTGGTGGCGGTGGTGGGCGCGAGCGGGGCCGGCAAGTCCACGCTGCTCCATCTGCTCGGCCTCCTGGACCAGCCCACGGCGGGGGAGGTCCTGGTGGATGGGCGGGTGATGGCTGGGGTGGCGCCCGCGGAGATGGCCGTGGTCCGCAACCGGCGCATCGGCTTCGTCTTCCAGTTCCACCATCTGCTACGCGAGTTCACGGCTCTGGAGAACGTCATGATGCCGCAGCTCATTGCCGGTGTTCCGCTGGACGGCGCTCGGGAGCGAGCCGCGGATCTGCTGGCGCAGGTGGGCCTGACGCCGCGCAGCTCCCACCAGCCGCACGAGCTGAGCGGCGGTGAGCAGCAGCGGGTGGCCGTGGCGCGCGCGCTGGCCAACCGGCCATCGGTGGTCCTGGCCGACGAACCCAGCGGCAACCTGGACGTGCATACCAGCGACCACCTGCACGAGATCTTCTTCGGGCTGCGGGACGAACATGGCGTGGCGCTGGTGATTGCCACCCACGACCAGGAGCTGGCGGCCCGGGCGGACCGGATCATGCTCGTGGATGACGGACGCCTCAACGAACTTTCGGCGGCGTAGAATCATGCAGTGCGACGATTGTCAGGCCAGCGAGGCCATCATTCACGTGACGCATATCGAGAACAACGAGATGCGCACCTCCCACCTGTGTGAGGCGTGCGCCGCCGAGCGCGGGCTGGAGCCCGACGTGGCCCAGGCCGGCGAGTTCCCGCTCACCGATTTCCTGGCCCAGGTGGGCAAGAAGTCCTCCACCGACGTGCCCGCCAACGGTACCTGCTCGTTCTGCGGGCTGGGCATGGAGGAATTCAAGCGCACCGGGCGCCTGGGCTGCTCGCACTGCTGGGTGTCCTTCGAGCCGCACCTGCGTGCGCTGCTGCGGCGCCTGCACGGCGCCACCCAGCACGTGGGCAAGGTCTACCTGCCGCCCGACCCCACCGAGTCAGAGAAGGAGCAGCGCATCGTGGGGCTGCAGCGCAAGCTGGACCGTGCCGTGCGCAGTGAGGATTTCGAGCGGGCCGCCGAGCTGCGCGACCTGATCCGCACGCTGGAGGCGGTGGGATGATGGATCTCGGCGCCATGGCCGATTTCGGCCTCGGCTGGCTGGAAGCCAGCGGCCCGCACGCGGACATCGTGCTGTCCACCCGGGTCCGCCTGGCCCGCAACCTCCAGGGGCACGCCTTCGGGCCGCGCCTGGAGGAGGCCGAGCGGGAGAGCATCCACGAAAAGATCCGGCGCGCGGCGGATCGCTCGAGCCTGCAGGGGGGCATGGCCCTGGAGCTGGCGGCCCTTTCTCCCGGCTCACGCCGCATCCTCCTGGAGCGGCATCTCATCTCGGCCGAGCTGGCGGGCGTGGACGGGGACGGCCCCCAGCGCGGAGCGGGACTGGTCCTGGGTCCACGGGATACCGCGGGCCTCATGATCAACGAAGAGGACCACCTCCGCCTGCAGACGTTGCTGTCCGGGCTGCGGCTGCGCGACGCCTTCCGGCGCGTGGACCAGCTGGACGAGGAACTGGGTGGCCAGTTGCCGTTTGCCTACCATCCGGAGTTCGGCTACCTGACCAGTTGCCCCACCAACGTGGGGACGGGCCTCAGGGGCTCCATTCTGGTGCACCTGCCGGGGCTGGTCCTCACGAAGGAGATCGGCCGGGTGCTCCAGGGCATCGGGCAACTCGGACTCACCTTCCGGGGTCTGTATGGGGAGGGGTCCGAGGTGGTGGGCAACTTCTTCCAGATCTCCAACCAGACCACCCTCGGCAAGAGCGAGGAGGACCTGGTGGAGCACCTCGAGGACATCGTGGGCCAGGTCATCCGCCACGAAACCCGGGCCCGGGAGGTACTCCTCCGGGAGGCCCCCACTGTGATCGAGGACAAGATCTGGCGAGCCTACGGCCTGCTGCGCTACGCCCGTGCGCTGAGCTTCGACGAGGTGATGAATCTGCTCAGCGGCGTCCGGCTGGGCGTGAGCCTGGACCTGTTGGATGGGCTCCGTGTATACACGCTGAACAAGATCATGATATTTGCGCAGACCGCCCACCTGGAGCAGGCCACCGGTGGCTCGCTGACACAGGCGGAGGGCGATTTGCATCGAGCTTCCTACGTGAGACGGGTGCTCGCCGAGGAGGGGGACGTCCCCGCCGAGACGGACACCGAAACGTCATAGACATTCCGCTCCAAGGGGCGCGAGAGGGCGCATGAACTACAACTTCACGGATCGGGTGCGGAAGGTGCTCGCGATGGCCCGCGAGGAGGCCATTCGCCTGCAGCACGACTACGTGGGCACGGAGCATATCCTCCTGGGGCTCATCAGGGAGGGGGAGGGCGTGGCCGCCGCGGTCCTCATGAACCTGAACGTGGATCTGGAGCAGATCCACGAACGGGTGGAGGAGTCCGTGCGCAAGGGCAAGGCAACCATTGCCCTGGGCGAGCTGCCCTATACCTCGCGCGCCAAGAAGGTGCTCGAGTACGCCATGGCCGAGGCGCGCGAACTCAACCACTCGTACGTGGGCACCGAGCATCTCCTGCTGGGCCTCCTGCGTGAGGAGAAGGGCATTGCCGCGCACGTGCTGACCACGCTGGGCGTGACCCTGGAGGACGCCCGCGCCGAGACGCTGAAGCTCCTGGGCAGTGACGTGAGTCCGGGGCAGCCGGGCGGCGCCACACCGGGGACCGGTGGCAGCGGCGGCTCCACCCAGCAGAAGGGTGAGAAGAAGTCCAAGACCCCCGCGCTGGACCATTTCTGCCGTGACCTGACCGAGCTGGCCCGCGAGGACAAGCTGGATCCCACCATCGGGCGGGCGGAGGAGATCGAGCGCGTCATGGAGGTCCTCTCCCGGCGCAAGAAGAACAACCCCGTTCTCATCGGCGAGCCGGGTGTGGGCAAGACCGCCATCGTGGAAGGTCTGGCCCAGCTCATCGCGCGCGGCGAGGTGGCGGATTCGCTCAGTGACAACCGGGTCCTGGCACTGGACCTGGCCGCCGTGATCGCGGGCACCAAGTACCGCGGCCAGTTCGAGGAGCGCCTCAAGGCCATCATGAACGAGATCAGCCAGAACCGGAACGTGATCCTGTTCATCGACGAGTTGCACACGCTGGTGGGCGCCGGCGCGGCCGAGGGGGCCATCGACGCGTCCAACATGCTCAAGCCCGCACTGGCCCGTGGGGAACTCCAGTGCGTGGGTGCTTCCACGCTGAACGAGTACCGCAAGTACATCGAGAAGGACGGCGCCCTGGAGCGGCGCTTCCAGCCCATCGTGATCGATCCGCCGTCCGTGGATGAGGCCATCGAGATCCTGAAGGGCATCCGGAAGCACTACGAGGATCACCACAAGATCGTCATTCCGGACGAGGCGCTGGTGTCCGCCGCGCGCCTGTCCGAGCGCTACATCACGGATCGCTTCCTTCCGGACAAGGCCATCGACGTCATCGACGAGGCCGGGGCGCGCGCGCGTCTGGCCACCCAGGTGCCACCCCCCGAGGTGGCGGATCTGAAGGAGGCTCTGGAAAAGCTGGGCGGGGACAAGGACGCCGCGATCCGCGATCAGGACTTCGAGAAGGCCGCCGAACTGCGCGACCACGAGCGGGAGCTGCAGGGAGACATCCGGCGCAAGCAGGAGGAGTGGGAGCAGGAGCGCAAGAACCACCGGCCCGTCATTGCCGAGGATGACATTGGCTTCATCGTGAGCCGCTGGACCGGCATTCCGGTGACGCGTCTGCGTGAGGCCGAGACGGAGCGCCTGGTCCACATGGAAGAGGAGCTCAGCGAGCGCGTGGTGGGCCAGCAGGAGGCCATCCGGGCCATCAGCCGCGCCATTCGCCGCAGCAGGGCGGGGCTCAAAGACCCGCAGCGGCCCATCGGCAGCTTCATCTTCAGCGGCCCCACGGGCGTGGGTAAGACCGAGCTGGCGCGCGCCCTGGCCGAGTTCCTCTTTGCCGACCGCGACGCGCTCATCCGCGTGGACATGAGCGAGTACATGGAGAAGTTCTCCGTGTCCCGCCTCATCGGCGCACCGCCGGGATACGTGGGCTACGAGGACTCCGGCACCCTGACCAAGGCCATCCGCCGCCGGCCGTATTCGGTGGTGCTGCTGGACGAGATCGAGAAGGCGCACCCGGACGTCTTCAACATCCTTCTGCAGGTGCTGGACGAGGGCCGCCTGACGGACAACTACGGGCGCGTGATCGATTTCAAGAACACCGTGCTGATCATGACCTCGAACCTCGGCGCCCGGGACATCACCAAGGGCGGCGCGCTGGGCTTCCACCCGGATGACAGCGAGACCGCCTACGAGACCATGCGCGGCAGGGTGAAGGACGAGATCGAGCGTGCCTTCAACCCCGAGTTCCTGAATCGCGTGGATGACGTGATTGTCTTCCACCCGCTGGAGCGCGAGCAGATCAGCCGCATCGTGCACATCATGATGGCGGAGGTCTCCCGCCGGCTCGAGGAGGAGAACCTGAAGCTGCAGCTCACCGACGCGGCGCTGGCGTTCCTGGTGGAGCGGGGCTACGACGAGAAGTTCGGTGCCCGGCCGTTGCGCAGGGCCATTCAACGCTTCATCGAGGACCCGCTCTCGGAGAAGATCCTGTCCAAAGAATTCCCGGCGGGCGAGGAGATCGAGGTGGACGTCGCGGCAGACGGCGAGTCGCTCGATTTCCGTGTGCTCAGCCCGAAGAGCTGAATGAATCTGAAGACCCTTTTCGGGCCAGCAGGCACGAGGGCCGCCGCCGCGGCGGCCCTCGTGGTGTCGTGGCTCCTCGTGCCCTCACCCGTGGCGGGTCAGGACGTTACCCCGCGCGTGCCGGTGGCGGACGTGCGGGTCGTGGGACTGGAGCGCCTGACGGAGGCGCAGATCCTGGCCCAGATCGGCATCACACCCGGCGACTCCATCACCGGTCGTGAGTTGCTGGAAGCCCAGCAGCGCCTCTTCGGGACGGGGCAGTTCTCGGACATCCAGGTGTTCTCCGAGGGTGACCCCGACGATCCGGCCGCACCCGTGGTGCTGCGCTTCGAGGTGGACGAGCGGCCGCTGCTCCGCTCGGTGAGCTTCAGCGGCCTGGAGCGGATCAGCGGGTCGGCGGTGCGCGACAGCGTGGGGTTACGCTCCGGCGCGCCGCTGGACCCCGCTGAAGTGCACGAGGCGGAGTACCTGATCCGGAGCATGCTCGGGCGCAAGGGCTATCAGGTACGACGGCTGGAAGCGGTGCTCGAGCCGGTCGAGGACGCCACAGGCGAGGTCCGCCTGGTTTTCGAGGTCGAGGAGGGCCGCCGCGTGGCCATCGCGGACGTGGCATTCGAAGGCAACCAGGCGTTCTCCGATGACCGCCTGGAGGACGTGATCGGTTCGCGCTCGGAGGGCTTCTTCTGGTTCCGGACCGGCACCTACGACGAGGTGCGCCTGCAGGCGGACCTGCGCGGTGCCCTGCCGCAATTCTACGCGGAACGTGGCTACATTGATTTTGCCGTCACGGGTGATTCCCTGGTGGTGGACCCGCAAACGGGGAAGGGGCGCCTGGTCATCCGCGTGGACGAGGGCCCGCAGTACCGGCTGGCCGATTTCAGCATTCGCGGCAACCGGGTCTTCCCCACGGCCGATCTGCGCCGCTATTTCGAGGAGCGGCGGAGCGGCCTGCTGAGCGGGCTGGGGCTGGGCTCGGCGGCGGTCGGTGATTCCGTCTTCAACGCCGTGGCCTTCGAGACCGCGGCGCTGGAGGTGGGCAACCTCTACGCCAACCAGGGCTACGTCCGCTCGAACGTGATGCCGATTGTGGAGCGCCTGCCGGCCACGGACGAGGACGGCCGGCCGGCCGTACGCGCGGCATGGGAGATCATCGAGGGCTCGCCGGCCTACATCAGCCGGGTGGCCATCGAAGGCAATACGTACACGCACGAGGACGTCATCCGGCAGCAGCTCGTCACCATTCCCGGTGACGTCTACAGCCAGGAGCTGGTGATTCAGAGCTATCAGCGGATCTCCGCGCTGGGCTTCTTCGAGACGCCGCTGGAGCAGCCGGGCATCCGGCTCAACGAACAGACCGGTGACATCGAGCTCACCTACCGGGTGAAGGAGAAGCAGACCGGCTCCATGAGCTTCGGCACCACGCTGGGTGGGTACTCGGGCGTGGCGGGTTTCCTGGGCTACGACCAGCCCAACCTCTTCGGCCAGGCCAAGTCCGGCCACCTGCGCTGGGAGTTCGGGCGCTACGCCAACAACTTCGAAGCCAGCTACTCCGATCCGTCGCTGGCGGGATCCATGTACAGCGGCGGGGTGTCCGTCTTCAACCGCCGTGACCGTTTCATCAGCTTTGCCGAGGGGCAGCGCCGGCAGACCGGTGCATCGCTCCGCTTCGGCATTCCGGTCTTCGACTTCCGTACCCGCCTGAGCGCCGGCTACTCGCTGTCGCGCACCCGGTACGAGGATTTCGACGACGATCAGACATCCTCCGTCTTCTCGCTGCCGCCCGGTGTGCAGAGCACGGTGAGCCTGGGGCTCACGCGCTCCACCGTGGATCATCCGGTGTTCCCTACCACGGGCGCCCAGCAGACGGTGGAGTTGGAGCTGAACGGCGGGCTGCTCGGCGGGGACGGTGAATTCCAGAAGCTGCTCACCTCGGGGACCTGGTGGGTACCGGTGGGCTCGCTGGGCGGAGACGCGCCGGGCAGTCAGCCCATCCGGCTCACGCTCGGGCTCACCGCCGAGGCGGGGATGATCGCCGGCGACGCCAGCCGCTTCCCGTTCGACCGCTTCCTCATGGGCGGGGTGCAGTTCGGCCGGCCGCTCCGCGGCTACGAGGAGTACACCATCACACCCATGGGCTTCGTGCCCGAGGGCTCCAGGGATGTACAGCTCGTGGATCGCTTCGGGGACGCGTTCCTGCGCCTGAGCGCCGAGTACGCCATGCGGCTGAACGACAACATCTCGGTTGGCCTCTTCTACGACGCGGGCAACGTCTGGCGTTCGCCCACGGAATTCAACCCGACCCGCCTGGCGCGGGGCGCGGGCTTCGGTGTCATGCTCGTAACGCCGTTCGGACCGCTGGGCCTGGACTACGCCTACGGCTTCGACCGCACCGATCCCGGCTGGCAGCTCCATTTCAAGTTCGGACAGGGCTTCTAACCGCCCTCAGGGGCGCCATCAACACACAGGAAGGACTGCAACGTCATGCGTACCAGACTCGTGCTACTTGCCGCTCTCGTCGGCGCCGGGCTCGCGGCCGCCCCTGCGGCCGGGCAGGGCACGGCCACGAAGATCGGCTATGTCAACTCGGACGCCGTGCTGGCGCAGGCGCCCGGCGCCGACGTGGTGCGGGCCCAGATCCAGCAACTCCAGCAGGGCTTCGCGGGGCGCGTTCAGCCGCTCGAGGACTCCCTGCAGACCATGCTCACCACCTTCCAGCAGCAGCAGGCCATGCTCTCGCCGGAAGCCCGCCAGCAGCGCGAGCGGGAGATCACGGCCAAGCAGCAGGAGTTCCAGCAGCGCGTGGCGCAGATGGAGCAGGAGGCCGAGCAGCAGCAGCGTCAGCTGATGGCGCCCCTCATGGAGCGCATCAACGTGGTCATCCAGACCTACCGGCAGGAGCACGGGTACGGGCTCATCCTGGACTCCAGCACCGGCATCCTGGTGGCCGCCGACGAGGCGCTGGACCTTACCGAGGCCATCGTGGCGCTGCTGCAGCCCGCGGGCGGCGCTACGCCGCCCCCGCAGGACTAGGGAGGCGGCGGCACCGTGAAGCTCAGCGAGCTCGCCACGACCGTCGGCGCGGCGTACGAGGGGGGCGACGATCCGGACATTACGGGCGTTGCCCCCCTCGACCGTGCCGGTCCCGCCGAGCTGGCCTTCGTGGCACGGGCCCGGTATCTGGCGGACGTGACGGACACCGCCGCCGGAGCGCTCCTGGTCACGCAAGCACTGGCCTCGGAACTGGGTCCGGAAGCCCCGCCGCACGTAGCCGTTCCGGACGTCTACGCCGCTCTGGTGCGGCTCCTGGAACGCCTCTATCCAGCGGCGCCGCATGCGCCCGGCATCCACCCCACCGCCGTGCTGGGCCGCGGCGTGCGCCTGGGGAGCCACGTCAGCATAGGTCCGTACGTGGTCATCGGTGCCGACACCGTGATCGGTGACCGCGCGCGCATCCATGCTCACACCGTGGTGGGTGACGGCTGCGAGCTGGCCGAGGACGTCATCCTGCATCCACAGGTGGTGCTCTACGCGGGGGTGCGAGTCGGCGCCCGCACCATCCTGCACGCCGGTGTGAAGGCGGGCGTGGACGGCTTCGGCTATGCCCTCGTTGAGGGGGAGCATCGCAAGATCCCGCAGGTAGGCCGGTGCGTCATCGGCCCCGATGTGGAGATCGGCGCCAACAGTACGATCGACCGTGGCTCCGTGGGGTGGACCGAGATCGGGGCGGGGGTTAAGATCGACAACCTCGCGCACGTGGGGCACAACGTGCGCGTGGGCCAGGGGACGGTGATCGTGGCCCAGGCCGGCATCGGGGGCAGCACCACCATCGGCCAGCGTGTGACGATCGCGGGTCAGGCCGGACTCCCCGGACATACCCAGGTAGGCGACGGCGCCACGATCGCCGCCCAGGCCGGCCTCTTCGGAGACGTGCCGGCGGGCCAGGTCTACAGCGGCTACCCCGCCCGCCCCCACAGGGAGGCGCTTCGTTCGCAGGCGGCCGTGGCGCGCCTCCCCGATCTCATGAAGCGCGTACGCGCATTGGAGCGGGCCCTCGCGGACCGCGGCACCGTGGCAGACGAATGAGCGCACCGAAGCAGAATACCCTGGGGGCCGAGGCGTCTCTCGAGGGCGTGGGGCTGCACACCGGCCGCACCGCAACCGTGCGGTTCCGGCCCGCTCCCGCGGAGCACGGCATCCGCTTCCGGCGCACGGATCTGCCCGACGCCGCGGACATTCCTGCGGACCTCGAACACGTGGTATCCACCGACCGCGGCACGTCTCTGGGAGCGGAAGGCGCGCGGGTGGATACGGTGGAGCACCTGCTGGCGGCCGTGGCCGCGCGAGGCATCGACAACCTCGTGGTGGAGCTGGATGGCGCCGAGGTGCCCATTGCCGACGGCAGCTTCCGGCCTTTCCTGGCGCTCCTGGAGCAGGCGGGCACGGCACCGCAGGCGGCCGACGCGCGCGTGTTGGAGCTGACCACACCGATTACGACCGCCGTTGAAGGCGGCGCCTCCTACGTGGCCACACCGGCGTCGGCGCTGCGGATCTCCGCCACCATCCAGTTCGACCATCCCCTCATCCAGCGCCAGTTCGGCACCTTCGACGTCACGCCGGAGGCGTTCGCGCATGAGCTGGCGGGTGCCCGGACCTTCGGCTTCCTGCGCGAGGCGGAAGCGCTGCGCGCCCGCGGACTGGCCCTGGGCGCCAACGTGGACAACGCGCTCGTGCTGGACGAGGAGGGGCTGGCGTCCGGGTCCGGGGAGCTCCGCTGGGCGGACGAGTTCGTGCGGCACAAGGTGGGTGACGTGGTGGGGGACCTGGCGCTGCTGGGCGCGCGCGTCCGCGCCCACGTGGTCACGGAGCGCCCCAGCCACGCGGGCAACCTGGCGCTGGCCCGGGCCCTCCGAGATGCCGCGGCAAAGGCCGCCGGGCAGCTACCGATCGTGGACATCCAGCGCATCATGCAGCACCTGCCGCACCGCTTCCCCATGCTCCTGGTGGACCGGATCGTGGAGTGGGAGGGCGGCAAGCGCATCGTGGGCATCAAGAACGTCACCATCAATGAGCCGTTCTTCCAGGGCCACTATCCCGACCACCCGGTGATGCCGGGCGTGCTCATCATCGAGGCCATGGCGCAGGTGGGCGGCCTGCTCCTCATGGACGCCGTTGAGGACCCCGAGGAAAAGGTGGTCTACTTCATGTCCCTGGACAAAGTGAAGTGGCGGCGCCCGGTGACGCCCGGTGATCAGATCCGCTTCGAGCTGGAGATGCTCCAGTTCCGCCGCCATACGTGCCGCATGAAGGGCCAGGGCTTCGTGGACGGCAAACTGGTGGCCGAAGCGGAGATGATGGCCCGTATCGTGGACCGGTGAGGGCGTGAGCACGCAACTGCTGCGGGGTGTCCACCCCACCGCGATCGTGGATGACGACGCGCGCCTGGCGGACGACGTGATCGTGGGCCCCTATGCCATCATCGGCCCCGGCGTGGAAGTGGGCGCGCGCGCCGTGATCGGGCCACACGCCATCCTGGAGCGGAACACCACCATCGGCGCCGACTGCCGCATCCACGCGGGCGCGGTCCTCGGCGGCGAGCCGCAGGATCTGAAGTTCGAGGGCGAGGACACACGGGTGGTCATCGGCGAGCGCACGGTGATCCGCGAATACGTCACCGTGAACCGCGGCACCATGGCGCGCGGCCGCACCGACGTGGGCAGTGACTGCCTGGTCATGGCCTACGCCCACGTGGCGCACGACTGCGTCATCGGCGACCGCGTGGTGATCGCGAACGCGGTGAACATGGGCGGCCACGTGGAGATCGGTGACTGGGCCATCGTGGGCGGCCAGACGGCCATCCACCAGTTCGTCCGCATCGGTGCGCACGCCATGGTCGGCGGGGCCTCGGCGGTGCGCAAGGACGTGCCGCCCTACCAGAAGGCAGCGGGCAATCCGCTGGATCTCTATGGCCTGAACTCGGTGGGGCTGCAGCGGCGGGGCTTCAGTGAGGCGAGCCGGCTGGCGCTCAAGCGCGCCTCCCGCATGCTCTTCCACTCCAAGGAAAATCTCCGCCAGGCCGCGGAGCGCGTGCGCGCGGAGGTGGAGCTCACGGACGAGGTGCGCCATCTGCTCGAGTTCCTCGAGGGCACCGACCGGGGCACCACACTGTGAGCCAGCCCGTGCGCATCGGGGTGGTGGGCGTGGGCAGCCTGGGCTTCCATCACGCGCGCATCCTGCGGGAGGTGCCGGGCGCCGAGCTGCGCGGCATCTTCGACACCCACGCCGAGCGCCTGGCCGAGGTGGCGAGCCAGCTCGCCGTTCCCGCAGCGGCCGACCTGGAGAGTCTGCTCGACCAGGTGGACGCCTGCGTGATCGCCGTACCCACGGAAGCGCACGAGCGGGTGGCGCTGGAGGCCGTGGGGCGGGGCGTTCACGTGCTCGTGGAGAAGCCCATCGCGCCCACCCTGGAGGCGGCCGACCGGATTCTCGAGCGGGCCGCGGCCAGCGGCGCGCTCGTTCAGATCGGCCATGTGGAGCGCTTCAATGGCGCCCTCCGGGCGTGCGAGCCGTACCTGGAGGAGCCGCTCTTCGTGGAGAGCCACCGGCTGGCGCCCTTCGGGCCCCGGGGCACCGACGTGGCCGTGGTCCTGGACCTCATGATCCACGATCTGGACCTGGTCCTGAGTCTCATGGGGCGGCCGGTAGCCAGCGTGGCCGCCGTGGGCGTGCCGGTGCTCACACCCAGCCCGGACATTGCCAACGCGCGCCTGGAATTCGAGGGCGGCGGAGTGGCCAACCTCACCGCCAGCCGCGTTTCACTGGAGCGCATGCGCAAGATCCGTTTCTTCCAGCGCTCCGGCTACATCTCCCTGGACCTGGCGGCGGGGCGCGGCGAGTTTCTCCGCCTGCGCCCGGGCGTGGACGTGGAGGCCGCCATGCGCGGCGTGGCCGCCCTTGCGGTCGGGCCCGCCGGGAGTGCCGCAGCCGCGCCCGGCGCGGCCACCGGCATGCGCCTCGAGGACATCCTGGAACGGGTGGTGCTGGAAGGGGACGGCACGGAGCCGCTGCGTGCCGAACTGGACAGTTTCGTAGCCGCCGTGCGGGGTAACGCGCCGTTGGCGGTGTCGGGCCGCGAAGGCCGGGCGGCGCTCGCCACGGCCCTGGAAATCATCGGACGGATACAACGCCATGTCGCTCATCGAAATCCGGCGTGAGCGGAAGCGGTTCAGTGGCGGCCCCACGCGGCCACCGAAGCTGGGGAAGATGCTGCTCGGCCTGGTCATGGTCATGCTCCTCATCTGGTACCTGAGCCGGACGTTCTGACGCCTGCCGACGTGCCCCCACGCATTCTCCTGTCCGCGGGCGAAGCCTCGGGCGACCTGCACGGCGCCAGCCTGGCCCGGGCGCTGCGCCGCCGCTGGCCCGATGCCGACCTGTACGGTCTGGGCGGGCCACGCATGGCGGACGAGGGCGTACGCCTCATGGCCGGGCTGGACAAGCTGGCCGTGATGGGCTTCACCGAGGTGCTGGCCCACCTGCCGTACTTCATCGGTCTCTTCAGCCGGATGCGCGCCGAGCTGGACGCGCGGCCGCCCGATCTGGTGGTGCCGATCGACTATCCCGGCTTCAACCTGCGGCTGGCCCGGGCGGCGCACGGACGGGGTGTGCCGGTGCTCTATTACATCGCGCCCCAGGTCTGGGCATGGCACCGCAGCCGCATGCGCCAGCTGGCGGAGCACACGGACCGCCTGGCCGTCATCCTGCCCTTCGAGGAGGAGCTCTTCCGTGCCGCGGGCGCGGACGCCGTCTTCGTGGGCCATCCGCTGCTCGACAACCGGCCGGCCGTGCCCGACCGGGCCGCGTTCGCCGCGGCCACCGGGATCCGGCCGGAGCAGCCCGTGCTGGCGCTCTTCCCCGGCTCACGGGCGCAGGAGGTGCGCCGCCACTTCGGCGTCTTCGCGGAGGCGGCCGAACTCGTCCGGCGCCACCGTCCCGACGTGCAGCCGGTGGTGGCGCGCCCGGCGGGGCTGGACGAGCGCCTCTACGCCGGCGCCGCGCTGCCCCGTACCGCGGACGCGGACGCGCTGCTGGCCCACGCCGACGCGGCGCTGGTCAAATCCGGCACGGGCACGTTGCAGGCGGCGCTGGCGGGCACGCCGCTGGTGGTGGCCTACCGCACCAGCCCGCTGACCTTTGCCCTGGCGCGGCGCCTCGTGCGTGTGCCGCACGTGGGTCTGGTGAATCTGGTGGCCGGCGAGCGTGCCGCACCCGAGTTCCTCCAGGACAGGGCCACGCCGGCCGCGCTCGCGGCGGCGCTGCTGCCGTTGCTGGATCGCCACGCGCCGGAGCGGGACAGGGCGGTGGCGGCGCTGGCCAGGGTACGGGCGGCGCTCGACCCTGGCGGCGCCGACCTGCCGGTCCCGCCTACCGGCCCCGCTGACGCCGCGCCCGGGCCGGCCAGCCATGCCGGCGCCGCGGCAGCGGCGCCCGGCAGCGCCAACCGTGTGGCCGCCCTGGCCGCCGACCTGCTGGCGGATGCATGAGCCGCGCGCCGCTGAAGGTCCGCGTGGGCGTGGCGCTCGGCCGCCGCGCGCTGGAGGCCATCCTCCACTCGTGCCGCTACACGGAGGAAGGACGCGAGCGCTTCGAGGCGCTGCGGGCCGAGGGGCCGGTCATCATCGCCGCCTGGCACGGCCGTCTGCTCCCGCTCGCCTGGCGGCACCGGGACCGCGACTACGCCCCCATGATCAGCCAGTCGCGCGACGGGGACTACATTGCCGGCGTGGTGGCGGGCTGGGGCTACCACCCCGTGCGCGGCTCCACCTCGCGGGGCGGGGGCGCCGCGCTGCGCGAACTGGTGCGCCGCAGTCGCGCGCACACCCTGGTGCTCACGCCCGACGGCCCCCGCGGGCCGCGCCAGCGGCTGCAGCCCGGCGTACTCCTAGCGGCGCGGCTGACGGGGCTGCCCATCGTGCCCCTGGCGGCGGGCGCGAATCGCGCTTGGTGGCCCGGTGACTGGGACCGCTTCCTGGTGCCGCAGCCGTACGCGCGGGTGCACCTCCTGCACGGCGAGCCGCACCGGGTGGCGCGCGACGCGGGCCAGGCGGACATGGACGCCGCCGGCGCCCGCCTGGAAGCGGAACTGAACCGGCTGACGGCGCGCGCCGACGCCCATTTCACGCAGGGCTCAGCGCAGGGCTCAGCGCAGGGCTCAACGCAGGGCTCAGCGCAGGGCTCAACGCATGGGTGAGCGCATGCGGGTGGCGAGCGGCGGCATGGAGGGGTTTGCCCGGCGCTGGTGGCGGGGCGAGCTGGGCGCGGCCGGGCGGGCACTCAGCCTGCTGGCC
>JBBDRO010000072.1:0-25989 GCA_040905425.1 Gemmatimonadota bacterium | reverse complement strand
GCCAGCCTCACACCACGCGGATGATCTCCTCGCGCTTCGTACCCACGGAGACGTGGGCAATGGGCACGCCGGTGAGTTCCTCCAGCCGGCGCAGGTAGCGGCGGGCGTTGGCGGGCAGGTCGTCGAAGGCGCGCGTGTCGGCGGTGCTCGTCTCCCAGCCGGGCAGCGTCTCGTAGACGGGCTCCACACGGTCCAGCAGCGCCAGGTCGTAGGGGAAGTACTCGTGCACCTCCCCGTCCGCGCGGTAGCCGGTGCAGATCTGCACCTCGGGGTAGGTGTCCAGCACGTCCAGCTTGGTGATGGCCAGGCCGGTGAGGCCGTTCACCTGGGCGGCGTAGCGCACCACCACCGCGTCGAACCAGCCGCAGCGGCGTGGGCGGCCGGTGGTGGCGCCGTATTCGCCGCCCAGTTCGCGGAGGCGCTCCTGCTCGCCGTCGGGCAGCTCGGTGGGTAGAGGGCCGCTGCCCACGCGGGTGGTGTAGGCCTTGACCACGCCCAGCACGCCGGTGATGACGGTGGGCCCGATGCCGACGCCCGCGGCGGCCCCGGCGGCGGTGGTGGAGGAGGAGGTGACGTAGGGATAAGTGCCGTGGTCCACGTCCAGCATGGCACCCTGGGCGCCCTCCAGCAGGACGCGGCCGTCGGGATCGGCCAGCGTGGCGGTGATCTCCCGGCCGGTGTCCGTGATCATGGGCAGGAGCCGCTCGCGCCGCTCCAGCACCGCGTCGGCCAGCGCCGTGGCGTCCAGTTCCTCGGCGCCCGCGCCCCGCAGGCGGCGGTTGGCGCGCTCGACGGCGGCCGTGATCAGGCGGTGGCCGCGCTCCGGGTCCATGAGGTCCGCCACGCGCACCCCCGCGCGGGCGATCTTGTCCTCGTAGGCGGGGCCGATGCCCTTGCCGGTGGTGCCGATCTTCTCCACGCCGCGGGCCGCCTCGTGCGCGGCGTCCAGGCGCTTGTGGTGCTCCAGGAGCAGGTGCGCGCGGCCGCTGATGCCGATGCGGCCGGCGGTGTCGATACCGCGTGCCTCCAGCCCGTCCAGTTCGTGGAAGAACTGGTCCAGGTCCAGGACCACGCCGTTGCCCAGCAGGCAGCGACGCCCGGGGTGCAGGATGCCCGAGGGAATCTGGTGGAGGATGAACTCGTCGCCGCCCACGTGCACGGTGTGGCCGGCGTTCGCGCCGCCTTGATAGCGGGCAATCACCCCCACGCGCGCCGCCAGCACGTCCACGATCTTACCCTTCCCCTCGTCGCCCCACTGGGCGCCGACCACCACGAGACAGCGGTTCTGCTCCATCACTCACCTGTAGTCCGGACACGATTCCGCCCCGCGCCGGAGCGCGAGGCGGGCAAGGCATTGCGTAGGCGTAAAGATTAGCCCGCGGGCGCGGGCGTCGCCACCCCGAAGTGCCCCGCAGCGCCCCGAAGCGCCCCGCAGCGCCCCGAGCGCGCTAGCGGCTGAGCTCCGCCTCGCGCACGCGCAGGGACTCGAGCGCCACGCTCACCACCTCGGCCACGCGCGCGGCGCCGCTGCCGTCCAGGTGGCTGACGTCGTCGCTCGGCCGGTGCACGCGACCGAGCGAGGCCTTGTCACCGCGCAGGAGGGAGATGGCGGGGATGCCGGCGCGGGCCAGCGCGATGTGGTCCAGCGCCATGCCGAGCGGCAGATCCCGCCGCCGCACGGGCTCGTCCATGGCCGTGGCCGCGCTCATGACCGCCACCGCTAGGTGCGCCGCAAGGCCGCGCCGCGGCCAGCCGAAGCGCTCGACCACGTACAGCGTGCCGTGGTCGTCCAGGCCGTCCAGGTTGACGGCGCCGGCCACGCGTGGCAGATCGCCGGTGGCGGCGCGCGCGCCGCACAGCCCCAGCTCCTCACCGTCCGTGATGAGGAAGGCCACGTCCCCCGCGGCGCGCTCGCGAGCGGCCACGGCCAGCAGCGCCGCCACGCCGCTGGCGTTGTCCAGGGCGCCGGGAGAAGCGTTGGCAGCCCACGAGAGCGCCGTCAACAGCGCCCCTCCGGCCGCCACCGCAGCGCTCACCCAGAGGAGCCAGCCGGGCACGCCGAGCCCCGCGGCGGCCAGCGCGCTCAGCACCACCAGCACCAGCCACGCCAGCACCCCGGTGACCGGGCCGATGGCGCGCAACGAGAGCGGCAGCAGCTGGGACTTGGTGTCCACGTGCGCCACGACCAGCCAGCGCGGCCGCCGCTCCCCCGGTTGCGCCAGGAGGTTCTCACCCTCCACGCGCCCCCAGGGCAGCCGGTCGATGAGGCGCGGCCCGCCGTAGGCCACACCGCCCACCAGGGCGCCGGCCAGGAGGAGGACCACCAGAGCGGTGAGCGCCAGGCCGGTAGCCAGCAGCACGGTAGCGCCCACGATGCCCAGCAGGAGGATCACCCCGGCCGCCGGCAGCGCGAAGCGGCCGGGCCAGGCGGAGAAGCGGAAGGGCATGGACTGCACACGGTAGTCCATGCCCTCGAGGCGCTCGCGCACGTCCGCCCGTACCTCCGCGGCGTCGTCGGTGCCGCTCATGCGGGGGCGGGCCAACGCGCGCAACGCAGCGCCGGTGTCGTACGCCTCCCGGGGCGCGCTCGCCTGCAGCCGCGCACGGATCTCGTCGATGTCGAAGTGCATGCGTGTCCCGTTCGAGCCATGGCCCCCGGCGGATCACCGCCGCGCCGGGCGGGCGGGTGGCCGCCGCGCGGGCAATCCGGGGAGCGGCCCGCGCTACAGGAGGTGGGCCCCCTGCATCACCCGGGCCACCTGCTTCTGCTCGCGGGCGCCGAGGGGGCGGAGCGGCGGCCGCGGGGGGCCGCCCGCCAGCCCCAGGAGGTCCAGCCCGGCCTTCACGCCCACGGCGCCCCAGGTGGCCACCACCTCACGATGCACGGGGGCAATGCGCTCCTGCACCTTGCCCGCGGCTTGACTCTCCCCGGCCCGGTGGTGACGCACGATCTCGGCGCAGTCCTTCATGGCCAGCAGGGCCACGGCCAGGATGCCACCGGCGCAGCCCAGTTCCAGGGCGGTGTACATGAGCGTGCCGTTGCCCACCAGCAGGCGGCAGCGCTCGCCGCACGCGTCGCTGTACTCGGCCAGGCGCTTCAGGTCACCGGAGGAATCCTTGAGCCCCACCACGTTGGGATGGCGCACGAGCTCGGCCACCAGCGCCGGCTCCAGCGTCACATGGGTGAACTTGGGCATGTGGTAGAGCACCACCGGCACGGGGGACCCGTCCGCCACCGCCTCGAAGTAGACGCGCATGGCCTCCGCGCTGAGATACGGCCCGAAGTACGGCGGCGGGTGGATGAGCACCGCGTCCACCCCGCTCTCCGCCAGGATGTGACACTGGCGCAGCGTGGCGCGCAGGGAGTCCGCGCCGGCGCCGCCCAGCAGCGGCACGCCCGCCGGCACCACCTCGCGCGCCAGGGCGGTGAGGCGGCGCTTCTCGTCGTCGTCCAGGAGCACGCCCTCTCCGGTGGAGCCGAAGAGAACGATGCCGTCCGCGCCATCCGCCAGCCAGCGGCGCAGGTTCTCCCGCATGCTCACCGGCGCCACCTCGCCGGTGACGGGATCAAAGGGGGTTGTGGCGGGCACCAGCACGCCGCCCATGCGGGTAGCGAGCGTATCGGTCACGATGCGAATTCCCTGGAGTTACGCAAGCATCCGCACCTTGAGCTCGAAGTCGCCGGGATTGCTGGCCGCCGCCATGGCCACCTGGAAGTCCACGATGTCACCGGCAACCAGTTCCATGAGGTGCTGATCGAAGGTCTGCGAGCCGTACTGGTCCTTGCCTTCCGCGATGAAGTCGGAGATCTCACCCACGCGGTCCTTGTCCAGGATGGCGTCCTTGATGGTGGGCGTGGCCACCATGATCTCCACCGCGGCCACCCGCCCCTTACCATCCTTCTTGGGCAGCAGCCGCTGGCTACATACGGCCACCAGGTTCTCCGACAGGCGGATGCGCACCATCTCCTGTTCGTGCGGCGGGAAGACGGCGATCATGCGGGAGATGGTCTGCACCGCGTTGGTCGTGTGCAGCGTGGAGAGCACCAGGTGGCCGGTTTCGGAGGCCTTCATCCCCGTGTCGATGGTGATGGTGTCACGCATCTCACCGATGAGGATGACGTCCGGATCCTCACGCAGGGCGGACTTGAGCCCCTGCTCGAAGGATTCCGTGTCCGAGCCCACCTCGCGCTGGGTGATGGAGCTGTTGATGTCCCGGTGCAGGAACTCGATGGGATTCTCCAGCGTGAGCACGTGCTTGCTACGGGTCTTGTTGATGTGACCGATCATGGCGGCCAGCGTGCTGCTCTTGCCCGAGCCCGTCACCCCCGTCACGAGGACCATGCCGCGCTCCGCCGCGGCCACCTGCGCCAGCACCGGCGGCAGGTTCAGCGCCTCGAAATCGGGGATCTCGATGGGGATGACGCGCAGCACCGCCATGAGCGTCCCCCGCTGCCGCAGGATGTTGACGCGGAAGCGCCCCACCCCAGCCGCTCCCCATGAGCAGTCGTAGTCGTTGACTTTGTTGATCTGCTCCCGCACCTCCGGCTCCTGGATGAGCTGCAGA
Organism: Gemmatimonadota bacterium; assembly: GCA_040905425.1. Taxonomy (GTDB): domain Bacteria; phylum Gemmatimonadota; class Gemmatimonadetes; order Longimicrobiales; family RSA9; genus JBBDRO01. The sequence goes on along the minus strand of JBBDRO010000072.1, from coordinate 21,423 downwards.
CAGATCTTCTGCACCTGTTCCGGGTTGAGCCGTTCCTTGGTGAGCGGCTGCAGGGCGCCGTCGATCCGGGCGCGGAGAAAATCTCCGGCCTTGATGTGGATGTCCGAGGCGCCGCGCTGGATGGCGGCCTTGAAGATCTCGATCATCGAACCCGCAGTGTGTGGGGGGCGTGGAGTGGATGCTGCAAGTATATCGCTCGCCCTCACCCCACGTCCACCCGCACGACCCCCTCGCGGCCGAGCAGCGCGGGCACCACCCGCTGCCACGCCTCGGCGCGCGCCGAGCCACGCATGTGCAGCCCGTAGGTGCCGTCGGCATGGTGCTCCATGTCCACCCGCTCCGTGCGCACGCCGCACTCGCTGGCCGCGTCGCGCAGCTCGTCCACCTGGTTCACGGCACCGGTGAAACGCACGTGCAGCATGGCATGGACCGGGGCGCGGCGCTCCACCAGGCGCTCGAAGCGCACCAGCACTGCGAGCGCTACCAGCACCACGGTGGTGGCGGCGGCGGCTTCGAAGTAGGCCCGCGCGCCCACCGCCATGCCGATGCCCGCCACCACCCACATGGTGGCCGCTGTGGTGAGCCCCACCACACTGCCGCGCGTCTGCAGAATGGTGCCGGCCCCCAGGAAGCCGATGCCGGTCACGACCTGCGCCGCGATGCGGCCCGGGTCGGAGACCAGGCCCGGCCGGCCCTGGGAGCTCGCGGCCACGGAGAGGGAGATCTCGGTGAAGAGCGCGGCGCCGAGCGCGATGAGCAGGTGCGTGCGGAAGCCGGCCGGCTTGCCGCTGAGCTCCCGTTCCAGCCCGATGACGCCGCCCAGTGCCGCGGCGAGTGTCATGCGCAGCAGCATGTCACTGTGTGCCAGCAGCGCGCTGATCATGATTTCCATGGCGCCCTCAGTCGTTCAGCCTGCGCAGCTCCTTCAGCAGGCCCGTCTTGTCCCGGGTGGCGGCGTCCACCTTCTTGATCAGCCGGGCAGGCTGGCCCGCCACCACCACGCCCGGCTCCACGCTGCTCGTCACCACGGCGCCAGCAGCCACCACGCTCCCCTTGCCCACGCGGCAGCCCTCCAGGACCACGGCGTTGGCGCCCACCAGCACCTCATCCTCAATGACCACCGGATCGGCGCTGGGCGGCTCGAGCACCCCCGCCAGCACGGCGCCCGCGCCGATGTGGCAGTCCCGCCCCACCAGGGCGCGCGCGCCCACCACGCAGTTCATGTCCAGCATGGTGCCGGCGCCCACCTCGGCGCCGATGTTCACGGTGGCCCCCATCATGACGATGACGTTGTCCCCGATGGCCGTCAGCTCACGGATCACCGCGCCCGGCTCGATGCGGGCGTTCACGTCCTTGAGATCCAGCAGCGGAATGGCCGAATTGCGCCGATCCGTTTCCGTGTGGGTGTAGTGGATGGCCGCCGCGTTGGCCTCCAGCACGTCCCGCACGCGCGCCCACTCGCCCGCCAGCAGCGTGGTGCCCGGGCCCGCCGGGAAGACCTTCAGTTCCTCGGCGTCGGACGCGGCTTTGAGCTGGCCGTCGTGGCGCACCCATACCGTGACGGGCGTGCGCTTCCGGGCGTTCGAAATGCGGTCGCGAATCTCCTGATAGTCCATCGTGCGCCCCTTGTGTGCTCAGTCGTCCAGGCCGAGGACCTCGGCCATGGTGTAGCGGCCCGGCGCCCTGCCCACCAGCCAGCGGGCGGCCACCAGCGCGCCGCGGGCAAAGAGCCCCCGGTCCAGCGCCACGTGGGCCAGTTCCAGGCGCTCGTCCGCGCCCAGGAAATGGACGTGGTGCTGGCCCACCACCCCGCCGCCGCGCAGGGCGTGGAAGCCCACCTGGCCGGCGGGCCGGGCGCCGGTGTTGCCGCTGCGGCCGTCCTGACGGACGTCCTCCAGACGCACGCCGCGGCCGTCCGCCAGCGCATGACCCAGCGCCAGCGCGGTGCCCGAGGGCGCGTCCGTCTTGCCCGCGTGGTGGGCCTCCACGATCTCCGCGTCATAGTCCGCGAGCACGCCTGCCGCACGGCGCACGAGCGCCTGCAGCACGTTCACGCCCACGCTGAAGTTGGCCGCCACCAGCACCGGGCCACGCTCCGCCGCGGCGTCCAGCCGCTGCTCCTCCCTGGCGCCGAGCCCCGTGGTGCCCACCACCAGCGCTCGCTCCGCCAGCGCGTTGGCGTGGCGCTCCAGCAGATGGGCCAGCGCGTCGGGTGAGGAGAAGTCCACCACGGCGTCCGCGTCACGCAGGATGCCACCGGCCTCGCCGGGGGGACAGAGGCGTGGATAGCCCGTGCCGCGCGCGGCGAGGTCCTGCAGGACGCTGTGCGCCACGCCGCCCACCAGCTCCACGCTGGTGTCCGCCGCCGCCACGCGGGCCAACTCGCCGCCCATGCGCCCCGTGGCGCCGCACACCGCCACCCGGAGCACCCCCGGGCGGCTCACGACGTCAGCTCCACACCCAGTTCCGTGAGCGCCGTCCGCAGGCGCTCCGCGCCGCCGGAGGAAAGCGGCACGAGCGGGGCGCGCAGCTCCCCCACGTCGAAGCCCAGCCAGCCCACCGCGGTCTTCACGGGAATGGGATTGGACTCGGCGAAGAGCGCGGCGATGGCCGGCAGGAAGCGGAGTTGCAGGTTACGGGCAGCAGCGACGTCGCCTTCGAGGAACGCCGTGGCCATGTTGTGCGTCTCCCGCGGAACCACATTGCCCAGCACACTGATGACGCCCTGCCCGCCCAGCGCCATGAGGGGAATCACCTGGTCATCGTTGCCGCTCCACAGCGCCAGCCGCCCCGCCGTCAGCCGCGCCAGCTCCGCCACCTGGGAGATGTCCCCGCTGGCCTCCTTCACCCCCACCACGCGTTCGTCGGCGGCGGCCAGGTCGGCGATGGTGGCGGGCAGGATGTTCACGGCGCTCCGGCCCGGCACGTTGTAGACGATGAGCGGCAGGTCGGAGGCCTCCATGAGCGCCCGGAAGTGCACCGTGAGGCCCGCCTGCGGCGGCTTGTTGTACGGCGGCGCGCTGGCCAGGACGGCGTCGGCGCCGGCACGGGCGGCCGCTTCCGCCAGCGCGGCCACCTCCCGCGTGCCGCTGCCGCCGCAGCCCACGATCACCGGCAGGCGGCCGGCGTTCTCGTCCACCACGGTCTCCACGGCCGTGCGCTGCTCAGCCGCGCTCATGGCGGCGGCCTCGCCGGTGGAGCCACAGACGATCAGGGCATCGGTGCCCTCGGCGTGGTGGAAGCGGACCAGGGCGCGCAGCGCCTCCTGGTTGACGCCCCGTTCGTCGAAGGGCGTGACCAGGGCCACGCCGGATCCGGAAAATCGCACATCGGCCATGGGCTCCATGGTATCTCCTTGCACGGGGGGTGCGCCACGCCGCGCTCCCGGAGCAAGTTGTCTGCCGCCGGCGCGCGGCGCACCGCCGCGGATCCGCTGCGCCCTTGGGCTGTGCGCGCCGCCCGTCTAGATTGGGGCGCCGCACCCGATGGGCCGCGGCGTACGGCCCCGACCCCTGAACGGAGGCAGTGTGGACGAAGGCAGGCTGGTGGAGGTGGCGCTGGACGCGGCCCGGGCGGCCGCGGAGGTGCACCGGCGGCAGCTGGGGCGGGTGGGCACGGATGCCTGGCAGACCAAGGCCACCGCGGACTTCGTCACGGATGTGGACCGCGAGGCGGAAGCCGCTATACTGGCGCGCGTGCGGGACGCCTTTCCCGACCACGCCGTGCTGGCCGAGGAGAGTGCCGACGACGGCGAGCGCCCCGACCTGGCCGGTGCCGACTGGGTGTGGATCATCGATCCGCTGGACGGTACCACCAACTGGTTGCACGCCTATCCCATGTACGCGGCCTCCATTGCCGTGGCCCGCCGCGGCCAGCTCGTGGCGGGCGTGGTGGTGAACGGCGCCACCGGACAGGCATGGACGGCGGCGCGCGGCGCGGGCGCGTACCTGGACGGCGCGCCGACCCGCGTGTCGGCTCGCGCCGCGCTTCCGCAGGCGCTCATCGGCACCGGCTTTCCCTTTCGCACGCCCCATGAGATCCCCGCCTATCTCCATCAGCTGGGCCGGGTCATGGCGGCAACGGCAGGTGTGCGCCGGGCGGGCGCCGCGGCGCTCGACCTCTGCCACGTGGCCAGCGGCTGGCTGGACGGCTTCTGGGAGCTCTCGCTGGCGCCGTGGGACATCGCGGCCGGCACCCTGATCATCCGCGAGGCCGCCGGCGTGGTCACCCGCCTGGACGGCTCGCCCGACATGCTGGGCGCCGGGTCGGTGCTGGCGGGCAATCCCGGGCTGCACCCCCGCCTGGGCCAGTTGGTGGCGGAGGGAACCTCAAGCGCTCCAGGGCATACCACGGGATCCATGACAGCTGAACATTCGGGGGGAGAGTCCCCCACGTGAGCGCCGCGGGCAAGCCCGGCGTGCCCCGCCGCGTGGTCGGTTGGCTGCGCGGCCATGGCGGCCTGCTGGCGGGCATCCTGCTGGCCTTCCTGGCGCTCGGCGCCTGCGCGGGCGGGATGTTCATCGGTACCTGGCGCAACATCTGCGCGGAGTGCCCTTCCATCGCGCAGCTGAGCGTCTGGGAGCCGCTGCGCGCCAGCCGTGTCCTGGACCGCAACGGGCTGCTCATCAGCGAGTTCTTCCGTGAACGGCGCACCCCCATCCGCATCGAGAACCTGCCTGACCACGTGCCGCAGGCGTTCGTGGCCGTCGAGGACAAGCGCTTCTACGAGCACGAGGGGCTGGACTACCGACGCCTGGTCTCCGCCAACGTCCAGAACGTGATCAGCATGCGCATCACCGGCGGTGGCAGCACCATCACGCAGCAGCTGGCCCGCTGGATGTTCTCCGACGAGATCGGCTTCGACCAGGTGCTCACGCGCAAGCTCAAGGAAATGCACGTGGCCCGCCAGCTGGAGGCGGTCTACAGCAAGGAGCAGATCCTCGAAGCCTACATCAATCAGGTCAACTACGGCCACGGCAAGTACGGCATCGAAACGGCCGCGGTGTACTACTTCGGGCGGACGGCGCCGGAGCTGAACCCCGCCGAGGCCGCGCTGCTGGCGGCGGTCATCAACGCGCCATCGCACTACTCACCGTTCCGGCACCCGGACCGCGCGCTGAGCCGCCGCAACACCGTGCTCGCCCTCATGGGCCGGCAGGGCTACCTGAGCGCGGAGGAGGTGGCGCGCTGGCGCGAGCACCCGCTGCCCGAGGGAGCCCACGCGGCGGAGAGTCAGGGCGATCTGGCGCCGTACTTCGTGGAGTGGGTGCGTGACGACCTGGACGACCGGTACGGGGAAACGCTTTACAGCGGCGGCCTCACCATCCACACCACGCTGGACCTGCAGGTGCAGCGGCGGGCGGCCGCCGCGCTGGACAGCGGCTTCGCGCGCATCGAGAACGCCCCGGGCTATCGGCACCCCACCTACGCGTCCGTGGCGGAGGAGGCCGCGGGAGCGCAGCTGACGCGCATCCCCTATGTGCAGGGCATGCTGCTGGCCATGGACCCCGACAGTGGCGACGTGCTGGCGCTCATCGGCGGGCGCGACTTCAGCCACTCGCGCTTCAACCGCGTGACGCAGGCGCTCCGCCAGCCCGGCTCCCTGTTCAAGCCCTTCGTCTACGCCACGGCCATCAACCAGGGCATCCCGGCGTCGCACGTCATGCACGACGCGCCGGTGATGATCGAGCTGCCTGAGGGTGGCGAGTACGCCCCCCGCAATTACGACCCCGAGTTCCGGGGCCCGCTCACGCTGCGGGACGCAATGAAGTTCTCCGTCAACACCATTGCCGTGCAGCTCGGCCAGGAGGTGGGCATGGAGAACGTGGCGCGCACCGCCCGGCAGATGGGCCTGCGCACGGAGATCCCACCCTACCCCTCCACGGCCATCGGCGCCGCGGACATCCTCCCCCTCGACCTGGCCACCGCCTACACGGCCTTTGCCAACGCCGGCGTGGCGGTGCGGCCGCGCGCGGTGATTCGTGTGGAGGACGCCGAGGGGCGGGTCCTGTGGCAGACCCGGCCTGAGCGGGAGGTGGTGCTGGATTCGCTCACGGCCGCCATCGTGCGGGACATGCTGCGCAGCGTGGTGGCGTCCGGCACGGCCAACAACGCCGTGCGCAATGAGGGCGGCCTGCCCTACAGCGTGCCGGCGGCAGGCAAGACCGGCACCACCAACGACTACACGGACGTCTGGTTCATGGGCTTCACACCCAACCTGCTGGCCACCGTGTGGTTCGGCTTCGACCAGCCGCGGCGCATCATCAACAGGGCCAGCGGCGGGCGCTTCGCGGCGCCCGTGTGGGGCCAATTCGCCACCAGCCTCTACGCGGGTGACGAGCCCGTCCTGCCCACGCCGGAGGAGTGGAGCATGCCGCGCGGGCTCTCCACCCGCGTCATCGACCGCGCCACCGGCACCCTGGCGTCCGACTGGTGCGATCCCGAGCAGTCCTACCTGGAGTATTTCATTCCGGGCACCGAGCCCACGGAGGTGTGCTCGCCCTACGACCGCGGCCTCTTCCGCGGCCGGGTGCGCCGCACGGATCCCGATACGTCAGACCTCCGCGGCCGCTTCCGCCTGCGCCTGCCGCCCGACACCACCGCACCGCCGGACACCACCAGCGTCGTACAGCGGTAAGCGACGACGCGTCTCCACCTCCCGGCGCGGCGCGGGGCGCGCGCGGCGCTACCCCCGTGGGATGAAGCGCCGGCACGCCACGCCCGCCTTCTCCAGCGCGGCCTCCAACGCGTCCGCATCGGCCACCAGCACCTCCAGCGCCAGGTCGCACCCCGCGCCGGCCTCGGCCGGCGCCGGCACGGGTTCCGCCGGGAGCCCGGCGTCGGCCGCCACCTCCTCTGCCCACAGCGCGTGATGCGTGGTCTCGAAGACGAAGAGCAGCGTCACGGCGGCATGCCCGCTCAGTCCGCGAGGTCCGCGGGGCCGAGGCGGCGGCCCACGAGGGGAAGCGTGCTCGGCGCCTCGTCGCTTATGACGATGGCCTGGAGGAGCGCCCGCGCGGCCTCCTCCGCGCCCGCGCGGTCCCGGGCATGCACCGTGGCCAGCGGCTCTCCCGCCACCACCGTGTCCCCCGGCTTGCAGGTGATGTAGCTGCCCACGGCGGGGTCGATGCGGTCCTCCAGCGTGGCGCGTCCCGCGCCCAGCCGCACCATGGCGGCGCCGATGGCGCGTACGTCCATGGCGCCCACGATGCCGGCGCGCGGTGCGTGCACCACGTGCTGGAGGTCGGTCTGCGGCAGGAGCGCGGGGTCATCCAGGATGGCGGGATTGCCCCCCTGGGCTGCGATGACCGCCGCCATCTTCTCGAGCGCACGCCCATCATCCAGGGCGGCGGCCGCACGCCGACTGCCTTCGGCCGGGTCCGCTGCCGCGCCGCCCGCCACCAGCATCTCGGCGGCCAGCGCCAGCGTCACCTCCCGCAGATCCGCCGGCCCCTCCCCGCGCAGCGCCAGCACCGCCTCCTCCACCTCCAGGGCGTTGCCCACGGCGCGGCCGAGCGGGCGGTCCATGGCGGTGAACAGCGCCACCACTTCGGTGCCCCGCGCCGCGCCGATGCGGATCATGGTGCGCGCCAGCTCCTCCGCGCGTGCGGCGTCGGGGATGAAGGCGCCAGAGCCCAGCTTCATGTCCAGCACCAGGGCGTCGATGCCCTCCGCCAGCTTCTTGCTCATGATGCTGGCGGCAATGAGAGGAATGGACTCCACCGTGGCCGTCACATCACGCAGCGCGTAGAGGCGCTGGTCCAGCGGCGTGATGCGCGCCGAGGGGGCAATGAGGGCGCAGCCCAGACGGGCCACCTGCGCGCGGTACGCGGCGATGTCCAGCTCCACCCGGAAGCCGGGGATGGATTCCAGCTTGTCCACCGTGCCGCCCGTGTGCCCCAGGCCGCGCCCGCTCATCATGGGTACGGGCACGCCCAGCGAGGCCACGAGGGGCGCCAGCACCAGGGAGACCTTGTCCCCCACCCCGCCGGTGGCGTGCTTGTCCACCTTCACGCCCGGCACGTCGGAGAGATCCACCACCTCACCGGAATGGAGCATCACGTCCACCAGGACGTCCAGCTCGGCCGCCTCCATGCCGCGGAAGAAGACGGCCATGAGGAATGCCGCCATGTGGTAGTCCGTCACCGCCCCGTCCGCGTAGCCGCGCAGGAAGGCCGTGAGCCGCTGCGGGGGGAGCGCGCCACCGTCGCGCTTCTGCCGGATGATGTCGTAGGGGTTCACGCGCGCGGCCACCCGGCCCTCACCGGCAGCGGACCTCACCGGAAGCGGCTCCACCGGTCGGCATCGGAGAGCGGCACTTCCTCACCATGGGCCACCGCGCCCCAGACCAGGAAGACCTCCGCCATCCAGTCGTAGATGGTGCGCATGTTCTGGCGCAGTCGGGCCATGCGCCGGTTGCGTTCCTCCGGGGAGAAGGCCAGCGCGTCGCGGATGCGGTCCGCGAAATCCTCGGGGTCGAAGGGGTTCACCTCCACGGACCCATCCAGCTCCTCCGCCGCGCCGGCGAATTTGGAGAGCACCAGCACGCCCGCCGGATCCTCCGCCTGACTGGCCACGAACTCCTTGGCCACCAGGTTCATGCCGTCCTGCAGGGAGGAGATGATGCACACGTCCGCCGCGCGGTACAGCACGGCCAGGCGTTCCGCGGGCCGGGCGTCGGTGATGAGGTGGACGGGGCGCCAGTTGGCCGTGCCGAAGCGGTCGTTGATCCCCCAGACCAGGCGCTTGATGCGCTCGTTCAGCCAGTCGTAGGCCTCGATGTCCGTGCGGCTGGGCACGGCCACCTGCACGTAGGTGAAGCGCTCGCGCAGGTCCGGGTTGTGGTCCCACAGCATGTCCAGCGCGGCGAACTTCTCCTCCAGGCCCTTGGAATAGTCCGCGCGATCCACGCCCACGCCCAGGAAGCCGCCGTCGGGCAGATAGCGCCTGCGGATGCGCTTGACCCGCGCCGGCGCCGAGTCCACCGTGGCCGCCTCCCGAAAGAACGCGGTATCGATCGAGATGGGGAAGGCTCGCACGTAGCAGATGTGGTCGTCGAAGCGTACGCAGCGCCGCTCCCAGTCCACCTCCGCCTCTATGATGGCTTCGGCGCAGCGCAGGAAGTTGTCACAGAAGAGCGGCAGATGAAAACCGAGCAGATCGTTGGCCAGCAACCCCTCCAGGAGTTCCTTGCCGTGGGAGGAGATGCGGAAGATCTCGAGCGGCGGAAAGGGGATGTGCCAGAAGTGGGCGAGCGTGGCGCGCAGGGTGCGCGCCCGGATGCCGAGCGGCGCCAGCGCCAGGTGGTAGTCCTGGGTCCACACGGCGGCCCGACCCTCCTCGGGAATGTCCTCTACCTCGTCGGCCACGGCGGCGGCAAACCGGTCATTCACCTCCACGTAGCGCTCCCAGTAGCGCGCGCGGGTGCGCGTCAGCTCCGGGCGGAGGTGGCAGAGCGGCCACAGGAACTGGTTGGCGTAGCCGAAATAGTAGTGGTGTACCTCACGGTCCGTGAGCCAGAGCCGGCGCAGGGTGTAGGCGGGATCCTCGGGCGGCACGCGCACGCGCTGGCGCTCGTCCACGACCTCGGGATCCGCATCCCCGCTCCCCCAGGCAATCCAGGTGCCGCCCACGGCCCGCATGAGCGGGTCGAGGGCGGACGTGAGTCCGCCGGCCGGCCGCCGCACCTCCACGTCACCCTCGTCCGTCCAGACGTGCTCGTAGGGCTCCCGGTTGCTCACCACCAGGAACCGCCGGCGGGGAAACGCCGCGCGCAAAGCCGGGCCCAGGTCGGCCGGGCCCAGCCGCCGCGGTCCGCTCTCCTCCACCGTCACCGCACCCGGCCCGTGGTGGAGGTGCGGAGGCGCATGCTCAGATGCGTACTTTCTTGCGGCCGGCCTCCACGGCGGAGCGGACATCGTCGCTGATGTCATCCCAGCGACCGGTGGCCTCGTCGCGCGCGTTGGAAAGTCCACGGATGAGCTTGCGGCGGGTCTTCTTGCCCGCGTTCGGCGCCAGCAGAAGCGCCACACTAGCGCCGAGCAGGGCGCCGAAGAGCACGCCGCTCATGAAGGTCACGGCTGCGGTGTCATCATCGTAATACATGGATCGAACCCCCTGGGCGAAGCGGTACGTGATTGGTTGCCCTCCGCCGTGCAACGGCCATGCCGGGCCACGAGAGCTGGTTGCCCCGTCCCGTGCCCGGATCATACATTCGGCGCGCGATCGGCGTCAAACGGCCGTGCCCGCTCTCCTCTCCGCCAGCGGATGGCACCCTCCGTGCAGACGGCAGCAGGGTTCGCCGGGATGCTCGCACGCACCCGGACAGCAGATCCGGGCACGGTCGCACGGCCGGGTCCTGACGCCCAGCGCCCCCGCGGCGCCGCACAATGGTACGAATGACGAACGGTGACGGACACGTCGGCGAGAGCGTAACCGGTCGGATCCTGGTCGTGGATGACAACCGCGACAACGTGGAGATCATTGCCACGCGTCTGCGCTATCGCGGCTATGAGATGATCGAGGCCACCAATGGTGAGGAGGCGCTGGCCGCGGTGGACGAGCAGCCGCCCGACCTGATTCTCCTGGACGTCATGCTTCCCGACATTGACGGCTACGAGATCTCGCGCCGCATCAAGGGAAACGAATCCCTCGGCTACATTCCCATCATCCTGGTGACCGCGCGCGATTCCACCCAGGACAAGGTGATGGGGCTGGACGCGGGCGCTGACGACTACCTCACCAAGCCCATCAACTTCCCCGAGCTGGAAGCGCGCGTGCGGTCCATGCTGCGCATCAAGCGCCTGCAGGACGAGTTGGAGGAGAAGAATGAGGAGCTGGAGCGGCTGAGCATCAGTGACGGTCTCACCGGCCTCTTCAACCATCGGCACATCCACGGGCTCCTGGCCGAGGAGTTCGAGCGCGCGGAGCGCGGCAACCATCCGCTCACGGTGGCCATGTTCGACCTGGACCACTTCAAGGGCATCAATGACACCCATGGTCATCAGGCAGGTGACCGGGTCCTGGAGCAGATGGCCGACATCCTGCGCGAGTCCGCCCGCGAGATCGACCGCATGGGCCGCTACGGGGGCGAGGAGTTCATGGTGCTCCTCCCCGACACGGACCTGGAGGAGGGCGCCACGTTCGTGGAGCGGATCCGCAAGCGTATCGCGGACGGGTCCTTCACGATCGGTGATGACCAGACCATCAACATTACCATCTCAGCGGGCGTGGCCACCTACCCGCACGAGACGGTGCGCAGCCCCGAAGCGCTGGTGCGCATGGCCGACAACGCGCTCTACGCCGCCAAGGAGGGCGGCCGTGACCGGGTGGTGCGCTTCGATGAGATGGAACACGACCCGCAACCGGTGGACGCGCGCTGAACCGCAACCCGATCATGAGCGACGCCGCCGACACCCTCCGGGAACGTGCAGCGGAATTACGCGCGCGGCTCCACGAGGCCAACCACAGCTACTACGTCCTCGACGACCCCGCCATCTCCGACGCCGAGTACGATGGTCTGCTGCGCGAACTCAAGACGCTGGAGACCGAGCACCCGGAACTGGCCACGCCCGACTCCCCCACCCGCCGCGTGGGGGCCGAGCCCGCGGCCCGCTTCGTCAAGGTGGAGCACTTGGGCCGCATGCTCTCCCTGGACAACGCCTTCTCCCTGGCGGAGCTGGAGGCCTGGGAAGAGCGCAACGCGCGCATTGCCCGGGAGGTCTGCGAGGCGGGCTACGTGGCCGAGCTCAAGATCGACGGCGCGGCGGTCTCGCTGCGCTATGAGGGTGGTGTCTTCGTGCGCGGCGCCACGCGCGGCAACGGTCTGGTGGGTGAGGAGGTCACCGCCAACCTGCGCACCATCCGCGGCATCCCGCTGCGCCTGCGCAGTCCGGGCGTGCCGGCGCTCCTGGAGATCCGTGGTGAAGTGTACATGACCAATTCGGGGTTCCGGGAGCTGAACGCCAGGCGGGAAGCGGCCGGGGAGCCGCTCTTTGCCAACCCGCGTAACGCGGCCGCCGGGGCCCTGCGCCAGCTGGATCCGCGCCTCACGGCGGAGCGTCCCCTGCACTTCATGGGCTTCCAGATCCAGACGGACAGCCCGCTCCCGGTGAAGACGCAGCTGGACGTGCTGGAACTGCTGGCCGCCTGGGGCGTGCCCACCAACGCCCGGCGCTCGCTGTGCGGCGGCCTGAGCCAGGTGATGAGCTTCGCGGCGCAGGCGGAACGACACCGCGCCGAACTGGACTACGGCATCGACGGCGTGGTGGTCAAGGTGGCCGACCTCTCGCTGTGGCCAGAGCTGGGCGCTGTGGGGGACCGCGAGCCGCGCTGGGCCATTGCCTACAAGTTCGCGCCCGACCTGGCCACGACCCGCCTGCTGTCCATCGAGATCAACGTGGGGCGCACCGGCACGCTGAATCCGTATGCCGTGCTGGAGCCGGTGGAGATCGGTGGCGCCACGGTGCGGTTGGCCACCCTGCACAATTTCGCGGATGTGGCCCGCAAGGACCTGCGCGTGGGTGACCTGGTGGTGGTCAAGCGGGCCGGGGACGTCATTCCACAGGTCGTGGAGCCGGTGGTGGAGGAGCGGACGGGCGCGGAGCGGCCCTACCGGGCTCCGGACGCCTGCCCGGCGTGCGGGACGGCCGTGGAGCGACCAGCGGACGAAGTGGCCATCTTCTGCCCCAACGCCTCCTGCCCGGAGCGGATCTTCTGGGGCGTGGCCCACTTCGTGTCGCGCGGCGCCATGGACATTCGCGGCCTGGGGGAGCGCACCGTGCACCAGTTGCTCGAGCGTGGTGTGGTCAGGACCTTCGCCGACCTCTACGACCTCCGGCGTGAGGACCTCCTCACGCTGGAGGGCTTCGGGGAACTCTCGGCCACGAATCTGCTGGCGGCACTGGAGGAGTCCAGGCAGCGCCCCCTCTCACGCGTGCTCTACGCGCTTGGCATCCGTCACGTGGGCACGGTAGCCGCCCAGCTCCTGGCGCGGCGCTTCCGTACCATGGACGGCCTCCTGGGCGCCTCCCGCGAGGACATCGCCAGCGTACACGGAATCGGCGCCGCCACGGCCGAAGCGCTTGCGGCGTTCCTTGCCGCCCCCGAGAATCGGGAGTTGATTGAGCGTCTGCGCGCCGCCGGCCTTACCTTCGAGGAGCCCGTGGAGCGCGCCGAGCGCACGCCGCTCGAAGGGCGGACATTCGTGGTCACCGGTACGCACGCCATGAGCCGCAAGGAACTCACGCTACTCATCGAGCGGCACGGTGGCCGGGTGAGCGGCTCCGTATCGGGCGCCACCGACTTCCTGGTGGCGGGCGCGGACCCGGGATCGAAGCTGGAGAAGGCCCGGGGCCTCAGCGTGTCGGTTGTGGACCAGGCGGAAGTTGAGCGCATGATTGCAGAGGACGCGGCGGCGGTGGACACCGCGCCGGGGGAGGAGGGGACGAGTTGATGCAGCCCCAGACCACGCAGCCCAGACCCATACGTGCACGTGAAGTGGCCCTGCCGGCGGGCGCGCTGGCGGCGCTGCGGCGCACACTCGCGGCGGAGCTGGACGGGGACACCGCAGCCCGGGCGCTACAGGTAGCCGGCTGTGCGGCCGGCCACGCGCTCTTTCCGGCCATGGCCGCGGACCAGGCGCCGGCGGCGCTGGGCATGGGCCATTTCTTTGCCCGGCTGGACCAGCTCCTCTCCACCCGCGGGTGGGGGCGCCTGCGCCACGCCGCGCTGCACCCCGGCGTGGGCGAATTGAGCGCCGACAGCTGGCTGGAAGCGGACGTGGACAGCGGCGCCGCCCGTCCCAGCTGCTTCTTCACGACCGGCATCCTGGCGGCGCTGCTCACGCGGGCCGCGGGTCGGGACACCGCCGTGCTCGAGGTGGCGTGCCGCTCCGCAGGCGCCGAGCGCTGCCGCTTCCTCTTCGGCGCTCCCGAGACAATGCAGGCCATCCACCGTCGTATCCTGGCAGGCCGCGACGCCGACGCCGCCATCGCCGCCCTCCGCTGAGCACGGCTCCGCAGCCGCTCTCATGGCACGCATTCTCGGCGTGGACTACGGCTTGCGACGCATCGGGCTGGCGGTGAGCGATCCCACCGCCACCCTGGCGCAGCCGTTGCCCTTTCTGCTGCGGCGCCGCGGCAAGCGGCCGCCGGTAGGGACGCTGGTGGAGCTGGTGGAGGAGCACGGCGCGGCGGCGGTGGTCGTGGGCCTGCCGCTGGACAGCCAGGGTGAGGAGGACGCGTGGACGGCTGAAGTGCGTGCCTTCGGTGACCGGGTGGGCGAGCGGGCCGGCGTTCCCGTGCACTACATCGACGAGCGCTTCACCTCCGCGGCGGCCGAGCGGGCGGTTCGTTCCCTGGGGCTGTCCAAGACCGAGCGCGAGCGCAAGGAGCGGGTCGATACCGCCGCGGCCGTGCTCATCCTGCAGAGCTGGTTGGACCGGAGGTAGCGGCATCGTGCAGCAGAACATCAGACATGTCACGGCGGGTGTATGCGTGGCCGTCGGGCTTCTCGTGACCGGGTGCAGCGGGCAGGGCCAGGGGGAACCCGTACGCATACTCGTGCCGCAGGGCGCTTCCTTCGGCCAGGTCACCGATTCGCTGGCCGCGCACGACATCGTGGAGGCGCCCCCGCTCTTCCGCGTCTACGCGCGCCTGAGTGGCGCGGCCACGCGCATCCAACCGGGCACCTACGAATTCCGTCCAGGCACCACCTGGGGGCAGGTCCTGACCAGGCTGGAGGCGGGCGACGTGCTGACGGCGCGCGTGGTGGTGCCCGAGGCATCCGACCTGGAGCGCATTGCCCCGCGCATTGCCCTGGCCACCGGGCTGGAGGAGGACAGCGTCTTCGCCGTCCTCATGGATACGGCGGCCGCCCGGCGTTGGGACGTCCCCGGCCCCACGCTGGAGGGTTATCTCTACCCCGCCACGTACACCGTGCCCGTGGACGCGCCGCTCGCCTCCGTCGTGGACGCCATGGTCGCCGCCTACAAGCAGGTATGGACGCCGGAGCGCCGCGCCCGCGCCGATTCACTGGGCATGAGCGAGCGCGAGGTGGTCACGCTGGCTTCGATCGTGGAATGGGAGGCCAAGCTGGCGGTGGAGATGCCCCGTATCGCGGCGGTCTACCACAACCGGCTCCGCATCGGCCTTCCCCTGCAGGCCGATCCCACTGTGCAGTACGCGCTCGGCGAGCACCAGGCGCGCCTCCTCTACGCCCACATCGACAGTGTGGCCGATCACCCGTACAACACGTATCGGATTGCCGGCCTGCCGCCCGGCCCCATTGCCTCGCCGAGCGCGCGGGGGATCGACGCCACGCTGAATCCGGCGAATGACCCGGCGCTCTACTTCGTGGCGCGGCCGGACGGCAGCCACGTCTTCACGCGCTCCCTGGAGGAGCACAACCGGGCGCGCGCCGAGATACGCCGTGAGCAGGCCGCCACCAGCGGCAACCGCTGACGCGCCATGGACCTGCGGCTCATCGTAGTGACCGACCGAGGGCTGGCGGCACCGCGAAAGGTGCGCGAGATCGTGGAGGCGGCGCTGGCGGCGGGAGCGCCGGCCGTGCAGTTGCGGGACAAGACGGCCACCGCGCGCGAGCTTTTCGAGCAGGCCACGGCTCTCCTGCCGCGCATCCGGGAGTACGGCGCGCTCCTGTTCGTGAATGACCGCCTGGACGCGGCGCTCGCCGCCGGCGCCGACGGCGCCCACCTCGGCCCGGATGACCTGCCCGTGGCAGCCGCGCGCCGTGCGGCACCCGCCGGGTTCCTCATCGGCTATTCCACCGACGATCCGGAGACGGCGCGCCGCGCCGTGGCCGACGGTGCCGCCTACATCGGCTGCGGCGCGGTGTTCGGCACCACCACCAAAGCCGAAGCCGGCCAGGAGGGTATCGGGACCGAGCGGCTGGACAGCGTGGCCCGCGCAGTCGATGTTCCGGTGGTGGGCATCGGCGGGATCACGCCCGCCAACGTGGCGCAGGTGGCCGCCACGGCCGCGGCCGGTGCCGCCGTGGTGGGCGCCGTCATGGCGGCTGCCGATCCGGCGGCCGCGGTGCGCGCACTCCTGGCTCCATTTCCGGATCGGCCCCGGCTACGCTGACATCGGCACCACGAACCCCGGCGCGAAGGAGCGTCTGGCATGTCCACGACCCGGTCCCTCAATATCTTCGGCCTTGCCCTCCTGACGCTCGGCGGCGCGGGGCCGATGGCGGTGCGCGAGCTCCCGCCGCGCGGCTCGATCACCGGCACCGTGCGCTACACGCCCGAGCCGCCGCCCCGCGTGGCGGCGCGCTACGGCGGGGCCCCGGCGCGGACCATGGTGGCCATCCCCACGGTGGTGTATCTCGAAGGTGTGGTACCCGGCGCGACGCCCGCCCGGGGGGCCTCGCAAGTGATGGCCCAGCGGGACACGGCCTTCGTGCCCCCGCTCCTCGTGGTGCCGATCGGTGGGGAGGTGACCTTCCCCAATGAGGACTCCTTCTACCACAACGTGTTCTCCTATTCCAGGCCCAAGCGCTTCGACCTCGGTCGGTACCCGAACCCCGAGTCGAAGGCCATGGTGTTCGATGCCCCCGGTGTGGTGCACGTCTTCTGCGAGGTCCACAAGTCCATGCGCGGCGTCATTCTGGTGGTGGAAAATCTCTTCTGGGTGGTGCCCGGTGAAGACGGCACGTTCACCCTCCCGGACGTGCCGGCCGGGAGCTACACGCTGGTGGCGTGGAACGTGGACACCGAGCCGCGTGAGGTGCGGGTGACGGTACCGGCCCAGGGTAGCGTGCGCGTGGACATCGAGCTCTGACGCGCGGTGCTGATGCGCCTCCCCCGCACCACCTTCCGGTTGAAGCTGCTGACCGCCCTGCTGGGCTCGGTGGCCCTCCTCGTGGGTGTGGGGCTGGCCGTGGTGGGCCGGGAGACCGACCGCCAGGTGGACCTCTTCGTGGACGCTTCCGTGGCACGCACGCGCAGCGCGTTCGACGAACTGGTGCGCATCCGCCGGGAACAGCTCGAGCAGGTGGGCCGCCGCTTCACCTCCTCGAACCGCTTCCCCGCCCTGCTCAGCGCCATGCTGCTGGATCCCGACACCGCTTTCTTCCGCCTCGAGACGGCCTATGAGCTGGGGCTGGCCGACCTGGACTCCGCGCTGGTGGCGTTCGCCGGACTGGACGGCGCCCCCGTGGCCGCGGTGGAGGGGCTGCACGCCATGGATGACGCCGCCCCCGCGGTGCCCCTGGCGCTCCTGGATGGGATGGTGGCACGCGGCGATACGGTGGGGTTCGGCTTCCACGTGGTGGACGGCCGGGTTTACGGCGTGCACGCCACGCTGATGCGCGTGGTGGAGGAGCCGATCGGCTTTCTGGCCCTCGGCACCGCGATCGACGACCGGGCCGCGGCCTCGCTCGGACAGGCGCTCGGTGGCGAGGTCTGCTTCGTGGCGGGGAGCGCCTGCGTAGCCGGGACGCTCGGCCCCGAGGATCCCATCACGGCGGACGCTCTGGTGGCGGCGTCCCGCACCGGGGGGCGCTCCGAGGTGGAGGGGCCGGACGGCTCGGCGTGGACCCTGGTGGCGGATTCCCTGCCGCCGGCGGGCGACGCCTGGCGGGTGCTGGCCATTCCGCTGGATGCCATCCTGGCCCCCTTCGAGCGCATCCGCGGCGCCATCCGGCTGGCCGCCGTGGCGGCGCTGTTCTTTGCCGCGCTCTTCGCCACGGTCATCTCCCGCGGCCTGGCCCGGCCCGTCCGGGCGCTCGTGGCGGCCACCGGCCGGGTGGCAGCGGGGGATTATGCCGCCAGGGTCAACGTCCGCTCCCGCGACGAACTCGGGGACCTGGCCGCCTCCTTCAACGAGATGGCCGAGGGCCTGATGCTCAAGGAGCAGTACCGGGGTGTGCTGGACAAGGTGGTCTCTCCCGACGTGGCCGCGGAGATGCTGAAGGGAGACATCGTGCTGGGGGGTGAGAACCGGGAGGTGACCACCGTCTTCGCCGATATTCGCGGCTTCAGCACCATCACCGAGGGCATGGAGCCCCAGGCGGTCATCGGTATGCTGAACGAGATCATGGAGCACGCGAGCGCCGCCGTGGAGGCAGAGGGTGGCGTGGTGGACAAGTACGTAGGCGACGAGGTGATGGCCATCTTCGGCGCGCCCATCGCGCGCCCGGATGATCCCGCGCGCGCGCTCCGCGCCGCCCTGCGCATCCGTGCGGCCGTGGCCGAGATCTCACGCCGCCGGGAGGCGCGAGGCGAGGCCGGTATCGACGTGGGCATCGGTGTGAACACGGGTGTGGCGGTGGCCGGCAACATGGGCTCCGAGCGCAGGCTGAACTACACCGTTCTGGGCGAAGCGGTCAACGTGGCCGCGCGCCTCTGCTCCGCGGCGGCGCCCGGCGAGATCCTGGCCTCCGCGGCCACCTGCGAACGCGTAAGCGGGATCCGCACGCGCCCCATGCCGCAGCGCACGCTCAAGGGCCTGTCCCGTGTGGTACACGTATTCGCGGTAGACGGCACGCAGGCCAGCGCCGGCACGACCGCCGGGGTGAGGGGCATTGCTGTGGCCACGCTGGTGCTCGCCCTGCTGGGCGCGGTCCCCGCGACCGCCCAGCTCCCGCCCCCGCCGGAGGTCCGCGTGCGGTCTCCGGATGGCATGTTCGAAGCGGCCGTCTCGGGTACCCTGGAAGTGCAGGCCTACATGGCCCGCGCCGCACCTGCCGGGCTGCTGGCCGAACGGGATCCGTTCCTGGCACCGCGGGTGCGTCTTTTCGTGGACATGTTCGCGGGCGACCGGGTCTATGTCCTCGTGGAGCCCCGGCTGGATCGGGGCGAAACGCCGGGGGCGCGGCCCTTCGAACTCCGCATCGACCAGGCCTTCATCCGCGCGACGCCGATCAGGGGTGTGCCGTTGACGCTGCAGATCGGCAAATTCGCCACTCCTTTCGGCGGCTACGCGGCACGCCATCTGGGACCGGGGGATCCGCTCCTGCGTCCGCCTCTGGCTTACGATCACCGCACCATGGTGGCGGCCGCACTCCCGCCGGCTGCCAATGATGCGTTCATCGAGTGGAAGAACGACCCCGCCCGCTTCCGGCCCTTCGGCGCTCCCGCCGTCTGGCAGGTCCCCTATCCCACCGGCGCGCTGGCAACGGGCGCGCTCGGGCGGTGGGAGTTGCACGGGGCCGTGGTGAACTCTGCCCCCTCGAGCGCACCGCCCGAGTGGAATCCCGGCCGCCGCGGCGCACCCGGACCCTCCTGGGTTGCCCATGTGGGCTTCGCGCCCGCGGCGGCCTGGAATTTCGGTGTGTCGTGGAACCGGGGGCCCTACATGGCTCCGCAGGCGGCCGTCCCCGCGGGCTACGCTGGCGCCTACTTCGACGCGGGGGATTACGATCAGGAGATCGTTGCGCTCCAGGCCCGCTGGAGTCGGGGATGGATCGAACTGCGTGCGGAGGCCCTGATGGATCGCTGGGAAGTGCCCAACGTTGTGGATGACCCCACCGAGATCGGATGGTATGGCGAGGTGAAGGCCAAGGTGGCTCCGGGCGCGTGGGTAGCCAGCCGCATCGGCGGGATGCACTTTCTGCCGGTCCATCGCTCCGACGGTACCACGGCGGCCTGGGATTACGACGTGTATCGGGTCCAGGTGGGCGGTGGGATGCGCCTGGCGCAGGCGCTGGAACTACGCGGCGAGGCGCTGCTCGACCGGGGTGAGGGCCTGCCCGGCGACGTGGGCGGGGAGCTGTTCGCGCTCCAGCTGGCGTGGCTGCGCTGACCGTGGCTAACCTGAAACCCGTGCCGCGGCGGCACCTCACATGGACGGATCTCCCCGCGGCTCCAGCGCGCGGGTCAGGCCATGGCGATCCAGCATGCGGTGGATGGTCTTGCGATCGATCCCAGCCCGCCGCGCCGCCTCCGATACGTTGCCCTCCGTTTCCTCCAGTAGGGCCGCCAGGTAGCGGCGCTCGAAGCTGGCCACCACCGCGCCCCTGGCCTCGTGGTAGGGCTGCTCATGCAACGTGGACGTGCCGGCCGCGTCGGCGGCATCCCCGCCGCGGATCTCCGCGGGCAGGAGCGCCACGCCCAGCGTCTCCTGGCTGGCCATGAGCACCATCCGTTCGACGGCGTTCTGCAATTCCCGCACGTTCCCGGGCCAGCCATAGGCCATCAGCCGATCCATGGCCGCCGGTAGCACGCGCATCCCCGGCCGCTCGTAGCGTTCGCCCGCGCGCCGCAGAAAATGCTCCACGAGGAGAGGAATGTCATCGCGGCGCTCCCGCAGTGCGGGCAGCGCCAGAGGCACGACGTTCAGCCGGAAGAACAGGTCCTGGCGGAGCCGACCGTCCGTCACCGCCCGCCGTGGATCCAGGTTGGTGGCGGCAATGAAGCGCACATCCAACGCCCGCTCCTCCTCCCCGCCCACGCGCCGCGCCTCCCCTTCCTGCAGCACGCGCAGCAGCTTGGCCTGCAGATCCAGGCTCATCTCGCAGATCTCGTCCAGGAAGAAGGTACCCCCCGAAGCATACTCCAGGAGGCCCTGGCGCTGGTTGTCGGCGCCCGTGAAGGCCCCCTTCTCATGGCCGAAGAGTTCGGACTCGAGCAGATGCCCGGGCAATGCGGCACAGTTGATGGCAACGAAGCGCCGTTGCGCGCGGCGGCTCTCCCGATGGAGCGCGCGGGCCACCAGTTCCTTGCCCGTGCCGCTCTCTCCCGTGATGAGCACGCTGGCGCTGCTCGGGGCCACGCGGCTCACGATGTCCGCCACGGCGCGCATCGGCTCACTGGTGCCCACCACGCCCATCAGACCGTCGCGGGAACTCAATTGGTGGCGCAGGCGCGCCACGTCCCGCTCGAGCCGGACCTGCGCCGCGGCGCGACCCATCACCACCTGTAGCTGCGTGGCCGTGAAGGGCTTCGGCAGGTAATCGTAGGCGCCGCTCCGGACGGCTTCCAGGCTGGATTCCACGCTGGCGAACGCGGTGATGATGACCACCAGCGGTGGCGTATCCAGGGAGCGCGTTTCACGCAGGAGCGTCATGCCGTCCACGTCGGGCAGCGCCAGATCGGTGAGCAGCAGATCGAACGGCCGGCGCTGGAGGCGATCCAGCGCTTCCTGCCCGCGGGTCACAGCCGTGACCACGTACCCCTCGGCCTCCAGGATCCGGGTGGCACTGCGCAGCAGCAGTTCTTCATCATCCACCACCAGGACGTGGAGGGGGCCGTCCGCCGCGGCAGCTTCGATCATGGAATCCAGGGTGGCTGTGAGGCAGGGGAGGGCAATGTACGCACCGCGACCCGGAAGGAAAAGCGGGCGCGGCCGTGCATCGGGCAGCGGCCGGACGGGCTGGGTCGCCGTGCCGGAGGTAGCCGGTGGTGCGGGCGCGGCCACCGTTCTGGTGGTTGCCGGACGTGCGAAGCCCCCCGACACCGGG
>JBBDRO010000071.1:0-26182 GCA_040905425.1 Gemmatimonadota bacterium | reverse complement strand
GCGGGATGCGCGGGATGAAAGGGATGAGCCGGACGCTCGGTCCCGGGATGCGTCCCGGCCGCGGGGTGGAGTGCGCGCCTGGGCGTGATCGGCGTCGTCGCTTGACAGATGTGTAGTGTGTAGTACATGATACATGGCATGAATCTGGGACCCTATATTCGCGAGCGGCGCGAGGAGCTGCGCCGGGAGGACGCCGCCTTCTCGCTGCGGCGGGTGGCGGAGCGTGTGGGGATCGAGCCGAGCTATCTGAGCAAGGTGGAGCGCGGCATCGGCTCGCCGCCGTCCGAGGAGACCCTGACGCGGCTCTCGGCCGAGTTGGACGTGGACGCCGATGTGCTGCTGGCGTTGGCCGGGAAGGTGTCGAGTGACCTGCAGGCCGCCATTCGGCGGCGGCCGCGGCTCTTTGCCGAAGCCATCCGCGCGCTCAAGGATCTGCCGGACGGGGCGGTCGCGCGGGTGGTCCGGGAGGTGAGGGACGGAGAATGGTGAGGGACGGAGAATGGTGAAAGACGCGCGGAGGGGGACGGGCGTCGCGGCATACAATGACCTGAAGGGAAGCCTGCCATGATCGAGTTGAGGGAGGACGGGTTGGTGTTCACCGCGCCGGAGGTGCATCCCGAGGCGGTGCTCAGGGTGGAACTGGAGCGCACGCTGCGCATTCCGGATGATGACCGGAGCTATCCGCTGCCGCCGGGGTTGGGCGCCTTTCCCATGCGGCACGTGGATGATCATGCCGATCGGTTGGGTCAGTCGTGGCTGCGACGCGGCGGCGTCATGGTGCCCATGTACCAGAGTGAGGCTTTGTGGATCAGCTTCCACTCGCCCGAGGCGTATCCCTGGGCGGTGCAGGTGGCCGCCGGCAAGGTCAACGCGGTGACGGGGGAGCCGTGGCGGGAGGAGCTCGGCAGCGAGCCGCAGGACTACGTGGTGGTGCCGGGCCAGCCGTGGCTGGATGGGTACTGCGTGGCGGAAGGGCAGGTGCGGCAGTTCGTGGCCATGCCCCTGGGCAGCGAGTACACGGTGGAGGAGCAGCTCACGGGGCAAGCCGAACACGGCGGGCTGCAGATTTCGGCGGTCCCGCTCAAGGCCGAGGTCTGGCGCCGGCGGCGCAGGGAATTCCGGCGCACCATCCGGCGTGGGCCGCTCGCAATGGACATGGCGCTGTGCGTGTCCGAGGCGTCGGCCTCCATGGGCCTGGCGGCCGGCGGGCGTATGGACCAGGAGATCTATCGTGACCGTGAGGCCATCGAGAACTGGGAACAGGAGGCGCGCAACCGGTGCTTCGTTCACCTGGCCAACGCGCTGGTGTGGCGGTCGATCACCGGGCAGGAGCCGCCGCCCACGCCGGTGACGGTGGAGGAGTATGCGCGCAGCGGACTGCCCTGGTTCGAGTGGTACGACGGGGATCGGGAGGCGCTGGCCGGGGCGGCGGCGCTGGCCGGCGTGAAGAGCGTGGCGGAGATGGCGCGCGAGAAGGGGGACGCCCCGCCGGTGGGCGGGGCCAGCACCACCCCCGGGAGCGTGGTTCGTCTGGGCCCGGAGCGCGGGCCGCACGAGGTGCGGCAGGAAGGGTTCTGAGGCGCCTCGGGCCCGGGCGGCCTCCCGCCTCCGCGGCGCGTTCGCAATGGCATGTGCCCGACCGCCGGGGCACGAGAACGGCGCGCCCCGCCACACGAACGGCCGCCCCGGACCTTCCCGGGGCGGCCGTTCCGCGCTCATGGCACGCGCTGGATCAGGACTCGGTGAAGCCCGTCAGCGTGAGCGCCACGGTCTGCGTAGCGCCCGCCGTGGTGGTGAAGGTGTGCGGCGACGTGGGGCTGGTGGTCAGCGCCCAGCCGTCCGGACCTACGAGCGAGAGCGTGTGGCTGCCGGAGGTGACGAACTCCAGGGTGGCGGAGCCGTCGGCAGCCAGCGCTACCGGAGCCTCACCATCCAGCTTGACGGAGAAGTCCGTGATGGCAAAGCCGGCGGCGGTGAGCAGAGCACCGATCCCCGTGCCGAGCGTCACGTCCACATTCACCGTGGCGGCCGCTCCGAAGCTGGTGGCCTTGATGACCGGCGTCATGACCCACATGCCGGAAGCGCCGGCCTGGTGGCCGAAGCTCTCGGAGACGTCGAAGTCCAGGAGCAGCGTCTGCTCGCCTTCGAAATCGGTGTCGGCAGAGGGCAGGTTGATCTTGAGACCGCTCTGGCCAAAGCTGGGCATATGGAGCGTGCCGGCGCCGGCCGTGCTGCCACAGGCATCGAAGCTCGCGGATGACGTGTAGATGTCGGGGTCCTCGGACTCCGTCTCCACGGCTACGCAGCCCTCGGTGATGACCAGGCGGAGCTGCGTGTAGCGCCCCGTGGGGACTTCCGCGCCCTGCACGAGGACCTCCACGTCATTCTGGAGCTCGAGCAGGTCGCCGGTCCACGGCTCGCTGCTGAGCAGGATGATGCTGCCGCCTTCCTCGTCATCCTCGCCACCCTGGGCTACCAGGCTGACCTCGGTGACGGTGACCCACGCGGCCTCCACGTCTCCGGGTGCGTCGGTCAGCAGCACGTTCACCGAGGCGCTCTGCTCCCCGGTCACGTCACTGCAAGCCCCCAGCGGGATGAGCGCCGCCAACAGGGCCGCGCCGAGTAATGTTCGATTCATGTTGACCTTCCAGTGCTACGGTGATTCATGAGCCCGGCGCCTGCCCGGGCCCCTTCATGATGCAGACGATCGGGGTGGCCCTATCGTCACAACGGAGATGTGGTGCAGGGGCTGTACCTCCCGGGGACCCGGCGGCTGTCGGCGGCAGGAGGGGCGGCCTATCTTCGGCTCCGGGAGCCCGTCGGACGGGCCCACGGCCGCCGGCCGGGTCACCGGAGCCGCGGCCCCCGGGTCTCCGTTACAGCCTCGCACCCGAGGAACTTCATGCCCAGTGCCCATCGCCAGGTCGAAGCCGCCCTCCGCCGCTGGCAGGAGCGGGGCCTGCTGCCGCCGGAAGCGGTCGAGCGCCTGCGCACCGACGCCGTGGCCCACGCGGCGCGTGAGCGTCGCCGCGCCGCGCAGCTGCTGATCGCCGCCACGGGCGCGGTGGTGCTCCTCATTGCCACGGCCACCTTCTTCTCGTGGGTCTGGCCCGCGCTGGGCCACGCCGGCCGCACGCTGATCGTGGCCGGCGTGGGCGCGGCGCTGGTGGCCGGCGGCCTCGCGGCGGAGCGGGCGGCGAACTGGCGGGTGCCGGCGCGCGTGGCGGAGGTGGCCGGTCTGATCGTGCTGGTGGTGGCTGGCGTGTACTCCACCAACGCCTGGGCCAACGGTAGCGCGCCGGCCGTGCTGGTGGGTGTGCTGGCCCTGCTGGTGCCCGTCGTGGGCGTGCCACTCACGGCACGGCGCCATCCGGTGCTGCCGGTGGCGCTGGTGGTGCTCGGCCATCTGTTCGTCTTCCTCTTCCTGTACCGTGCGCTTGACCTGGACGGGAACACCAGCATCTGGATTCTGGACGGGGTGCTGCTGGCGGCGGGTGCCGTCCTGGCGGCGCGCCTGGCCGCCGGGCGTGCCGCCGAGTGGGAGCTGCACGCGGTGGCACTGTCCCTGTACGTGGCCGCGGCGTTGCTGCTGGCAACGATCGTGGGGCCGCTGGACCTGGGGGAGGACATCGCGCCCTGGCCGCTCGACGTATGGTGGGTGGCGAGCACGGCGGCCATCCTGTGGGCGGTCCACCGGGCGCCGGACCGGCTGCGCCGGGACTGGTACACGAACGGCCTGGTGCTGGCCATGATCCTGGGTGTGGTGCTGGCCTTCTGGACCACCCTCGAGGCGCTGGACGCGCCGCCGGAGGTCGCCGCCCTCACGGTGGCCGTGCTGGGCGGAGCGGGCATGGTGTACGCCCTCCGCAACGAGGCGCGCGCGCTGCTCGTCACGTCGGCCGGGGCGCTCGTGGTGGCGGCCTGGTACTACGGGGCGGAGCGCGGCCGGGCGCTCGGTGGCGTGGCCGCCCTCTTCGTCACGGCGGCGCTGCTCTTCTGGGTGGCGGGTCGACTGGGAGCCATGCGGCAAGGAGAGCAGACGTGAGCTACGCCGTGCAGGATCTCCTGACGCTCCTGGATCTGGAGGCGCTGGAGCAGAACATCTACCGCGGTACGAATCGGGACATCGGCTCGGGACGCGTCTTCGGCGGCCAGGTGCTGGCGCAGGCGCTGGTGGCGGCGCAGCGCACGGTGGACAGGGAGCGGGTGGCGCATTCGCTGCACGGCTACTTCATCCTGCCCGGCGAGATCGCCACGCCCATCGTCTACTTCGTGGATCGCCTGCGGGACGGGCGGAGCTTCACCACGCGCCGGGTCACGGCCATTCAGAACGGTCGGGCCATCTTCAACATGTCCGCCTCCTTCCAGGTGGTGGAGGACGGTCCGAGCCACCAGCTGGAGATGCCGGACGCGCCGCCCCCCGAGGAACTCACCTCCGACCTGGACCTCATCCGGGCGCATGCCGACCTGATCCCGCCCGCGCTGCGGTCGGTCCTGACGCAGGAGCGCCCCATCGATTTCCGGCCGGTGGCGCCGGTCAACCCCTTCGAGCCGGAGCCGCAGGAGCCGCGGCGCTTGATGTGGCTGCGCGCCGTGGGGGAGATGCCGCCGGAAGCGCTGGCCAATCAGGCCGTGCTGGCCTACGGGTCGGACTACGGCATCCTCTCCACCGCGCTGCTGCCGCACGGCCTCAGCGTGTACATGGAGCGCTTGCAGGCGGCCTCGCTCGACCACGCCATCTGGTTCCACCGCCCCTTCCGCATGGACGAGTGGCTGCTCTACGTGATGGACAGTCCGGCGGCGTCGGGAGCGCGCGGGTTCTCGCGGGGGGTGATCTACACGCGCGGCGGCGAGCTGGTGGCGTCGGTGGCGCAGGAGGGGCTCACGCGGCTGCGCTAGGCGGCGATCGCGGCGTACGCCGAGCGTCCGGGGCCGACGAGACGGGCGCCCTAGCCCTCCGCGCCGTCGGCTTCTACGCGCCAGCTGACGCGCGCCCGTCCCGCCGTGGCGTCCGCCAGCTCGGCGGCGAAGCGATCCGCGGCCCGCTCCGGCAGCGCCACCTCGTAGCGCACGTCGGCGCCGTAGCGCTCGTCCCGGATCTCACCGCCCAGGGTTTCCAGCAGGCGCTGCAAGGCGTCCACGTCGGTGTAGGCCAGCGTCACCGTGGCCTGGCGCCAGGTCACGCGCTCCGCCCGGGGCAGCGTGGCCAGCGCCCGCTGGACGGCGCCGCCGTACGCGCGCACCAGTCCCCCCTTGCCCAGGTTTACCCCGCCGTACCAGCGCGTGACCACGGCCACCACGTCCCCCACCTCGCCGTGCAGGAGCACGTCCAGCATGGGGCGGCCGGCGGTGCCGTGCGGCTCGCCCGCGTCGCTCATGCCGACGCGGGCCGTACTGCCGGGCGGGCCCACCACGTAGGCCCAGCAGTGGTGGGTGGCATCCGGGAATTCGGCACGCACGGAGTCCACCACCGCGCGAGCGGCGTCCTCGTCTGGCGCGGGCGCCAGCGTGGCCAGGAACCGACTGCGCGAGACCGTTTCTTCCGCGCGGTGCGCCCCGGCGGGCATGGGATAGGTGGCGGCCATGCGGCCAGCTTGCGCCCCTGGCCGCCCCCGGGCAAGGCCTCAGCGCACGGCTCAGCCCACGCCGGCGCCGCTGTGGACGAACCGCTCGGCCGTCTCCACCAGCCGCTTGGCCTGGTGGCGGATGGCCGCCCGGTCCTCCTCATTCACGGAGCCGTCGGTGGCCGTGACGCTGGCGCCGTACGGGTTGCCGCCCGAATTGAAGACCGCCTCGCCGGTGTAGCCCGGCGTCACGATGATGGCCCCCCAGTGCATGAAGGTGAAGTACAGGGACTGCAGCGTGGTTTCCTGGCCGCCGTGCGGATTCATGGCGCTGGTCATGGCCGTGACCACCTTGTCGGCCAGCTTTCCCTCCTGCCAGATGGGGCCCAGCGTGTCGATGAAGGAGCGCATCTGGCTGGAGGCGCCGCCGTAGCGCGTGGGTGAGCTGAAGAGATAGGCGTCGGCCCACACCAGGTCCTCGGGCTCCGCGGTGGGCACGTCCTCGGTGGCCTTGGCGTGCGCGGCCCACCCTTCCTGCGCCGCGACCACCTGCTCCGGCGCGGTCTCCCGCACCTTGCGCAGGCGTACCTCGGCGCCCGCCTCCTCGGCGGCCTCCGCGGCCGTCCGCGCCATCTCGTAATTGGTGCCGTAGCTGCTGTAGTAGATCACCGCCAGCTTGATCTTGTCCATGCTTGCTTCTCCTGCCTCGGGGACTGCTCGTGTAGCAGGAGATACGGCGCAAGGAGGGGGCCAGCCGCGGTCGGACAGGGGGCGGGCGGCCACGCCCCCTGTCCCCACGTGGCGGCAGGGCTAGACGCCCGGCCAGAGCCACCCGAAGAAACCGGCCGTGACGAGCCCGTAGAGCAGGCCGTCGAAGGTGTTCTTGAGCGCGGTGTTGGTGGATTTGCCGAACCAGATGACATTGCCCCATTCGGCGAACGCGTACGCCATGAAGGCCGCGGTGGCGGTGACGCGGAAGACGAGCAGGTAGTCCGCGCCCGGTTCGAGCGTGGTGCCCGCCACGTAGGCCGTGAAGAAGCTCACCACCACGGAGAACAGGAACCAGGCGCCGAGCTTCTTGCCCATGTTCATCTCCCCCGGCGGCCACAGCGTGAGCGTTCCCGCGGGTCCGCGCTTCATCTTCTCCGTGTACGCGGGATCCTTCATCTCCTCCATGCCCGCCGCGTGCGGGAAGGCGTAGTCACCGGGCGGGATGGCACGGGCGCGGAGCGCGTCCAGCACCGCGTCCTCGTCCGGCACCTTCGCGTAGTCCGTACGGTGGTAGGGCAGCAGCATGTGCACGATGGAACTCACGATGAAGACGCCCACCGCGGACAGCAGGATGGGGAGCCACAACGACGTCGTCGCGACCACGTTACCTCCTCGGGGAAGGGGAGCGGAGCGGCACGCATGTACGGGTAAGGCGCTTCCACAGTGCATCGGCGCACCGGTGGGGGCAAGCCTTTCGTGATTGGAAAGAGGGCCGGGGGATCATCCCCCGGCCCTCGCAGGTCATGCTCGGACTGCTCGCTCGATCACCCGATCAGCGCCGTGGCGAGCGCGATGAGAATGGCGGCATGGCCGGGGTCGATCTTCTTCCCCGTCTGCGCCTCCACCTCATTGATGAAGGCCGCCATGACGTTGTCGTGCGTGGCGTCCTGACCGCGGTCGGCCGCCCGCTGGGCAGCGCTCAACTTGGCGCACAGCGAGTTGGCCAGGCCGTTGTGGCTGACGAACGTGCGCACCAGAGCACACAGGCTGGCCGTAGTGACCTGCACGGTGAAGGCGGTGCTGCCGCTGCCGACATTACCGGCGTTGTCCGTGGCGGCTGCGTTGAAGGCATTCAGCCCGAGCGGGAACGCGTAGGCCGGTCCGTTGATGTCCGCGCACGTGTCATCGGCTAGAAGGGACAGGTTGTCCGCCGCGCTGCACGTGATGGCCACGCTCTCGTCCACCGTGAAAGAGGCCGCGTGTGCGGAGTAGGCGACGGTCGGAGGCGTGGCATCGCGCTTGAACCCGACGGATTCGCTGGCCGTGCCGCCCGCGGACGTGGCCTCGCAGGTGCGCGTCTCGCTCGGGGAGTCCGTGGTCTGGACCGTGGTGGCGCAGCCCGTGGTTGACGTGATGGCGGATTCAGGGTCGGTGACGGACCAGGAGACCGTCACGTCACTCACGTACCAGCCGTTGTTTCCTGGAGTGCCGGAGATGGTACCGACGATGACCGGCCGCGTCGGATCGTGCACCGTGATCACGACCTGGTCCGTGTCCGTGTATTGGCCGTCGTTGACGGACAGCGTGAAGGTGTGCGTCCCGAGCCCCAGCGTGGTGGTCGGGCTCACGCCGCTGAGCGTGGTGCTCCCGTCCGTCCAGCTGAAGCTGAGCGGCTGCAGCTGACCGTCATCGGTGGAGCCGCTGCCATTCAGCGTGACGCTGGCGGTGGTCGATCCGCTGAGCGCCACGTTCTGGTCCGGACCGGCGTCAGCCGTGGGCGCGTCATTGGCGCTCACGTTGATGGTGATGGCGCACAGCGCCTGCGCCCCGAAGCTGTCCGTGATCGAATACGTGATCACGTTCGGGCCGGCATCTCCTGCGGTGGGCGTCCAGTTGAACGTGGAACTGACCGGATTTCCGGCACCGGGAACCGGCGAGGTAGCACCGGAGGGCACGCCGGCCACGGTCATGAGCACCGTCTGGCCCGCGTCCGGATCCGAGCCCGTCACCGTGAAGCTGATGGGGCTGTTGGCGGTGGCCTGGATCGTGGTGCCGCACTGGCCGGAGGTGAAGACGGGCGGGGCGTTCGACGGCGCGGACATCACCAGCTGGATCAGGTGGTCCACGGCCACCCGACCCTTCGGGTTGCCGCTGCCATCGAGTTCCTCAATGGTCATATTGGTCCAGTACTGGCCGAGCGGGAGCCCGCTCGTGTTCCAGGTCACCTGGCCGGTGGTCGGGTTGATGGAGATGCCGGGCGGTTGCGCGCCGTTGCCGCCCCACTCGTTCGAGTTCGACATGCGCCAGCGCAGCGGATCGCCGTCCGCGTCCGCGGCCGGGAGATGCCAGGTCTGTACACCGCCGGCCGGAATGTTGATGATCGGCAGGATGTTGGAGACCGGCGAGCGATTGCCGTCGCCCAGCGTGACCAGCGTGCTGACGCCGTATGACGACCCGGGATTCCGCAGGCCGCCGATCCTGCAGCAGCTGAAGCTCCGGACGTTGAACGTGGTGGCGCTGCCGCCAAAGGTATGGATCGGATTGGAATTGCTCGTGCCGGGGTTCAGGGCCTGAGCGAACAGCCAGTTGTTGGGGGCGTCGATGGATGTGACGCGGAAAAAGAGCGTCTGGGTGGAGGCGCCGTCCCCCCAGGACATGCCGGTCCCGCCGACTTGCTCCCAGATGATGTCACCCGGTCCGGGCAGGCCACTGGGTCCGGTGCAGGGTATCTGCCCTGTCGAGGTGCCGGATACCCGGCATTGGTAGCCGTTGCGCCGGAATGCCACCGCGTAGCGGACCTCCACCGTGCGGGAGCCCAGGTCCGGCCGGGGCACCCACGTCATGTGGAAGAATCGGCCATGGCTGTGGTGGGAATCGATCGTTCCATCGAACTGCGCTTCGAGGTCCTGTTCCGGCGGCGTCTCGACCGCCGTCGGATCGTTGTCCATGCAGGCCGCGAGTGCGGCCGTGAGGACGAGAGCGGGCGTGATGCGCCGCCAGCCCGGGGAGAGCCTGGGCATACGGACTCCTTACTGAGGGGAGGGAACGCGAGCCAACCCGGCTCGCGTAGGGAACTCAGCCCGCACCTTCGCGGCAGGTTGGCCGCGACGCGCGGTGTGCTATTGTATTGTGCTGCTTTTGCTGCTCCTGCCGTATGAGTCCGATGGGAGGTCTCTGGCAGGGCCACCGAAGATCGCGTGGGGTTGTCTAGATACCATCCGGGGAGGACTGCGTCAACGTTTTTCTTCGGGCGGCAGAAGTTTCGGCCCGCGCCGGACTTGAGCAAGTGCGTGCCCCGGCGGAAGATTGATGCACGGACTCTCCCCCCCGCCAGCGGTATTCCATGCCTTCACCGTTACCCGCGGGACCGCCGATCTCTGACGTGAGGCGTGTGGTATGAACCAGCTTCGCCGGCCGATCCACGCACGCTCGGAACACGCTGACGCCGAACTGCGGCCGCACGGAGCCGCGGCGCAGCGCGCGCCCGCGCGGCGGATCATGACCAGGGGCTAGCATGGCATCGGAGAATCTCTGGACGCGCGTCCGCAAGGCCCGTCTCTTCGGCGTGCTGGCCGTCTACCTGGGCGCGTCGTGGGCCGTGCTGCAGGTGGTCAACGAACTGGGTGAGGCCCTCTCCCTGCCACCCTGGCTCAGCCCGGTGGCCGTCATCCTGCTCCTGGTGGGGCTGCTCATCATCCTGGCCACGGCGTGGGTCCAGTCCCACCCGCTCGTGGAGCAGCGCCAGGCCACGGACGAGATCCCCCGCTCCTGGGAACTGGACCTGGAGGGCGCCCTCCAGTCGGTGACCAGCGGTGCCATGCCGCACCTCACCTGGGCCAGGACGCTGGTGGCCGGCGCGGCCGCTTTCCTGCTGCTTTTCGGGGTGGCGGGGATGTACGTGGTGATCAACGACCGCGGCGAGAGCTTCCTGCCCGCCGGGGTGCAGGCCGCCGCCGCGCCCGACGGCATCGCGGTGCTGCCCTTCTCGGTGCGTGGGGCGGGCATCGGTGAGTGGCGTGAGGGCATGGTAGACCTGCTGGCCACCGGCCTGGACGGCGCCGGCGGCCTGCGCTCCATAGCCAGCGCCACGGTCCTGGCGCGCTGGCACGAGGCGGTACCGGACAGCACGGCCTATCCGGATCGCGCGGCCGCCCTCGAAGTGGCCCGCCGCACCGGCGCCCGCTACGCGCTGCTGGGCGGCGCCGTGGCCATCGGGCCGCAGGTGCGCCTGACCGGAGACGTGCTCCTGGTGGACAACGGGCAGTCCATCGGCCAGGTCCAGGCCCAGGGACCTGCCGACAGCGTGCTGGCCCTCGTAGATCAGCTGGCCGTGCAAACGCTGGCGCACATCGGTGATCGCGGGGATGGCGAACTGCCGCGCGTGAACGTGGCCGCCATCACCACCGCCTCGCTGCCGGCGCTCAAGGCGTACCTGCAGGGCGAGGCCCTCTTCCGTCGCGGTGACTTTGCCGCCGCCGCGAACGCCTACGAGGAAGCGGTGCGCGCGGATTCGCTCTTCGGGCTGGCGTACTACCGGCTCAGCCAGACGTACGGTTGGGGTGAGAACATCAACAGTCAGCGCGGCGCCGCGGCCTCTGAGCGCGCCATGACGCTGCTCGCGCGGATGCCCGACCGGGAGGCGCTCCTGGTGCGCCTGTCCCATGCGGTGGGTGAGAATGATCCCCTGGCGCTGCAACTCGGTGCCGAGGCCACGCGCAAGTACCCGGACGACCCGGAAGCCTGGTATCAGCGCGGCGAGGCCGAGTTGCACGTGCGCGAGGGGCTGATGGGCTGGGACGAGGCGGAGGCTTCCTTCACGCGCGCGGTGCAGCACGCGCCCCGCTTCTCACCCTACCGGATCCACCTGATCGAGCACGCCGCCCGCTACCAGGCCGACAGCGCGCTGCTGGCCGAAAGGTTGGATGCGTTCGAGGAACTGGCCCCGGACAGCTGGATGACCCGGCGCTATCGATTGGTTCAGGCCATGGCGTTCGGTGATTCGGCCGCCAGCGCTGCCGCGCTGGCCGTCACGGATTCCATGCCCGTGGGCCAGGATCACAGGCAGATCAGCTTCGGCCTCAACAACCCGCTCCTGTGGGACGCGAACGAGCGCTTCCTCCGGCGCACGCTGCAACGGGCACCTCCCGCCTTGCGCGGCCAGCTCCGCAACTGGCTGGGCTGGGGTATGTTCTTCAGCCGTGGTCATCTGACAGCGGCCGCGCGGGAGCTGGCGGATCCCGCCGCGATGCCCAGCGCCCGCCTGGAGCTGCATGCCCACGCCGCATCCCTGGGCTTCCCGCTACCCACCACGGTGCTGGACTCCGCGCTCGCAGAGGTCCAGGCGGGGCGGTTGACCGAGGAGAACGTCTGGCCCGTTGCGCTCTACGCGGCGTTGCGCGGGGCGTGGGATGCGCACGCGTCCGCGATTACGTTCATGCGGGCCGAGCTGGACTCCGTGATGGCGGCAGGGGATTCGGTCGCCGCCGCGCGGGGCAGGGCCCAGGTCCGGGCGCTGGAGGCGTACGGCATCTGGAAGCGCGGCCAGCCGGCCGAGGCCGCACGCATCCTGGAGTCCGTGCGCGAAGCGGCCAACATGGCGCCGGTGCGCTGGTGGCTCGGGGTCATCCATCGGGATCAGGGCAACCTGCGCGAGGCCGAGCGCTACTTCCGCACCTTCCTGACGTGGGATCCCGACCCGCTGGCCAGCTACGAACTGGGCAAGATCCACCAGGCGCTCGGAAACAACGCGGAGGCCCGCGAGCGGCTCGAGTTCTTCGTGGCCAACTGGGCCGAGGCGGACACACCGCTGCAGCCGCTGGTGGAGGACGCCAAGCGCCGCCTGACGGAGCTGCAGCGCGGCTGAACGTCGCACCCCCGTTGCCCGCCGGCCGCACTCCCCCTCATCTTGCCGCTCATCGTGCCACACCAACGCCGAGAGGCAACTATGCGACGTCCCCTTCTCCTCCTCACCGCGCTCCTTCTCTTTGCCGGCCCCGCGCACGCGCAGCAGCCGTGGGCGCCCGACCGGCTGACCGCCGAGGACTATGCCCGGGCCGAGCGCTTCCTGAGCGGGGCCGTAGGCGGCCTGGTTACGCGCGATGCCGTGCGCCCCGTCTGGGTGGACGGCGAGCGCTTCTGGTATCGCAATACGCTGGCGGTGGGCGCGGAGTTCGTGCTGGTGGACGCGGCGCGCGGCACGCGTGAGCCGGCCTTTGACCACACGCGCCTGGCCGGCGCGCTGACCGGCGTGCTGGGGCGCACTGTGGAATCCGCGGAGCTGCCCTTCCGCGCCTTCGAGATGGAGGGCGGGCGGATCACCTTCCTGGTGGGCGACGTGCGCTGGACGTGCGACCTGCGCACCTACGAGTGCACGCGTGCCGAGGGGAGGGAAGAGCCGGGTGGCTCCCCCAACAGCGTGCCCTCGCCCGACGGGGCGCGCGAGGCGTTCGTGCGCGATCACGACCTGTGGGTGCGGGACGTGGCCACGGGCACGGAGACGCGCGTGACCACGGACGGCGTGGAGCACTTCGGCTACGCCACCAACAACGCGGGGTGGACGAGGAGTAGCCGGCCGGTGGTGCTCTGGTCACCGGACTCGCGGCGCATTGCCACCTTCCAGCACGACGCGCGCGGCGTGGGCAGCATGCACCTGGTGTCCACGGAGGTGGGCCACGTGGAGCTGGAGTCCTGGAAATATCCACTGCCGGAGGACTCCGTTATCTTCCGCATCCACCGGGTGGTGGCGGACCTGGACGCCCCCGGCGGGCCGCGCGTGGTGCGCCTGGACATGCCGCCCGATCAGCATCGCTCCACCGTGTGCGACCACATCGTGTGCGGCGGCAGCTGGGCGGACATCGAGTGGACGCCGGACGCCGAGCGCCTGGTCTTCGTCTCCAGTTCCCGGGACCACAAGGTGGCCACCGTGCGCGTGGCCGACGCGCGCACCGGGGCCGTGCGGGACGTCTTCACGGAGAGCGTGCCCACCTTCTTCGAGTCCAACGCCAACTGGCGCCTCCTGCCGGAGACGGACGAGCTGCTCTGGTACTCCGCGCACCGCACCGGCTGGGGGCACCTCTACCT
Organism: Gemmatimonadota bacterium; assembly: GCA_040905425.1. Classification (GTDB taxonomy): domain Bacteria; phylum Gemmatimonadota; class Gemmatimonadetes; order Longimicrobiales; family RSA9; genus JBBDRO01. The sequence continues at coordinate 12,827 of JBBDRO010000071.1, read as the reverse complement.
CTTCGACCTGGAGACCGGTGCGCTCAAGAATGCCGTGACCAGCGGCGCGTGGGCCGTGCAGGACGTGGTGCGCCTGGACCCCGGAAGCCGCACCGTGTGGTTCACCGCCGCCGGGCGCGAGCCCGGCGATCCGTACTTCCACTACCTCTACCGCGCGCGGCTGGACGGCACGGGCGTGGAGCTGCTCACGCCCGACAGCGCGCACCACGTGGTCACCCTCTCGCCGGACGGGGACTACTTCGTGGACGCCCGTTCCACGCCCGTGGACCCGCCCGTCACGGAGCTGAGGAGGATGGACGGGTCGCTGGTGGTGGAGCTGGAGCGCGCGCAGGTTGGCGACCTCGTCGCTTACGGATGGAAGCCGCCGGTGCCCTTCAGCGCCAAGGCGCGCGACGGCGTGACGGACGTCTACGGCCTCATGTACACGCCCACACACCTGGATGAGAGCCGCCGCTATCCGATCATCAACTACATCTATCCGGGGCCGCAGTCGGGGAGCGTGGGGAGCCGCAGCTTCTCAGCGGCGCGGCGGGACCACCAGGCGCTGGCCGAGCTGGGCTTCGTGGTGGTGGCGCTGGACGCCATGGGCACGCCCGGCCGCTCGCAGGCGTTCCACGAGGCCTACTACGGCAACATGGGGGACAACGGCCTGCCCGATCAGATCGCGGCCATGCGGCAGCTGGCGGAGCGCTACCCGTTCATCGATCTCGAGCGGGCGGGGATCTGGGGCCATTCGGGCGGCGGCTTCGCCAGCACGGCGGCCATCTTCCAGTACCCGGACTTCTTCATGGTGGCCGTGAGCCAGGCCGGCAACCACGACAACCGCAACTATGAGGACGACTGGGGCGAGAAGTGGCAGGGGCTGCTCATCACGAATCCCGACGGCACCACCAGCTACGACAACCAGGCCAACCAGCTCCTTGCCCACCAGCTGGAGGGCAAGCTGCTGCTGGCCCACGGCACCATGGACAGCAACGTGCCGCCCTACAGCACGCTGCTGGTGGTGGACGCGCTCATCGACGCCAACAAGGACTTCGACCTCATCCTATTCCCCAACCGTCGCCACGGCTTCGGCAACGAGCCGTACATGATGCGGCGACGCTGGGATTATTTCGTGAAGCACCTGCTGGGGGCGGAGCCGCCGGCGGGTTACGTGATGGGGGGGCGCTGACATGGCGGACCTCACCGCCAAGCAACGCGCACACCTGAAGTCCCTTGCGCACCGCCTGAAGCCGGTCGTGCACGTGGGCAAGGAGGGCGTCACAGAGGACGTGGGCGGCTCCGTGCTGGACGCGCTGCAGACCCGCGAGCTGCTCAAGGTGAAGGTGCTGGAGGCGGCGCCGCTGGACGCCAGGGGCACGGGCCGGGAGCTGGCCGAGCGGCTCGAGGACGTTCACGTGGTGCATGTGATCGGGCGCACGGTGGTGCTCTACCGGCGCCATCCGGAGACGCCGGAGATCCGGCTGCCGGCGGGCTAGGAGACGCCCCCGCACCAGCGCTCGAGCGGCCGCCGGCGCTATCTTTCCCGCCGAGCGCGGGATGCCCCCGGGCGGAAGGCGGGAGGACGGGTGTCACTACTGCCGTGCAAGCGCTGTGGCCGGACCGATCCGCGCAAGATGATCGGTCTCATGAATCTCTGGTTCGGCAGGTTCCTGGAGCTGCCGCTGGAGGGCGGCTACTTCTATCTGTGTCCCGCGTGCTACAAGGAGCTGGTGGTGCCGCACCTGGCCGACGTGCGCCAGCAGGTCCTGGAGGTGCATCCGCACCTGCGCCGGCACCTCGAGCGGGAGCGGCAGGCCGACGAGCGGGAGCGGCAGGCCGACGAGCGGGAGCGGCAGGCCGACGAGCGGGAGGCCGACGGGCCGGAGCCGCCCGTGCTCGAATCCTGAAGCGACGACCCCGTTCACCCGCCGTTCCTTCCCGCTGGCCGCGGCGCGCGCTACCTTCCACTGCATGAGCATCGGGGAACGACTGCACGACTACCTCATGGGCATGGATGGCCAGGGCGTCCTGGCCGCCTACCTCTTCGGCCCGCTCGCGGGTGAGGAGGCGGGGCAGGCGGACGTGGACGTGGCGCTGCTGCTGGACCGTCCCACCTTTCCCGGCCGCAGCGACCGCGGCGACGAAGCGGAGCGCCTGAGCGCCGAACTCATCCAGGTGCTGCGCCGCGAGAGCGTGGCCGTGGTGGTGCTGAACGACCTGCCGCACACCCGCGCCCGCGAGCTCATCAAGCGCGGCCGCCGCTTTCTGGTGCGGGACGACGAGCAGGTCCAGGCCTTCGAGCGGGACGTGCTGCTGCGCGCCGCGGAGGTGGAGGGCCTTGTAGAAAGGCCTCCTTCCCGCTAGCTTAATAGACTGCAGGGCAATTTGCATCTGCGCGGCCAGGGACTTCGGGTTCTGCCTGAAGTCCCTTTCGTTTGCTCGACGGGTCCGGCCGCGCCCGTCTCTTCACCCCTTCAAGGGATTTCATGAGCAACGAAACGGCCGCCCGCAGCGGCTTTGCCGCGCTCGGGCTACATACCGACCTCCTCCGCTCCGTGGAGGCGCTCGGCTTCACCCGTCCGACTCCCGTGCAGGCCGAGGCCATTCCGCTGGCGCTGAATGACCGGGACGTGCTGGCCTCCGCGCAGACCGGCAGCGGCAAGACCGCCGCCTTCCTGCTGCCCATCATGCAGCGCCTCATGGGCCGCCCTCGCGGCGGCACCCGGGCGCTCATCCTGACGCCCACCCGCGAACTGGCGGCCCAGATCGTGGAGCACCTCGAGGAGCTGGCACCGGGCACGGGCATCCGCGGCGCCGCCATCTACGGCGGCGTGGGGATGAACCCGCAGGTCAAGGCGTTCCGGAGCGGCGTGGACATCCTGGTGGCCACGCCCGGCCGGCTGCTGGACCACTTCCAGTACGACTACGCCAAGCTGCCGCACCTGGAGGTGCTGGTGCTGGACGAGGCGGACCGCATGCTGGACATGGGCTTCCTGCCGGACGTGCGGCGCATCCTGCGCCACCTGCCGAAGGGGGAGCGCCAGACGCTCTTCTTCTCGGCCACCATGCCGCCGCCCATCGTGAAGCTCTCGCAGGAGCTGCTGCGCTCGCCGGCGCGCGTGGAGGTGGCCCGCAAGCAGACCACCCCCAGCGGCATCACGCAGGCCTTCTGGCCGGTGCGGGCCGACCGCAAGACGGCGCTCCTCATCGAGCTCCTGCGGCAGGACGAGATCGGCAACGTGATCGTATTCTGCCGCACCAAGCACCGCTCGAACCGGCTGGCCGAGAAGCTGGAGAAGGCCGGCATCGGCGTGGCGCGCATCCACGGCAACCGCAGCCAGAAGCAGCGCACGGAGGCGCTGGCCGGCTTCAAGGACGGCCGCTACCGGGTGCTCGTGGCCACGGATATCGTGGCCCGCGGCATCGATGTGGAGGCGCTGGACCACGTGGTGAACTTCGACGTGCCCGCCGCGCCGGATGACTACATCCACCGCGTGGGCCGCACGGCGCGTGCGGAGGAAACTGGCGAAGCGTACACGCTCGTCTCTCCGGAGGAGGAGAACGACGCGCGCGGCATCGAGCGCAAGGTGGGCCGGAGCATCGAGCGCCGGCAGCTCGAGGGCTTCGACTACAACGCCCGCGCCGAGGAGCCGCTCGAGGTGCCGCTGAAGCAGCGCATCGACGCCATCCGCGCCCGCAAGCGTGAGGAGCGCTCGCGCGCCGCCGCCAAGGCGGAGCGTCGGGGCGCCGGCGGCAACGGCGCCAGCGGTGGCAACGGGAACGGCGGCGGCAACAACCGCGGCGGTGCGTCCCGCGGCTCGCGGCGCGGCAGCGGCACCGGTCGGAGCTCAGGCCGCGGGAGCGGCTCCGGACGCTGAGGCCCACGCCCGACGGTGATGAGCCGCGCACGTGATGAGACGCCCCGGGGTGGCATGGCCGCCCCGGGGCGTCGTGCGTGGCGCGTGCGCGGCGTCGCGGCTTAACGCCTGCGCGTCATCTCCAGCTCGTGGAACCACAGGTCCTGATTCGGCACGTCCAGGCGCATCTCCCTCACCTGGCCCGCGGGGTCCAGGACGAACTGGGCCACGCCCGCGCCGAACCACGGCCACGGCCGGCGCCACTCGATGACGAAGGTGTCGAATTGCAGGTGGCGCAGGTCGGCCACCAGTTCGGGGTTGGGCAGGATGCGGAGCACCAGGGCGCCGTCCTCGAGGGCCACCGTGGCGTCACCGTACATGGCGCCGCCGTAGGTGCCCGCGTAGGCCTCCAGGGTAAGCGACGGCGCGGTGCCGGCCACCGTGCGCTCGATCACCTTGGCGCGCCGCGCCGCCTCCGCCGCCGTGGCCTCCCGTTCGCGGTCGAGCAGGAGCGTGCTCCAGTCCCGCGCCGCACCGCCCAGGTAGGCGTCCACGATGCGGTTGGCGATGGCCGTGCTGATGCCGGTCATGCTGTTGGTGAGGATGACCATGCCCAGCCCCTCCTCCGGCACCAGCACCACGCGGCTGTACATGCCGTCGTAGCCGCCGCCGTGGGAGACCAGCTTGCGGCCCAGGTAGTCGTTCAGGCTCCAGCCCAGACCATAGCCGCGGAAGTGCGTGGACGGGTAGAGGCGCTGTGTGCCGGCGCTCACCGCCAGGGGGGTGTGCACCTCCCACATGGTCCACGACTGCCGCTCCGTCCAGAGCGTGTCCCCCGCCGGCGTGGCGCCGCGCGCCAGCTGCGTCTTCAGCCACTCGGCCATCTCACTCACGCTGGAAATGATGCCGCCGGCGGCGGCCATGGCGTCCCAGTTCTGCCATGGGAAGGGCACCAGCTGGCCGTCCCAGAGCCCGTGCGGCTGCGCCACGTTGTCCCGGTTCCGGAGATGGTCCGTGGACGTCACCGTGCGTGCCATGTCCAGCGGGTCCAGGATGCGGGCGCGCACGGCCTCCGGCCACGGCTGGCCGGTCACCGCGCGGATGACCTCCCCCGCCGCGATGAACATGAGGTTGGAGTAGCCGTAGCTGGCCCGGAACGCATCCGCCGGCGGCAGGTGGCGGGCCCGGCGCACCACTTCCTCGGCCGAGTAGGGCGTGCCGTACCAGAGCAGGTCCCCGCTGAAGGTGCCGAGGCCGCTCCGGTGCGAGAGCAGATCGCGGATGCGCATCTGGCTGCTCACGTAGGGATCGTAGAGCTGGAACCAGGGCAGGTGGTCCCGCACCCGGTCATCCCAGGAGAGCGCGCCCTCGTCCACCAGCATGGCCAGCAGCGCGCTGGTGAAGGCCTTGGAGTTGGAGGCAATGGCAAAGAGCGTGTGCTCGTCCACGGCGCCGCGCTCGCTCATGTGGCGCTCGCCGTAACCGCGCGCCAGCACCGTGCGGCCGTCCTTGACGATGGCCACCGCCAGTCCCGGCACCTGCCAGTCCTGGCGGGCCCGCGCGATGTAGGCGTCGAGCGCCGCCACGTCGGCCTGCCGAGCGGCCGCGGGGGGCGCCTCCAGCAGGAGAGGCGCGAGGAGGAGGAGGACCGTGCACCAGCGGCGGTGTATTTTCATGGCCATCACGGTTGGACCCCGGAGCGCGGGGTGGACCACCTGGGTGCGGAAAGGCTAGCCGGCCTGCGGCGGTCCCACAAGCGGCAGGCGCAGCGTGGCCCGGCTTGGCTCAGCGTGCCGCGGCGGTCCTACGGTTGAGGTAGGTGGGCGCGCTCTGCTCGGCCGTGGCGGGTCCGCCGTTGCGGCGCACCCGCACACCATCGAGCAGGTAGTCGAGCACGTCCCGCGCGGAGTAGCGGAGGCGGCCACGCAGGAACGTGGACAGGTTCTTGAGGTCGTCGCCGCTGGTCAGGATGGGGCGCTCGACGTCCCCGTTGCGCTGTACCTGCGCGTGGCCGATATCGGCCATCAGCGCGTTGCACAGGCACTTCCGCCCGGCCGTGTCCTCCTTGCGGCCGCCCTTCTTGACGTAGGTGTCCACGGGCTCGGCCGGGCAGCGGTAGTCGATGCGCCCGTCCTCACGCTTGTACGCCTTGCGCAGGTAGCCCAGGTCACAGACGCGCTGCCGCGCCAGGTACGGCTTGCGGGAGGCGTTGCTCCCCTCGAGCTGCACCACCTTGAACGGGAAGCCGGTGGGAGAGGCGCGGGCGTCGGTATAGACGTCCACCTCACCGCCCGCGGCCGCCTGGCGCAGGACGTGATCCTTGTAGCTGCGCGCGATGCCGGCCTCGTCGGTATAGGCGAAGAGCGTCCCCACCTGCACGCCGGCCGCGCCGGCATCCAGCGCCTCCACCAGCTTTTCCGGGGACCCCGAGCCACCCGCCAGCCAGAAGGGCAGGCCGAGCTCCCGCATCCGCTCCAGGTCACACTCGTCGCGCTCGCCGTACACCGGCTCGCCACGCTCGTTGAACTCGGGCTTGCCGCGCGGCGGCGCGTTGTGACCGCCGGCCGTGGGCGCCTCGATGATGAAGCCGTCCACCTTGCCGTTGGCCTTCTTCAGGAGCATGCGGGCCAGCGAGTCGGCTGAGATGATGGGCAGGAAGCGGGGGCGCTTCAGCTTGGGGGCCTCGCCCTCCCAGTGATCGCGCGGATCGAAGGCCAGCTCCTCGGTCCCGTCTCCGTGCTCCACCTCGAACTTGATGGTGGCGGGCTTGCCCTCGGCGAACGCGTCCAGCACGCCGGGGATGTCCTTGGGGATGCCGGCCCCCATGAGCACGTAGTCCACGCCCGCCACCATGGCGCCGTAGAGGGACGCCAGGTTGGGCATCTGGACCTTGGTGAGGAGGTTGATCCCCACCACACCGTCGTGCCCCTCTTTGGCCAGCTGCACTTCCACGAAATTGGACATGATGGTGACCTGCTCGCGGGCCTTGTTCACCACCTGGCGGTACATGGACAGCAGCGCGTACGGCTCGTCGGGGGCCTTGCCCTCGGGGCGGAAGTACTTGCGCAGCACGTCCCCGGCCACGTCCCGGCGGGGGAACGCGTCCAGCGCACGGCGAATGTGGCCGCCGACGTCTCCGTCCTGCAGCCGGCGCACCATGAGCGAATCCATGCAGGTGCCCGACACGACGCCCAGATGCCCCTCCATGGAGACACTGCGCGCCAGGATCCAGTTCGAGACACCGATCCCCATGCCGCCCTGAATGATCAGAGGCAGGGCATCTGTAGGCGTCATGTGTTTCCGTCCGTTAACGAGGTCGGAGTACGGCGAAAGGGATGGCCCGGCAAGATAAGCCTCCTCGCGATTCCAGACAACCCGGCACACGTGGCCACGGCCGTTCGCAGAGCCGGCTGCATGCTCCGCGCCACTGTGCCCGAAGGGCTGACGGCCTGCCAGTGTAGGGGGTCTCCCCCCGCAATTTCCACCGGCTCCCGACAGCCGGCCGACGCGCCGAAGCGTACCATGGCGCATTCCACCCACGCCAGGAGAGTCATCATGCATACCCTGCCGCCGCCGGTTCGCTCCATGTGGCTGGACACGGCGCCGCCGTGGAAGGCCGGCAGCGCCCTGCGGGGGGACCACCGCGCGGACGTGGCCATCGTGGGCGGCGGCTTCACCGGTCTCATGACCGCCTACGAGCTGCGGCGGGCGGACCCGTCGCTCCGGGTGGCGGTCCTGGAGGCCCGGGAGATCGGCTACGGCTCGAGCGGGCGCAACGGCTCCTTTGCCATGACCGTGGTGGGGCTGGGCTTCAAGGGCACGGCCCTGGTCAAGGGCAAGAGCTTTCTCGTGCACGCGCACCGCTACATGATGCGAGCCGTGGACGAGTTGTGGGAGCTGGCCGAGCGGGAGCGGCTGGACGCCGACGTGATCCGGCCCGGCTTCCTGCGGGTGGCCACCACCCCGGCGTACCTGAAGCGGATCCGGTCGGAGGTGGAACTCATGAACAGCCTGGGCTTCGATGACATCCACCTCCTGGACGAGCGGGAAACGCGCGCGCGGGTGGACTCACCGCTGCATCTGGGCGCCATGTGGGAGCCGCGCCTGGTCCTCGTGCATCCGCTCAAGCTGGTGCGCGCCGAGGCGGAGCTGGCACGCCGCTACGGCGCGGAGGTCTTCGAGAACTCGCCCGTGGATGCCATCCGGCGCAACGGGGACTTCGAACTGCGCACGGCCGGCGGCACGCTGCGCGCGGAGCGGCTGGTGCTGGCCACCAATGCCTACTCGCACCTCTTTCCGAGCATCCGCCGCAAGCAGGTCCCCGCCTTCACGCACATGCTGGCCACGGAGCCCCTGACGGCGGAGCAACTGGCCACGGTGGGCTGGGCGGGCAGGGAAGGCATCGAGGACGCGCGCAATCTCATCCACCACTACCGGCTGACGGCGGACAACCGCATCACCATGGGCGGCGGCCCGGTGGGCGTCACCTGGGGGAACAGCCTGGACATGGACGAGAGTCCGGTGGCATGGGACGAAGTGGAGCGCCACTTCCGGCTCACCTTTCCCACGCTGGCAGAGGTGGCCATCACGCACCGGTGGGGCGGACCCTTCTCCGTCACCATGGACATGGTGCCAGCCATGGGCTGGCTCGGGGACCGGCGGGCGGTCTACTCCCTGGGGTGCATCGGCCACGGCGTGTCCATGACGCATCTGAACGCGCAGACGCTGCGGGACATGGTGCTGGAACGGGTCACCGAGCTCACCGCCGGACCCTTCGTGGACCGCACGCTGATACCCTGGCCGCCCGAGCCCGTACGCATGGGTATGGCGCAGGCGCTGCGCGGCTGGCTACGGGCGGAGGACTGGGCCAGGGAAGGGCGGCTGCGCGCCATGCACCCGCCCCCATCGGTCTAGAGGATCGGCGCCTTCTCCACGTCGGGCCCCTCCCGGTGGATCCCCGTCCAGCGCAGGATGTCCTCCATCAGGCACCAGCGGGTGAGCGACGACTGAACCAGGTTCACGCCCACGAAGGCCGTGAACAGAAACCAGGCGGGGTGGACCCACCAGCCCAGCGCCAGGGATGCCAGGATGAACAGGCCGGCGATGAGGCGGATCTTGTAGTGCAGGGGCATGGGTGTCTCTCCTCAGATGAATGAATCCACGGGCATGACGATCACCCGCAGGCTCTCGCCCTCGGGCAACTGGTCCCGTTCGGCACGCAGCGCGTCCGCCAGTTCAGGCACGCGCTCCGCCTCCACGGCGGTGAAGTAGAGGGAGGCGTCCCCGGGCCAGGCGCGGGTGCCCTTGCGCCGACCGCTCTGGCCCGCGCCGTGGGCGTGGTCCAGCTCCGTCCAGCCGTCCACCCGGTGGCGCTCAAGCACCAGCGGGATGCGGCTCGGGTTCGCGCCCGCGTATACGATCAGCAGCATCTTCATGGCCGCTCTCCGGGATCTCGGGTGAGGGGGTGTCGTGTCCGCCCGCCAGCTCCCAGTAAAGCAGCGGGACCACGATCATGGTGAGGAGCGTGGCCACCACGGCCCCGCTCATGAGCGCCACGGCCAGGCCCTGGAAGATCGGGTCGAGCACCATCACGCCGCCGCCCACCACCACGGCGGCCGCCGTCAGGGCGATCGGGCGGAAGCGCACCGCTCCCGCCTCCAGCACCGCCTCGCGCAGCGTCCGGCCACGCTCCTGCGCCAGCTGGATGAAGTCCACCAGCAGGATGGAATTGCGCACGATGATGCCCGCCAGCGCGATCATGCCGATCATGCTGGTGGCCGTGAAGAACGCGCCCGAGATGGCGTGCCCGGGGAGGATGCCGATGAGCGTCAGGGGGATGGGCGCCATGATGACCAGCGGCACAGTGAATGACTGGAACCAGCCCACCACCAGCACGTAGATGAGCAGCAGCACCACCGCGAAGGCCAGGCCCAGATCGCGGAAGACCTCGATGGTGACCTGCCACTCGCCGTCCCATTTGATGGCTGTCTCGTCGAGTGTGGCGGGCTGGCGGGCGTTGTACACGCCGATGCCGGCCTCGGCCAGGCGCTCGTTCATGTCCAGGATGGCGTAGACGGGCGATTCCACCTGGCCCGCCACGTCCGCCGTCACGTACACCAGGGGTCGCAGGTCACGACGGTGTCGGCTGCCCGGACGGGGGGCCGTCTCCACGTGGATGAAGCGGCCGAGCGGCTGCGGACCGGTGGCGGTGGCCACCGGCACGGCCAGCAGGGCGTCCACCCCGGAGCGGTCGGCCAGGCTCAGGCGGGGCACGATGCGCACGCCTTCGCGGGCCGTGGCGGAGGAGGCGATCCCCGTGGCGTGCCCCGAGAGCGCCAGGTAGAGCGTCTGCGCGAGCTGCTCCACGTTGGCGCCCGCGCGGGCGGCCTGCGCCCGGTCCACCCGGAAGGTGTGCATGGCCTCTCCGGCCTCCACCGTCCAGTCCACGTCCACCACGCCGGGCGTGGTTTCGAAGATCTCCATGACCTGTGTGGCGGTGGCCATGCGCGTGGCCTCGTCGGGCCCGTACACCTCGGCCACCAGGGTGGAGAGGACCGGCGGACCCGGCGGGATCTCCGCCACCTTGGCGCGGGCGCCGTACATGCGCGCCACCGAGTCCACACCCGGTCGCGCCGCCACGGCGATGGCGTGGCTCTGCCGGTCCCGGTCATGCTTCGGCGCGAGGTTCACCTGCACGTCGGCCACGTTCGGGCCGCTGCGCATGAAGTAGTGGCGTACCAGGCCGTTGAAGTTGAAGGGCGCGGCCGTCCCCGCGTAGACCTGCGTGGACTCCACCTCCGGCACGCCGCGCAGGTAGGCGGCCACGTGCTGCGCCGCCGCGGCGCTGGTCTCCAGCGTGGTGCCCTCCGGGAAGTCCAGGATGACCTGGAACTCGGACTTGTTGTCGAAGGGCAGCATCTTCACCTGCACCGCCTTGACCAGCACCAGGCCCACCGACACCAGCAGCAGGCCGACCACGCCGCCGTAGATGGCCATGCGCAGTCCGCGCCGGTCCAGCAGCGGATCCATCAGCCGGTGATAGATGCGCGCGAAGCGCCCGCTCTCCTCCGGTTCGTGCGCCCGGTCGTGCGGACGGCGCTCCTCCCCCACGTGGCCGCGGAGCAGCTTGAAGGCCAGCCACGGGGTGACGATGAAGGCCACCCCCAGGCTGGCCAGCATGGCCACCGAGGCCCCCACCGGAATGGGCCGCATGTAGGGCCCCATCATGCCGGACACCACGGCCATCGGCAGAATGGCCGCGATCACCGTGAAGGTGGCCAGGATGGTGGGGTTGCCCACTTCGTCCACCGCCTCCACGGCGGCCACGGCCGGGGGCCGGTCGCGCATCTTCAGATGGCGGTAGATGTTTTCCACCACCACGATGGCGTCATCCACGAGGATGCCGATGGAGAAGATGAGCGCGAAGAGCGTGATGCGGTTCAGCGTGTAGCCGAACGCGTAGTACACGAAGAGCGTGAGGGCCAGGGTGACCGGCACGGCCACCAACACGATGAGCGCCTCGCGCCAGCCCAGGAAGATGCCCACCAGCAGCGTCACCGAGAGCGTGGCCACGAGCAGGTGGAAGATCAGCTCGCCGGCCTTCTCCGCCGCCGTCTCCCCGTAGTTGCGCGTCACCTCCACGCCCACGGCGGCGGGGAGAATACGTCCCTCCGCCTGCTCCACCCGCTCCAGGATGCGGTCGGCCAGCACGGTGGCGTTCGCGCCCTTCCGCTTGGCCACCGCCAGGGTGACGGCGCTCTCCGCCTCCCCCTCGTGCCCGGTGTGGAAGACGTAGCGCGTGCGCTCCGCGAAGCCGTCCGCCACGGTGGCCACGTCGCGCACCCGCACCGGGGCGCCGCCCCGGGCGTGGATCACCACGGCGCCCACCGCCTCGGGGGTGGCGAGCGGCGCGCCCACGTCCACCCGGTAGACACGGTCGGCGGTGGCAAAGGAGCCGGCCTGCAGGCGCGCGTTGGCGCCCTCCAGCGCCATGGCCACCTCGCCCGGCGTGACGCCGCGCGCGGCCAGGCGCGCGGGATCCATGGTGACGGTGAGCTGGCGCGGCTCGCCGCCCACCACGAAGGTCTCGGCCACGTCCTCCAGCGTGCGCACCTCGTCCTCCAGGTGCAGCGCTATCTGCCGCAGCTCGCTCTCCCCGTAGGCGGCGGAGTGCAGCGTCAGGGTGAGGATCGGCACGTCGTCGATGGAGTGCGGCCGCACCACGGGGGGCATGGCGCCGGCGGGCGCCGCGTCGGCACGCGCGGCCAGCTTGGCGTGCACCTCCGCCACGCTCTCCTCCTGGCTCTCGCCCACCTCGAAGCGCACCGTGACCATGGCGTACCCCTCGCCGGCCACCGCATAGACGTGGTCCACGCCGGGAATCTCGAACATGGCCTTCTCGAGCGGCCGGACCAGCAGCGCCTCCGTCTCGGCCGGCGCGGCGCCCGGCATGCCCACGATCACGTCGATCATGGGCACGGAGATCTGCGGTTCCTCCTCCCGGGGCGTGGCCACGATGCCGATGGCGCCCACCACGAGGGCGGCCATGGTCACCAGCGGCGTCAGCTTGGACTGGATAAAGGCCCGGGCAATGCGTCCTGAAATGCCCATGGCTCAGCTCCCCATACCGTCGTAAGCCGCGTCCCCCGTCCGCGTCCCCGGCGCGGGCCCCGCCTCCGGCACCAGCACCACCTCGCCGCTGCGCAGACCCGACAACACCTCCACCATGCCGTCCCGGCGCGGCGCGCCCAGGCGCACCCAGCGGAGCTCCGCTCCGTCCGGGGTGCGCACGCGCACTCCGGTCAGGTCCGCCTGGCGGAGCACGGCGGCGGCGGGGATGATCAGCGCGCTGCGTTCGCCCCGCGGCAGGGAGAGGGTGGCGGCCCCGCCCGGCACGAGGACGCCGAGCGTGTTGTCCACCACCGCGTTCACGGTGAGCAGGCTGGCGCCGGGGTTCGGCGCCACGCCCTCCACCACGGCCGTGGCGGG
>JBBDRO010000070.1:0-26460 GCA_040905425.1 Gemmatimonadota bacterium | reverse complement strand
CGTGGGCGTTTCGTAGCAATAATCGCTGCTAAAGCCGATCGCGCGGCGCGCCGCCGGACGGTTGCACGTTTGGCGGCAATAATTGCGGTCAAAGCCGAACGCGCGATTCGGATGGGTCCTGCGTGCGGGTTTGATGAGAATCGCCGGCCCGCCTCGACGCGCCGGCCTGCCTCGACACGCCGGCCCGCCTCGACGCCCGCCGACCCGCCGGCCCACGTCAACGCGCGCCGGCGCCCCCACCCCAACCCGCGGTGGCGCCTCGACTGGCCGCGGCACCCCGACCCGTCGCGACGCCCTGACCCCCCACCCCCACCCACTTGCCCCAACGCCCCGATCACGTTCATTTGCCCGCCCCCTCCCGAACCAGCACCCGGCCCACGCGGAGACCGCCCGTGCGTATGCTGAACGCCACCCGAAGGACACCCGCTCCGGCGCTGACCGCCATGGCGACCGCCGTCCGGACCGCCGTCCTGACCGCCGTCCTGACCGCCGTCCTGACCGCCATCCGGACCCCCTTCCGGACCGCCTTCCGGGCCGCCGTCCTGACCACGGTGCTTGCCGCAGCCGCGGGCGCCGCCGCCACCCCGCTGGCCGCTCAGGGCGCCTATTACCCGCCCCGCAGCGCCTGGGAAGCGCGCGCGCCGGCGCAGGTGGGCTTCACGCAGGCGGCTGTCGATTCGGCGGTGGCGCTGGCCATAGCAGCCGAGTCGAACGCCCCGCGTGATCTGCTGGAGCAGCACATGCGCTCCTTCGGGCGCGAGCCCTTCGGCGAGGCCATCGGCCCCTTCAAGGACCGGGGGCCGGCCAGCGGGCTCATCATCAAGGACGGCTACATCGTTGCCGAGTGGGGGGAGCCCGACCGGGTGGACCAGACCTTCAGCGTGGCCAAGAGCTTCCTCTCGAGCACGGTGGGGCTGGCGTACGACCGCGGGCTGATCCGGGAGGTGATGGACCCCGTGGCGCCGTACATGGCGCCCGTGGTGGCGCTCAAGGGGGCGCCAGGCGGGCCGGGGGGCGGCGCGCCCGTGGCGGGGGTCACGGTGCCGGCATCGTGGATGGGCGTGGGTCCGGAGGACAGCGTTCGCACGCCGATGGAGGGCGCGGCTTACGACGCTTTCGAGGTGCTGGAACCGTTCAGCTCGGAGCACAACGCCCGCATCCGCTGGGACGACCTGCTGCGCCAGACCAGCGACTGGCAGGGCACGCTCTGGGGCAAGCCGGACTGGGCGGACCGGCCGGCGCGCGACCTGGAGGCGGACCGCGCGCGCGAGCGGCGCGAGCCCGGCACCCGCTTCGAGTACAATGACACGCGCGTAAACCTGGTGGCGCTGGCGGCCTTGAACGTGTGGCGGCGGCCGCTGCCCCAGGTGCTGCGCGAGCACCTCATGGACCCCATAGGCGCCAGCCCCACCTGGCGCTGGACCGGCTACGACAACTCCTGGGTGGTCATCGACGGACAACTCATGCAATCGGTGAGCGGTGGCTCCCACTGGGGCGGCGGCATGTTTATCAGCGCGCGGGACATGGCGCGCTTCGGCCTGCTCACGGCGCGCAACGGCATGTGGGACGGCCAGCGGCTGCTCTCGGAGGCGTGGCTGGCCATGGCGCGCACGCCCGGGCCCGCCAACGCCACCTACGGCTTTATGAATTTCTTCCTGAACGGCGGCGAGCGGCCGCGCTTCAGCGCCGGTCCGCCCGAGGCGTTCTATCACCTGGGCGCCGGCAACAACGTCATCTACGTGGATCCCACGCGCGACCTGGTCATCGTGGCGCGGTGGGTGGGCAACACGGGGGCGATCAACCGCATGCTGGAGGTGCTTACGGGCGCGTCCTAGGACCGGGTGCGGCCGCGGTGCACGCGGTCGCGCGGCCGCGTTCGGCGCGCTTACCGTGGCCCCGCCCATCGTGCCCGGGCGCTCGTGCCGCGCCCCTTTCATGGGCCCGATCCATCGCGCTTCCTCCGGTTTTTCTTGACCGGGGCGCAGGGGCGGGGAAGATTGGCAGAATATCTATGTATACAGATTTCCATACCGGCGCCGGAATGAACCGGCCCCGCAGTTCCCGTCACAAGGAGACCCTCATGAGCCTGCTCGGTAAGCAGCGCTTCAAGCTCGGCGCTGCGCTAATGGCGCTCCTCCTGGCCGTGCCCGCCCCCGCTCTGGCCCAGGGTGGTCAGAACCAGGTGATCAACGCACCCACCAGCCCGCTGCTGCAGGGTTTCCAATGGCGGGAGATCGGCCCGATCCAGCAGGGCGGCCGGGTCGACGACATCGAAGTGAACCCGGCCGACCCCTACACCTACTACGTGGGCTTCTCCACCGCGGGGGTGTGGAAGACCAGCAACAATGGCATCACGTTCGAGAACGTCTTCGGCGAATACGAGACGGCCTCCATCGGGGACATGGCTATCGCGCCGTCCAATCCGAACGTGGTGTACGTGGGCACCGGTGAGGCCAACAACCGGCAGAGCTCCTCCTACGGCTACGGCGTTTACAAGACCACCGACGGCGGCGAGAGCTTCCAGCACATGGGGCTCGAGGGTACGCAGACCATTGCCCGCATCCGCGTGCATCCCACCAACCCGGACGTGGTCTGGGTGGCGGCCAACGGCGCGCTCTTCGGTCCCTCGCCGGAACGTGGCGTCTACAAGAGCAGCAATGGCGGCCGCACGTGGGACAGGACGCTCTACGTGGATGAGAACACGGGCGCCACGGAGCTGATCATCGACCCGTCGAATCCGAACAACCTCTACGCGGCCACCTACCAGCGGCGGCGCACGTCGTGCTGCTTCGTGGGCGGTGGACCGGGCAGCGGCATCTGGCGCTCCACGGACGGCGGAGAGCACTGGACCCGCCTGTCCGGCAACGGGCTGCCGGGTGGCACCATGGGGCGCGTTGCCCTGGACTGGTCCCTCTCCAACCCCAATGTGATCTATGCGCAGATCGAGGTAGCGGCGGACCGCTCGCCCCCCATGACGGAGGCCGAGTGGGAGGCTGAGCGGGAGCGGCGCGAGGAGGCGGAAGATGCGGGCCAGGACGTGACGGATCCCAACGCCGACGGCGTCTGGCGCTCGACGGACGGCGGGCAGAACTGGGAGTTCCGCAGCAACCACAACGTGCGGCCCATGTACTTCAGCCAGCTCCGCGTGCACACGCAGAACCCGGAGATCGTCTACACCGGCGGCGTGCAGGCCTACAAGTCCACCGACGGCGGCCGGACCTTCCAGACCATGCGCGGCCTGGGCCACGTGGACCACCACGCCATCTGGGTGGATCCGACCGATGGGGACCACGTCATGTACGGCAACGACGGCTCGGTGGACGTCACCTATGACGGTGGTGAGGCGTGGGAGTCCCTGCGCGGCTGGTCGGTGGGCCAGCCCTACCACGCCTCGGTGGACATGCGCCGGCCCTACTACGTGTGCACCGGGCTGCAGGACAACGGCAGCTGGTGCGGCCCCAGCTCCGTGCGGAGCGGCGGCATCCTGCCCCAGGACTGGTACCGCGTGGGCGGCGGCGACGGCTTCTACACGGCCGTGGACCCCACCGACTACACCATCATTTACTCCGAGTCCCAGAACGGCAACGTGCGCCGCATCCATCTGGACGGTGACGGCGGCGGCAGCATCCGGCCGCGCACACCGAGCAACAACGGTGAGAACCTTGGCAACATCGTGCCGACGCCGTCCGCGAACACGCGCATCCAGTGGAACTGGAGCACGCCGTTCATGCTCTCGCCCCACGACCCGCGCACCATCCACGTGGGCGGCAACCACCTGTTCACCTCCCACGACCGGGGTGAGACGTACCGCATGAGCCCGGAGCTGACGAAGGGCGTGGACATCCGCGCGCTCGACATCATGGGCACGCCCTACGACCTGGGCCGGTGCGGGCGCACCCCGCCGGGCCAGCCGTGCATCCTGTCCCGCAACGACGGGGTGAACGTCTGGGGCACCAGCGTCAGCGTGTCCGAGTCGGCCGTCATCCCGGGCCTCCTCTGGGTGGGCACCGACGACGGCAACATCCAGGTGAGCCGCAACGGCGGTGAGACCTTCACCGAGGTGGGCCAGAACATGCCCGGCGGCACCATGGAGTACTACGTGTCGCGCGTGGAGGCGTCCCACTTCGATCCCGCGGTGGCGTTCGCATCGCTCGATGGGGCGCTGGACAATGACATGCGGCCCTACGTCTACGTGACGCACGACTACGGGCAGAGCTGGACCAACATCACCTCCAACCTGCCCGCCTTCGGCAACGTGAACACCGTGCGCCAGGACGCGCGCAATCCCAACCTGCTCTACCTGGGCACGGAGAACGGCTTCTTCGTCTCGCTGAACCAGGGGCAGAGCTGGGAGCAGTTCATGCCCGGCCTGGCCACCGGGCGCGTGGATGACGTGCTGGTCCATCCGCGGGACAATGATCTGGTGCTGGCCACACACTCCTACAGCGTCCAGATCATGGATGACATCACGTCACTGCAGCAGATGACGCCCGCGGTGCTCGCCAGTGACGTGCATCTCTTCCAGCCGCGCGAAGCGGTGCTGTGGCGGTCGGACCCGCGCTACAGCCGGCCCGTGACGGGCAACAAGGGCTGGGTCGGCCGCGGCGCGCCCGATGGCGCGTTCCTGAGCTTCTATCTGGGGTCGGCTCCGCGCGGGCAGGCCACGCTCACCATCCGGGAGGCGGGCAGCCCCGATGTGATCCGCACCATCGAGGTGCAGACCACCACCGGGCTGAACCGCGTGCAGTGGGACCTGCGCGAGGATCCGGAGGAGGAGGAGGAGCAGTCGGGACGCCGTGGACCGCAGCGCGGTCCCGAGGTGGACGCCGGCAGCTACGTGGTCACGCTGAGCGTCAACGGGCAGGAGCAGTCCCGCTCGGTGGCGGTGATCGAGGACGTGTGGATGGATCAGCGCTGAGCCGCTGAGCCGCACACGCAACGCGCCCCGGCGCCGGTCTTCGGACGGGCGCCGGGGCGCGGTCTTTGGTGCTGGTGCTGCCGCTGGGCTGGTCAGGCGCTGGAACGGGGCTCAATGCGGGCGGTGCTTCCACAGCCATTCCCCGCCGCACATCAGGAAGCAGATCACGATGAAGAGCACGAATGCCATGACACCCATCCTCCCGATTTCGGGAGCGCGGCCCAGCGCCCGGAAGCATGCCCCGGACCCGCGTGAGAGGCCGCGCGGGCCGGATGCTCCCGGACGCCGGTGAAGCGGGTGGGCCACCGCCGGGCTCGGGGCCCGACGGCGCCCGTGACCACCCGCCGGCCGCGGCGGCACGTGGCGCGACGGGGGCCAGGCAACTCCGCAGCCACCCGTCGGCATACGCGGAGCGCCGTAGTGGTCGGATCCGGCCGGCATCCCCTATTGGACCCGCCCGCGAGAGCGGCACCACTGGCGGCCTCCACCAGGCCCCGGCGTCGGGCCGTAGCACCGTGGAGGCGGACCGGGAACGAGGCAGTCGGCGCGTCAGGGTGGCCGACCGGATCCTTTTCCTTGATCCAGTAATTACATTACATGGGTTAACTGTTTAGCGCAAGGGTCATGTTGCGCTGCGCTGGCCGGCCGCCGGGCGCGGGCGCTATCCTCCCCATTACGTCCTTCACTTCAGAGGCACCATGCGACGACGCCTTCTCCTCCTTCTGCTCACCACCCTCCCGTTCGCGGCCTGCGCCGACTCCGGTCCCGAGGCCGCCGACCTGGTGCTTACCGGCGGCGTGGTCTGGACCGGCGTGCCGCTGGCTGCGCCCGCCGAAGCGCTGGCCGTCTCCGACGGCCGCATCGTGATGGTGGGCTCCGCGGCCGACGTGGCCCGCTACATGGGCCCTGACACCCGGGTCGTGGAACTCGGCGGGCGGCTGGTCACGCCAGGCTTCATCGACGACCACGCGCACTTCATGAGCGGCGGCTTCCAGCTTGCCAGCGTGGACCTGCGGGACGCCGCCACGCCGGAGGAATTCGCGCGCCGCATCGGCGCCTTCGTGGCGGGATTGGAGCCGGGCCAGTGGCTCACCGGCGGGGACTGGGACCACGAGCTGTGGGAGGGCTCGCCGCTGCCGCAGCGCGCGTGGATCGACTCGCTCACACCCGACAACCCGGTCTTCGTGAATCGCCTGGACGGCCACATGGCGCTGGCCAACACGCGGGCGCTGGAGCTGGCGGGCGTCACCGCGGGGACGCCCGACCCGGCGGGCGGGCTCATCGTACGGGACGCCGCGGGGGCGCCCGCCGGCGTGCTCAAGGATGAGGCCATGGGCCTGGTCTACCCGCACATGCCCGAGCCGTCTGAGGCGGAGCGGGACGCCGCCTTCGCGCGGGCGCAGGAGCACGCGCTCTCGGTGGGTGTGACGCTGGTGCAGGACATGGGCGGCTGGGCCGACCTGGCCACGTACCGGCGCGCCCGGGAGGCGGGTGAGCTGCGCATGCGCGTGGCCTCCTACGTGCCGCTGGCCACCTGGGAGCGGCTGCGTGCCGAGGTGGAGGCCAGCGGCAGGGGGGACGCCATGCTGCGCTGGGGCGGCCTCAAGGGCTTCGTGGACGGGTCGCTGGGCTCCACCACCGCCTGGTTCTACGAACCCTACACTGACGACCCCTCCACACGCGGCTTCACGGTGAGTGACACCACCGAGCTGGCCCGGCAGATCGCGGCCGCGGACGCCGCCGGGCTGCAGGTGGTCGTGCACGCCATCGGCGACCGCGCGAACGATTGGCTGCTGGAGACCTACGCCGATGTGGCCGCGCGGAACGGGGCGCGCGACCGTCGCTTCCGCATCGAGCATGCGCAGCACCTCACGCCGGCCGCCATCGCGCGCTTCGCGGAGCTGGGCGTCCTGCCCTCCATGCAGCCCTACCACGCGGTGGACGACGGCCGCTGGGCGGGCAACCGCATCGGCCCCGAGCGCGTGCAGGGCACCTACGCCTTCCGCTCCCTGCTGGACGCGGGCGCCGGCCTCATGTTCGGCAGTGACTGGACGGTGGCGCCCATGGATCCGCTGCTCGGCATCCACGCCGCCGTGACGCGCGCCACCATCGACGGCGCCAATCCCGACGGCTGGGTCCCGGAGCAGAAGATCACCGTGGCGGAGGCGCTGCGCGCCTACACCGCCGCCAACGCGTACGGCGCGTTCATGGAAGCGGAGCTGGGCACGCTGGAGCGCGGCAAGCTGGCCGACCTGGTGGTGCTCTCCGGCAACATCCTGGAGGTGGCTCCGGACCGCATCCCGGACGCGCGCGTGGACCTTACGGTGGTGGGCGGCCGGGTGGTGTATGAGCGGATGTAGGCCGCCCGGCGCCGCCGCGTTCGCGGTGGGCATCGGGATGCTGTGCGGGGCCTGCGCCGGGGGCACGCAAGGACGGTGAGCTACTGCACCGCCGCGCCCGGCCACCCCTACCACGGTCCGTACCACGACACCGAGTACGGCTTCCCGCAGCGGGAAGACAGCGTGCTCTTCGAGCGGCTCACCCTGGAGATCATGCAGGCGGGACTCTCCTGGCTCACCATCCTGAAGAAGCGGGAGAACTTCCGCGCCGCCTTCGCGGACTTCGACCTGGACCGCGTGGCCGCCTTCGGTGAGCGCGACCGGGCGCGCCTGCTCCAGGACGCGGGGATCGTGCGCAATCGCCTGAAGGTGGATGCCGTCATTGACAACGCGGCCACCGTGCGGGAGCTGCGCGCGGAGCACGGCTCCTTTGCTGCGTGGCTGGACACGCACCACCCGCTGACGAGGCCGGAGTGGGTGAAGCTGTTCAAGCGGACCTTCCGCTTCACCGGCGGCGAGATCGTGGGCGAATTCCTGCTCAGCACGGGGTACCTGCCTGGCGCGCACACGCCCGACTGCCCGATCTACGAGGTGGTCGTGGCCGCGGGGCCGCCGTGGCTGAGCACCCCAGGCGGGAGCGAGCCGTGAGCCAGGAGTTGGCATGCTTCGCCGTCACCGCGCCGGGTCTCGAGCGGCTGGCCGCGGCGGAGCTGAGCGCGCTCGGCGTGGCGCCGGAGGAGCAGGCGGGCGGCGTGGCTTTCCCGGCGGACGCGGCCACGCTCTACGCGGCCAACCTGCGCCTGCGCACGGCCAGCCGCGTCCTGGTGCGCGTCGCGGACTTCAAGGCCCGCACCTTCCATGAGCTGGAGCGTCATGGGGCTCGGGTGCCGTGGGCGGAGTTCGTGCCCCCGGGGGCGCGCGTGGACCTGCGCGTCAGCTGCCGGAAATCCCGCCTCTACCACCAGGGCGCGGTGGCGGAACGGCTGCACCGCGCCATCCACGAAGCCACGGGCGCCGAACCGGTGGGTGGATCCACGGAGGAGGAGGAGGGCGCCGCGGCCCAGCTCTTCGTGGTGCGCCTCCACCGGGATCGCTGCACGGTGAGCGCCGACGCGTCGGGCGCGCTACTGCACCGCCGCGGCTATCGGCAGGCCGTGGCCCGTGCGCCGCTCCGCGAGACCCTGGGCGCCGCCATGCTGCTGGCCTCCGGCTGGACGCCCGCCGCGCCCCTTCTGGATCCCATGTGCGGCTCGGGGACGCTGCCCATCGAGGCGGCGCTCATGGCACGCCGTATCGCGCCCGGCCTGGCCGCCGCGGACCGCACGCCCCGGGCGTACGCCTGCCTCGGCTGGCCCGGAGCCGACCTGCACGCCTGGACCCGGGAGGTGGAGCGGGCCCGGGCGGAGATCGTGGCCGAGCCGCCCGCCGCCATCGTGGGTTCGGACCGGGACGAAGGCGGCGTGGCTGCATCCCGCGCGAACGCCGCCCGGGCGGGCGTCGAGCACCAGGTGGCGCTGAGCATGGCGGCGCTCTCCGCCGCCGAGCCGCCGCCCGGACGTGGCTGGATCGTGGTGAACCCGCCCTACGGCGTACGCGTGGGAGACGTGCGGGCGCTCCGGGACCTCTACGCCGGGCTCGGCCACTGGGCCCGTGCCCGTGCGCCCGGCTGGCGGCTGGCCTTCCTCTCCACGGACGCGCGCCTGGAGGCGCAGGTGGGCATACCGCTGGAGCCGCGGCTCGAGACCGTGAACGGCGGGATCCGGGTACGGCTCATGGTGGGGGAGGTGGGCTGAACCATGGAGGCCGTCCTGGCCGCCGCGGCCGATCTCCTGCGCACCGCCCGGCGCGTGGTGGCCCTGAGCGGCGCCGGCGTGTCGGCGGAAAGCGGCATCCCCACGTTCCGGGACGCGCAGACGGGACTCTGGTCCCGCTATCGCGCCGAGGAACTGGCCACGCCGGAGGCGTTCGCGCGCGATCCCGCCCTGGTGTGGAGCTGGTACGCCTGGCGCCGCGCGCTGGTGGCGCGCGCCGAGCCCAACCCGGCCCATCATGCCATGGCCGCCATGCAGCGCCAGCTGCCACACTTCACGCTGGTCACGCAGAACGTGGACGGGCTGCACCGGCGCGCGGGGAGCACGGGTGTGCTGGAGCTGCACGGGGACATCACCCGCGTGCGCTGCTCGGCGGAAGGCCGTATCATCCGCCACTTTGAGGAGTCGGCGGAGGGGGAGGGGCCTCCGCCCTGCCCCGCCTGCGGGGCGCCGCTCCGCCCCGACGTGGTATGGTTCGGCGAGCCACTGCCGATGGAGACGCTGCACGCGGCCAGCGCGGCGGCCGGCCGGTGCCAGGTGCTGCTCTCCGTGGGGACCTCTGCGCTGGTGTATCCAGCGGCGGGCCTGATCCCGCTGGCCGAGCGGGCTGGCGCCACGGTGCTTGTGGTGAACCCGGATCCGGCCGCCGCGCCCCCCGG
Organism: Gemmatimonadota bacterium; assembly: GCA_040905425.1. Classification (GTDB taxonomy): domain Bacteria; phylum Gemmatimonadota; class Gemmatimonadetes; order Longimicrobiales; family RSA9; genus JBBDRO01. The sequence goes on along the minus strand of JBBDRO010000070.1, from coordinate 16,733 downwards.
CGCCCTCCACCTGGCGGGCGCCGCCGGCGCACTGCTCCCACGGCTCGTGGCCGCCGCGTGGCCGGGCGCGGCCGACTGAACCAACAACACCTCCGACCTGGAGTGCACAGGTGAACCTGATCAGGATAGCGGGCGGCCTCCTCTTTGCCCTGGCCCTGGTGATCGTGGTGCTGCTGGTGCGTGAGGGCGCTCGGGGCATCCGCTCGCCGGGCTGGGCCGCGCGCTTCGCCACGGCGTCCGGCCTGCTCCTCATCGGCGTGGCCTACGCCTTCATGGAGGCGCCCATGCGTGACTGGGTGGCGCTTTTCGGCCTCTTCGAGGTGGTGGCCGGTCTCCTGCTCGAGCGGGCCGTGGGCCGGACAGCCAGGCGTGTGGACCGGGACGGGGAGGACCGATGAGCCCCCGGCAGCACGAGGACGCGCTCTCCCCCGCGCAGGTGTTTCTGACCTGCGCCGTGGCCGACTGGGACGCGCTCGGGGATGACGCCATGGCGGGACCGGAGGAGGTGCTGCGCTGGGAGCGTCTGCGCCGCCGACTGGGCGCGTTCATCTGGGCGTGCAGCGCGCTCGAGGCGCGCGCCAACGAGGTGCAGGCCGAGCACGGCATTCCCGGCCGGGTGCGTGTGCCCGAAGCGGAATGGCGCACGCGGCCGCTCGAGCAGCGCGTCGGGGAGCTGGTGGGCGAACGCGAGATGTCACGCCGCCGCCAACGCCTGCTCCGGGACGTGGAGGAATTCCGGGACGCCGTGCTGCGGCCCCGCCCGGCCCGCTTCGTGGAGCAGCTACGCCTGGATGACCTGGGCCGCGCGGCGCCGGTGCTGGTGGAGTCGGCGGCTGGCCAGGACCGGCGCTACCGCCCGGCCGACCTGCCCGGCAACCCGCTGAACTTCGGGGACGGGCACCTGCGCACGGCGCTCCTGGTGCTGCTGGAACACGTGGTACTGCTGGATCGGCGCTTCGAGCGTCACAACCCGCTCACCGCCCGCCGGGGCGCCGGCGAGGTCACGGCGCCGGCCTGGTTCGAGGAACTGCGCGGCGGCTACCAGGGCCCCCACGCCGCGTACTTCCAGCGCATCCGCCCGGGGCCACGAAGCTGAAGGATGACCCGACCACCTACCATCCGCCCGACCGTCCGTGCGAGCGTCGCGGCGCTGGCGCTGCTGCTGCCCCTGCTCGCCGCCTGCGCAGTGGCCGGCCGCCGCTGCGAGAACACGGAACTGCTGCGTCGTCCCGCTCCCGACGGTGCCTACGACGCGGTCCTCTTCGGCCGCATCTGTGATGAGGAGGCCACCTCCACCAACCTCTCGGTGGTCTTCGCGGGCGCCCGCGTTTCGGAGGACATCGGCAATCTCTTCCAGGCCGCCGGCACGCCGGACACCACAGTGCTCTCCGTGACGTGGGCAGACGCCCGCCGCCTGGTCGTCCGCTACCCCGCGGAACTCACGGTGCTGAAGCGGGACACCACCTTCCGGGAGGTGCGAGTGCGCTACGAGGCAGCGCGCCTCAGCGGCGGATGACCGGACCGTCGTAGTCCACCTTCGGCGCGAACGGCAGCGGCAACTCCTTCAGCTGCAGCAGCTGCTCGACGTCCCCTTGGGCGCGCACCGGGTTGGTCACGGTGTAGCTGTCCGCTACGGCCGCATTGATCACGTAGCCGATATCCTGCAGGGACATGACCGTGATCAGGCTGAGGGGATTGTTGCCAGCGGCAATGAAGCCGGTCATCAGCTCGTTGGTCATGACGGTCTCGCGCCAGTGCGAGTTGGCGGTGCCCGCGCCGCCGGTGTTCTCCACGGGAACCTTGGCGCCCGTGTGGGTCTGGCCGCCCGAGCCGTCAAAGGCGGCGATCGCGGCTGCCCCGGTGAAGGCAGGCAGGTTGTTCGGCTCGGTGCTGGTCACCTTGGCGGCCAGCAGACCCAGCGTCTCCCAGAGCGTGCCGATGCCCAGCACGTGGCCGATCTCGTGCAGGATCACGTCCTCCAGCGTGCCGTTGGTCTCCATGCCGGCCAGATCGGCGCCGTCCAGCATGACAATGCCCACGGTGGTGAGCGCGTTGGAGCTGCGGATCCGGCATGGTCCGGCCTGTCCCAGGACCTTGCCCACGCCGTCGATCTCCGCGAAGTCCACGTAGATGAGGACGTCATCCACCACCTCGTCCACGTTGAGGCCGGTGATGCCACAGACGTTGGAAACGGTAACCTGGACATCGGCCTGGTCCCCCGTGATCACTTCCTCCCAGCGCGCCACCGCCGCGGCCACCGCCGCCTGCTGGGCCGTCGTGCCCGCATTGATGTAGCGGATGGTGATGGAGTAGCTGCCGCTGCCGCCCCCGGCCCCGGTGGAGGCGGTGGCCGTAAAGGTGAGCGGCGCCAGCCCCGAGACCGTGGCCGTGAGGGTGTTCTGGCCCGGGTTCGGGCCGAGGGTCCAGCCGCCGGCGGTGGCCACGCCGGTGAAGTCCGTCACCTGCGTGGCGCCACTCACGCTGCCGCCGCCGCTCGCCACCGCGAAGGTGACCGTGGCCTGGGGCACGGCGTTGCCGTAAATGTCATTGACGCGCACGGCGGGCCGCACGGGCACCTCCGCGCCCGGGTCGGCCGTCTGGGCGTCCCCGGCGGCCACGACCAGGCTGGCGGGCGGGCCGGGCTCGGCGGTGGCCGCGAAGGTGACGGGTGTCAGGCCGGGTGCGCTGGCGCTCAGCGTGTTCGCCCCGGGCAGGGTGCCCAGCGTCCAGCCGCCCACGGTGACGGTCCCGTCCGGCCCGCTGGTGCCCGTGGCGCCGCTTACGGAGCCCCCGCCGCCGGTCACGGTGAAGGTCACCGTGTGGCCGGGCCGGCCGTTGCCATACTGATCCGCCACGCGCGCGGTGGGCGCCGCCACGGCGCTGCCCACCGCGCCCGTCTGGGCATCACCGGAAGCCACGATGACCTTGGTGGCAACGCCCGGTTCGGCGGTGGCGGTAAACTCCACCTCGGGCAGCCCGGTCACGGTGGCGCGCAGCGTCTGCGTGCCCGCCTGCGAGCCGAGCGTCCAGTTGCCCACGGTGGCCGTTCCGGTGGCGTCCGTGTTGGGCGTGGCGCCCGTTACGCTGCCGCTGCTCTGGGCCGGCGCGAAGGTGACGCGGCGACCCTCCACCGGGTTGCCGAACTCATCCACCACACGCACGGACGGCTTGACGCTCACCGCACTCACCACCGGGGCAACCTGGCCGTCACCCGTCACCCTGGCCAGGTCGGCGGGGCCCGCCGCCGTGCCCATGGCCTCGAACTCCACGTTGAGCGAACCCGAACTGGCCCGCAGCCGGTTGGCGCCCTTGGCGGTGCCGAGCGTCCAGGCGCCCGCCGTGGCCAGGCCGGTGGCGTCCGTCGTGGCGGAGGCGCCCGCAACGCTGCCACCCCCCGCCACCACGGTGAACGTCACCGTCTCTCCGGCCATGGGGTTGCCGAGCTCGTCCAGTACGCGCACGGCCGGCGGCGTGGTGACGGCGGTATTCACCGTGGCACTCTGGCCATCCCCGGCCACCCTCTCGAGCTCCGTGGGGACGGGCGGCTTGGTGGCGTCCTTGCAGGAGGCCAGCAGCACGCTCCCAAGCACCAGAGAGATTAGAACCCCCATGCGGGGGGCACGCATCGAGTCTGCCATCAGCTTCATCGCCGGTTGGATTTGGAGGAGCAGATGGAGCGGGTGGTGCCCGGTCGGGCGCCCCCGTCTCACATCCACAAAGTTAAAACCGCGGCGCGGAATGCACCACCTGTTTCTGGCCTAGCCGCCGGTCGGTACCGGAATCGGCAGGAAGGGCAGCGGCCGCTCCACCAGCTCCCGGACGTGCTCCGCGCCGGGTGCCTGATAGCCGTGCACGCCGCCGGCACCCACGGTAAAGCCGTCCGCGGCGCTCATGGCCACCGTGTACCCCAGGTCGGCGAGCGAGCCCACGGTCAGTCCGCTCAGCGGATTGGCCGACGCCGAGATGAAACCGGTCATGAGCTCGTTGCCGAGCACGTTTTCCCGCCAGTGGGCGTCCCGCGTGCCGGCGCCCCCCGTGTTCTCCACCGGGACGTGCTCGCCCGTATAGCTGGAGCCTCCCGCGCTGGCGAAGGCGCGCCGTCCCTCCGCGCCGGTGAAGTACGGATCGGAGGTGCCGGCGCCGGCCAGCAGACTCAGCGTGGGCCAGAGCGTCCCGATGCCCAGCACGTGACCGATCTCGTGCAGTACCACGTCATCCAGCGAGCCGTCCGCCTGCATGGCGGCCAGATCGGCGCCGTCCAGGATGACGATGCCCGCCACCGGCAGCTTGCTGCCGTCGCCACGGATGAAGCACGGGCCCGCCTGGCCCAGAATCTTGCCCACGCCGTCGATGGTGTCGAAGTCCACGTACACGAGCAGATCATCCACCCACTGGTCCACCGCCAGTCCGCTGCGGCCGCAGACGTTGTCATACTGGAGCCGTACGTCCGGCAGGTCCCCCACGATGACGCCCTCCCAGCGGGCCACGGCGGCCTCCACGGCCTGGCGCTGCCGCGCCGTGGACGCCGAGAGATAACGCACCTCGATGTCGTAGCCACCCCCGGTCTGTTCCAGCTGCGCGGTGGCGGTGAACACCACGGCCGGCAGGCCAGTGACCGTGGCCGTGAGTTCGTTCAGGCCCGGTTGCCCCAGCGTCCAGCTACCGACACTCGCCAGACCGCTGGCGTCGGTCACCGCGCTCGCGCCGCTCACCTGGCCGCCGCCGGAGCGCACGGCAAAGCGCACGCTCACGCCGGCCACGGCGTTGCCGTAGGCGTCCGTGACGGCCACCGTGGGCGCCTCGGCGGTGACGGAGCCCGCCAGCGCCGCCAGCCCGTCTCCGGCGCGCGCGCTGACGTGCGCCGCGGCGCCGGGGACCGCCGCGGCCGTGAAGGTGACGGCGCCCAGCCCCGCGGCGGAGGCGCGCAGTTCATTCACACCCGGGGTGGTGCCCAGCGTCCATGCGCCGGTGGCCAGACCGGCGCGGTCGGTCACGGCCGTGGCGGCCGCCACGCTGCCGCCGCCCGCCAGCACGCTGAAGGCCACCTCCACGCCGCCCACACCGCGCCCCGCGGCGTCCACGACCCGCACGGCGGGAGCGGTGGCCAGGGCACTGCCCACGGCCGCGCTCTGACGCGCACCCGCCGCCACTTCGAGGGCGGCCGGCTGCGGCGGCGCCGTGACACCGTCGGAGCACGCCGCCAGCAACGTCACGCCGGCGAGCGCCGCAAGAGCGCGCAGAGGGGTGGCAACGTGGCTGCGTGGCGTCATACCTTATCCTGTCGGGAGAACGGGTGTGTGATCCGCAACATGTTTACCCACAACAACTTATCGCGTTCCCTACCATCCGGACGGAGAGCTGCCGTGACCATTTCGTACAGCGATTTTGAACGCGTGGAGATCCGCGTGGGCCGGGTGACGCGCGCCGAGCCCTTTCCCGAGGCACGCAAACCGTCCATCAAGCTCTGGATCGATTTCGGAGCGGAGCTGGGTACGCGCAAATCCAGCGCGCAGCTCAACCGCCACTACACGCCGGAGAGCCTTGCCGGTCGCCAGGTGCTGGCGGTGGTGAACTTTCCGCCGCGCCAGATCGGGCCCATGATGTCCGAGGTGCTGGTCCTGGGCGTGCCGGATGAGGACGGTGAAGTGATCCTCCTCCGACCCGATCGGGACGTACCCCTCGGCGGCCGCTTGTACTGAGCTCCCGGCCTCGGCTTCCCTCCACCACGGAACGTTATGCGACGATGCTGCTTCCTCCTCACCGCGCTCCCGGCCCTGGCCGCGTGCGCCGGTTCGGGTGACGCGCCCGCGGCCGAGACCTTCCGGGTGGACACCGTGGCGGGGGTGGTGCGGGCGGTGAACGTGGGCGCCGCCCCGCCCTGGACGCTGGCACCGGAGCGGGTCATCGGTAGCCTGGGCGGGCAGGGAGACGATCCGGCGCCCGACGAATTCGGCACCATCCGCTGGCTGGCGCTGGACCGGACGGGCAACGTCTACGTGGCCGACGACGCACTCCGCCAGATCCAGGTCTTCAACAGCGCGGGCGCGCACGTGCGGGCGCTGGGGGGCCAGGGCGGCGGGCCGGGGGAATTCCGCAGCGTGCCGGCCATGGCCTTTCTGGGGGACACGCTGGTGGTCATGGACCCGGGCAACGGCCGCCTCTCCCTGCTCGACCGGCGCGGCGTGCAACTCGGCCAGTGGCCCATGCTGCGCATGACGGGGACGGCCGACTGGTTCCACGACCTGGGCGGCGGCATCGTGGCCATGATGAGCCTGGTGCCGAGCGGGGCCGAACGCGCGCTCGGCTACATCCTGATGACCAGCGCCGGGCCCTTCGACACCATCGTGCCGCCGCCCGCGCCGGAGCGCGCCGTGGTGACCGGGTTGGAGTGCGACTCGCACGACGGCAGCATCCATTTCTGGACGGACCCGCTGGCGCCTCGCCGCCTGGCCGTGCCCGCCCCGGGCGGGCTCATGGCCACCGCCTGGAGTGACGCCTACCGCATTGCCTTCCTGGACACCGCAGGCGACACGATGCGCACCGTGAGCCGCCCCGATCGGCCCACCGCCGTGCCGGACTCCATGCGCACCCGGCTGGACGCCGAATATGACGACTGGCGCGGCGAGCTGCCCATGGGCACATCCTGCGATCCGGCGGGCCGCGGCGACTACGAGATCCTGCCGCCGCTGGAGCACATTGCCTTCGACGAGCGTGGGCGCATGTGGGTGGAGACGCTGGGCGGCCAGGGCCGCGGCTGGGACGTGTTCTCGCCGGAGGGCCGCCTCCTGGGCAGCGCACCCGCGGCCGCGCGCCATGAACGGGTGCGCCCGGCCATTCGAGACAATCGCGTGGCCGTGGTGGAGGAGGCGCCCGCAGGGCATCACCGGGTGGTGGTGTACCGGCTCCGCGCAGGACGTTGACCGGGCGTGTAGCGTGAAGCGGGACGTCGCTTACGAAAAGAGCCCGATCTGGCGGTCATCATGCGGCGGTGCAGCGGGCTTTTCCTTGCGGGCCGTGCCGTGCTCCGCCGCGGGAACGGCGCTCACGCGGAAGGCGGGCGCGCGATAGTCCGGTGGCAGGTGCCCCGCGGGAATGGTGCTCTGGTGGCCGTCACGCAACGCGCCGTAGTGCGGGGACATGATCTCGATGCCGGCCGCGGCGCAGTAGTCCTGGATGTTCTGGTGCAGCGCGGAATACAGGCGGTTCATCCGGCTGGCGTGTTCCGTGTAGACGTTCAACTGGTAGGCCACGTAGAAGTCATCCAGGCTGGTCTGCAACACGAAGGGTTCGGGCGCCGGCCAGACGTCCGCCGTGGCGGACGCCGCGGCAATGAGGGTCTCGTGGACCTTCCGCCACGGCACGTCGTAGCCGATGGTGATCGTGGTGTGCAGGATCACGCCCCCGGTGCGCGCCGTGGAACTGTAGTTGATGATGTGGCTGCCCAGCACCATGGCGTTGGGGATGGTGATGTCCACGTTCTTGGGTGTGCGGATGCGCGTGGCCAGGAGCGTCTTGCCCACCACGTCACCCACGGTATCCGAGATCCTGACGTGGTCACCCACCTGGAACGGGCGCATGTAGATCATCACCAGCCCGCCCACGATATTGCCCACGGCGCCCGCCGACCCGAAGGAGACGAGCAGGCCCAGGAACGCCGCCACGCCCTTGAACTGCGGTGAGTCGTGGGCGGGCAGATAGGGCCAGATGAAGACCAGCGCCAGCGCCACGGCCAGGAAGCGGACGATCCCGTAGGTGGGCCCCGCCCAGTCCGCGTAGAAGCCGGCCACCTGGATGGTGCCGTTCTCCAGCGCGTTGAACACCAGCCTGATGAGCTTCAGCACCCACCACGTCACCGCCACGATGACCAGGATGGCGAACAGATCCGGGATGAAGCCCAGGCTGGCGTTCAGCACCCTCACGAAGGGACCCACGACCCAGCCCACGAGCTGGTCGGCCATGCCGCGGGTCCACGGGAAGAAACTGAGCACCAGCGGCACGAAGAAGTAGAGCAGGAGCAGCGTGAGCACACCGCGTAGCAGCCGGGCGCCGGCCAGCAGCACGGTGTAGATGCGCTCGGCGCTGACCAGTTCCAGGCCCTGGAAGCGGATGGCGGGCAGGCGCGTGGTGCGCCACATCCCGAGCAGCCGGTAGGACTTCGGGAAGAACGCGTTCAGGAAGCGGAGCAGCAGCACCAGCGCCGAGGTGGCCAGGATGCTGTAGAGCACCCCCAGCAGGAGCGCGCGGCGGTCGAGACTCTCCGAGCGGGCGCGTAGCGTCCGGCCGAAGTCGGCGGCCAGGCCCGCCGCCAGGACCTCGATGGGCGCCCCCGCCGCGGCGGCATCCGCGGGAGTCACGCTCATCAACACCACGCCGCCCGCTTCCAGGTCCAGCGCACCCGTGAGCGTGTCGGGGCGCACCCGCACGGAATCCACCCGGGCCAGCGGATCGCGGATCAGCGCCTCGATGCGGCCCTGGATGGCCGCCGCGCGCTCCGCCGCCGCATACGGACCCAGGCGGACGTGGATGCGCGCGAGGGTGTCCCCCGCCACCACCACAGCTGACGCGGCGGCGGCCGTGGTGTCCACCACCTGCGTGTCCACCGCCGCTGCCTGGCCGCGCAGGGCGGCAGGCGCGGCGCACAGGACTAGTGCCGCCAGCAGAGTCCGGCGTTGGACGGGAGAGAGGGTTGCCATCATGTCCGCCGATTCTAGCCAGGCATGATTTCCGCCGCCAGATTCAGCCATGATCCGCATCCGCCGCATCTACGATGACGTGCACCCGCGCGACCGTGCCGTCCTGGCCCAGGTGCGTGACATCCTGCGCACGCAGTTTCCGGGGCTGCCGGAGGAGACCGTGGCGGCGCTCCCCGACCAGTTGCGCAACCCGCTGGCCGCCCAATTCCGCACCATCCTCTTCGCGGCGGATGACGGGCAGGGGACGGTGCGCGGCTTTGCCCTGCTGCGCCACGCCGCGGATCTGCGCTTCTGTTACCTGGACTTCATCTCCGCGGTCCGCGGCGGGACCGGCGGCGGCGTGGGGGGCGCCCTGTACCAGCAGGTGCGCGCGGAGGCACGCGCACTCGACTGCGTGGGCATCTTCATGGAATCACTCCCGGATGACCCCGCCCTCTCACCCGACCCCGACACCCGGCGTCAGAACGCCGCCCGGCTGCGCTTCTACGAGCGCTTCGGGGTGCGGCCGCTGGCCAATACGGCCTACGAGACGCCGCTCCGCCCGGGGGACAGCAATCCGCCCTACCTGCTGTTCGACGATCTGGGACTGGACAGGCCGCTCCCGCGCGCCACGGCGCGCGCCATCGTGCGGGCCATTCTGGAACGCCGCTACGCGGGTGTCTGCCCTCCCGAATACGTGCAGCGCGTGGTGGCATCGATCAGCGACGATCCCGTCCGCCTGCGGGAGCCACGCTACACGCGTAAGGAGGAGGTGCCGGTGGAGGCGCCGGCCCGCCCCATTGCCCTGGTGGTCAACGAGGGCCACGCCATTCACCACGTAAAGGAGCGGGGCTACGTGGAGGCGCCGGTGCGCATTTCCGCCATTCTGCGGAGCCTGGACGCCAGCGGTCTCTTTCAGCGTCTGCCGGCGGCGCGCTACCCGGAGAGCGCCATCACGGCCGTGCACGATCCGGCCTACGTGCGTTACCTGAAGCGGGTGTGCCAGGGCCTGGCGGCGGCGGATTCCGTCTACCCGTACGTCTTCCCCATCCGCAACGCGGCCAGGCCGCCGCGGGATCTGGCCATCCAGGCGGGCTACTACTGCATCGATACCTTCACGCCGCTGAACGGCAACGCCTTCGCGGCGGCGCGCGGGGCCGTGGACTGCGCCCTCACGGCGGCCGACCGCGTGCTGGCGGGCGCGTGGCTGGCCTACGCGCTGGTGCGCCCGCCGGGGCACCACGCGGAGCGGCGCGCCTTCGGCGGCTTCTGCTACTTCAATTCGGCGGCGGTGGCGGCCCACGCGCTCGCGGCGCACGGCCCCGTGGCCGTGCTGGACGTGGACTATCATCACGGCAATGGGCAGCAGGATATCTTCTGGACTCGGGATGACGTCTTCACCGTCTCGATCCACGGCAATCCGGCCTTTGCGTACCCCTACTTCAGCGGCTTCCGGGACGAGCGCGGCAGCGGCTCGGGCGCGGGGTGCAACCTGAATCTCCCGCTGCCGGAGCACGTGGACGGCAGCCGTTATCTGCGGGAGCTGCGCCAGGCCCTGGGGGCCGTACGGGAGTTCGCGCCACGCTTCCTGGTGGTGGCGCTCGGCCTGGATCCGGCGCGCGCCGACCCCACGGGCACGTGGTCGCTGGAGCGCGCGGACTTTCGCGCCAATGGGGAGGCCATCGGCGCGCTCGGCCTGCCCACGCTGGTGGTGCAGGAGGGCGGCTACCGGACCCGCACGCTCGGCGGCCACGCGCGCGCCTTCTTCACGGGCCTCTGGCACGGCGCGCATGCGGCGCGTGCGGCGGTCCCTTAAGGATCGTCGAGCAAGCGACGTCCCCCATCACCTTCCGGCGCTTCCACCCGTCCTGGCATCCCCGCCGCCGGGGCCTCACTCTTGACGTTCGCCATCCGCCATGAGAGCATTGGGCCATGGCAAAACCCATCAAGATCCTGCTGGTGGACGACCACGCGCTGCTGCGCGCGGGTCTGCGCGCGCTCCTGGACGCCGAGGATGACATGGAAGTCGTCGGCGAGGCCAGCACCGGAGAGGAGGGCGTGGAACGTGCCGAGAAGCTGATCCCCGACCTGGTCGTGATGGACCTTTCCATGCCCGGTATGGGCGGGCTGGAAGCCACCCGCCAGATCGCGGCGCTGCAGAAGGGCATCAAGACCCTGGTCCTCACCATGCACGCCGAGGAAGAGTACCTCCTGGCGGTCCTGGAGGCGGGCGGCAGCGGCTACGTGCGCAAGACCAACGCGGACGAGGACCTCACGCGAGCCATCCGGGCCGTCTCGCGCGATGAGGTCTTCCTCTACCCGAGCGCCGCCAAGCTGCTGTTGCAGGGCTTCCGCGTGCGGGGGGAGCCGAGTGAGGACGATCCGCTGGAGAAGCTCACGGAGCGGGAGCGTGATGTCCTGGGGCTCACGGCAGAGGGCTTCACCAGTCGCGAGATCGGTGAGAAGCTGTTCATCTCCCCGAAGACGGTGGACACCTACCGGTCCCGTATCATGGAGAAGCTGAAGCTCAATCACCGCTCGGAACTGGTACGATTCGCCCTCCAGACAGGGCTCCTGGAGGCCGAGTAGCGCTCCGACCCGAAGGTTTCCCCTCCTACGCCGGGGCTCTTTCCCGACTGACCGCGGCCCGCCTGCATGCTATGCTGGTGGGTCTTTGCGTCTACTTCCGGGGCCTTCCGGCCGCAGCGGAGCATCCATGTCTGCCTATTTTCTGAACGTCACGATCCACATGCTGGCCGCCCTGTTCTGGCTGGGGGGGATGTTCTTCCTGGCCGTGGTGGGCGCACCGGTACTGCGCACCGTGGAGCCGCCGGAGCTGAGGGCGGAACTCTTCCGCCGGTTGGGCACGGGCTTTCGCACCGCGGGGTGGGTAGCCATCGGCGTGCTGGTGGTGACGGGCACGCTGAACCTCTGGTTCCGGGGGTTCCTGAGCTGGGACGTGCTGAGCTCGGGCGCGTTCTGGAGCACGCCGTGGGGCACGGCGCTGGCGTGGAAGCTCGTGGCCGTCACGCTGATGCTCCTTTTCCAGGGCATCCATGACTTCGTCCACGGCCCGGCGGCCTCCCGGGTGGCACCCGGTACGCCGGCCGCCACGCGCATGCGCCGGCGAGCGGCCCTGCTGGCACGCGCCAATGCGTTCCTGGGCCTGATCGTGGTGATCGCCGCCGTGCGCCTGGCACGGGGAGGGTGAGATGAGAACCTTGCATGGCCTGCCGGCTGAAGAGGACCGCCCGGTGGGGTCGGAGACCGGGAGAGGCTCGCAGCCCCGGCCGCCCGACGTGCGCCTCGAGCAGCCACACGCGCATCCGGCCGAGGGATGGACGGCGCTGGGTGCCATCCTCCGCGTACCGCTCTTCTGGAAGATCGTCCTGGCCAACATGGTGCTCGTGGCGCTGGCTCTGGCCGTGGCGGTGCCGGCGGCACAGCGCGGGGCCCTGGAGGACGCTACGGGGGGGTTCCTCTCGGTGGTCATCGCGGCGCTGGCCCTCACGGCGCTGGTGAACGGGCTCATCGTTCACCTGGCGCTGGTGCCGCTCTCCCAGCTCGAGGAAGCCGCCCGGCGGGTGCAGGACGGCGACTGGGACGCACGGGCACCCGTATCCCCGCTGGCGGACCGGCCCACGGAGCAGCTCATCGGGCTGTTCAACGCCATGCTCGACGGGCTGAGCGCCTACCGTCACCGCCTGCGCGAGATCGCGGCGCGGGCGCTGAATGCCGAGGAGGAGGAGCGGAAGCGCATTGCCAGGGAACTGCACGATGACACGGCACAGTCCCTGGCCGCCATCCTCATCCGTCTGCGCATCGCGCGCACGGGCTCCGAGATCGTGCCGCTGGACACCCTCATGGAGGACGTGCGCCAGGAGATCGCGGGCACACTGGAGGGTATCCGCCGGTACGCCCGGGGCCTGCGCCCACCCGCGCTGGACGAACTGGGGCTGGTCCCCGCCATAGAGTCCTACGCCCGCACCATGACGGAGGGCGCCGGCCTGCCCGTGACCGTTCAGGGCCAGACGCTGGGCAACGCCGCCCTCTCCAAGGAGGAGGAGCTGGCGCTCTACCGCATCGTGCAGGAGGCGCTGTCCAACGTGGTGCGGCACGCCGACGCCACCCACGCCACGGTGCGCGTTCGCCGCGTGGACGGCATGGTGGTGGCCACCGTGGAGGATGACGGCAAAGGCTTCGACGTGGACAATATCATCTCCGCCGAGGGCGGCGGGCTCGGCCTTTTCGGCATGCAGGAGCGCGCCGCCTATGTGGGCGGCCGCGTGAGCATCGACAGCCAGCCGAACAGTGGGACCATGGTCCGCGTCGAAGTCCCCGTGTGGCGGCGCCACGGTACGCCCGAGGCGTGAGCCGGGAGCCGCGCCCCGACCTGGCGAGCGCCGCGCCGGTCTGCTAGCGTTCCGCCCGGCAGGACGCACATCACCCCTATCCCAGCATTCGTGAAACCAGACCGCCGACCGGTCACGACGGATCCAGGGCCGCTCCAGACCGTGGTGCTGTCCCTGACGATCCTTGCCGCCGTGCTGCTGGCGTTCCTTGCCGGCAGGGCCGAATCGACCACCGCGACCGTGGGCCTGGCGGTCGTGGCCGCGCTCGGGGCCCTGGCGGGCGGGTTCGTCTTCGTGCGCGCCTGGCGGCGCTCCGCGGCGGACGCCGTGGCGCGCGCCGCCTCCTCGGACGCCCGCTTTCGCATGATCGTGCAGATTGCCTCCGACGCCATCATTTCGGTGGATCAGGAGCAGCGCATTGTGTACTTCAACAAGGGCGCGGAGGACATCTTCGGCTGGACCGCCGAGGAGATGCGCGGCCAGCCGCTCCAGAAGCTCCTGCCGGAACGCTACCGGGGTGGCCATGGGGAGCACCTGCGCCGCTTTGCCGCCGCTCCCCAGGCCGCGCGCCGCATGGGGGAGCGCCAGGAGATCGCAGGGCTGCGGCGCGACGGCACGGAGTTCCCCGCCGAGGCATCCATCTCCAGGGTGGAACTGGAGGATGGGCTGCTCTTCACCGTGCTGCTGCGAGACATCTCACTCCGGCGGCGGGCGGAGGAAGGCCAGCGCATCCTGGCACGCGCCGGCGCCCGGCTGGCCGCCTCCCTGGATTCGGAGACCACGCTGCAGACCATCACGCGGGTGATGATTCCGGAGCTGGCGGACTGGTGCACGATCTACGTCGTGGATGAGCACGGTGGCGTGCGCAGGCTCGAGATTGCCCATGCGGACCCGGTACGCGAAGCCATGCTCCGGGGTCTGCTACGCACGCCGCTGGACCCCTCGGGCCCGAACCCGGTCCTGCGCGTCATCGCGTCGGCCGCCTCCGAGCTCATCCGCGAGGTGCCGCCCCAACTCCTGGAGGATTCGGTTCCCGAAGAGGCGTACCTGCGTATGCTGACCGCCGCCGGAATCCACTCGGCGGTGATCGTTCCACTGGTGGCCCGGGGCCGTACGCTGGGCGCCATCGGCATGTACTCGTCGGGCGATCGGCGCTTTGACGAGGATGACATGGTGCTGGTGGAGGAACTTGGACGCCGCGCGGCGTTGGCGCTGGACAACGCGCGTCTCTACGAGGAGTCCAGGCAGGCGCTGGCCGCGCGGGATGACGTCCTGGCCATCGTGTCCCACGACCTGGGCCAGCCGCTCACCGCCATCCGCATCGGCACCAGCCTGCTCCTGCGCAGGGTCCCCGCGGAGGAGCGGGGCAGCGGCGCGTGGGCGCACCTGGAGGGAATCCGCCAGTCCGCCGAGCAGATGGAACGTCTGATCAATGACCTGCTCGAGGCCAAGCGCCTGGAGGCGGGAGAGGTGCGGCTGGACAAGGAGCGTCTGGATCCGGGGGCGCTCCTCCGGGAAGCGGCGGAGCTGGCGCGCCCGCTGGCGGAGGAACATGGCATCGAGCTGAGCGTCGAGCCCGTCGTGACCGACCGTACCGCCTGGGCGGATCGTGATCGGCTCCTGCAGGTACTCTCCAACTTGTTGGGCAACGCCATCAAGTTCACACCCGCGGGCGGCACCATCACACTGCGTGGCCATGTGGAAGGTCAGGAGCTGCGGCTGGCCGTGGCGGACACCGGCCGGGGCATCGCGGATGAGGAGCGGCCGTTTCTCTTTGAGCGCTACTGGCAGGCGGGGCGCTCCCGGCGCGGAAGCGCGGGTCTGGGCCTCTCCATCGTGAAGGGGATCGTGGAGTCACACGGCGGCTCCGTATGGGTGGAGAGCCAGCTGGGCCAGGGAAGCACCTTCACCTTCACCGTGCCCACGGCGCCTCCGCCCGAGGACGCGCAGCAATCGGGATCATCCGCCGCATCGTGATCCGCCAGGCTCAGGCCGGCCGGTCCTCCTCCTCTTTCTGTTCGGGCCGCAGCACCAGCGTGGGGGTGTGCCCCCCGCGCACCACCTTGTCGGCCACACTGCCGAGTGCCACGCGCTGCCAGCCGCCGCGCCCGTGCGTGGCCATGGCGATCAGATCCGCTTTCGCGTTGCGGGCCAGTTCCAGGATGCCCGCCGCGGGTGACCATGACACGCTCACCGCAGTGGCCACGCTCACCCCCTCAGGACGAAGCGAGGTGGCCAAGTCATCCAGATAGCGCGCGGCTTCCGTCCGCTGGGCGTCCACCACCGTCGGGTCCGTGGGCACGCCGCCGAACGCGGCTGCATCGGGGAAGGGCACCGGTGGTATGATACGGACCAGCGTGATCCGTGCCCCGACCAGTCCGGACAGCGTCACGGCCTCGGTTATGGCCGCCTCCCCCAGGGGCGATCCATCCAGCGGGACCATGACGTGACGGATCTGCGTCAGTTGATCCACGAGCGGCTTGCCCTCCACGGGGCGCAGCAGCAATAGCGGGCGATGGCTGGCGCGCAGCAGGCCGTCGGCCACGCTGCCGAGCCAGGCGCGACCCAGTCCGCTGCGGCCGTGCGTGGTCATGACCACCAGGCCGGCTGCCGCTTCTACCGCGAAGTCGTTGAGCACACTCACTACCGGCCCGTCCAGGACCGTGGCGTCCACCACCACCCCAGCCCGCTCCTGCATGCGCTCCGCCAGCCGCCGCAGGTGATCCTCCTCGCGCGCCCGGGCATCCGTGTCCACGGTGGGATCCACCACAGGGAAAGCCTCGGGCACGCTGGCCCCGAGCACCGGCGTATGAACATGCACCAGGTGCAACGGGACCCGGCGGGCACGCGCCAGATCAGCCGCGAGCGGCAATGCCTGCTCGCTGAACGGTGAACCGTCGAGCGGCACCAGGACCGAACCATGCATGGTCTGCCTCCGGATCGTGGGCTGCGGGGCACGCGTGTCGACTGCCCGGCCTCCACGCAACATTGCTACCGAACCGCGTTCGGCGCCATCGGGGGAACACCGCGATCCGTGTCGGGATTCCCATGAGCGTGCGGGAATCCGCAGCCGTCACAAGGCGCTGCGCCCCCGTCATCTCGTCGTGTGGACTGGGCGGATGCGCGACCATCGTTCGGTCACAATGCCTCCCCATTGCGATTTCGTAATGCGCGAAGCCACGCGGGGAGGCCTGGCTGCGTGTAGGTTTGAAGTGTATCGTTCGAACCTGAGCCATGGAACAAACGCTCTTGGACGGAACCGACTACAATCTGGCGCTCATCTGGCCAGAGCTGCAGCGTGTGGCGCGGCCCGCGAGGGAGCGGCGGAGACTCGACCCCGAGATCTTCACCGCGCTCGTGGCGGAGCTGTGCCAGCGGGCACCACTCTCCGTAAAGGAACTGGCTGCGCTCCTGAATCGGAGTGAAGCGTACGTGGGGGACGCGATCCGGCCGCTGGTGGGCTCCGGCACCCTGTCCTTCCTCTATCCCGATCAGCCCAAGCACCCCGGCCAGCGTTACGTGGCGGGCAGCATGGCCGAGGCGGTATCAGCCGCGGCGGAGGACGGCGCCGGGACGCAGCCTGACGCCGACGCGGAGGAGGGCGCCGAAGCGGAGTCTGGCATCGACACCGTGGAGAGCGCCGCGGCGGAGGCTGACACCGAAGTCGTGGACAGCGCCGCGGCGGAGGCGGACACCGAAGTCGTGGACA
>JBBDRO010000069.1:23705-27367 GCA_040905425.1 Gemmatimonadota bacterium | reverse complement strand
GGATCAGCCGGGATCAGCCGGGATCAGCCGGGATCAGCCGGGATCAGCCGGGATCAGCCGGTGGACCTACCTTTCGGGACGCTCTGGAAAATGCCCTCGGACAGCAGTCGTCAATACATATGTTTCGACGGATTTGATGGTTTCAAGTCACTGAATTGCAACATCTTACGATGGATCCGTCCAGAATTGTCATTAAAAACGGCGTCCAGAATACAGTATACAGTATACAGTATTTTGGCTCAACCACGCGCCGCTGCCTGAAATTCTCAGAGCAGTGTGAAGGGGTAGTCTCTGGCGGGCGGCTCCGCACCGCCGGCCCGGGGTCCGCCCGGACCGCCCGGTTTCATCGACCCCCTGCTGCGGCACCCGGCCCCTTATACACCACGCCACCCTTCATCACGAAGCCCACGTCCTGCAGCAGGGTGATGTCCGCCAGCGGATCGCCCTGCACGGCCACGATGTCCGCCACGCGGCCGGCGGTGATGGCGCCCAGGTCGCTGCTGCGGCCGAGGGCGGCGGCGGCGTTGCGGGTGGCGGACAGGAGGGCGGCCGCGGGGCTCATGCCGGCGCCCACCATGAGCTCGAACTCGCGGCCGTTCCTGCCGTGCGCGAACACGCCCGCGTCCGTGCCGAAGGCTATGGGCGCGCCCGCGCGAATGGCCCGGCGGTGGGAGTCGAGCACCAGCGGCTCGATGTCGAACGTCTTCTTCGTGGGACCGGGCGGCAGCGAGCCGGCCGTGGCCATCTCCACCACGCTCTCCAGCGCCAGCATGGTGAGCACCAGCCAGGTACCGCGCTCCTTCATCTCCTCGATCACCTCATCGTCCAGCACGCTGCCGTGGTCGATGGTGGTGATGCCCGCGCGCACGGCGTTGCGGATGCCCTCGATGCCGTGGGCGTGGGCGGCCACGCGGCGGTTCAGCATGCGGGCGGTGGCCACCACCGCCTCCAGCTCGGCGGGCGTCATCTGCGCGGGGCCGATGTCGTCCGTCATGGAGAGCACGCCGGCCGTGGCGCACACCTTGATCACGTCCGCACCGTCGCGCACCGCGCGCCGCACGGCCGCCGCGGCGCCGCCGGGGCCGTCGTAGACGTACGTGCGGGCGGCGTCGAAATCGGCGTGGCCGGGGCGGATGCCGGTGGTGGGGTCGCAGTGGCTGCCCGTCGTGCCGAGGGTGATGCCCGCGATGATGCGGGGCCCCGGCAGCAGCCCGTTGGCGATGGCGTCCCGCAGCGCCTGCGCGGCCGTGCCCGGACCGCCCACGTCGCGGATGGTGGTGAAGCCCGCCAGGAGGGTGGTGTGGGCATTCACGGCGCCCTTCAGCACGGGGTACTCGGGATACTGCGTGTAGAGGAAGGAGCCCGGCGGCGCGGTCAGGTCCTCGGGGCCGCCGGTGATGTGCGTGTGCAGGTCGATCAGCCCGGGCAGCACCGTCCAGCCGGACAGATCGATGCGCTCGGCGCCGGCCGGAATGGTGACGTCGGGACCGACCTCGAGGATGCGACCGTCGCTGACCAGAATGGTGACGTTCCGGACGAGCGTCTCACGGGTGCCGTCGAAGAGCGCGCCGGCGCGGATGGCGGTGATGGCCGGTGCGTCCTGGGCCGGCAGGGCACCGGGCGCCAGGAGGGCACACGTGGAGAGCGTGGCAAGGAGTCTGCGCATAGCTGAGCCTCGGCATGGGGTGGGCGGGGCGGCCCGGCAATATCCGCGGGCGGGCGGCCGCTGGCCAGGGGCGGTGGATCTGGAGGGGCGCTGAGCAAGCAGGCCGACTGCGCCGTCGCTTGCCTCCCCCGGCCCGGGCCGGCAAATTTCGGGCATGCCTAAAACCACGCGTCGTGACTTCGTCCGCACGGCCGCGCTCGGCGCTGCCGGAGCCAGCCTCCTGCCCGGCACCCTCGAGGGCAGCACCCATGCCCCGCGTCCGGCTGGCGGCGCCGGGGCCGCCGCGCAGGCGCTGCCGCGCGCGCTGCGCATCCTCATCCTGGGAGGCACGGGCTTCATCGGCCCGCACCTGGTGCGCACGGTGCTGGAGCGCGGCCACACGCCCGTGCTCTTCAACCGGGGCCGCACCGAGCCGCGGCTGTTCGTGGAGCAGTACGCCGGCCTGGAAAACCTGGTCGGGGACCGGAACGGGGACCTCTCCGCACTGGCCGGCGGCCGCTGGGACGTCGTGGTGGATGACTCCGGCTACACGCCCGCGCAGGTGCGGGCCACCGCCGAGCTGCTCCGTGACTCTGTGGGCCAATACCTGTTCACCTCCACGCGCGCCGTGTACCGCGACTTCACCCCCGCGCACGTGGATGAGGACGCGCCCGTGGGCATGCGCGGCGTGCCCGACACCGAGTGGACCGGCTACGGGCCGGAGAAGGCGCTGGCCGAGCGGGAGGTGCGGCGCGTCTTCGAGGGCCGCTACACCATCACGCGCCCGTCCATCATCACCGGCCCCGGCGATTCAACCGACCGCTTCACCTACTGGTACGACCGCGTGCATCGCGGCGGCGAGGTGCTGGCGCCCGGCAACCCTGCGGATCCCGTGCAGTACATGGACGTCCGCGACCTGGTGGAGTTCTACGTGCACGCGCTGGAGCAGGGCACCACGGGCGTCTTCAACACCCTGGGCCCGGCCGCGCCGCTCAGCTCCGCGGAGTTCCTCTACGGCCTGCGCGCAGTGACGGCCGCGCCGGTCTCCTTCACCTGGGCCGACTGGGACTTCCTGGCCGGGCACGGCATCCGCGAGGGCCAGGAGCTCTCCGCCTGGCGCGCGCCGCGCGGGGACAACCTGAACTACGGCCGCGTGGACAACAGCCGCGCCATCGCGGCGGGCCTGACCTTCCGCCCACTGGCCGTGACGGCGGGGGACACGCTGGACTGGTGGTACGGGCTGCCCGAGGAGCGGCGCGCGGGCTCGCGGGCCGGCATCCCGGCGGAGCGCGAGCGGGCGGCGCTGGCGGCGCTGCGAAGGCGCTAGAGACCGCTCACATGAACAGACCGCCCTCCCGCCTGGTCACGCTCGTGGACGAGCTGAAGCGCCGCCGCGTGCTGAACGTGGCCGTCGTCTACCTGGTGGGCATGTGGCTGCTCATCCAGGTGGCGGACATCACCTTCACGCGCCTGGGCATGCCCGATTGGACGGTGACCTTCGTCATCGTGCTCGGCGCGCTCTTCTTCCCCGTGGTCGTGGGGCTGGCGTGGGCCTTCGACATCACCCGCACGGGCATCACGCGCACACCCTCCCTGAATCCTGAAAGCGACGTCCCTGCGCAGCCTTCATCCGCGGCTGCGCCGCACCATCACCGCCGCCTCACCTTGGTGCTGGCTGCGTTGATGACCCTGCCCCTTGTGGGCTTCGGCTGGTGGTGGACCGGGGCGCGCGGCGTCCGCGGCGCGGACCTGGATCGCAACGTGCTGGTGGTCACGCCCTTCCGGCTGGCCGGCGCCAGCGCCGATCTGGGTTATCTGCGCGAGGGGCTGATGGACCTCATTGCCGCCCGCATCGGTGGCGCGGGCAGCGAGCTCTCGGTGGTGTCCCCCCGCAGCGTGAGCCGCCGCATCAAGGAGACGCTCGGCTCGCTGGACACGGACCCCGATCGGGACGAGGCGCGCGGCCTGGCCACCAGCTTCGGCGCGGGCCTTCTGCTGGAGGGTGAACTGGTGGGCA
>JBBDRO010000069.1:0-23605 GCA_040905425.1 Gemmatimonadota bacterium | reverse complement strand
GGCCTGGCCACCAGCTTCGGCGCGGGCCTTCTGCTGGAGGGTGAACTGGTGGGCACGCCCGGCGGCTTCACGGTCACCGCCCGACTCTTCGACGTGCGCACCGGCTACCGGCTGGACACGGCGGAACTGCCCGCCCATCCGGACAGCCTCCACGATCTGGTGGACCGCATCGCTGCCCGCCTGGTGGCGGCGGAGTCGGGCCTCCGGGAGGACCGGCTGGCCAGCCTCACCACCGCCTCGATGCCGGCGCTGCGCGCCTTCCTGGAGGGCGAGCAGGCCTTCCGGCGCGCGGATCACGATGGGGCGGTGCGCGCCTATGACCGCGCCGTCACGCTGGATTCCACCTTCGCGCTGGCCGCGCTGGGGCTCATCCGCGCCCGCGGCTGGGCCGTGGGTCTGCGTAGCGACAACGGGACCCGGGCGGAGGCCATCGTGCGGCGCGGTCTGGACCGTCTGAGCGAGCCTGACCGGCTTTTCTTCGAAGCGTTCCTGGGGGACGAAGGGCCGGAATTCTACCGGGATCTGGTGGAACGGCGCATCCAGGCGGCGCAGCGTATGCCCGACCTGGCGGAACTGCAGTATCTGGCCGGAGACGGCGTGCTCCATTGGGGCCAGGCGGTCGGCATCCCTGACCCGTACGAGACGGCCCGGCGCTACTTCGAGCGCACCGTCGAGATGGACTCCACCTATGTGGAGCCGCTGGCTCACCTGCTCTCGCTGGCGCACATGGCCCGCGACACGGCGGGCGTGCGGCGCTATGGGGATCTGTTGATGGCCGTGGACTCCACGGGGACCATGGCCACGGCGGTCCGCCACACGCGCGCACAGGGCCGGGCGGGCGCTCGCACGGGCGCACCGCTGGATCCCGACACCCTGGAATACCTGCATCTGGTGACGGCCGCCACCGTGGGCTGGGAGGAAGTGCCGGAGGAGGCGTTCGTCACGGCGCTTCTCGGTCAGCTCGACCGGGCGGTGACCGAGGAGGAGCGCGTGCGGGTGGCGGAAGGAATGGCGTTCCTGGGCACCCGGCTCGGTCGTATCACGTTGGTGGATGAGGCCAGAGAGGTCTTCGAGGCTGCGGGCGGCGAGGGCGATGCGCCGCGGCTCACGGATGCGATCTACTGGCTCCGGGATCTGGAGGCCGCGCGCCGGGCGGCGCCGCAAGTCGAGCGCACTGCCGCGGCGGCGCGCGCCGCCGCCCCCCCCGCCGCGCCCGGCCCCCGGGCGGCCACGATCAACGAATGCGTGCTCGGGCACCTCAGCGTGGCCGAGGGGGATGCTGCGACAGCGGAGGCACTGGCGGCGGGCCTGGAGCAGGCAGTCCGCCCCGACCGCTCCCCGTGGTGGAACGCGTTCGACCAGGTGTGCGCCGAATTTCTGCGTGCCGGCGCCGCGGTCCACCGTGCGGCACCGGACGCGCAGCAACGCATGGAGGACCTCCACGAGGCGCTCGGCGCCGGCGCGCCCCGGCCGCCGATCCTCTATGCGGTCTACGACCTGGCTTCCATCGATCTATGGGAGCGGCTCGGCCAGCCGGAGCGGGCGCTGGAGGCCGCCCGGCGCCGTGTGCACCTGCCGGATTTCGGCAGGTGGCACACGCAACTCGAAGGGGAGCAGGCGCGTCTGGCCGAGCAGCTGGGGCACCGGGACGAGGCCATCCGGGCGTGGGCCGAGTACCTCAGCTGGATCGAGCGCGGTGAGGGCGTCTTCGCCGCGCGGGCGGAGCAGGCGCGCGCGGCGCTGGAGCGACTGACGGGTCGCGGATAACGCTCCCCCCGGTTCGTGTAGCGCTCCTCCGGCGCGGGTGGCGCTCCCCCCTTCAGTGCCCGATGGCGCTGCCGTCCTTGCGCGGGTCGCTGCCCGCCGCCCAGCCGCGCTCCAGCTTCATGACCGCCTGCGCGCCCCCGAAGGCAATGTTGGCTTCGTCGGCCAGCTCGTGGCCCAGCGCCTCGAGCGCGGCGCGCACCTCGTCGCCGATGGGCGTCTCCAGCCCCACGCGCAGCCCCGACATGTGGCGGAAGCGCGGCGCGTCGATGGCTTCCTGGACGTCCATGCCGAAGACCAGCAGGTTGAGCAGCACCTGCACGTGGCCCTGCGGCTGCATGGCGCCGCCCATGACGCCGAAGGCCAGCCACGGCTCCTCGCCGGCGCTCTCCGTGGAGGCGCCCTCCGGATTGCTCGTGCGCGTCACGAAGGCCGGCACCAGTGTGTGGAAGGGCAGCTTGCCGGGGGCCACGGTGTTGGGCATGTCCTCCCGCATGGTGAAGCCGCTGCCGCGGTCCTGCATGATCATCCCCGTGCCCGGTACCACCACGCCCGAGCCGAAGTAGTCGAAGACGCTGTTGATGAAGGAGACCATGTTGCCCTGAGCGTCGGAGACGCTCAGGTAGATGGTCTCCGTGGCCGTGAAGGCGTCCCCGGGATCCACGCGCTCAGCGGCGCCGCGCGGGTCGAGCAGCGCGCGGCGCGTGCGGATGAAGTCGTCGCTTAGAAGAGTGAGCGGATCGATGTCCAGATGCGCCGGATCGGCCACGTAGCGGTTCAGATCCGCGTAAGCCAGCTTCTTGGCCTCGATCAGGTGGTGCAGGTACGCGGCGCTGTTGTGGCCCATGGCCGCCAGGTCGTAGTCCTCCAGGATGCGCAGCATCTCCAGCGCCGCGATGCCCTGGTTGTTGGGCGGCAGCTCCCACAGGCGGTAGCCCCGGTAGGGCACGGAGATGGGCTCCACCCAGAACGGCTTGTGGGTGGCGAAGTCCGCGGGGGTGAGGAAGCCGCCCAGTTCCTGGACGTGCGCCGCGACGCGCTCGCCGAGGGGGCCGCCGTAGAGGTGGTCGGGGCCGTGCAGCGCCAGCTGGCGGAAGGTCTCCGCCAGGTCCGGGTTGGTGAACCACTCGCCGGCGCGGGGGGCGCGCTCGCCGTCGACCAGGAAGGTGGCGGCGGCCGCGTCGTTCCTGCGCAGCTTGTTCTCCAGGTTGGCCCACTGGCCGGCGATGATGGGGGAGACGGGAAAGCCGTCGCGCGCCGTGCGGATGGCCGGCTGCAGCACCTCGGCGAGCGTGCGGGTGCCGAAGCGCTCGAGCAGGGCGTGCCAGCCGGAGACGGCACCGGGCACGGTCACGGCCTCCACGCCGCCGATGCCGCGGCGCTCGCGGCGCACCAGCTCCGCGCGCGTCATGAGCGCGCCCGAGCGGCCGCTGGCGTTCAGCCCGTAGAGGCGCTGATCCTCCGCCGACCAGACGAGGGCGAACATGTCCCCGCCGATGCCCGTCATGTGCGGCTCCACCACGTTCAGCACGGCGGCCGCGGCCACGGCGGCGTCGAAGGCGTTGCCGCCCTTCTGCAGCACCTCCAGGCCGGCCGCGCTGGCCAGCGTCTGGCTGGTGGCAATGGCGCCGTTCGGCGCGTAGACGGCGGAGCGGCCGGCCAGCGTGGTGGCGCGCGGCGCTTCCTGCGCGGCGGCGCCCGCGGGTAGAATCATGAGAACGCACATGAGGGGGGCCAGCCGGTTGAGTGGGCGGACGCGTGGATGCATGGAGGTGCCTCGGATGGGGTTGGCAGGTGCCTCCTAGAGTGGCACGCGGGGGGCGGGCCTGGCAAGATGGCCGCGCCCGGCCGGACGCCGGGTCCGCCTTCACCAGGCGTCCGCCGGGCGGCGCGTCGCGCTAAAGAGTGACGAAGACGGAGCCGTCGCGCTCCTCCACGGTATAGGTGGGTATGGCGTCCTCCGCCGGCCCCGCGCGCACGGCCCCGCTGGCCACCTCGAACTGCGAGCCGTGCCAGGGGCACTGCACGCGCCCGCACATCATGCTGCCGCCGGCCAGCGAGCCGCCCCGGTGCGGGCAGCGGTCGTCGAACGCCACGTAGCCCTCCTCGGTGCGTGCCAGGACCACCCGCTGCTCGCCGGCCACGATCAGCTTCATCTGGTCCACCGCCAGTTCGTCGGCGCGCGCCGCCTCCACGGGGCCCGCGGCGTCCGTGCGCAACTCCGACCACTTGCCCGCGCCGGCGTAGCGGTGGTCCACGCCGATCTGGTTGCGGTAGACCAGCGTGCCGCCCATCCAGCCGCCCATGGAGAGGAGCGCCACGGCGCCCAGCTCGAGCGCCAGCACCACCAGGCCAGGCTCGGTGGCCACGCCGTCGCGCAGCAGCCAGGAGACGGCCAGCAGCACGGTGGCGCTCACGTTCACGATGCCGTGGCGCCGGGCGCGCTGCTTTCCCGAGCTCTTCGGCGGCACCGTGCGCACGTAGTCGATCACGCCGGGCACCGCGGCGGCGAGCGCGCTCAGCACGCCGAGCGCGGCCAGGTAGCCGCCCGTGGTCCAGAGTGGCGGGCGGCCGAGCAGGACGCCGGCGGCGTCGAAGAGGAGCGCGCCCAGGAAGAAGGCGATCGGGAAGCCCACCAGCATGGGGTGGAGTGGGTGCGACTGCAGGTGCGCGGCACTGCGCATGGGAAGACCTCCGGTTTCAGCCCGCCAGCGGGCGGGCCACGGTGATGTGATAGACGGGCTGTAAGCGCTCGAAGATGACCAGCACGATGCCGTCGGCCTGAGCCTGCCGGAGCACCTCACCCAGGATGGCCCTGAGCTCCAGCGACTTGCGCGCGGACACCGATTCCAGCGTCACCGCCGCCGCCCGGGCCAGATAGGGGCCCATGCCCTCGGGGGCGTCCACCCGGAGCGGCTCGGGGAGATCGTGCGGCGGCGCGAAGGCCGCGTAGGAGAGGTCCACCGTGGTGCCGAACTCGTGGGAGCTCGCGCCCGCGGCGGCGTTCGGATTGCCCCTCCGCAGCCGCGCCTGCTGCGCGGCCGTGCGCAGGGTGCTCGTGATCTCGAGGCGGTAGGGCGGGATCCCCATCTGTTCCAGCCGGTCCTGGAAGCGCTTGCCGAGTTCCTCCAGCAGCGCGTGCATGTGCGGCACCACGTAGCTGTTGGAGCTGGCCCGCTGCACGATCCAGTGCGGCGTGCTGTCCGCGAGCGCCACCAGATCACCGGCGGCCACGAGTGAGTTGATGTGCTCGGCGTCCCGGACACGGATGCCCAGTTGCCGGGCGCGCGTCACGTGGCTGGCGTTCAGGTAGCGGCGGAGCGCCTCCTCGTCGGCGGGCCGCATGAGGGGCACGGGCCGCAGCAGGTCCTCCACGGAGTCGGCCAGCTCGGCGGCGCGCTCCAGCGTGGTGGCCAGCGCCGCCACATGCGCGGCGCCCGGGTCGGGCCGGGCACTCGGGTCCGATGCGTC
This sequence comes from Gemmatimonadota bacterium, assembly GCA_040905425.1. GTDB lineage: Bacteria > Gemmatimonadota > Gemmatimonadetes > Longimicrobiales > RSA9 > JBBDRO01. The sequence goes on along the minus strand of JBBDRO010000069.1, from coordinate 18,370 downwards.
GGTGGCCGGGTCGTCGGCCGTGCTCTCCAGCCTGCAACCCGGCAGCGCGAGCAGGGGAAGCAGGAGGATGACACCACCGAACGTGCGGACGCGCAATGTTCCTCCCTAGCAGAGTGACGGGGGCGCGGCACTTTGCAGGGGTGCCGCCACCGCCCACCTTGTCAGACCGTGATCATGGAAGGGGACCGGCAGCAAAGGCCAGGCCGTGGCGCGCAGCGGACAGCGGGAGCCGGAGTCGGTGGAGGGCGAGCGCCCCCGGGCGCAGCGCTGGTTCTTTGCCGTGCTGGCCTACCTCTTCGTGGGGCTGGCGCTGCTGGGGCTGGCGGTGCCGGGGCTCCCCACCACGCCCTTCGTGCTGCTGGCGGCGTGGGCGGCCAACAAGGGCTCCCGGCGCGTGCACGACTGGCTGCACGAGCATCCTCGCCTGGGGCCCGCGCTGGCGGACTGGCGGGAGGAGCGCGCCGTCGCCACGCGCGCCAAGGCGCTGGCCGTGGCCTTCCTGGCCGCCAGCTGGCTCATCATGTATGCGCGCGGCACGCCCCGCTGGCTGCTCTGGATGCTGGCGGCGCTCTTCCTGGTGGTAGGCGGCTTCGTGGCAACCCGGGCACGTCCGAGCGCGCAACGCTGAGGCGGTCGGCCCTCACCCGTCCGCGTCGGCGCGCGCGGCCCTCGATCGGTCGGCCCTATTCGTCAGCCCGCGCGAAGACGCACTTCAGGTAGGCGCCTTCGGGAAAGCCGATGGGGTGGTCGAGCGGGTGTCCGGTCTGTTCCAGGACGGTCAGCGGGCGCCGCGCCCGGCCGCCCGCCTCCACCACCAGGTCACCAAACGCCTCCGCCGTGATCCGGCTGGAGCAGGAGGCCGCCACCAGCAGGCCGCCGGGCGCGAGCACGTCCAACCCCTGCCCGAGGAGCCGCGCGTAGCTAACCAGCGCGGCCGGCACCTCCGCCTGCGCCTTGGCAAAGGACGGCGGATCCAGGATCACCACGTCGAAGCGCTCGCCTCGGCCCGCCAGCTCCGGCAGCAGCGCGAAGGCGTCATCCTCCAGCGTGCGGTGGCGCGCGGCGGCCACCGCCGGGTCGTCCCGGTTGTGGTCGAAGTTGCGCTCCGCGGCGGCCAGGGCGGGTCCGCTGGCGTCCAGACTGACCACCTCGCGCGCGCCGCCTCGCGCCGCGTAGACGGAGAACCCGCCGGTGTAGGAGAAGACGTTCAGCACCGTGCGGCCGCCGGCATGCGCCTCCACCCGCGCGCGGTTGTCCCGCTGGTCCAGGAAGAAGCCGGTCTTCTGGCCGTGCACCAGGTCGGCCTCGAAGGTGAGGCCGTTCTCCTGGAAGAGGACCGGACCCTCGAGCTCCGGGCCGCGGAGGAGCTGGCCATCGTGCAGTGGCTGGCCATAGCCGGGCGTCCGGCTGTCCTGCTGGGCCGGGCCATCGGGGGCCGTGGCCGGGGCGCCGGCCTCTCGCTGCACGGCACGGCTCAGCCGTAGCACCACGCGCTGCACGGGCAGCAGCGCCTCCAGCCCCGCCAGCACGGCCTCCAGGTGCGGGAACCAGGCGGCGGTGTAGAGCTTGACCACCAGGCTGGAGGCGTAGCGGTCCACCACCAATCCGGGCAGCCCGTCGTTCTCCCCGTGCACCATGCGGAAGGCGGTGGTTGCCTCCTCCCGCAGGGGCGCGCGCCGCTCCCAGGCGGCCCGCAGGCGAGCGGCGAACCAGGCGGCGTCGATGGTCTCGGGGTGGCCGCGGTGCAGGACCCGGATGCGGATGGGCGATGCGGGGTCGTAGAGGCCGATGGCCAGGAAGCGGTCCCGCTCGTCGAAGATCACCGCCAGATCCCCCGCGCGGCCTTCGCGCCGCAGCTGGCGGATGCCCTCCGCGTAGACCCAGGGGTGCTCCCGCTTCACCGCGCGCTCGGCGCGGGGGTGCAGGTGGATGGCAAGCCGATTCACTCCTCCTCGTCCCATTCATGGTGCAGGATGTAGCCCACGCCGCGCACGGTGTGGACCAGGGGCGGACCGCACTGCCGGAGCTTGCGTCGGAGGTTGCCCACGTGCACGTCCACCACATTGCTCATGGGGTCGAAATGAAGGTCCCAGACCTTTTCCAGCAGTTCCGTTCTGCGCACCACCACCTCCGGCCGCAGCAGGAGATACTCCAGAAGCTGGTGCTCCTTCGGCGTGAGATTGAGGTCCTGGCCGCCGCGCACGGCGGTGTGCTTCAGGCGGTCGACCTCCACGTCCTGGTAGATCAGCCGGTCCTCACGCACTGCGCCACCGCGCCGCAGGAGCGCCCGGACCCGCGCCAGGAGCTCATCGAAGCTGAATGGCTTGGTCAGGTAGTCATCGGCGCCCGCGTCCAGACCGCGCACCACGTCTTCCTTGGCGTCCCGCGCGGTCAACAGGAGCACGGGAACACGCTTCTGCTCCTTCCGCAGGGCGTGGACGATCTCGAAGCCGGTCTTGTTGGGCAGCATCACGTCCAGCACCAGCAGGTCATAGTCGTAGACGTGCGCTTTCAGGCTGCCGTCCATACCGTCGTGGGCCACGTCCACGGCGTAGCCCTCCTCGCGCAGCCCCTTCTCCAGGAAGCTGGCCACCTTCACGTCATCTTCCACTACGAGGATGCGCATCCCCGTCTCCTTCCCGGTGAGTGTCGGCGCTGGGTGTGCTCGCGGTTCCGGATAGGCGTCTCAGCGCTACGACCCAAGATCCTGTCCGCTGGCGGTGGAGGAAAGGGGGTGGCCGCGATGCCGCCGTCGTGAAGACGGCTTCATGTGCGTTTCACGGCATCCTCAGGCGTGCCATGGTATCGTGTCATACAGCCCGTGGGGGCGTGGTCGGAATACGGAGTCTGATCGGCCGGGTCGCGGCGGACGTGTGCGGCGTCACAGTGTCAACAACTGAGAGGTGTGCGGTGATGAACGGTAGGGTGCTCGTGGGCGGGAGCCTGGTACTGGCCATGATGGGCATGGCGGCCTGTGCGGATGATCCGGCGGCCGTCGAGGAGGAGGTGGTGCTGCTCAGCGTACAGCCCGCGGGGGGGAGTGTGGACGTGGCCATCACGAGTTCGGTGGTGATCACGTTCGACCATGCCATCATGCCGGCCATGACCAGCTACGCGGCGCTGCACGAGGGTGATATCTCCGGGCCGGAGGTTGCCGGGGCGTGGTCACTCGCCCCGGATGGCCGCGTGCTCACCTTCGAACCCGCCGCCCCGCTCGAGGCGGGCACGGGCTACACCATACATCTCGGCGGCGGCATGGAAGGAGCCCACGGTGGTGCCACGGACTTCGAGACGCACGGGAGCGCGCATATGGGTGGCACGTGGGTATCCGGCGGTATGATGGGCGGCGGCATGGGTGGCATGGGCGGCGCCCATCCGCACATGGGATCCGGCTGGGAGCATGCCAATGGCAGCTTCGGCATGATCTTCACCTTCACTACGGCGGACTGACGGCCGCGGCGCCTTCCGCTGCACGCTCCAGCAGCCGCAGCACCAGGTCCACGAAATCCAGCTGGGTCGGCCGCTCCGCCACCGCCCCCATGCGCGAGCGGATCTCCGTGCCCGGCAGGTCCACGCGGGCCACCAGCAGCGGTGCGTGGCTGTCCTGCGCCTCGGCGCTGGCGTGCCAGGAGTGGTACGGCCCCGAGAAGTAGTAGCGCTCCTCCTCCGCCATGGACGCGCCCAGGCGCGTCATGAGGAGGATGTCCCCGGCGTGGTCCCCGTGCGGCCCGGCGGTGAGCCAGGCCAGGCGCTCGGCGAACGCCAGGAGTTCGGGCCGTGGGGACGCCGCCAGATCGGCGTCAAGCGCCACCGGCTCCCCGTCTCGCAGCACGAAGAGCGCGCTCTCCCCGGGGCCGGTGGACCGCCGCAGGATGACCAGGTCCAGCGGACTGGACGGGTGGCTCTCCGCCGCGCTCGCCACGGCGCGGGCCGCGGGCAGCACGTCCTCTTCCCAGCGCGGCGGCGCGGGCCAGGTGCAGATGGCCCCGGCCGCTCCGCAGGTAGAGCGGTCCGCCAGCGACAGGTAGGCGAACGCGCCCTGCCAGGCCAGCACGGCCTGATGGTCCTCGGAGGAGGGTTCCAGTTCGGCGGGCCGCACGCGGAAGCCGGCTTCCTCCAGCGCCGCCTCCACCGCGAAGGCCGAATCGCCGCCCAGTGCATGCGTGGCGTCATTCAGCACCGGTGTATGCCCGTGGTCCGCGGTCACGATGACGTACGTGCCCTCCAGCGCCCCCGCCGCGCGATAGGCGTCCAGCACCTCCGCCATGGCCGCGTCAGTCACCTCGGCCAGGTAGCGCTGCTGCTCGGCCAGCGGCGAGCGCGCCGCGTGCGTGTAGAGGTCGATGCCCGGGAAGTAGACCACCCCCAGATCCGGTGGCCCCTCGTCCCGCACCAGGTCGGCCATGCCGGTGGCCGAACCGCGGTCCACCGCCGCGTACAGCTCCCGGTCCACCGGTTCGTCACCCACCGCGCCCTCCGGAAATGCGGCCACCATGTCCAGCAGTTCCTCCACTCCCTGCAGCGCCAGGATGTCCGCTCCGCGGTGCACCGTGAGGAGGGAGACGTAGCTCCGCACGTCCGCGCGTTCGAAGAGCGTGGGCGCGGCCACGAGCGTGTCCATGAGCTGACCGTTCAGACTGGCCAGCGCGTCGGCCCGGCCGGATACCGATACGGGGGCGGGCGCGTAGAAGCGGGCGTTCTCGCGGTCGAACCACTCGTTGCCGGGCACACCGCTCTCGCCCGGCGGCGCGCCGGTGAAGAGCGTGGTCCAGGCCGCGAGCGTGATGGAGGGCAGCACCGTGAGCACCGGCCCCACGCTCACGCCGTGGGCAAACGAGGTGGAGTCGTCCCGGTGGCCTAGCAGCGCCGCCAGCGTGGGGAGCGCGCCCCGCTCCAGCGCCCCGTCGAGCGCCTTGTGGCCCACGCCGTCCAGCGCGAACACGAGCACCCGCGGCGCGTCGCCAGCGGGTCGCAGGGGCTCGCGCAGGTGCTTGGCGCCACCCTCCGCCGCGATGTCGACCGCCTCTTCCAGGGTATCCGCCGTCTCCCCGCACCCGGCCAGGGCCAGGAGGAGCGCACCGGTTACGAAAAGTCCACGTTGCATGGTCATGCCAGTTCTCCGGCAAGGGCGGGGCCACATGCGCGGCCAGCATGGTATGGCCCACCGCGGTGCGGACGTGACGCGGCCCGGTGGCGCCCGGCTTCCCGGCGCACCGGCGGCGCGGCCCACTGGATGAAACACCCTGCGTCCGGTACTATGACGGGCACCGCTCGCCACGGGCACCAGGCCCGTTTCCATGAACCGAACCCGGGACAGACAGTCGTGAAATTTCTGGCGGCGCAGTTCTCCTACTTCGTGGAGACCACCGGGACGCGGCGCAACATCGGCCTGCTCGTCCGCTTCATGGCCATCCTGGCGGTGCTGGTCGTTGGCTACAGCATCCTGTTCCACGTGATCATGGAGCACGAGGGGCAGAGCCACTCCTGGGTGACCGGCTTCTACTGGACGCTCACCGTCATGTCCACGCTGGGCTTCGGGGACATCACCTTCCAGAGTGACCTGGGGCGGATCTTTTCCCTGTTCGTGCTCGTCTCGGGCGTGATGATCCTGCTCATCGTGCTGCCCTTCACCTTCATCCAGTTCTTTTACGCGCCGTGGCTGGAGGCGCAGACCCGCCGGCGGGTGCCGCGGGAGGTGGATGACTCGGTGCGGGGCCACATCCTCCTGGCCTCCCACGAGCCGGTGGCCATCGCGCTGCTCGAGCGGCTGGCCGTGCTCGGGCGCGCATGCTTCGTCATCGAGGCGGATCTGGGCCGCGCACTCGAACTGGAGGAGACGGGCGTGCGCGTGGTGCTGGGCAGCCCCGAGGACATGGATACCTATCGGCGGCTCGGGGCGGCGCGAGCAGCCATGGTGGTGGCCAACGTGGATGACCACGTGAATACCAACATCGCCTTCACCGTCCGCGAACTGGACGGCGCGGTCCCCATCGTGAGCTTTGCCCGGGATCCCGCCTCGGTGGACATCCTGGAGCTGGCCGGTTCCACCACGGTGCTCCAGCTGCCGGACATCCTCGGCCGCTCCCTGGCGCGCCGCACCCTGGCGGGGGACCACCGCGCCGGCGTCATCGGCCAGTTCGACGATCTCATCATCGCGGAGGCGCCGGTGGTCGGCACGCCGCTGGTGGGCAAGTCGCTGGGCGAAGGGTGGCTGCGGGAAATGACGGGGCTGACCGCCGTCGGCTCCTGGGACCGCGGTCGCTTCTCCGTGCCCGGTCCGGACACCCTGCTGAATTCCTCCACGGTGCTGCTGCTGGCCGGCACCGAGGAGCAGCTCCTCCAGTTCACGGAGCTGACCGCCATCTACCGCCCCGCGGATGCCCCCGTGCTCATCCTGGGGGGCGGCCGCGTGGGCCGCGCGGCCGCTGCCGCCCTGGAGGAGCGCGGGCTCGAGTACACGATCGTGGAGCGGAACCCGGACCGGGTGCGCATTCCCGAGCACACCATCATCGGCAGCGCGGCGGATCGGGAGTGCCTGGAGCAGGCGGGCGTGGCGGAAGCGCCGACCATCATCGTCACCACGGCGGACGATGCCACCAACATCTACCTCACTGTTTACTGCCGCCGGCTCAGGCCGGATGTCCAGATCGTCAGCCGCGCCACGCTGGAGCGCAACGTCAGCACCCTCCACCGGGCAGGCGCCGACTTCGTGATGTCCTATGCCTCGATGGGCGCCAATGCCATCCTGAACATCCTGGAGGGCGGCAACGTGGTCATGATCGCCGAGGGGCTGGACCTTTTCCGGGTGAGCGTGCCGCGGACGCTGTGGGGGGTGAAGCTGCGCGACTCCCGCATCCGTCAGGACACGGGCTGCCACGTGGTGGCGGTCAAGGACAGCACGGGAATGCACACGAACCCGCCGGCCGAGACGGAACTCCCCTCCGAGCCGGACGCCGAACTGATCCTGGTGGGCACCACCGCCGACGAGCAGCGCTTCCTGAAGTGGTTCAGCACCACGCGGGCGTGAGGGCGGCTCAGCGCCCCGGCGGGTCGAGTGACGGCAGCCGCACCCAGGTGACGCTCAGGCCGAATTGATAGCCCGCCTCCTGCCGGAAGATCTTCTGCAGACCCAGGTAGACGTCCAGTTCCCGCAGGCCGAGCTGCTGGATGCCCACGCCCAGGCCGGTAATGAAGCTGGCCCGGGTGGGCGGGCCGGACGTGCAGTCACTGTCCAGCACCACGCCGGGCGTCACAAAGGTCACCACCCGGACCCGCTGCAGCATGGCCAGGGAGATGGGCATGCCCACGTCGATGGTGCAGGCGTCCAGGCCGTTCAGCACCTCGGGCGCGTAGCCGAAGCCGATCTCGCTGCCGAGCGTGGTGGTGGCGCTGTAGTCACCCACCAGGGCGGCCAGCGTGGGGCCGCCCGTCACCACGTTGAAGCGGGCGCGGCCGCCCACGAAGAGGTGCCCGCCACAGTCCGGGCCGGCCAGCGCGCAGTCCCGCTTCTGGTAGCCGCCCGTCACGCCGAAGATCGAGCCGCCGCGCCATTGCAGATCGATCCCGCCCGCCAGCGCCAACAGGTCGCGGCCGCCCTGGTGGCGGTTGCCCGCCTGGGCGCGGATGCCCCAGTAGTGGTGATCCCGGCTGGCGGGCATGGGGAGCGGCAGCGGCGGCAGCGCGCCAATCGGGGTGGACTCGATGCGCAGGATGCGCAGTTGCGCCTCGGTCGGCTCCTGCGCATAGGCTTGTCCCGGCACCAGGCACACGGGCGCCAGACAGGCAGCCACTACGCCGAGGCATGCCAGAGTCTCGCGCTGCGTCATCATCTGCGCGGGTTCAGCAGGCGAGCATAGGACAGGCCGCCCTCTCCCTCACCCTGCCCCGTATACCGGTACACGCCCAGCCACACACTGCCGTCCCGCAGGAGGTCCACGCGCATGAAGCCGTGGCGGTTCTGGCTCACGTAGTAGCTCTCGCGCATCTTGACCGCGCACTCCCGCTTGCTGGCGGACCCACTCACCAGCAGGTAGTGCACACTCCTGCCGCCCCGGAGCACCTGCAGGGTGTGCTCGTGGCCCGACGCGTAGATGAGCGGCGGGTGCGCACTGAACGCGCTCTCCAGCGAATCGCGCATCGTGCGGTTGGCACTGGACATGATGTCCTGGCTCCGGCCGGCAAAGCGCTGGAAGGGTCCCGTGATGCCGCAGTAGCCGCCGTGGCGGCCGCCGGTGACCAGGGGGTGGTGGCCCGCCACCATCACGATCTGGTCGTCACGGGTGGGCCGGACCTGCTCGCGCAGCGCCGCCGTCACCTGGCCGCTCGTGTTCGTATCACAGTTGGAACGCTCGTCCCGCACGATGTAGTCGTGCAGCCACCACTGGGTGTCCAGAATGACCATGCGCAGGCGGCCCACGTCGAAGGGGACCGGGCCCGGACAGCCGTTGGAGGGCACCATGCTGACGTCGCGCCCGCCGGCCATCTCCGCAATCCAGGCCTCCTGTGTCCGTAGCGAGTAGAGGCCGAACGGGCCCCCGCCCCAGTCGTGATTGCCCGGCATGAAGATGGCCCGGACGCCCGGCGGGATGAGTTGGATCTGCGTCCGCAGGCGGCGGCGCGCGTCGGCCCACTCCGGCGCGCCCTCCTGCGGCACGCCTTCCGGATAGATGTTGTCCCCCAGGAACAGGACCACCGACCCGTCGGGTGCGGCGGCGACCTGCTCCGACAGGTGCCGGAGCGCCGGGCCGAGCTGGCGCGGGTTCGGCTCCCCGGCATCGCCCACCAGGAAGACGCTGGTCTCGATCTCCTGGGGCGCGGGGGGCTCCAGTCCCCGTCGGCCCTGGCAGGCGGACAGCAGCGGCAGCAGAAGCGCCAGCGCAGTGAGCCATATGTTGCGTGTCATCGCGGGGGCTGGTAGCAATTTTCAGACCGGTTTCGCAGGCCGTGCCCCTCGCCTGCGCGGGCGCCGTGGCCTACCATACCACGCATGAACGAACCGATGCTGGACCTGGAAGCCCTGGCGGCCCTGACCACACCCGAGGAGGTCGAGCGCGTCCAGGAGCTCATGGACCGCATGGAGCGGGATACCGATCTCACGCTCTTCGTGGAGCCCGGCTGCCAGGCCTGCCCGCACCAGGTGCGCGCTGTGGCCACGCTGGCGCTGGCCAGCCCGCACATCGGCCTGGAGATCGTGGATGTGAGCCAGGAGCCCGAACTGGCCGCGCAGTATGAAGTCCGGGCGGTCCCCACGACCGTGGTGGACGACGGGCTGGTCATGGTGGGCGTGATCCCCGCACCGGAGCTGGCCTGGCGGCTGGTGGAGCTGCAGAGCCCGGCGGCGGAGAAGATGATCTTCGGTGGGCTGGTCGGGTCCGGCCGCCATGCCGACGCCGCCGAGCGGCTCTCCGACGGCCGCGCCACGGAAGCCTTCGTGGAACTCTGGAGCGGCGTCGACGGCGCGGGCCGCATGGCGCTCCTGCGGATCGTGGAGGAGGCGCTGCTCCTCGACCCCACCTGCCTGGAGGCGCTGGCACCCCGTCTGCACGCTGCTCTGGCGGAGGACCTCCGGAGCGAGGACCCCGATGTGGCGGAGCCCGCCGAGGACGTGGCGGACGCGCTCCACGCGCTCGAGGAATAGCCGGCCACGATCCGTCAGCCAACCACCCCAGGAGGCAGCATGAGCCCCATGAGCCGCGCGCTCACCGGTGAGCACCTCACCTTCCATCTTGCCGACCTCGTGGACGAGCTGCGGCGTGACGAGAACTACGGGCGGAGCGGCCGCTCCGGCCGGACGCTGGTCAAGGAGGGCGTCTTCCGCCTCACGCTCACCGTGCTGGCCAAAGGCTCCGACGTGGAGACCCACCATGCCGTGGCGCCCATGACGCTCCAGGTCCTGGAGGGTGGGTTGCGCTACCGCGTCGGCGAGGAGGTCTTCGAACTCGGCGCCGGCCAGCTCCTCTTCTTCGGGCCGGGGCACGCCCGGGACATCCGCGCGCTGGAGGAGACCGCCATGCTGTTGACCATCACGGGTGAGGAGCCGGTCTGAAGCGGATCTGGCCGGATCAGGGTGGACTGGAGACGCTGGACGCGGCGCTGAGCCTGGCGCGGGGGCAGATCGGCTCGGTCTGGCCCGCGGGCTGACGTACACCCACCCGGGGCTGGGCGCGCGCGATCTGCTCCACCTGGCGTGTTGCCAGCGCCGCGGCGTCGAGCGGATTCAGACTTGCGATCGCGCCCTGGCGGCCACCTGCGCCGGCTGAACGGCCGCCAGCCATCTCACCAGCTTCCCGGAGTCGCTACGCCATGCACAAGCCCCTAGCCGTTCTGGCCGTCGTCCTCCTGGGAGCGCCGCCGCTCCTGCACGCCCAGGCGGCCACCGACATCTTCCTGGCCGACGTGATGCTGCGCGACGGCCGGACGCACGTGACCGCGCCGCTACCCGCCACCGACCGGGACGGCTACGACAATCAGCCCTGGTTCCTGCCCGATGGCAGCGCCTTCCTCTACGCCTCGGAGCGGGACGGTCAGACGGACATCTTCCGCTTCGACATCGCCTCCGGCGCCTCCACGCGGCTCACGAATACGCCGGAGAACGAGTACAGCCCCACGCTGCCGCTCGGTGGCGAGCGGCTGATGGTGGTGCGCTGGCCCACGGACATGTCCACCGGCGCGCTCTGGTGGTTCACGCCCGACGGCCGGCCGCTGGAGGAGGCGCGCGGCAGCGTGCCGCGCGTGGGCTACTACACCTTCGTGGACGAGCGCACCCTGGCGCTCTTCATCAACGACTCCATCCAGTCCTTCATGCTCAACGACACGCAGACGGGGGACACCACCCGCGTGGGCCGGGACATGGGCGGCTCGGCGCCGCGCACCATCCCCCGCCAGCGCGCCGTGAGCTACCTCAGCCGCGCGGGGGACGGCCAGCGCTGGCTTACCCGGCTGGACGTGGACAGCCGGCGGAGCACGCCGCTCGTGCCCATGCTGGAGGGGGTGGCCAACTACACGTGGACGCCGCGCGGCACGGTGCTGGCTGCGCGCGGCGCCACGCTCTACGAATGGTCGGGGAGGGGCGACTGGCGGGAGGTCGTGACCTTTGCCGATCCGAGGCTCCAGGACGTCAGCCGGCTGGCCCTGAGCCCCGCGGGGGACCGGCTGGCGCTCGTGTCCGCGCGCCCCGACCCGGATGCAATAGGTGCTTCCGCCTCCGCAGGCACGCGGGCCGGGCAGGAGGGGCCGCGGGTCTTCATCTCCGTGGACATGGAGGGGCTGGCCGGCGTGGTGGGGAGCAGTGACGTGAGCGCGTCCGGCCGCGACTACGAACACTTCCGCACGCTCATGGCCGGCGAGACGAACGCGGCCGTCGAGGGCGCGCTCGCGGCGGACGCCTCCTACATCCTGGTGCGGGATTCCCACGGGGCCAAGACCAACCTGCTGCCCGGCGACGTGCATCCGAGCGCCCATCTGCTGCGCGGGCAGAGCACGGGCCCCAAGAACATGATGGAGGCCGTGGACTCCACCTTCGACGCCGTGGTGTTCATCGGCTACCACGCCCGTGCGGGCACGCCGAACGCCATCCTCGAGCACACCTCAACTGGCAACGTGCTCGACTTTTCCATCAATGGCGTCTCGCTGCCGGAGGGCGGCTACAACGCCCTGGTGGCCGGGCTCTACGGCGTGCCCGTGGTGTTCGTGGCGGGCGATCGCGCCATCGTGGATCAGCTGCGCGAGCTCGTGGGGCCGATCGGCGGCGTGGCCGTCAAGCGGGAGATCGCGGACGCGGCGCTCGGCATGTCTCCGGCCGCGGCGCGCGCCGCCATCCGCGCCGGCGTGGAAGCCGCCATCCGCGAGCGGGCCGACGCCCGGCCGTACGCGCTCACCGCGCCCTACACCATGGTGCTCAGGGTGCGCGAGGAGCGGCCGCTCTTCCCCGGCGCCCGCCGGACCGGCGACGGCGAGGTGACGTTCACCAGCTCCAGCCTGCTCGAGGTGCTGGACGCCTTCAACGCCATGAAGTAGCATCCGCGTGGATGCCGGACCGCGCGTGTCACGTGATTGTGCCTCGTCGCTTGGAACCCGCCCCTGTGCTGAGATGACTACGATTCGACTGCTGAGCGTCTGCACGCTGCTCCTCCTGGCCCCCGCGGCCGGCGCGGCGCAGAGCGACTATTTCTTTCCCCCGGGCCAGGATTTCGATCCGGCCGTGCCCACGCCGGCGGCGTTCCTGGGCTACGACATCGGCACGCATCACACGCGGCACGATCAGATCGTGGCCTATGTGCGGGAGCTGGCGCGCGTCTCCGCGCGCGCCACCTACCAGGAGATCGGGCGCACGTACGGGGAGCGCGTGATGCCGGTGCTCACGGTGACCTCGCCGGCCAACCACGCGCGCCTGGAGGAGATCCGGCAGCGGCACCTGCGCGCCGCCGATCCGGCGCAGCCGGCGGTCCCCGCGGCGGACCGGCCGGTGATCGTCCACCTGGGCTATGGCGTGCACGGCAACGAGACCTCCTCCAGCGAAGCGGCGCTGCTCACGGCCTACTGGCTGGTGGCCGCGCGCACCCCGGAGGTGGAGCGCTACCTGGAGGGGGGCGTCTACCACATCGAGCCGGCGCTCAACCCGGACGGCCGGGACCGCCACACCCACTGGGCCAACATGAACAAGGCCACGCCCTTCGTGGCGGACCCCCTGGACCGCGAGCACAACGGGGCCTGGCCGGGCGGGCGGACGAATCACTACTGGTTCGACCTGAACCGGGACTGGCTGCCGCTGGAGAACCCGGAGAGCGTGGCGCGCATCGACTTCCATCACCGCTGGCTGCCGAACGTGGTCACGGACTACCACGAGATGGGCACCACCAGCACGTACTACTTCGAGCCGAGCGAGCCCGTCGCCAGCTGGAACCCGCTCATCCCCGAGCGCATGTACACCGGCATCACGGAGGACTTTGCCGCCTACTACGCGGCCGCGCTGGACTCGCTCGGTTCGCTCTACTTCACGAAGGAGGCGTACGACAACACCTACCCCGGGTACGGCTCCACCTACCCCAAGTTCCTGGGCGCTTACGCCATCACCTTCGAGCAGGCGAGCGCGCGCGGGCACGTGCAGGAGAGTCCGCACCACGGGCTGCTGACCTTTGCGTTCACCATCCGCAACCAGCTGCGCACCGGGCTGGCGGCGGTGCGCGCCGCCAACGAGCAGCGGGTGAACCTCCTCGAGTACCAGCGCGAGTTTTTCACCACAGCGCTCGATGAGGCCGAGGCGTTTCCCGTTCAGGCGTACGTCTTCGGTGATCCGGAGGACGCGGCAAAGAACCGCCTCTTCCTGGAGCTGCTGCTGCGCCACCGCCTGGAGGTCTTCGAGGTGCCGCGCCAGGTCACCTACGACGGGCGGACCTTTGCGCCCGGCTCCGCCTGGATCGTGCCGACCGAGCAGCCGAAGTACCGCATGGTGCGCTCGATCTTCGAGCGCACGAGCGAGTACGCGGACAGCGCCTTCTACGACGCCTCCACCTGGACGATCAGCCTGGCGTACGACATGCCGGACGCGGAGGTGCGCACCACCGACTTCGAGCTGGGCGCGCCGGTGACGGCCGTGCCCGCCCCCGTCGTGGGCAGCGTGCCGCGGGCCGACTACGCCTACCTGCTCGACTGGCGGGACTACTTCGCGCCGCGCGCCCTCTACTACCTGCTGTCGCGGGGCGTGCACGCGGAGGTGGCCTTCGAGCCGTTCACGAGCCGGACCAACGAGGGGGCGTACGACTATCCGCGCGGCAGCATCTCGATCCCGGTGCAGGTGCAGCGCGGCATCGCGCCCGACGAATTGCACGGGCTCGTGGAGGCCGCGGCGCGCGACGCGGGGGTGCGCTTCCAGAGCACCGGCACCGGCTACGCCGCCGCGGGCGTGGATCTGGGCAGCCGCAACATGCGCCCGCTCACCGAGCCCCGCGTGCTGACCTTCCACGGCCCGGGGATCAGCGCCTACGAAGCCGGCCAGATCTGGCACCTGCTGGACACCAAGTTCGCGCTGCCCATGACCAAGGTGGATCCGGGGGACGCGGGCCGCGTGGACTTCAACCGCTACGATGTCATCATCCTGCCGTCGGGCAGCTACGCTTTCCTGTCGGGTTCGCGCCTGGAGGAGCTGAAGGCCTGGGTGCGGGGCGGCGGCACGCTGATCGCGCAGCGTACGGCCGCCACGTGGGCCGTGGCCAACGGGTTCGCGCCCAACAGCCGGCTGCGTACCTTCCAGGAGGAGGAGGAGGCTCCCGCCGAGCGCCGCGACTGGGCGGACGCGGACGAGATCCGCGGCGCCCAGGCCATCGGCGGCTCCATCTGGCGGGCGGACGTGGACGTGACCCACCCGCTGGCCTACGGCTACCAGCGCCGCACCCTGCCCGTCTGGCGGGACCACGCCATCTTCTTCGAGCCGAGCGCCAACCCCTACAGCACGGTGGTGCAGCTTACCGCCGACCCGCACCTGAGCGGCTACATCTCGGCGCGCAATCTGGAGCGGCTGCGCAACTCACCCTCCGCGCTCGTGGACGGCTTCGGCCGCGGCAGCGTGGTGCTGCTCGTCGACAACGTGAACTTCCGCGGCTACTGGACCGGCACGAACCGGCTGCTGCTGAACGCCATCCTCTTCGGCCGCCACTTCTCGGTGCCGGGCACGCCTTGACGCACGGCCAGGGCCTCCCACCGCCCGGCACCGCCAGCCTGCTGGAACAGCGCGAGAGCCTGCTGGCGTTCGTGGAGGCCATCAGCTCGGAGCTCGAGCTGCGGCCTCTCCTGACCCGCATCCTCATCTACGCCTGCGAGCTGATCGGCGCGGATCGCGGCAGCATCGGGCTTGCGGACCCCAGTGGCCAGCGCGTGCGCACCGAGGCCGCGCACAACATGCCGCCCGAGGAGCTGGGCTCCGAGATGCCGCGCGGCTCGGGACTGGGCGGGCGCGTGCTGGAGGCGGGCCAGCCGGTCATCCTGGACAGCTACGCGGACACCGGCATCCGCCCGGGGTGGGGCGAGATGCTGCAGGACCGTGTGCTGGGCCTGCCCATCGAGTGGCAGGGGCAGGTGATCGGCTTCATCGGGCTGGGCTTCAAACCGCGGGACGGTGCGCCCCGGGCCATCGGCGCGGAGGACGTGGACACGCTGCGCTCCTTTGCCCGCCACGCCGCGGTGGCCATTGCCAACGCGCGCCGCTACAAACGCGAGCAGCGCCGCACCGAGCGCCTGGAGCTCATCGCGCGCGTGGGCCGCATGGTCACGGCCGAGCGGCGCGTGGATGAGCTCCTGCAGGCGGCCTGCGACGCCATCCACGAGGTGCTCGGTTATCCCAACGTGGCCATCCCGCTGCTGGAGGACGAGCCCGAGGTACTGGTCATGCGGGCGGCGGCCGGCCGGCAGGGGGACATCCTGGAGGGGGTGGGGGATGCCACGGCGCTGACGGGAGCGGGATTCCGGCTGGAGTGGAAGAAGGGGGATGAGGCGACGTCGCCTTTCATCCTTCGTATCCCCTTCGGGGCCGGCATCACCGGGGCCGCCGCACGTGCGCGGGAGGTGGTGCTGGTCAACGACGTGCGCGCCGATCCGCGCTTCGTGCCCACCCCGGGACTGCCTGACATCGTGGCGGAGCTGGCCGTGCCGATCATGGTGGGCGAGCGCCTGCTGGGCGTGCTCAACGTGGAGAGCAACGAGCCGCTCGCGGAGGAGGACGCCGCAGGGCTGGGCATCGTGGCGGACCAGCTCGCGGTGGCCATCGAGAACGCCCGCCTCTACGAGCGCGTCCAGGTGGCGGCGGTCCTGGAGGAGCGGCAGCGCCTGGCGCGCGAACTCCACGACAGCGTGACCCAGCACCTCTTCGGGGTGACGCTGCTGGCGCAGACGCTCGGCGAGGCGGCGCGGCGGGATCCCGACGAGGCGGAGCGCCGCGCGGCCACCATCATGGAGCAGAGCCGCCTGGCGCTGGACGAGATGCGCGAGCTGCTGGCCGAGCTGCGGCCCGCCGACGCCGAGGTGGCCCCGCCGCGGCCCGTGCACCGGGACATGCCCTCCCAGGTGGGCGTGGCGGCGGCGCGGCTGCGGCGCGAGGGGCTGCCGGCCATGGTGCGCGAGTGGGTGGCGGAGGCGGTGCTGGGCGGCATGAAGGTGCGCGTGGACAGCGCCGGGTACGTCCGCCAGGCCTACGAAACCGAGCACGCCCTCCTGCGCATCACCCAGGAGGCGCTGCACAACGCCGTCAAGCACGCCAAGGCGGGGCGCGCGCGGGTGCGGTTGCGCGTGACCGGCAACGGCGCCGTGCGCCTCACGGTGGCCGATGACGGGGAGGGTATCACCACGGCGGGGGGCAGCGGCTTCGGGCTCCGCAACATGAACGAGCGGGCGGCCGAGATCGGGGGCACGTTACAGCTGCGCAGCACGGGCGGCCGGGGCACGGTGGTCCACGCCAGGATTCCAGCGGGACGGAGTGCAGTATGAACGTCATCACCAGCGTACTCATTGCCGACGATCACGGGGTGGTCCGCGAGGGCCTGCGGCTCCTGCTCGGCGAGGCGCCGGGTATCCAGGTCGTGGGGCAGGCGGCGGACGGAGCGGAGGCGCTCGAACTGGCGCGGGAGCTACGACCGGATGTGGCGCTCCTGGACCTGGTGATGCCGGAGCTGGACGGCATCGAGGCCACCCGGCGCATGCGTGCCGAGGGCTTACCCACCGCGGTGGTCATCCTCACCACCTTCGTGGACCAGGCGCGGGTGCGCGCGGCGGTGGAGGCCGGCGTGTTGGGCTACCTGCTCAAGGACGTGGGGCGTGATGACCTGTTGGCCGCCATCCGAGCCGCCGCCCTGGGCCGGCCCACGCTGCATCCGGAGGCGCAGGCGCAGCTCATGCGCCAGGTGGCCGGGCCGCAGGGCTCGCCGCTGGACGTCCTCACGGAACGGGAGCGGGACGTGCTCCGGCTGCTCGCCGAGGGGCACAGCAACAAGGCGGTGGCACGGGATCTCTCCCTCAGCCTGCCCACCGTGAAGGGCCACGTAAGCGCCATCCTGGCCAAGCTCGGTGTGGACAGCCGCACGCAGGCCGCGCTGCTAGCGCGCGAGGCGGAAGCGCCGGACTGACCGTCCGGCCCGCACCCCCTACTTTGGTCGGGGGTGGCACCCTCCCTTGGATCCGGCTGCCCCCCTTCCTCCGGCACGCCCGGACCCGCCTTCCTGCCGGTACCCCGCGCCATTGTTCCCCGCGAGTATCAGTGCATCGAGCCGAAGCCGCACGAGCGGTATGGCCTGCCCGCTCCGGCGGGCGTGATTCACATAGATGCGGAGGAAACCATGAAGCACCAGACCGAGCGCGGCGCAGCCGAGCCCGACACCCGCAAGCCGCTCGCGGCGCGCACCGATGCCCCCCGCCGCCCTGGCGTGGTGGACATCTCGGGCCGGCTGCGCCGGCTCTCGCACCAGCGCCGCTACACCGCCACACGCATGCGCTGATGCCCGGACCGGATCAGGGCAGGAGCCCCACCACCACCGCGGCCACCACCAGGCCGGCCAGGACGCGCGGCACGCGGTGCGTCCGCTGCAACAGGAGATTGCGGGTGAGCACGGCACCGATGGGCGTGGCGAACGCGTAGATGACCACGAAGGTGACGCTCGCCTCCCTGATCCACAGGCGGATCAGACCGCGCGGCCCGAGCGCTCCCGCGCCGTCGGCCACCACGGCTTCCAGCAGGTCCAGGAGCAGGAAGACCAGCGTGAAGACGGCGCCGATCTGCAGATAGATGCGCACCTCCGCCCGCGCGCGACGGCGGAAGGGCGCCAGCACCGGTCCGGTGAGCGGCCGGATGAGCAGCTCCAGGGGCGTGCCGGGGTCGTTGTAGTAGTAGAACAGCTTCAGGCGGTGGCTCCAGCGCACCAGCGCCCGGAGCACCGGCACGTGGTTCAGGCGCCCCATGCCGGCACCCGCGGCACTGAAGCCGACCAGGACCAGCACCGCCAGGATGGCCTCGTAGACGCCGGCGCCCGCCGCGACCGCGCCCAGACCGAGGCCCGTAATCAGCAGGGTTCTCCTAAATCAGCTGTAGCTGGGGAAGCTCTATTCCAGCGCAGCAGAGATAGATGGTTGCGATGAGGGGATCGGCCGAGTGGAAGCCGAAGGCCCGATGGCTGAGGAGTCGGATCTTGTTGTTCATTCCCTCGAGGCGGGCATTGGTGAGCCCTGAGTCGATGAAGGCGAGGATCCCGTCGAAGTGCTTGCGTACGGTTCGGCTGAGGCGAACGAAGGGTCGGAGTCGCGAGCGGCAGGCCCAGCTGAGCCAGTCGCGGAGGTGCCGTTCGGCGGTTGTGCGGCTCCGAGTGGTGAAGACGTCGAGGAAGCTCTCCTTGAG
>JBBDRO010000068.1:0-28783 GCA_040905425.1 Gemmatimonadota bacterium | reverse complement strand
GTGACTTCTGCGACACATCACTAGCGTCCGGATACCCACACCGTCGAGCCGCCCGTATGGGCGGCGCTACGCACGAATGACCGACCACCGAACATGGAGAAGCAATGAAGTGCTCTGCGATCATCCTGAGTATGGCCCTGGTAGCTACGCCTGCCGCGGCCCAGGGACACGACCACGGCACCATGGGTGAAGCCGCGCCCGCCCAGCAGGGGGAGCACTGCGCCCTCATGATGCTCGGCGGCGCACCCCTCATGGACGCCATGCACGCCGGCCCCCATGCGGTGCTGCAGCGCGGCGAGGCGCTGGGGCTCAGCGCCGCACAGCGTGCCGAGCTGGAGGCGCTCCAGGGGGCCATGCACGCGGGCGTCCACGGCCACCTCGAGGCCGGGCGCACGGCGCAGGGTGAGGCCGCCGCCATGGTCGGAGCGGCCGGGTTCGACGCACAGGCGTACGAGGCAAAGCTGCGTGCGGCCGCTGATCACGTGGTGCAGGCCCAGCTGGCGGCCACCGGCTTCACGACCGCCACGCGTGAGCTCCTGACGCCCGAGCAGCGGGCGCAAGTCGCGGAGGGTCATGGTATGATGAGCGGCATGAACCACGAGGGCATGAACCACGAGGGCATGAACCACGAGGGCATGGGCCACGAGGGCATGATGCAGGGCGGGATGATGGGCATGATGCAGCGGTGCATGAGCATGCACGGCGGCGGACACTGACCCAGGCTCCCATTGACGTGACGTGCCTCCTGGACGGGCGGCGGCTCGCCGCCCGTCTGGAGGCGCGCCTGGCCCCCCGGGCAGCACGCCTGGCCGCACGGCTGGGGCGCGTGCCCACACTGGTTTCCGTACTCGACGGGGCGAACGCCGCATCGCGCCGGCAGGCCGCGCTCAAGGCGGCGGCGGCCGAGCGGGCGGGCATGCGGGTGCTCGTGGAGGCGCTGCCGCCCGAGGCGGACACGCAGACTACCAACACCGTGCTCGAGCGCCTGGCCGCGGATCCGGGCGTGGACGGCATCCTCCTGCAGTACCCCCTGCCGGCGGCCGTGGCTGGAGACGCCGCCGCAGCGGCACTTGCCCCCGACAAGGACCTGGACGTGTCCGGGCCGGCGGCCCTCGCGCGTTTCGAGGCGGGCGGCCCGGCTCCCGCCGCCGCCGCCGCGTTGATGACGCTCTTCCGCCACCACCGCATTGCCGTGGCCGGGCTGCCTACCCTGGTGGTGGGCCGCGGTACACTCCACGACCAGCCCTTCGCCGTCCGGCTGAGGCGCGCCGGAGCCCGCGTCGCGTGCGTGCACCCGGATGACCCCGCGCTCGCAGACCGCCTGGGCGCCGCCCGGCTCGTGGTGGCGGCCGTGGGCAGCCCCGGCGCCGTGGCCGCCCGCCATCTGCAGCCGGACGCCCTGCTGGTGGACGCCGGCTACTTCAACGCGGGCGGCCGCGGGGATGTGGACCTCACCGGCGCACCGCCCTTGCACGCGTTGGTGCCCGCGCCGGGCGGGATCGGACCCATGACGGTGGCGGTGCTCCTGACGCGTACCCTGCGCGCCGCGGAGCTCCCCCCACGCGCATGACGGATGCTGCCCGATGGCGGCGCATCGCGAACCGGGGCTAGGATTGATCATGCTATCCGCTTACCAGCACATCCGCCGCCTGGCCGCGCCCGGGCTGGTCCTTGCCGCGCTGCTGACGGCGCCCGACCCTGGCGCCGGTCAGGAACGTGGGCGTCCCGACGCCGCGCGGACCGACTCCGCACGGACCGCCCACTGGCGCATGGACCTGGCGCATCTGGCCGCCGAACTACCACGACGCCATCCCGACTTCTTTACCCACCTCGAACCCGCCCGCTTCCGCGCGGAGGTGGCCGCACTGCGGGACACCATCCCGCACCTGGCCGATCACGAAGTGGCGCTGGGCCTGGCACGCCTGGCCGCGCTGGCCGGGGATGCGCACACGGCCGTGGTCCTGCCGGCCGGCATGCCGGTGGCCCCCATGGTCTTCGAGTGGTTCGACGACGGCATCCGGGCGTACGCCGTGGGTCCCCTGTGGGCTCCCTTCGTGGGCGCGCGCCTGGTCCGGGTGGGCGGCGTGCCTGTGACGGATGCCATGGCACGCATCCGCACCGTGGTCTCCCATGAGAACGAGCCCTGGTTCCGCCACCGTGCCATGAGCATGCTGCGCACGGCGCCGGTGCTCCACGCCCTGGGCCTGGCGCCCAGCCCCGACAGCGTGCGCTACACCCTGGAGGACGCGCATGGTGAGGGGCTGGAGGTGGCGCTGGCCGCGCTGCCGCCCGAGCGGGATGTGACCTGGCTGGTCGGCGGACCTCCGGAGGGCCCGCGCCGCCCGCATTACCGCCGGCACGGCGAGCTGCCCTACTGGTTCACGGTCCTTCCCGACGAGCGTACGCTCTACTTCCAGTACAACGTGTGCCGGGAGGATCCGGCGCGGCCCATGGCGGCCTTCGCCGAGGCGCTCTTCGCGGCCGCCGATAGCGCCGGGGTGGAGCGCCTGGTGATCGACCTTCGCCTGAATCCGGGCGGGGACTCGCGGGTGCTGGAGCCGGTGCTGGCCCGCCTCTCAGCACACCCGCTTGGGGAACGGGGCAGCCTGGCGGTGCTGGTGGGGCGCCGCACCATGTCCTCGGCCGTCCTGAACGCCCTGGCCCTCCGCCGCCTGGCCTTCCCCACCTTCTACGGTGAGCCGACGGGCGGGGCGCCGAACCATTTCGGCGAGGTGAAGAGCTTCCGCCTGCCGCGCTCGGGCCTCGAGGTGCGGCACTCCACGCGGTACTTCCGCCAGGCGCCCGGGATCACCACGCCCTATCTGGCGCCCGATGTAGCCGTCCCCATTACCTGGGCCGACTTCGAGGCGGGCCGGGATCCGGTGCTGGAGCGGGCACTCGGCGGTCGTTGAGCCCCGCAGGGCTCAGCCACCCTCCGGTGCCTCGTCCGGCGCCGGGGTGAGCCCCTCCGCGCGCTGCTCCCAGCGCTCCTCGTCGGCTTCCCGGGCCGGCCGGTACAGGATCACGTGGGCGCGCTCCAGCGTGACCAGCCCACCGTCGATCAGGCGGTCCAGCTCCGGCAGGATGCCCTGGATGCGCTCCTCGGTCTCCACCACCTCCACGACGATCGGCAGATCCAGCGAGAGCCGCAACACCCGATCGATGTGGGGGCGGGCGCTGGCCCCGAAACCGGCGATGGCCCTCAGCACGGTGGCGCCCGCGAATCCCCGCTCGCGGAAGGTCAGCAGCAGCGCCTCATGGAGCGCCTTGCCGGCGTACGGGCCGTGCCGCGCCCGATCGTTCTCCCCGATGTAGATGCGCATGAGGGTGCGCTCCCCCTCGAATCGATGCTGCATTCTCAGCCTCCGGTCCTGAGGAGCACGGCCGCCGCGGCGGCGCCGGCCAGCACCGCCACGACGCCCGCCACCAGGCTGCCCAGCGCGTAGCCGGCCGCAGCCCGCCAGGCGCCCTCCTGGAAGAGTCCCACGGTCTCGAACGCCAGTGTGCTGAACGTGGTGAACGCGCCGGCGAAACCGATTCCCAGGAATGCCCGCCAGGCCGAGGCGGCGCTCACGTCCTGCAGATAACGGAAGAGAAAGCCCACGAAGAGGGCGCCCGCGATGTTCACGGAGAAGGTGCCCCACGGGAAGAGCCCGGCGCGCGCCTGCACCCACCCGCTCATCCCGAAGCGGGCCAGCGTGCCCAGCGCCCCGCCCACGGCCAGGTAGAGGATGTTCATACCGCAAAAGAACGGGCCGGGGGCCCGCCGGGCAAGCTGGCACCTGGGGGCCGAAATGCCGCTGCGTGCTGCCGCGCCTGAACCGCCCTAGCCGCCGACCACCCGCTTGAGCAGCGTCCCGGCCGGAATACGCGTACTGGCGCTGGTCACGTGGTTGATGAGCGCCAGTTCCTCCAGGGGAATCACCGACGGGTAGCGCTGGTTGTACGCGCTCAGCGTCATGGCCGTGGGCAACTCCACCACCGTGATCCGATTCGGTTGGACGGCCAGGGTAGCCCGGTCCGTCAGCTGCGCGAAGCTCTCGAACACGCCCGCGAAGGCGCGCTCCCAACGATCGAAGTTGTTCGCGCCGGTGATGGCCAGGAGCTGGTAGGTGTTGCCCCCGTAGGAGATGAAGCGCACCGCGCCGGCCAGCGTGCCCTGTTGCGTGGCCGCCTGGAAGAGGCCCGTGGCGGAGGGGTTGCCGTTCGTGGTGCCGCGGGTGCTCGACAGCGTGCGGATGCCCTGCTGCCCCAGGAACTGCCGGAGCGCCGCGTCGGGGCTGCCCTCGGCCAGTTCCAGCACGATCTGCGCGTCCTGTTGCGGGCTCACCGCCACCACGGCGCGCGGCAGGTTCTGCTTCTGCCAGCCGTCCGGGAACTCCATCTGGAAGGCCAGGTCGGGGTGCAGGAAGACGTTGTCGCGGAAGAAGCCGTTGCGCGGGTTCTCGCCGTAGACCAACCCATCGATGCGGTGCAGGTAGGTGGCGTGCCCGACTTCCAGCCCCACGAGCCGCTGTTCCACCTCGGCGATCATGGCGCCGATGTTCTCGATGCGCTCCGCGGGCGCCGGGTGGGTGGAGGCCCAGGACGGTACCGGGCTCGACCCCCGCTGCTCACCGATCCGCTGCAGCGCCGCAAAGACGTCATCCATCTCGCGCACGTCATAGCCGGCGTTCAGGGCGTAGCGGAAGCCCAGTTCGTCCGACTGGCGCTCGTCATCCCGGCCGTACTTCAGGAAGAGCAACTGAAAGCCTGTCCCGAGTACCTGGCCACCGATCCCGGCCAACTCGGGCACGAACACCGTGCCCAGCCCCATGCCCAGCTGCGCCAGCTGCGCCTTGCTCATCTGGTTCACGGAATGACGCGCCGTGATGTGGCCGATCTCGTGCCCCAGGACGCTGGCCAGCTCGGCTTCCGACTCCATCAGCGCCATCATGCCGCGCGTCAGGAAGACGGGGCCGCCCGGCAGCGCGAAGGCATTGGGGGTGGGGTCCTCCACCACCGCGAAGGACCAGGGCAGGTCGGGACGCTCCGAGGCGGCTGCCAGGCGCTGGCCGATGCCGTCCACATAGCGCTGGAGCGCCTGGTCCTCCACCAGGCCCAGGCTCTGGACCACCTGCTGAGCGCCCTGCTGGCCCATCTGGATCTCCTGCGATTCGGAGATCAGGGCCAGTTCGCGCTCCCCGGTGACCGGGTTGCGGGCGCAGGCGTGTATGGAGGAGGCCGCTACCGCCAGCAGCAGCAGCCGGCCGGGCAGGGCCCAGGCGCGCGCGGCGCGCGCGCGGGGTCGGGACGATCCGCGTGAGTTGTTCATGCGGGCGGGCAAGTGCACGCTCCGTGCCGAGCGCGCGGTGGGCGGTGCCCGGCGGCCAGACATGCTGGACGCAGGGCCGTAAGCGCAGGGCCGTGGGCGCGCACCGCGGACGCGCTTCTGGCCGGCCCGGTGGCCGGGCGGCGGCGCGCGCTGGCCACTCAGGGCCGGCGGGCCGCGCTGTCCGCCGGCGCGGCAAGCGCGTGGCGCCGCAGGAAGGCGCGGATGCTGTCCCGCTCCTCCGCCCGCGGCGGCAGCAGCCCCGCCGCGGCGATGTGCGCTTCCATGCGGGCCAGGAGCGGCTCCCAGCCGGACGCCGTGCGCAGCGCGGGATCAGGCGCCGCGTGGCAGGCGCCGCACTTGTTCATGAACGTGCGGAAGGTGGCAGCGCCGTGCTCCGCGGCGTAGTCCTCCATGTCCAGCGGGCGCGGCGGGTTCAGGATGCGGGTGCTCACCCCCGCCGCCGGCGCGCTCCTGCCGCCGCCCAGGTCGGTGGCGCGCAGCTCACCGAGGGACTCCCAGCGGTCCGGCTGATCGCCCCCGCAGCCGGCCAGGAGCATCGGCGCCACCACGAACAGCGCTGCCGCCACGAAGACGGACGGCGCGCCCCGAAGGACGCGCCGTCGAACGTCGCTTACAAGAATTCTCGGCTCAGCCGGCACCGTAGATTCCGTCCACGGTCTGGCGGATCTCCTGCAGCGACTTGCCTTCCTTGTGCAGGCGGTACGCCATGGCCGCCTCGGTGAGGCAGACGTCACAGCCGGCGCCGTGATCACTCTTGAAGCAGTCCAGCAGGGAGTAGTGATCGGCGTGCTGGGAGCAGTCGCAGTAGCAGTAGAGCCCGTCCAGCACGTCGGGGATCTCGGCGGCCTGGGTGTAGACCTCGGCTATGCGCGGGTAGGCCGCGTAACGCTCCGGCCCCACGACCTGCGCCGCCTGCACGGTGGTGGCGTCGGCGCGCGGCTCGGGGTGGGAGCCCTGCGCCTCGCTCGCACCCACCATCACCACGGCCACGAGGCCGGCCGTGATGAGCCCACCCACGAGCATGGCCTTGAGCGGCCCGCCCTTGGAGTTGCCTTGCGCCGCGCGGCGCCGCTGGTGCTGTGCCATCGATCCTCCGGGATGAGTTGTGTAGAAACGCTGCTCCCCAATACCCAGCATAGGGCGGTGCGATCCCCCCGCGCGAGCGCGGCGCGCACGTCGCGGAACTTTCCGGGCTGCTTCGTGGGGCCTACTCCCACGGAGCCGCGCGCCGCGTTGGTACCGGTTCTTGCATGCTGCGGGGGCATTCGGCACACACGAGGCCTAACGGAGGAACACATGGCAGTGGAAGCGGGTCCGGCGGAAGACTTCGACCTGGATATGGAGCAGTTGGGGTCGGTGGCCGCGGGCGCCATCCTCTTCTTCGGTGGACTGGTGCGCGGAGGCTTTCTGGGCAAGCTGACGGCGCTCGGCGGTGCCGCCCTGGCGGTGCACGGCCTGCGAACCGCCGCGCGGTACGCGGAGCGACCTGGCGGGGCGGTAGGGGAGGACTGGGAGCATTCTGCGGCCGGGCAGGAAGCGCGGCGTGAGGGCTACTACCGCCGCGTGGATCCGGATGCCGCCGAGGACGTGGTGCGTGAGGCGTCGGAGGAGTCCTTTCCCGCCAGCGACTCGCCCGCCTGGACGCCTACTACAGGCACCGGGTAAGCCGGCGGAGACGCTCCCGCGAAGGGACCCGGCTCACGCCGGCAGCCGCGCCCCGCAGCCGCGCCCGACGCCGCATCCACGGCGCCGGGCGTGCTCGCGTCACCACCCCATGCGCTCCGCCAGCCGCGTGATGTGCGCCAGATGGTGCCGCGAGTGCCAGGCGTAGAGTTCCAGCAGATCGCCCGCCCGGTGGATGACGTCCTCGGCGGGGTGGGTCCACGTCCGGGCCAGGGCGTCCTCGTCGGCCGCACCCATGGTGGCCACCCAGCGGGCGTGCACGCCGGCCAGGAAGTCCAGCGACGGCTGGATCGGGCCGTGCTTCGCGAAGGGCAGCTCCGCCCACGACCCCTCGTCGTAGGGGCGGATCGTGGGATTCTCCTCGGTGAGCGCCAAGCAGCAGCGCACGTAGCCGTTGGCGTGGCTGTCGGGCAGATGGTGCACCACCTGCCGCACCGTCCAGCCGCCCGGGCGGTAGGGGGTGTCGAGCTGCCCGTCATCGAGCCCGCCGACCGCCTCGACCAGGCGCGCGGGCAGCGCGGCGATCTCCTCGAGCCAGGCCGCCCGCTGGGCAGCGGTGGGTCGGGCAGTACTCATCCGCCGGCCCACCGGGTAGCGGAGGGCTTCCAGTTCAGCGGGATTCGTGAGTTCCTGCACGTGCGGACTCCGGATCAGGATGTCTGTGTCAGGACTTCCGCCGGCCGAAATGGTCGGCGTCGTGGACCCAACCTGCCGCGTGCCCTACATTCGCGCCATGGAGAACACGGATTCCCCACGGGATGAGAGACCGCGGCTGAGGCTCACGCAGCTCAGCCACGGCGCGGGCTGAGCGTGTAAGCTCGGCGCCGCCGAGCTGACGCAGGTCCTGCGTCATGTGGTTCCCGTTGACGACCCCCGCGTGATGGTGTCCGCCGCCACGGGGGATGACGCCGCCGTCTACCGGATCGCGCCCGATCGCGCGCTGGTGGCCACGGTGGACTTCTTCACGCCCGTCGTGGACGACCCGTTCGATTTCGGCCGCATCGCGGCCGCCAATGCCCTCTCAGACATCTACGCCATGGGGGCCCGGCCGCTCTTTGCCCTGAATCTGCTGGGCTTCCCCCGCGAACACCTGGGCCAGGGCATCCTGGAGGAGATCGTGCGCGGTGGCGAGGCGGTGATGCGCGAGGCCGGCGCCCTGGTGCTGGGCGGGCACTCGGTGGAGGACCCGGAGCCCAAGTTCGGCTACTGCGTGGTGGGGGAGGTGGCGCCCGCCGATCTGGTGACCAACGCGGGCGCCCGGCCCGGTGACCTGCTCGTGCTCACCAAGCCCATCGGCACGGGTGTGATTGCCACGGCCATCAAGGCCGGCGTGGCCCGGGAGGACGCCATCATGAACGCCCTCGCCTGCATGACCACGCTCAACCGGGACGCCGCCGTGGCCATGCGGGAGGCGGCCGCCCACGCGGCCACGGACGTGACCGGCTACGGGCTGCTCGGCCACCTGCACGTCATGCTGCGCGCCAGCGGCGCGGCCGCGCGCATCCACGCCAGCAGCGTCCCGTTCCTGCCCGGCGCCATCGAGCTGGCGCAGGAGGGACACGTGCCGGGCGGCACGCGACGCAACGCCGCCGACCGCGCGGCGGACGTCACCTTCGAGCGCCCCCTGCCGGACCCCGTGCGCACCCTGCTCTTCGACGCGCAGACCTCGGGCGGCCTGCTCATTGCCGTGGCTCCCGATCTGACCCAGCGCCTCACGCACGCGCTCGGCCGGCTGCGCGCGCCCGCCTCCGCCATCATCGGCGAGGTGCGGGAGGGCACGCCCGGTAGCATCTCGGTCGTACCGTAGCGCAGGCCACACCCCCGTCCTTCAGGAGATCCGATGGGCCGCAGGCGCCTCACCGTACTGCTCGGGCTGACCCTGGCCGCCGCGACCGCCACGGAGCCCGCCGCCGCCCAGTTCGGCCGCGCCGGCCAGACGCGCGCCATGAACCGCATGGACGTCCGCGGGGGCGTGGCCGCAGCGCTGCTGCGGGGTGACGCCGGTCGCTTCCTGGACAACGGCTACGGCCCGGACGCGAGCGTGCGGCTGCGCGTGGATCGCAGGGAGCGCCTGTCGCTGCGCGGGGACGCGGCTTGGATCCCCCTGGGAGAGCACCGGGACGAGGCCTCCGGCCGACGCGGCGCCAACCGGCTGCTCGTGGCCGGCGGGGGGCCCGACCTGGCGCTCCGCGTGGGCTGGTTCGAGCCCTATCTGCGCCTCTTCGGCGGGATGGTGCGCAACCACATGGAGGTGACGCTGGCGGACGGCACGGGCGCCACCGACACGGACACCGCCCTGGCCTGGGGCGGCGGCGCGGGCGTGCGGGTCTTTCTGGCGGGAACGCGCTGGCCCGTCTCGCTGGACGTGAGCGGGCTGCTCGTGGATGGCGGCGAACTGCTCTTTGCCCACGCGCCGGGCACCACGCCGATGCCCGGCGGCGGACTGCAGAATCAGCTCCTGGCCGACGTGGGCATGGTGCTGCTCTCCGCCGGCCTGAGCGTGGGACTCTTCTAGCCGCTACATGTGGATGACCCGCCCGAGCGCGGCCAGCGCCGCCTCGGCCACCGCCTCCGAGAGGGTGGGATGCGGGTGTATGGCGGCCTCCAGCTCCTCCACCGTGGTCTCCAGGTGGCGGCCCAGGATGAACTCGCCGATCAGCTCGGAGGCGCTGGGCCCCACGATGTGGGCGCCGAGCACCTCACTGTACTTCTTGCCGCGGATGATCTTGACGAAGCCCTCACTCTCCCCCGCGGTGCGGGCGCGCCCGTTGGCGCTCCACGGGAAGGTGCCCACCTCGTAGTCCACGCCCTTCTCCTTGGCCTGCGCCTCGGTCAGCCCCACGGACGCCACCTCGGGATGGCAGTAGGTCACGCTGGGGATGTTGTCATAGTCCACCCAGCCGTGCCCCTCCCCGGCAATGTGCTCCACGACCTTGATCCCCTCGTGGGAGGCCTTGTGGGCCAGGAGGGGGGGCTTGGCGCAGTCGCCTATGGCGTAGATCCCCTCGGCGGTGGTCTCGAGGTGCTCGCCCACCTTGATGAAGCCCTTCTCCGTCTTCACACCCGCCTTGTCCAGGCCCAGATCGTCGATGAGGGGGGCCCGCCCGACGGCCACCAGCACCCGGTCCACCTGGATCTTCTGCACCTTGCCGTCGGCGCCTTTCACCTCGAGCGTGACGCCCTTCTTGGTGACGTTGGCCTTCTCCAGGCGGGCGTCGGTGAGGATGTCCATGCCGCGCTTCTTGTAGGACTTGGCCACCACCTCCGCGCAGTCCTTGTCCTCCAGCGGCAGCACCTGTGGCAGCGCCTCGATGATGGTCACCTTGGAACCGAAGGCGTTGAAGACGTCGGCGAACTCCATGCCGATGGCCCCGGCGCCGATGATGGCAAGGTTTTTCGGCGCCTCGGGCGCGAAGACCGCCTGGTCGCTGCCCCACACGCGGTCGCCGTCGATCTCCAGCATGGGCAGGGACTTGGGCCGCGAGCCCGTGGCCAGGATGATGTGCTTGGCGGTGAGCGTGCGCTCGCCGTCCTTGCCCTCGACCACGACCTTGCCCTTGCCAGCCAGGCGCGCCCAGCCGCTCACCTGCTCGATCTTGTTCTTCTTGAAGAGGAAAGCCACGCCCTTGGCGCCCTGGTCGGCCACCTTCTTGGCGCGCTTGGCCGCGATGGCTATGTCCAGGGTGACCTCACCCACGTTCACGCCGAAGTCCTTCAGCCCGGGCGCCTTCTTGGCGTA
The DNA here is from genome assembly GCA_040905425.1 of Gemmatimonadota bacterium. GTDB lineage: Bacteria > Gemmatimonadota > Gemmatimonadetes > Longimicrobiales > RSA9 > JBBDRO01. Next base: position 18,026 of record JBBDRO010000068.1, on the reverse strand, counting down.
CTTGGCGCTCTCCAGCATGGCCTTGGTGGGGATGCAGCCCACGTTGTTGCACACGCCGCCGAGCGCGTCCGCCTCCACGCACGCCACGCGCATGCCCAGCTGCGCCGCGCGAATGGCGGCCACGTAGCCGCCCGGACCGGAACCGATCACCACGATATCGAAGCTGTCTTTGTCCGCCACGTTCATTCCTCGGATCTGGGGTCTGCCGGATGGGCGGCAAGGTAAGGGCCAGGGGCGCGGGCGGACAACGGGACGGATTGCCGTCGGGCGCCCGGCGCTCCACAATTCACCTTTCAAGCGACGTCCCCCGGAAGCGTCAGGAGTACATTGGAAATTGCTGTTCTGCTCGGCACCGCGCTGCTGCTGGGTGTCCTGCACAGCCTGGAGCCCGACCATCTGGCCGCCGTGAGCGCCTTCGTGGTGCGGCGGCCGGCGCGTCGTGAGGCGCTCGGCTACGGGCTCCGCTGGGCCGCGGGTCACGGCGCCGTGATCCTGCTGGCCGGCAGCGCGCTGGTACTGCTGCGCATCGAGGTGGACGCGGCCGTGGGGCACTGGCTGGAGCGGCTGGTGGGCGTCTCGCTCGTCCTGCTGGGCGGCTGGGTGCTGCTCACGGCGCGTACGCTGCACGCGCATTTCCACCGGCACGAGGACGGCACCGCGCACGTGCATCTGCATGCGCATGCGCATCCGGAAGCGGTGCTGGCTGCGACGGGGGGTGCTGAGACGCAGGCGTGGCCGAGCGGGGAAGCGCCGTCTGTTCCCGCCGGGCCCGTGCATCCGTTGCACCGCCACCAGCCCCACGACCACCGCCACGCCGCTACCGCCATCGGCGCGCTGCACGGCCTGGCCGGCACGGCCCCCGCCGTGGCGCTGATCCCGCTCGTGGGTCTGGAGTCGCTGGCCGTGTCCACCGCCTACCTGCTCGTCTTCGGCGTGGGCACGGCCGTGGCCATGGGACTCTACGCCATGTTCGCGGGGGTGGTGGCCGGCCACGCGGCGGTGCGCTCTGCGCGGCTGGGGCGCGCGCTGGCGCGGGTGGCGGGGCTGGGCACGGTGGCGGTGGGGGTAGTGTGGCTGATGGGGTGAGGTGCGACGTGCCCGCATACCCCCCCGACTATTCCACCTCCGCCGCCTCCAGGTCGTAAACCACCACCGTGACCACGTCGTATTCGTCCCTTTCAATGCCGAGCACGTAGCCGGGCCCCACGTCCTGAACCGTGAAGCCGGCGGGCATCTCCACCGGCCCCAGCCAGCGCCCGTCGGGCGAGAAGACCTGCCACGTGTCGGGGGCGTCGCTCTCCCACGGCGGGTGATAGTCCCGGACCCAGAGGATGCCGTCACGACTCAGCATGAGGCCGCTGAAGGCGGGCATGGTGGACGGGTGGCGGACCTCGTCGACGTAGCGGGTGAAGGCGCCCTGGATCATGCGCCGATTGTCTGCTGGAAAGCTCGGTGGATAGCCGGCCACCTCCTCCTCGTGACGGCTCCGATCCGCGGCCATGGCGCGGTCGATGGCGCGATCGTCCACCGGAGGCAACGGTGCGGTCCTGCGGATGATGTGCGTGAGTTCACCGGTCGGTGAGAAGCGCCGCACTTCATCCTGGTCCGAAATGCCGGCCACGAAGCCGGTCATGGACCCCGCGACGTACGCCCCGCGCGCGAACGGCGGCGACCTGGACCAGGTCAGCGGGTAGGCCACATAGACAAAGAAGGTCTCGGCGCCCGGCAGTGACAGAACCGTATCGGCGGCGAGTGGTTCCAGGCGGACCGTCTCCACGGTATAAGGGAAGCGCAGGTTGGGCTCGGCGTCCTGCTCCGGCGCCGTGTAGCTATGCGCCACGAGTGCGTCGAGCGGCCCGAATGCCGCCAATAACGAGCCCAGGCCACGGCGCTCCTGGCTGTCGAGCGTGACAGCACGCACCAAGGCGCCGGCCTCATCGAATACGGACCAACGGCCGAGCCGGGCGTCAAACGCCACGACCGTATCGCCCTGCACGGCAGCCACGAAGCTGACGTAACGAAATTCGCCCGGCCCCTGTCCCTGGCCCGCGCTCGCCAGCAGAGCACCGTCCGGGCTGAACCAGCGCAGGCTGACGGGTTGATACTGCGCCACCACGATCCGACCGTCCGCCAGCCCACGCGCGCGAACGCCGCCCTGCATCAGATGGTCGATGCCGGCCGCCTCGTCACCACCCAGCACCAGCCGCGGGCGCGCCGCCACCCGCCAGCCATCCCCGGCCGACCACTCCGGCTGGCTGTTCTCCACGATGCGGACGCCCGCGCTGTCGCGTACGACGACGGCGTCAGTCGGTTGGTTCGCCGCCTCAGGCTCACCGCATGCAGCACACAGGACGGCGCCCGTGGTCAGGACGAGAATGACGAATGAGTGGCTGGGCATGCGGGGCACGTTTCGCTCCGGTCCGGGACGGCCTGTGGCTCGCCTGCGGCGGATTGGCTGTTCCAATATGAATACCATGGCGGTGGCAGACCAGTCGAGGGTTCCTGGGGCACACTTGACGGTCTCCGGCGGCGAGCGGAACCACACGAACTGGACGCGTAAAGCCCCGCAGATATAAGTGTCCCGTTGTGGTCGTGCGCACACGACACGCGGACCGCCCCCCGGCCTCTGGCGGCCTCGCACGCTGGGCGGGCCTCCCCCGCAGCGCGCCGCCCCCTCACCCCACCACCTCTCCCAGCCGCCGCTCCAGATGCGCCCGCTCCACCGGATTGGCGCACTCCGCTATGGCGCGCCGGTAGCTGTCCGCCGCCGCCGCCGTATCCCCCTGCCTGACGAGTAGCTCCGCGCGCGCCGCCGGCAGCAGGTGATAGCCGCGCAGCTCGCCCGCGGCGTCCAGGCCATGGATCAGCGCCAGGCCCTCCGCCGGGCCGGCGGCCATGCCCACGGCCACCGCGTGGTTGAGCGCCACCACGGCACCCGGCTGCCGCAGCAGCAGGAGCGCGTAGAGCGCCGCGATCTGCGGCCAGTCCGTCTGCTCGGCGCTCTCCGCTTCCACATGCAGTGCCGCGATGGCCGCCTGGATCGGGTAGGGGCCCGCACGGCCGCGCCGCAGCGCGCGCTCCACGAGCATGCGTCCTTCCTCGATCATGGCCGGATTCCAGAGCGTGCGGTCCTGGCGCTCCAGCGTGATCAGCTCACCCCCCGGTCCCGTGCGGGCGCGGCTGCGCGCGCCGTGCAGCAGCATGAGCGCCAGCAGCCCCTCCACGGCCGCCTGTCCGGGCAGCAGCTGGTTCAGCAGGCGGCACAACCGTACCGCCTCCGCGCACAGCTCGTCGCGCACGAGCGCGGCGTCCTCCGTGGACGTATAGCCCTCGTTGAACACCAGGTAGATGACCGCCAACACCGCATCGACGCGCTCAGGCAGCTCGGCGGCGGGTGGCACGCGGAAGGGGATCTCCGCCGCACGGATCTTGTGCTTGGCGCGCACCAGCCGCTGCGCCATGGCGGACTCCGCGGCCAGGAACGCCCGCGCGATCTCGCGCGTGGTGAGCCCTGCCACCATGCGGAGCGTGAGCGCCACCTGGGACTCCAGCGACAGTGCCGGATGGCAGCATGTGAAGAGCAACCGGAGCCGGTCGTCGCGCGGAGCATCTTCGCCGGGCAGCGTTACGGGCTCCTGGAAGGCGGTCGGCGGCTCCGCCTCCAGGCGGGCCAGCGCCTCAGCCCGCCGTCGGAACGTGCGCGCCCGCCGCACCACGTCGATGGCCCGCCGCCGGGCGGTAGTGGTGATCCAACCGCCCGGCCGCGGCGGCACCCCGTCCTGCGGCCAGCGGCGGAGCGCCTCCGCGAACGCCTCCTGCAGGGCATCCTCGGCCAGCGCGAAGTCACCGGTGAGACGGATGAGGACGGCCAGGATCTGCGACCGCTCGCGCCGGAAGACCGTCTCCAGCGCTTCGCGGGCGCGCGCCTGCTCGCGCTCGACCATGGCCGCGCTCACCCTGTTGCCCTCATCCGCCGCACCGCACGCCTACGGCTGGTCGAACTCCATGATCGGCCGGACCTCCACGGGGCCGCGGTCAACACTCGGAATCTTGGCCGCCCACTTGAGGGCCTCGTCCAGGTCGGCGCACTCCACCATGTAGAAGCCGCCGAGCTGCTCCTTGGTCTCGGCGAATGGGCCGTCGCTGGTCACCACCTTGCCGTCCACCCGACGTACGGTCGTGGCGGTGGAGGTGGATTGCAGCGCCTCGCCGCCGCGCAGCACGCCGGCCTCCTTGAGCTGCTCGGTGTAAGCGAACCACCGGTCGAGCTCGCCGGAATCCTGCGGGGCGGTGTCCTCGTTCTCGTAGATCAGGATCAGGTAACGCATGGGTGGGCTCCTCAATTTGAGCGTTCGGCCGCGGCACCTCCGCTGCCTTCAGGTTACCTACGAACGGCCGGCCGCGAAATCGACATGCTGCGGCTCCCGGTGAGGAGCGGTGCGGTCCACCCGCCCCGCTTGCGTCCCGATCCCCCGCGCTCGATCGTTCCCGTAGTGGGCACGCCCGTCCAGGTACTTCCACGCGCGGGTTTCCAGAGTGTGCCTCGCACCCGCCCCCGGAGAACGTCATGGTGCATCGGTCACGACAGGCCCTGCCATTGCTGATGCTTGCCATGCGCCCTGCCGCGGCCGGTGTCCTGGCGTGCGGCGTCCTCCTGCTCATGGCCGCCCCGGCCGCCGCCCAGCAGCGCGCCACCACCGCTGCCGTCGTGGGCCACGTCACCGACGCGGAGGAGCGCCCGGTGGCCGCCGCGGTCGTGCGCATCGAGGACCCCACCACGGGCTTCCGGCGCGAAGTGCTGAGCAACGAGGAGGGCCGCTACGTCATTGCCCTGGTCCCGCCCGGGGGCCCCTACACCGTCAGCGCCGCGTCCATCGGCTACCGTGAGACGCTGCGCACGGAGCTCCGGCTGAACGCCGGCGAGCGGCGCACGCTGGACCTCCGCCTGGAGGTCTCCGCCGTGACGGTGCAAGGTGTCCAGGTGGCGGGCCGCACCCAGCTCGACCGCGGCGGCGTGGTGCAGCTCGTGGAGGAGGCGGCGGTGGTCCGCCTGCCCGTCCGCGGCCGCGACTTCACCCAGTTCCTCACCCTCTCCCCGCTGGTCACCGCGAATCCGGACGTGGAGACGGGCGGGCGCATCTCCATCGGCGGCGCGCGCGCCTCGGGCACCACGCTGCAGGTGGACGGCGTGGACGCCGGCAACCTCTTCTTTGCCGAGACGCAGGGCTCCTCGCGCAGCCCCTTTGCCTACTCGCTCGAGTCCATCCGCGAACTCCAGGTCATCACCAACGGCTTCGACGTGGAGTACGGCAACTACCAGGGCGGGGTGGTCAACGCGGTCACCCGCAGCGGCACCAACAGCTTCGAAGCGACGACGTTCTTCTTCCATCGGGGCGAAACGCTGACCGGCGCCGGCTTCGACCGTCTTCCTCCTGACGACTACCGCACCAGCCAGTTCGGCCTGGCCGCCTCGGGCCCCGTCCTGCGCGATCGGCTGCACTGGTTCCTGGGGGTGGACGTGCACGCCCGGCGGCTGCCCATGCCCACGCTGTCGGCGGAGCGGGCCGGCTACAGCGCCGCGGCCATCGCCGCGGTGGGGCGGGCGTTCGATGACGCCTACGACCTGTCCGAGGGTCCGGCGTGGGTGGCGCCCGGCCGGGGGCGGGAGGACAACACCGTCCTCTTCGGCCGCCTGGACTGGAACGCCAGCCAGGACCACCGCGTCACGCTGCGCTACAACCACGCGGACTTCCGCCAGGACTTCGATCGTCTGGAGCTGGGCCAGGCGCTCACCCACGCGGGCAACTTCCGGGACCGCACGGGTTCCGCCGTGCTCGAGGTGAACTCGGCGCTGGGCGGCACCATCAACAACTCGCTCCGTGTCCAGTACTCCTTTGAGGACCGGCCCAGGACGCCGGACCCCGGCGGCTACCTGCCGGAGATCTACCTCACCTCGGTGGACGCGGCGGTGGGGCGCGGCCACTACCCGCTACTGCTCGGCGGGGACCCGCTGCTCTTCCGCAATCACCTGGAGGAGAGCAAGGTCCAGCTGGTGGAGAATCTGTCCTTCCAGCGGGGCCGCCACGCGCTCAAGTTCGGCACCAGCACGCTGCTGGCCGGTACGCGCTACGCATACTGGGAGGAGGGCAACGGGCGCTACGAGTTTGCCAACGTGGAGCGCTTCGCCGCGGGGGAGCCGCACCGCTACACGCGCCGCACCCGGAGCTGCCCCGTGCCGCTGGTGCCCAACGGCGCGGGCGAAGTGGTGATCTGCCCGGCGCCGGACGTGCCGGTGGCCGACTTCGACGCGCTGGAGTGGAGCCTCTACGCGCAGGACGAGTGGCGCGCCACCGACCGGCTGACCGTGAGCGCCGGGCTGCGCTGGGGCGGCACGCGGGTGGACCGGCGGCCCCAGGCCGTCCCGGAGCTGGAGGAGGCGTTCGGCGTCTCTTCCACCGTGGTGCCGGACTTCCGGGGGCTCTCCCCGCGCCTGGCCTTCGACCTGGAACTCGGCGCCGCGCGGACCTTCCTGGTGCGGGGCGGCGCGGGGCTCATCATGGGCCGTGCACCGCTGGTGCTGGCCGCCAACGCCTTCGAGACCGAACGTCCCATCCGCCAGCTCCTGTGCACCAACGACGGCGTGCCCACGCCCGAGCTGCGCGCCATGCTGGACGCCGGCCGCGGCGTGCGCAATCCCGCCGCGTGCGCCGGCGGCACCCAGCGCGAGGGCCGCCCCAGCTACACCGTCTTCTCGTCGGACTTCGAGCTGCCCCGAAGCCTCAAGGCCAACGTGGGCATGGAGGCCCGGCTGGGCACGCGCACGGCCATCTCCGCCGACGTGCTGGTGAGCCGCACCACGGGCGCCTACACCATTCGGGACCTGAACCTGGTGGAGGAGCAGTTCACGCTCATGGAGCCGGCGTGCGAGGGGTGCGAAGGCCGGCCGGTCTATGCCGCGCCCGCGGGTCCGATCGTATACCGCCCCTGGGTGCCGGCCGGCGAGAACCGCCTGCGAGATCGGGACTTCGACCGCGTCTTCAGCGTGGGCTCCGACGGGCAGGCGCGGGCGCTCAGCCTCTCACTCGAGCTACGCCGCAACCTCTGGGACCGGGTGGACGCCGCGCTCCGCTACGGCTGGAACCGGGCGTACGACAACAGCACCTTCTCCTGCTGCACGAGCTACGACGGCTTCGGCCTTGAGCCCACCGCCGGCGATCCCAATCGCATCGGCGGCCCGGATGACGCGGCGGAGGGCGCCTGGGGTCCGTCCTCCGCGGAGCGGCGCCACGTCATCGTGGCCAGCGCGCTGATCGAAGGGCCGTGGGGGCTGCGCCTGGACGGCGTGCTGCGCCTGCAGTCGGGCACGCCGTGGACGCCGCTGGTGGCGGGTGACCTGAACGCGGACGGTCTGGACCGCAACGACCGGCCCTACCTGGGAGACAGCATTTCGCTGGCGTCCGCCGCCGACACGGCCGCTTGGCAGCAGCTCACCGCGAGGGACTGTCTGCGCAAGCAGATGGGCGGCATCGCGCAGCGGAACTCCTGCCGCAATCCTTGGTGGAACAGCCTGGACCTGCGCATTTCCCGCGAGATTGAGACTTGGCGCGGGCAGCGTGCCGAGTTCACCCTGGACCTCTTCAACGTGTTGAACGGGCTGCACTGGGGTATGGGGCAGTACACGGTGGTGGCCGCCGAGGACCAGGTGCTCGTGCGTCCCGTGGGCTACGACCGCGAGGCGCGCGTGGTGACCTACGCCGTCAACGAGAGCTTCGGCACGCTGCGCAGCGTGGGCTTCGAGCCCTACCAGTTCCAGGTGCAGCTGGGGGCGCGTTACAGGTTCTGACGCTGGGGCGCGGGCGGATCGACGCGCGGAACGTGACGTGGGACCGTCGCTTACCGCCGTTGCAGTGCGTGGATCGTCAGCACCGGCACGCTCACTTCCGGGAAAGTGAGGCCCAGGAGGTAATCGGAGCCGACCTGCAGGATCCCGGTCCCCTGGGGCACGTCCAGGGCGCTGATGAAGCTGCCCTCGGGATCGTATACGTTCCAGCAGACCAGTCGATCCGGGCAGCCGGGCTCGGTGGTGAACAGGTACCCGTCCCCGTCGACTACCATCTGGTAGAAGGCCGGCTGCTCGGTCGGCCGTGGGGCTGATGCCAACATCATGCGCACGGCCACTCGATCGGCGGGGCTGCCCTGTACGCCGACCAGGTCCTCGGTATAGGTGTCGATATCAGCATCGGTCACGGCGCGAGCCGGGTTGGTCCGGCGCACGATGCGGGAGAGCGTGCCGTGGGCGGTGTAGACCCGGATTTCGCCGCTCCGTCCGTCATTCACATGGATGGCGTCGCCGGCCACGCCGATGGTGGGCTCGGCCTCCAGAGGAACGGGCGGGTTCAGGCGGCGGCCGTCCAGCAACACGCTGTAGGAGCCCCTGCCCTGGAAGGTCTCCAGGACGCCGGCTAACGTGCCATCGGCCGCATGGCGGGCCACGTCGATCGCCCGTCTCGAGACGCCGTCACGGAGCTCCGATGCCCCGGAGTACGTGACCACGAATGAGCCATCCGGCAGGACGCCGTGGAGGCGGGGCTGCCCCGGTCCACGCTCGAGACTCAGCTCGCGCACGAAGTGCCCCACGGAATCCAGGACGAGCACCTTGCCCAATTCAATATCCAGCGCGGCCACACCTCCGTCGGGCGCCGGCACCACGCTCCAGAGGCCGAGGCGGCGGAATTCCCCCGGACCGGAGCCGCTCGCTTCCAGCGTCCGGACCCGGCTGCCATCGGCACGCAGGAAGAGCAGCTCGGTGCCACCGGCCTGATTGACCACGAGCGTGCCGCTGGGCAGGCGAATCGCGCCGAGGAAGCGGTAGAGACCGCCGCCGTCACCCGGGTCCCCGTCCACGCGGGCCAGCGGCGTGGCGGAAACCGACCAGTCCGCGTCCCGCACCGGGTAGACGCCCGCGTTCTCGACGATGGTGACGCCCGCGCTGTCCCGCACCGTGGCCCCGGTCCAGCGGGAGGTGTCCTCCGCGGCGCACGCGAGCAGGGTGAAGGCCAGGGCCAGGGCCAGGAGCTGCGGTGGTCGCAACATCGGATCTCCATGGTGGCAGGCGAACGCGGCAGGGGATCTCGACAGCTACGTCCTGCCGCCCTACGGTATCATCGCATGGCGGTTTCGGCACGGATCGGCGCCAGCCGGGTATCCGGCCACGGACCCGCCCACAACAGGAGCAGACTGGCATGCAGCAGCACCGCTATCCGGAAATGATGATCGCCCCGATGCGCGCCGACCTGGCGCGGCTGGGCGTGGAGGAACTGCGCACGCCCGAGGACGTGGACGCGTTCTTGGCGGGCGCCGGGGACGGCACGGCGCTGCTGATCGTGAATTCGATCTGTGGGTGCGCGGCCGGCAGCATGCGGCCGGGTCTGGAGGGCGCGCTCCCGCGTGTGCGGCCGGATCGCATGGGCAGCGTGTTCGCCGGCGCCGACCTGGACGCCACCGCGCGGGCGCGGGAGCTCTTCGAGCCCTACCCGCCGTCCTCACCGTGCATCGGCGTCTTCAGTGGTGGGGCGCTGGTTACGATGATCGAGCGCGGACACCTGAAGGGCACGCCGCCCGAGCAGGTGACGGAGCTGGTAGTGCAGGCGCTGGAGGCGGCGGCGCCGGCCTGAGAGACGCCCGCCACCGACAGCTGCTACCCGACATGCCGCTCAGCGCCCCTCACCGCTCAGCTGCGCCAGCGCCCGCCGCGCGGCCTCCACGCGGGGCTGGAGCTCGGCATCGGCGTCGGCCCACAGATCGACCAGGCGGGCGTAGTAGAGCACCGCCTCCTCCCGGTCTCCCCGCTCCTCGTGGAGCCGGGCCAGCCGCTCGTAGACCCGGGGGAGCCAGAGGTCGTCATTGACCATCCGGCTCCAGTGCTGCAGATCCTCGTAGCGATGATAGGCGGCGATGGCGGAGTCCGCCCGCCCCGTGACATCGTACGCCCAGGCCAGGTCGCCGTAGGTGGGCGGCAGGCCCGAGGTTCCACGCGTGGCCTCCCGCAGTAGCTCGAGCGCCTCCTCCTCGCGCCCCTCCGTGAGTGCAATCATGCCTTCCGTGGAGGTCCGCGCCCGCCGCCCCTGGCGTAGCTCGGGCGGTATCTCGCGCTCGCGCTCGGCGAGCAACTGCCTGGCCCGCTCCGGGTTGCCCAGGATGGCTTCGACTTCAGCGATCCAGAGATAGGGGCGGTCCAGCGGCGGAATGGAGTCCAGCGGAATCTCCGCCAGTGCCTCGTCCAGGAGCCGGCGCGCCGCGTCGTGGTCTCCCTTCATCATGATGGTCCAACTGACCCGCCCCAACCGGCTCGAGTGAATCGCGGCCAGATCACCCGCCTGCCGCCGGATGCGATTGGCGCGCTCCTCCCGCCTGCGCGCGTCGGCCAGCCGGCCCTCGAGCTCGTCCATCTCGTAGAGCGTGAAGAGCGGCCCCAGCTCATCGGTGGCCCGGGTGGCCTCCACGAGGCCGCGCTCGGCGATGATGCGGACGCTGTCCCGCTGGCCACGGTAGTAGGCCAGGCGGACGGCGAGTGACGGATTGTCCGGGTGCTCCGGGTAGAGATCCATTCTGCGCGCCAGCGCCTGCTCGGCGCCAGCGCGGTCACCGGCCGACACGCGCCGGACCACCTGATTCCCGAACGCGAGCGCGGTGGGGTTCAGCGTCACGGCTTCATCGATGGCTGCGGCGGCGTTCTCGAATCGGCCGACCGAATAGTAGAGCAACGCCAGATTGTTGTACGTGCCCCAGTAGGCTATACCGCGTTCGACCACCTCGTTGTACGCGTCAATGGCCCGCTGCGGGTCGTACTCTACATAGGTGTAGTAGGACGCCACGGTGGTGTAGCGTTCCAGGGGCGGCAGTCGGTCGGAATAGCGCAGGGCCTGTGTGAATGCCTCGACGCGATCCGCCCGCGGCCGGCCGGCGTTGGTGAGCACCACGCCGTACTTGCGCCAGCCCATGGCGAACGTGCTGTCGAGCGCCAGTGCTTCCTCGAGCAGCTCCGCCGCCCGGTCATTGTCCCCCTCCAGCACGGCCGCGCGCTGGGCGCGGGAATAGAGCTGTAGGGCTTCGAGGGAGCGCGTCGTGGCCTGCAACAGGGGCTCCGAAGCGCGGATGGACTTCCACGTCTCCCCCGCCCGCTCCCGGATGCGCGCCGAGAGCCTATCCACCGCGTCGACGATCTCGTCGGGTCCGCCGGCCACCTCGCGCACGCTGAGGAGCACGGCGCCGTCCGCCGCTGCGATGAGGCGGGCGGTGAGCTGTGTGGTGGTGCCGAGCGGGCTGAGCTCACCGATGAGGACCGTCTCGATCCCCTCCCGGACGGCCAGCTCGCGCGCCACCGCTTCGCTGAGAGCGGCTGTCGGCTCCAGCCCCATGCGCTGCAGCGCCGGTCCGACTTCCCCCTGGTCCACCACCCGGATCACCGGCGATTGCGGCAGGTCGATGCGCAGTGCCTCCGTGACGGCCAGCGCCGTGGAGGAGTCGGCGGCGGGCGCGCCGAAATCAGCGATGAGCATGCGCGCGTTCGCCGACAGCTCGCCCTTCGCGATGAGCGTCCCCATGGGGCCGATCCCCATGCTGCGCATGCCCATGAAGCCGCTCGCCGCCAGACCCAGGCAGGCGAACGCGAGCACGCCGCCGGTCACGGCCTTCCGCCAGGTGAACAACGCCGCGCCGCGCGGCTCACTGTCCGGCCGCTGTGCCGTGCCCGCATCAACCGTCCGCGGCCGCTCGGCGGCCACGGCGTCGGCCGCGCTCTCCAGGCCTTCTACGGAATCCAGGCGGTCCTCGCTCCGGAGGCCGGGCCCTCCCTCCTGCACGAAGGCCGTAGCCAGGACGATCGGCAGCCCGACCAGGAGAAGCGCGAGCGCGGTGCCCGGCACCCACGGCGGCAGCCCGATCCCCTCGAACAGAGCCAGCACCACCTGGTAGATCACCCAGGAGGTGAACGCGTAGATGCCCATCACCTGCCAGAGGGAGCGGCGATGGGCTTCGCGGATGAGGCGTTTGAGTCCGGTCATGGGCGAGCAACTCACTGGGTAGGCGGCGCAGAGCCGTTTTCGGCCATACCGACCAGCCTGCGTCCCGGTGGAAGCCGGGCCTGTGCTATCGAATCGGCGGTGCAGGCGCGTGCCTGCCCCCGGGAGATTGCTCAATGGGAATGCTACGAGGCTTCAAGATGCTGCGGGTCCGCGTGTGGGGCAACCTTCATCCCGGGGCCCGGGTCCGGCGCGCCGCACTACCCCCTCAATCCGGAACCCCCGTCTCGATGGGGTTCGCCGGATCCGAGCTCCAGCCGTACCAGCCCTCGTCATAGATGGAGATGCGCGGCCAGCCCATGAGGTAGGTGTTCATGAACGCCTCGCTGGCCCGCCATCCGGTGCCGCAGTAGAAGGCAATGTGCTTGTCAGGGGTGATGCCCGCCTCGGCCCAGAGCGCCGCCACCTCGGGGAAGGCCCGCATGGTGTGGTCCAGGTTGCGGTAGTTCTCCATGTGGTAGGCGTCGCTGCCGCAGTTGCCGAAGATGGCGCCCGGGATACGCCCCTTCTTCTCCACGTAATGGTAGCCGCTCACCTCCCCGATGAACTCGCGCCAGCTGCGCACGCTGACCAGTTCGCCATCCGCGGCGGCAATGAGCCGGCGCGCGTCGGGGGCGTCCACCACGAACTCGGGATGTGCCGGGATCTGGCGCCCGAAGTCGCGCGCGGGGACGGGCCGGGTCGCTTCCGAAGAAAGGGCGTGGCCGGCCTCCTCCCAGCTGTGGATGCCGCCGTTCAGCACGCGCACGTCCTCCACGCCCGCGTAGAGCATGAGCAGGGCGCAGCGCATGGCCGCCAGGTGGCCCGCGCTCTGCCCGGGCTCCGGCTGCTCGTTGGTGGGATGGGAGTAGCGGCCGTAGAGCACCACCGTGCTGTCGTGGCGGATGCCGAGCGCGAGCAGCGCCGCCTCCAGCTCCTCGGGCGAGCGGCGGTTCCAGTCTTCGGGGGACTCCAGCGTGTTGGTGTCCAGCGCCACGGCGCCGGGGATGTGGCCCTTCTCGTAATCGGGCGGGTTGTCGAAGTGAGCGTGGCAGAGGACCAGTGGGCCGCCCTCACCGTCCAGCCGCTCCTGCAGCCAGGCGGGATGGACCAGCTGGCGGTAGCGCTCCAGGCGCTGCAGCGGCAGTTCGGGGTCGGCCACCCACTCGTCCAGGAAGCCGTCGTAGACATCCACCTGGCTGAAGCCCAAGCGGCCCAGCTTGCCGGCCATGCCGCGGGCATCCTCCCCGGTGTAGCCGTAGAGCGTCACGGGCCGGCCGGTGTCCAGGCCCTTGGCCTCCACGGCCTCCACCCAGTCCACGTAGCGGGTCCACTGGAGCGGCAGGCTCACGGCACCGGGCAGGTGACCGCCCCGTTCCTCCCCGGCCAGCGGCCAGCCGTTGAAGGCGGCCAGCGGACGGACGTCGATGACGGTGTGGGCCGGGTCGGCCAGGCGCTCCACGAGCGCGGCGGTCGAGATGGCGGTGGTGGCGGTGCTCATGACTCCCCTGCGTAGTGTTCCGCGCGCGCGCGGATTTCCTCGATCATGGCCGACAGGCCGTTGGTACGGTTGGCGCTCAGGTGGCCGCGCAGGCCGATGGTGTCCAGGAAGTCCAGCGAGGCGCCGGCGATGGCGGCGGGCGGCTGGCCGTCCAGTACGCGAACGAGCAGGGCCGCGAGACCGCGGCTGATTTTGGCGTCGCTATCCACGCGGAAGCGGAGCACGTCCCGCTGCGCGTCGTAATCGGTCAGGATCCAGAGGCCGAACTGGCACCCCGGCAGCCGCGTTTCGTCGGACTTCTCGGCCTGGCTCAGGCGCGGCATGCGCTCCCCCAGCTCCACCAGGTAGCGGTAACGCGCGATGGAGTCCTCCAGGGCGGAGAACTCCCGCTCGACCTCGCGCGCGCGGGTGTGCATGCTGTCTGACGGGGGTGCCTTGGTCACGAAGTGAGCGCCCTGCTGGTCCCGGGTTGATGCGTCCCGGAAGATACTTCCGGGCTGGCGCCCGTGCACGGCGCGCAGCCGGCGCACGGTGCAGATGTCGCGCCATCGCCAGCCGGGAGCGCCTGGTGACCGACGCCAAGGTGTTCCTGGAGATCCTGCGCCGCAATATGGCCATCCACAGTGCGGACGCCGAACAAGATCAACTACTGGGAGCGCATTCTGGACTGGTTCGACGAGCATCTGGGTCGTGGCAACCCGGAGCGGGGGGAGGGCGCCGGCCTCAGCTCGCCGGAGCGTAAACCTCCTCGAGGAGCACCGGCACCGCTACTTCTTCTTCGTTTTCCCCATTGGCCGGTCGGAAGCGGTGGCATGAGGCCGCCGTTGGACCTCTACTCATGACCCCATTGCGGCGTCAGAAGTCGCGGCTTCTCTTTCCAGATAGCCGGTCACCAACGCCGGACGGCTTTGAGATCCACACAACGCTATGGGGAAGAGATGAAGCCGATCGTGATCATCGGAGCCGTACTCATGGTCCTGGGCGGCCTCGTGGTGGCCCTCCAGGGCGTGTCTTACGTGCGGGACCGGCAGGAGGTCAGCTTGGGCCCGATCGAGATTGCGACCGAGGAGCGGGGCTTCATCTCGCCGGTTGTGGGCGGCCTCGTGCTGGTCGCTGGGGTGGTCCTCGTGGTGATCGGCCGCCGTCGCGCCTGAGCGCCTGTTTCGGCGTCGATCACCGCCCCCTGCGGACGGGCGCTGAGCCCCTGGACGACCCGAGCTTCGATCAAAGCTGGGGTGGCTGATGCAGGACGTGCGCGTTCCGGGCCAGGCGCAGTAGCGCGTCAGCCCTTCGGCGAGTTGCTCGGGTGCCGCGACTGTGAGAGGTATTCCATTCCCGCTACCGCCGCCACAGTCGCCCGCGCCGGTACTCGATCGCGCGATGCAGCTTGTGCAGCCGCCGCTGGTCGAACGGGAGGACCGGCAGCTCGTCGATCCAGAGGTCGACGCGCTCGCAGAGCTCATCCAGGGCCCGTTCCACGGCACGGGCTCGGAGGCCGGCGGCGGCGCCGAGGGCAATGAAGTCCTCCCGGCCGATGTCCTCGCCGCGGCCGCCGTTCAGGCTCAGGGCCATGGTCGTGTCGCCGTAGAGGTGGGACGCCGGCAGGTCGTACGCCGGCGTGACGCGCCACTCTCCGTCCGACAGCCGGCGGACGGAGAAGTTCTTAGCGTGCGCGTCTCCATTGCAGGAGAGGTATGCGAACGCAAACTGGCGGAGCAGCGTGAGGGCGGCCACGGACCTGGCCCGACAGAGCTGCGAGAGCGCCTGGATCACGGCCTCCGTCGTGACACGGTACTTGTCGGCCGGGTAGCGCGCGAGCACCTGGCAGGCGTCCTCCTGGGCGAGCCTCGCGACAGTGCCGGACGCATCCGGGATCCGGTCGAATCGCCGTACCAGCAGACCGGACGCTCCGGTGGCGTCGAAGACCACCTCGGCCCCGGCACACTCCAGCCTCGAGCGCCGGGCGGCCTCGAGGAAGAACGCCTCGTTGGCCACGAGGTGCGGAAACTCCGGGGGGTCCAGCTTGAGCAGGTACCGGTCATGCCCCCGCGCCACCGGAACGTTGATCATCGCCGCGGAGACCTTGTCCTGGACACCGGCGATCGCGGTCCGGTCGATGCGCCGCGTGCCTCCGACGGCCGCCGAGTAGAGATCGGAGAAGCGGACCTCACGCCACGCCGAGGCGGTCACGAAGGGCTCGACCTCAGCGGGTTCTTCCCCCTCGGGAACCACCTGGACGTCACCGACAGCGTCCGCCCCCACGGCCAGGAGCAGCGTCAGCTCGTCGTCGGCGGAAGTCTTCACGGCCAGCCTCAGCGCCGTGAGGCGACGGCCCTCCGGAAGAAGGCCGGAGAAGAACGGAGGCAGGGCACCCGGGGCGTGGGTCACCACGGGGTCGCGTGAGAGCGGGAGCGTCGAGGCGACGGGCATTTCCCCCGAGGCGACGTATTCGTCCTCGTAGGCGAACACCACGGCGTCGGGGCGGCGCCGCAAGCTGCCGGCCAGCAGGCCCTGCTTGAATACGCTCGCGTGCTCGACCTCACGCAGGTCGTCCGGGGGCCTCACGGCGCCCCTGCCTCATCGGCGGCAGCGACGATCCGCCCACAGCCCGCCACCACGGCCAGATCCATACCGAGCACCTCGAGGACGTCGAGGATCTTGTCCAGCCGCAGGCTTGCCTTGCCGTGCTCGAGGGTGTGGACGAACCGTGCGGAGCAACCGGCTAGATCCGCCACTTCCGTTTGCCGGAGACCGAGTTCCCTCCGCCGCCCGCGGACTGCCTCGGCCAGTAGCGTCGTGCGACTTCCGCTTGCCGAAGCCGCTTCGTGATTGGGCTCCATGGCGGTGCACCCGTTGGAGGATTCCTGAGTGAGCGTGCATGCCAGGCAGGTTCTTGCTTACAAATGGGGCCTTTCGGGCGGAAGCGCAAGCCTATATGCACGATTGAGCATAGCCGGCCACCGCACCGCCCGGTTCCTGAGCACCATAATGCGGCCGCATGCGCTTCGCGCGATCGTCAGATGTCCGTGTGGCTCAGCTCCTGCCACGGGATGGCAGCGTGGGCGCCGCGAGACTGGCGCTGCTCACCGCCGTAGACCAGGCGCCCGGGGGCGGCCACCTCCCCGGCCAGCTCTGTCCAGCGCCTGAGCCCCTGGAAAAAGTCGGAGTTGAGCGTAGTGCCCGCCTTGATCTCGACGGGGATCATCGTGTCACCCTCGTCGATCAGCACATCAACCTCCAGACCGCTCCGGTCGCGCCAGTAAAAGATGTTGGAGCGCTGCCCCCGGTTGAAGCGCTTCTTCATCAGCTCCGCCACTACCCAGGACTCGAACAGGGCTCCCCGCAACGGGTGGCTCCGAAGCTGCGAGGCCGTTCGGATCTCCAGCAGCCAAGCCGCCAGACCGGTATCGAAGAAGTAGAGCTTCGGCGCCCTCACCACACGCTTCCGGAAGTTGCGATGATGCGACGGCAGCAGGTGGACGATGTAACTGGCCTCCAGAACGGACAGCCATGCCTTGGCGGTGTTGTGTGTGATCCCGGCGTCGGCGCCGAGGCCGGAAAGGTTGAGGAGCTGCCCCATGCGGCCGGCGCAGAGTCGGACGAAGCGCTGGAAGGCGGTCAGGTCACGCACGTTCACCATCTGGCGGACGTCCCGCTCCACATACGATTGCACATAGTTGCCGTACCAGATGGACGGCTCCAGCGCGCGATCGTGGATCGGGGGATAGAGACCCGTGTAGAGGAGCGCATCGAGGTCCCGGGGCTGTCGATCCGCCCGCGCCAGCTCACCGTAGGAGAACGGTAGGAGGGAGACCGTGGCCACCCGCCCCGCGAGGGATTGGGTGATGCCGGCCAGGAGTCCGAATTGCTGCGAGCCGGTGAGGATGAAGCGTCCCATGCGCCCGTCCAGGTCCACCAGCGTCTGAAGATAGGAGAAGAGCTCCGGGCAGCGCTGTGCCTCGTCCAGGACCGCACCGTCCGGGAATTGCCGCAGAAAGGCACGCGGATCGGCTAAGGCAAACTCCCGCTGGTCGGGATCCTCGAGCGAAACGTAGGGGCGGTGCCCGAACACGGCGCGCGCGAGCGTGGTCTTGCCGGATTGGCGCGGACCGGTGAGGGCCACGACTGGATACTGTCCGGCCAGGCGTTTCAGCGTCGCTGCGGCGGTCCGTGCGATCATGTCGGCTCCTGACAGATTGTTATGTGAATTTACAATTTGTCAGGTCCGATCTCAAGGGACGCGTCGGGTAGGAGCCGCCATCCTACCGGGCGCGTGCAGCCTTTCGAAAAAACTCCATGCCGGCCCCCGCCGTGAGCACAGGGATCGTCGCCCCTCGCTGCGCCCGATGCTGTAGCTACCGCAACCGGACAAAATTGGGGGTCTTCATCCGTTTGCGTCCGTGTGTCGTTATGACACATGTATGCGGGCATGATCAAGCGGAGGTGAGGAGGTAGGGTAGCGCGCG
>JBBDRO010000067.1:102444-111404 GCA_040905425.1 Gemmatimonadota bacterium | reverse complement strand
CCGGGCGCATCCGGCCCCTCGGTGCGACACGGGACTTCTGCGACACATCACTAGTACCCTGCCGCCACCGGTTTGGCTCCACCCGATCGCCGGAGTCTGTGGGGGGCGCGCCGAAGCGCAGCAGCGTCGTGGTCGTGCCGCCCTCGTGCAGCACCAGGACGTAGAGGCGGTCGTGCTCGTGCTCGCTGATGGGTTCGCCGGGCGTGCCCCCCAGCGCCGCCACGAGGTCGGGGATCGTGTTGCTGTGCCCCACCACCAGCGAACGCCCCGAGCCGCGCACCGCCGCCAGCATCTCCCCCGGGCTGCGCGGATCGTAGCGCTCCACGTCCAACGCCAGGGCGGCGGCCACCGCCTCCGCCGTGCCGGTGGTGCGTCGGTACGGGGTGGTGAAGACGCGCGTGACGCCGGCGTCGGCGAGCGTGCGCGCGAGGAGCGCCGCGCGTGCCTGCCCCTGCGCGGACAGCGGCGCATCACCGCCGGCTGCGTCGGTGGTCTCCGCGTGCCGCACGAGATAGACGACCGTCGCGGGCGGCTCCGCCGACTGGCGCGCCTGCAGGTCGCGCGGAGCGGCGAGCACGGCCACGGCCGCGAGCGCAAGGATGAACGGGTGCTGGAAGCGGGGACGTCGCATGGAATTTCCTGGCAAGAGGTGCACAAAGGATGGGCACCACCTCCGCCGCGCGAAAGGTAGCTCCGGCCGTTGCGCGGCCACACGAGGGGCCGGCACATTGCACGGCCACGCACCCGCCACCTGGAGCCGCCATGCTGCTCGATGCCGTCCGCAAGCTCTTCGCCGCACCGCCGCCCCCCGCCCCGGAGAGCGCGGCAGACGAGGCCACGACGAGCGCACGCGCCCCCGATGTGGACCCGGTGCACCTGGCCGCATGCGCCCTGCTGCTGGAGATCGCGTGGGCCGACGGCGAATTCTCACCCGAGGAGCATGCCCATCTCGAGATGGTGCTGGAGCACCACTTCGACCTGCCCGCCGAGGCCGGGCACCGCCTGCTGGAGCTGGCGGACGCCGAGCGCCGCGAGGCCATCGATCAGTATGGCTTCACCTCGGTGGTGAAGGAGAACTACGACATCGGCCAGAAGATGGTGCTCGCGGAAGTGATGTGGGGCCTGGTGCTGGCCGACGGACAGATCGCGGAGCACGAGCAGTATCTGACCCGCAAGATTGCCAATCTGCTGGACCTCAAGCCCGGCTTCCTGGCCAGCGCGCGCAAGGCCGTCATGGAGCGCGGCGGCGCCCCGTTGGAGGCCGGCTCAGGGCGCGCCGCCGACGCTGCCGGCCCTGCTGACCCGCACGAGCACCAGGGCTCCGGCCGCCCCAGCGAGGACTGACGCGGCCAGGATGCCGATCTTGGCGGCGTCCAGGAGCGCGGCGTCCGCGAAGGCCAGGCTGGCAATGAAGAGGGACATGGTGAAGCCGATGCCGCAGAGCAGGCTCACGCCCCAGATCTGAGGCCAACCGACCCCGGCCGGCAACACGGCCAGCCGGCTGCGCACGGCCAGCCACGCGAAGGCCAGGATGCCGATCTGCTTCCCCAGGAAGAGGCCCAGGAGGATGCCCAGCGTGACGGGACTCTGCAGCACGCCGGCCACGTCACCGCCCAGGGCCACTCCCGCGTTGGCCAGGGCAAAGACCGGCATGATCATGAAGGCCACCCACGGATGCAGGGAGTGCTCGAGCCGGAGGAGTGGCGTTGCCACGTGTTCGGCGGCCACTTCGAGCGAATGCAGTGCGTCTTGCTGGTCCCCGGTGGGCTCGCTCCGTCCCGGCTGGACGTCCTCCGCGAATTCGGCCAGGTAGAGCTCGGCCCGGCGCAGGAACTCAGGAGCGTCGATGCGGCGGCGCGCGGGGATGGTCATGGCCAGGAGAATGCCCGCCAGCGTGGCGTGCACGCCGGACTTCAGCATGGCCACCCAGAGCACGATGCCCAGCAGGACGTAGGGCAGCGGGCTGCGGATGCGCATCAGGTTGACGGCCACCAGCGCCACCATCACCACGCCTGCCAGCGCCAGCGCCAGCCAGGTCAACTCCGCCGTGTAGAAGAAGGCAATCACCAGCACGGCGCCCAGGTCATCCACGATGGCAATGGCCGTCAGGAAGATCTTGAGGGAGAGGGGCACCCGGCTGCCGAGCAGCGCCAGGACGCCCAGCGCAAAGGCTATGTCCGTGGCCATCGGGATGCCCCAGCCGGCCGCACCCGGCCCGCCCATGTTCAGCACGGCATAGAGGACGGCCGGCACGAGCATGCCGCCCACCGCCGCCGCCACACTCAGCGCCGCCTGCCGGGGTGAGGCCAGCTCACCCACGAGCACCTCACGCTTGATCTCCAGCCCCACCACGAAGAAGAAGACGGCCATCAGGCCGTCGTTGATCCAGTGGTGCAGGCTCTTGTCGATCACCAGGCCGCCGCCCCCCACCACCACGTGCGTCTCCCACAGATCGAAGTAGGACGCCGCCCACGGTGAGTTGGCCCACACGAGCGCTACGACCGCCGTGGACAGGAGGAGCAGCCCGCTCGCCGATTCCAGGGCAAAGAAGGTCTGGAAGGGACGCACCAGGATGGCCGCCGCGGGGTTACGTTGGATCGGGTCGCTTGCCATGCCGGGTCGCTTACTCCTCTGGCTCAGATGCGCCCGTCCACCGCGGCCAGGAACTCGTAGCTCCAGTAGCCGATGTTGTTGGTGTCCACGATCTCGTGCATCACGGCCATGCGTGCACGCTTCTCCTCTTCGGGCATCATGAGCGCGTCGTAGAGATCGCGGCTCATCTGGGCGGGATCGTAGGGATTCGTGAGCAGCGCACCGTGTAATTCCGCGGCCGCGCCCGCGAACTCCGACAGCACCAGCGTGCCGCTCCCACCCGCCGCCGAATTGGCCGCGATGTACTCCTTGGCCACCATGTTCAGCCCGTCACGCAGGGGCGTGATCCACGCCACGTCGGACACGGCGCAGTGGGCGATCACCTCTTCGTAGGGCCAGGAGCGGTAGAAGTAGCGCACCGGCGTCCAGTCGAGCTTGGCGAAGCGACCGTTGATGCGGCCCACCGCCTGGTCCACGCGCTCCCTCGTGCCGCGGTAGACGCGCATCCCGGGCGCGGGCGGCGTGCACACGGTCAGCAGGATGATCTCGCCGTGCAGTTCGGGGTGGTCCTCGAGCAGCTTCTCGAACGCGTGCAGCTTCTCGAGCGGTCCTTTGACGTAGTCCAGGCGCTCGATGGAGAGGATGCTCGTGCGCCCCTTCAGCTCCTCCCTGTAGCGCTCCATGACCATCTGCACGGCGGGCCGGGCCAGGATCTCGTGGATGGCCTTGACGTTGATGCCCACCGGGTGGGCACCCAGCCGGATGCGCCGCCCCCCCACCTCGAGTTCGGTGGCCATCTCGTCCACGCCGAGCGCGCAGCCGTAGGAGAGGAAGCGGGGTGTGCAGGGGACCTGCTTCAGGATCCGCGTGGGCGCGTGCGTCCGGACCACGTCCACGAAGTTCTCCACGTAGCGGGGAATGTGGAAGCCGATGTAGTCACACTGCAGCAGGCTGTCCACGATTTGCCTGCGCCACGGTATGATGTTGAACACGTCCGAAGGAGGAAACGACGTATGGTGGAAGAAGGCGATCTTCAGGTCGGGGCGTAGTTGGCGCAGGTAGTGCGGCACCATCCAGAGGTTGTAGTCGTGCACCCAGACGAGCGCGTCGGGCTCGGCGGCGGCGGCGGCGTGCTCGGCGAAGATCCGGTTGATCTCGTTGTAGTGGTCCCAGTGCTCGGCGTCGAATTCGGCGCGATCAGGGAAGGAGAAGATCACCGGCCAGAATGCTTCCTTCGAGAACGCCTCATAGAACAGATTTACGTCCTGGGGGGTGAGCGGGATCCGCCGTGCCTTGAGATTGGCATAGCGCTCCGGGTCCACGTGCACGGTTTCCTGGAAATCGGCCGGGCTGCGACTCTCCTGCTTCGACCAGGCGATCCACTCGCCGCGCTGGCCCTCCTCGAAGAAGCCCAGCAGTGTGGGTATGATGCCGTTGGGGCTCTTCGGCCGGCGCCGCTTCACCTTGCCATCGCGGGTCCGTACCTCGTCGAAGGGGAGCCGGTGGTAGACCATGATCAGCTGCCGGTCCCGCTGCGGATCCTGCGCCCCGCTCGACCCCTCGGCCACCGGTGCTTTCGCGTCCAGCATGCCATGATGGTGGAGCCCTTCGAGGATGCCCGCCGCGCCCTCCGCCTCGGCCAGGTAGCCTCCCGGGCCGATGTCACGCACACGCGCGCACAGCTCCGTCTCCGCGCCTCCCACGACGATGCCTTTGAGGTTGCACTCGAAGAGGGATAGGTCATTCAGCGTGTCCCCGGCCACCACCACCCGCTCGTGGTCCAGGTCGGCGTGCTCGAGGAGCGCGAGCAGTGTGTTCCCCTTGGAAACGTTGCGCGGGAGCACGTCCAGGTAGCGGTCCGCCGACAGGAGCAGATCGCAATCCAGCTCCTCCTCCACGAATGCCCGCAATCCCTCGGGTACCCGGCCGCCCTCCACGAGGTAGGAGCAGCGGCGCTCCTGAGGCACATCCTGATAGACGAGCTCGGGAAAGGCGCTCATGGCCTCCCGTACGCGCTCCGTGCCCGGCCAGCGCGCTTCGATATCGTTCTGGAGGGGACGGACGGGTTCCAGGGTGTGGCCGTCCACGACCGTGGCCCCCACGTCGGCAATGATGTAGCGCGGGTCGGGGATTCCGGGATCTTCCAGGAGCGGATCGATGGAGCGCAGCCCACGCCCGGTGACGAAGATGACCACGCTCTCCGGCAGCGCCCGGAGCAGCGTGTAGAGCTTCCGCCGCATGTCCGCCGAACCACCCAGGAAGGTGCCGTCCAGATCCGTTGCCAGAATCACTCCGTCCCCCGATCCATTGGTCTAGTCGTCGAATAGTTGCTGCCGCGCAGCGGTCACATCAGGACGCCGCTGCGGCGCCACCGCGACGGAAAACCGCCATCTGGGTCGGAGATCCCAGCCACGCATGGGCCGGGCCCACGTCCACGAATTCAACGCCGTAGTGGTGGCGCTCGGCCACCCCTCCGGCCCACCTGCGGAACCTGGCAGCCGACCATTCGAAGCGATGGTCGGCATGCCGATACTCCCCGTCGGCGATGCCGTACAGCGGGTTATAGTCACGGTTGGGCGTCGTGAGGACAACCGCGGCGGGCCGCATGCGCTCGAACACCAGACGCTCCACGGTCGACAGGCGGGTGGGATCGACGTGTTCGATCGACTCCACGAGCGTGGCCGCGTGGAACCGCTCGGCCGGCGGCTCCATGCTGGTCAGCGACGCATGCTCCAGCGAGAGGCGCCCCCCGGCCGCGCCAGGCAGATGGGCCAGCCGCTGTTCGGCGGCGGCCAGGGCGGGCGCCGAGCTGTCGATGCCCACCAGCCGCGTGAAGCGCGGATCCGGTAGCAGGCGCGCGAGCAGGCTTCCCGACCCGCATCCCAGATCGATGACCGAACGGGCGCCGCTGGCCACGAGCTGCGCCACCACCGCGTCCAGCCGCTCCTCGTGTAGAGGGGAGCTGGTGGTGTCCTGACCGCGCGCCGGGGGTGGGGGTTCCCATTCACCGCGCCTGCGCCTGGGGCGGGTCATCCCCAGAATGACCAGCGCGGGCGCTCCGCGGGCGTGACCTGGTCTCCCACCGCCCATGCCGCCACATCCTGCATGTAACGATCACCCGAGGGAACCACTTTCACCTTCGTTCCTCCATAGACCATGGCCACGATCCCCAGCACCGGCCCGATGGCCAGCAAGCCGAACGCCGACCCCCCATTCGTAGCGGCTGAAAACGTCCACGGCAAGCCAGGTCGATCCCTCTCGTGGACAATTGTCGGGCATTGCTATACAATGTATAGTGACGTTTGCCGAGTGGCTCCGAACGCCAGCACTCGAATGGAGAGGAAGACCTTCTTATGCGGCCGATCAAATTTCTCCTGGCCATTGCCATCCTCCCGTCCGCTACGGCAGCCGCGCAGTTTGCCCCGGAGGCCTACTCCTTCTATACGATCCAGGGCCAGGACACCCTGGCCATCGAACAGGTGATTCGGACCGACGATCAGGTTGATGTGGACATGCTCGTTCGGCAGCAGGACGTGCGCTTCAAGTTCACGCTCGAGCTGGGGCCCGATGCCACGGTACGCCGCGTGACGAACCGCTTCTTCCGGCAGCCGCAGGACGAGGAGCCGACGCAGATCGTCACTGCCGCATTTCGAGGGGACTCGGTGGATGTCGAGATCAGTGGCAACAGGTCTCAGACCATGACGGTGGGCACCTTGCCTGGAGCGCTCCCGTGGATCAGACCGTCGCACGCACTGTTGGAGCAGGCTCTGCGCCGGTCGAAGTCGCTGAGCGGCACGGTAGACAGCATCGCCTTTTTCAACATTGCCAATGGCCAGACCGCGCTGGCCACCGTCGCGTGGGAAGCGCCGGAAACGGCCACCATACAGTTCGCAGAGGCTACGATCTCCGCTGAGATCAGTGAACGTGGTGCCGTCAGGGGACTCCAGTTTCGCGGAGAAGGCATACGCGTCGTCCGGGAAGACGCATTCAAGCGTCTGCCGATCGAGAAGGTGGACTACGGCGCTCCCGAAGGAGCGCCGTACCGGGCCGAAGAAGTCACGGTGCGCACGCCAGCAGGTCTGTCTTTGAGCGGGACCCTCACGTTCCCCGACCCAGCCAACGGGAAGGTACCGGGCGTAGTCACCATCACGGGCTCCGGCCAGCAGGACCGCGACGAACGGCTCCCGGGTGTCGGGGAATACCGGCCTTTCTGGGAGATTGCGGACACGCTCGCACGAGTCGGCATCGCAACACTCAGGCTCGACGACCGGGGGATCAACAGCTCGGATCCAGGACCCGCGGACGCTACGTTCCTGGACTTCACGGAGGACATCCGGGCCGCGCTGGACTACCTGAGGTCCCGCCCCGAAATCGATGGCGAGCGCCTGGCCCTGGTCGGCCACAGCCAGGGGGGGCTCATTGCACCGCGCATCGCCGCGGCAGATTCGATGCTCGCGGGAATCGTGCTTCTCGCCGCACCAGGCTACGTGGGACGCCGCGTGCTGGAGGCTCAGCGCTGGGCGGACCTCAACCCGCAGTACGTACAGGAGCACGAAAGGGCGGAGGTCGTCGAGCGGAGTCGAAGAGTCGACGCTGGAAGGGCGGAGCGGGACCCCAACCTCCGCACACTCATGGAGTACGACCCGTTGCCTGCGGCACGCCGGGTCCGCGTACCGGTGTTGATTCTCCAGGGAGACACCGATCGGCAGGTCACGCCCGAGCAGGCGGACACGCTCGCGCGCGCCATCCGCAGTGCTGGGAACCCGGACGTCTCGGTGCAACACTTCCCCGGGGTAAACCACCTGTTGCTTCGAGATCCGGAGGGATGGTCATCCGGGTACGCCTCCCTTCCGGAGAAGGAGATCAGTCGAGAAATCCTCGGCACGATCGCGGACTGGCTGGCGGATCACCTGGAGCGCGCAGATGGGTAGGCATTCCATGGGAGAGTTCGAGCACCTGGTCGTGCTGGCGGCGCTCCGCATCGGTCGTGACGCGTACGGGGCCTCCATCATCGAGGAAATCGAGGAACGGACCGGCAGAGACGTGTCCCAGGCCGCGGCGTACCTGACCCTCAAGCGCCTCGAGGCGAAAGGGTGGTTGGAGGGTCGGCAGGAGGAGGGGGACGAGGAGCGGGGTCACCGCGACCGCCGGTGCTTCACGGTGACCGAGGAAGGCAGACGGCGACTCGAACGCTCGCGGGCCGAGCTGGCCAGCATGTGGGAAGGGCTGGCGCCGGAGCCGGGGCGGTGACCCGACGCCGCGCTGTGCCCGGGGCAGCGGCCTTCCTCGCGGGGCTTGCCGTACCCCGCGCGGATCGCGCCACACTCCTCGGCGATCTGGAGGAGCGCTTTGCCCGCCGGGCGGCGGCCCGCGGTGCACCGGCGGCGCGGCGCTGGTACTGGGAGCAGGCGTTGCGGATCGTGGTGATCCTGGGACCCCGGCGGGTCGTCCGTGCGCTGCCCCGCGTGATCGCCCCGGGCACGGCGCGGGCCGCGTTCCGGTCGCTCCTCCGCGCTCCCGGGGCGTCCCTGGCCGCCGTCGTCACCCTGGGCGTGGGGATCGCCGCGCCGGTGTCCATCTTTGCCCTTGCGGACGGGGTCACGGCGAGCCTCCCCCACGACAGAGAGAACCGGGTGGTGCGGGTCAGCGAGGTGGACCGCCAGGGGCGGGTGCGCATGGGATTCCCATCGGCCGTCGTGGATGCATGGGCT
The DNA here is from genome assembly GCA_040905425.1 of Gemmatimonadota bacterium. GTDB lineage: Bacteria > Gemmatimonadota > Gemmatimonadetes > Longimicrobiales > RSA9 > JBBDRO01. Next base: position 103,101 of record JBBDRO010000067.1, on the reverse strand, counting down.
GACGAAGCGGTGGGCTCCGACCGGGCGCTCGTCGAGCTCGGCGCATTCCGATCGGACGGCCTCCTGTCCGTTGCCGGTGGGGACGTGGGGGCCCGCCACGAGCGGGGGGTGTACGCCACACCCGGAGTCTTCCGTCTGGTGGATGTCGATCCCGTGGCGGGACGGCTCTACGCGGAGGACGAGGCGAGCGGCCTGCCGGCCGTGGTCATCCGGGAGGATCTCGCGGAGGAGCGCTTCGGCGGCGCCCGGGACGCGCCGGGACAGGTGCTCGGCATCGACCGTGAGGACCACGTGGTGGTGGGCGTGTTGCCTCGGAGCTTCGGATTTCCCGTGGACCACCGGCTCTGGATGCAGCCCCTGGACGGCGGTGATGGCGCGTGGAGCGTGGCGGGTAAGCTGGGGCCGGGCGCCTCTGCCAGCACGGCCGCGCAACAATTGGCCGCGGCGGCGGCCGGTGTGGGTCCGACACCAGACGGGCCGGAGAGCCGAAGGCTGACGGTCGGGTCCTACACCGAAGCCCACTTCTCCAGCGCTCGTGAGCCGGAAACGACCCGCCGCATCGGCGCTCTCTCCATCCTGCTCGTGATCCTCACGGCGGTAAACGTTGCGGCCCTCATGCTTGCCAGGGGCATGTCCCGATCCAGAGAGACGGCCGTG
>JBBDRO010000067.1:87860-102344 GCA_040905425.1 Gemmatimonadota bacterium | reverse complement strand
CCGCTTCCAGGTGATCGCGCTCACCGTGCTGGAGGGCCTCTTCCTGGCCGCTGCGGGCGGGGTGCTCGGCCTGGCGCTCGGGCAGGCCGCGTTGCAGATGATGGTGCGGTACGTGACGGGGCAGGCCACCATCGTGCCGTACTGGCTCGATTTCAGCCCGGGCGCACGCTCGTTCGCCATGGCCGGGCTCCTCACGACCCTCACGCTTGCCGTTGCCGCGCTTCTTCCGGCCATCCGGGCCTCTCGTGCTAGCTTCGACGGTGCCCTGCGGCGCACGGCAGGCGGGCGAGCCGGCGGTGCCCGGGCCATGGCATGGGTCGTGGGCGTGGAGGTGGCGCTATCCTGCTTCCTCCTGGCCGTCTCGAGCGTCGTGGTGGAAGAGGCGCTGAACCGGCTGCGGACCGGCACGGATTTCGTCACTCAGGGTGTCGTGACGGGGCGGTTCATCCTGGAGCCTCCGGGCTACGCCGGCCTTGAGGCCCGGCGGGATTTCCTCGGCCGGCTCGAGGAGGCGGTCCGGGCCGACCCCGCGATCCAGAGCCTGGCCTTGGCCAGCGCGCTGCCGGGAAAGGAGGGGGCCGTGGTGCCTGCCGGGATCGTCCACCTACAGGTCGATGGCGGCGATCTGCCCCCGGCCCAGGTGCGAAGTGTGGACCCTTCCTTCCTGCCCCTGCTGGGAGGATCGATCACGACCGGACGCCTCATCTCGGCAGCGGACCGCGCGCAGGCGCAGCCCGTGGCCGTCGTGAACGAGGCGTTCGTTGGCCAGGAGGGGATCATGAATGACGCTATCGGGCGCGAGATCGTGATCGACAGGCTGATGCCCGGTGCGCCGTACACCGCCACCGTGGTGGGTGTGGTGGACGATCGGGGCGTCACGCCCGGTGCCATGGGACGAGGACAGCCAGGGATCTACCTGCCCCTGGACCAGGTTCCGCCGGCGTCCACATGGCTGCTCGTCCGGACACGCGACGGGACCTCCCTGTTCGACGTATGGAAGCGGTCGGTGGCGCCCCTGGACCCGCACCTACCCCTGGGCGATGTGCTCACCCTGGAGGAGACACTACGGCGGGGGCATGGTGCGGCCACGTTGTTCATGTCGATCTTCCTCACCCTCGGCGGCGTGACGCTTTTCATGGCCCTGGTGGGGTTGCACGGGGTCCATGCCTTTACCATGGCGGGACGGGCCAAAGAGATTGGCGTGCGCCGCGCCCTCGGAGCCAGCAGCGGCCAGGTGCTCCGCGAGGGAATGCGCAAGGGATTGGGCCCGGTCTGGCTGGGGCTTCTGGTCGGACTTCCTCCCGGCGTCCTGGTGGCCCGGAGTGTCATGCCGGTGGAGTCCAGCGTCCGCAGCTGGCTCCTCGTGCCCCCGCTTCTGCTGCTGACGTCCCTCGTTGCGGTATGGTGGCCGACCTGGAGAACTTCCCTCGTCGAGCCGACGGAGGTGCTCCGCGAGCTGTGACGGCTCGTAAGCTAGCTGGGAGCCATGCGCGCCTTTTTCAGCCGCACCATCGCCACGATCCCCAGCACCGGCCCGATGGCCAGCAAACTGAACGCCGGCCCCCAGCCACGATGGTGAAGCCCCACAGGAGGGTAAGGACCACCACCAGCAGGATCGGACCGCAGACGAGCCAGCCCAGCGTTAAAGAACACAGCCCGCTGACCGCCATGGACCAGATGGTGATGCGCTCGCGGCCGAAGCGGTCCGCCCACACACCGGCCAGCACCGAGCCCACACCGCCCATGGCGATCACGCTGAAGGCGAGCAGTCCGGCGCGGCTTGCGGCCGCCACGGTCGTCAACTCGCGGAGCAGGAAGAAGTCGTAAAAAAAGACGGCCACGAGCTCCACATGGCGTACAACTCCCACATATAGGTGGGGGGGTGGCAGTCAAGTCGGATGTGTGCGGGCATTGACGGTTATCTCGCGGCATGTCAATGGTTTCCGTGCTGATGCCGGCGGCACTAGCTCGGCTGCTGGAGGCAGTATCGAGGCGTGAGGTGAGGCACGATTTGACACGTATTTTGTCACGGCGGTCGGCACGTAACGAAAGCGTTGCACACCGCAGTCCGGCTCGTGACAACTCGGTCACGTCCAGCCGACAGACGGCACCCAGCGGACGGAAAAGGTCTGGTCGAGGGCGGCCGCCTGAAGTACCGGGAGCACCATCCCCCGCACCCGCATGACCACTTCCCCAAAGGGCTCCGGAACCCCTTCGTGGGCTCTCGACCGCTCGAGGAAGGCCGACCACTGTCGCTGGGAGTCCGGGTCCTCGGCGAACGGGTCGTCGAGTCCGGCGGGCACGCCGTCGGGCCACTCGGCACGTCTGCGGGCGAAAGTCTCACGGATCTGATCACGAAGGAGTGCTCCGTCGAGCTCCCTTTCGCTCGCGAGCACTGTGAGATCGAAGAAGTCCTTGAACCGACTGGTCAGAACCCCGAATCGAACGATCGCTTCGACCTTTTCGGCAACGGCGGTCTCGATCGCGTATGCAGGCAGGCGTGGAGGTGGGAAATCCAATAGCGTCGGGAACTCGACCACCTCCGGTGCACCGACCATCGTATCGCCGTAGCCGACGTCCACCTGGGCAGTGACGCGCGCGGCTCCCAGCCGCGCCTCCACGCGGACTCGGACGCCAGGGTACGCGGCGCCATCGCGAGTGGGAGCAACCCGAAGTGTGTCGAGATCGAACGTCACCCCGTCCGGTTCGACCTCGGTTGCGAGGATCTCGCGGAACAGAGCTTCAACCGCATCCGGGGACGATTCACCGAACCCAAGGAAGTCGACGTCGCGCGTGGCTCTACGTTGGAGGTCCCAGGCGTAGAACAGCCATGCGCCTTTCAGGACGAAGCTGTCCGCATGCGCTGAGCTGGAAATCCGGAAAAGCAGACGTTCTGTGGTGAACCGTACGAGGAGGGCGTTGTAGTCCTCACCGGTCCGACGGCTGAGGTTGAGAAGGCGCTGACGGACGGAGGCCGCGAGATCCTTCGGTCCCCCCGCGGCCGCGCTCACGAGAGGGCCTGGAGGTAGGGCTTGATGACACGCTCGACGCGGCAGATCTTCGCGAAGCTCAGGACCTGGTCCCGGCTGAAGAGCTGGCGTTCCAGCCCGTCTCGGAGCGCTTCGATCGCCACATCGACTCCGACCTTGTTCCGGAACTTAAAGAGGTCGGCCACCGTCTTCGCCGGCCCGAACACCCGCACCTCGACGCCCTCGACGGCGTGGTGTTCCACTCCTTCACGCATCGCGTCACCCGAGAACCAGACAATCTTGAGCGGGAGCCCCGGGGAACGGGGCCGCTGTTTCCCTCGCTCGAGCGCCATCCAGACCTGCCACGGGTTCTGCGTACCGATTTCGTGGAACGCGAGTGCGGAGAGGAGACAGATCACACCGGAGGGCACGAGCTTCCCCGCCTCCGCATAGGAGTGATGCTCCGTGAGATCCGCCTCCGGGTGGCGGAACAGCCCGGGCCCCGCCTGCTCCAGATCGCCGCGGTCACGGAGCCGGTACAGGAGGGCCGTCGGGTATCCCGCCGCCTCGACATCGCGAGCCCGCACGAGGCCGCGCTCCCGCACGAAGCGAAGTAGGCGTTCGGTCTTGGTCGACATGGGCACCGGTGTTGGGTGTTGTGATTTCACGGTACTTTACAGGATATAACGAGACATCACAACACGCCACCGCTGCAGGCCCTACAAGGTCGAAGCAGAGCCACCAGGAGTTGTCGGAGCAGGCGTCACAAGTCTTGTCACGCGCCGCTCTTGAGGTCCTTTGGAGCGACGCCAAAACGTATGTTTTTCAGTCGCACCATCGCGGCGATTCCAAACACCGGGCCGATCGCGAGGAGGCTGAAGGCGGGCCCCCACCCGAACTGCTCCGCGATTGCAATCGTCAGCCAGATCGACCCGGCCGTCAGCGCGAATCCAAGCGACGTCTGGATGGTGAGCGCCGTGCCCACCGCGTGCGGCGGCGCCACCTCCGTCACCACAGCGCTGAACTGCGCCGAGTCCGCCACGATGGCAAAGCCCCATACCAGGGCCAGCGGCACCACCAGCAGGATCGGAGCGCCGATGAGCCAGCCCACCACCAGCGAACACGCCCCGCTCACCGCCATCGACCAGATGGTGATGCGCTCGCGGCCGAAACGGTCCGCCCACACGCCCGCCAGCACAGCGCCGATCCCGCCCATGGCGATCACGCTGAACGCGAGCAGCCCCGCGCGGCTCACTGCCGCCACATTCGTCAGCTCACCGGCCAGGAAGAAATCGTAAAAGAAGACGGCGATGAGCGTCCACATGGCGTACAGCTCCCACATGTGCCCCAGGTAACCACCGATAGCCAGCCGCGTGGGCCGGTGGCGCAGCACGGTGCCCACGAGCGCCCAGGAGAACGGGCGCCGGGGGAAGGGGAACGGTCCATCACGATAAAGCAGCCCCACCAGCAGCGCGGCCGCCAGCGCGCCGCCCGAGGCGGTCAGGACGACCATACGGTAATCCGGCGTGCCGACGGCCCCCACCAGGTAGGGGAGCGCCTTCCCCACGGTGAGGGCACCCACGATGGTGCCGATGGCAAAGCCGCGCGCCGAGCGGAACCACGTGGCCGCCATCTTCATGGCGGGCGGGTAGACCCCCGCCAGGAAGAAGCCCGTGAGAAAGCGGAGCGCCAGGCCCGCGCTGTAGCCCGGCGCCACGACCAGGGCACCGTTGACCAGCGCGGCGGCCAGCGCCGAGCCGGCGAACAGGCGCCGGGAGGGGAGCAGGTCCGCCACGTTCAGCAGCGCCGCCAGCGCGGTGCCCGCCACGAAGCCCAGCTGCACGGTGGTGGTCAGCCACCCGGCCTGGCCGGCGTCCAGCCCCCACAGCTCGGACAGCTGTGGGGCGGTGGCGCTGGCCGTGAACCAGAGGGACATGCCCAGCAGTTCCGCCACGGACAGCAGCAGCAGGATGGCCCAGGCCCCATGCGGGTGGCGCAATGGCGGATTCATGGCGCAAAAGTAGGGGATCCGGGGTACTGATGATACGGGAACGGTCCTTGCTCTTCAGGGGGTATCAAGACCTCGACTGGGAGGGTGGATGATCAATTTCGAGAATGGCGGCCAGGCGGCCGAGTTCGATACAGAGGAGGGCATGTCCCTGGCGTTGGGGTATCTGGAAGACCCCTCGGCCGTGCCGTGCCCGCGCTGCGGACCGGACCAGGTGGAGGTGGTCTGCTTCCTGGATGCGGGCAGGATGGAGGAGGGCGTGGTCACGCCTACCTCCCCGGATGACGACTACACGGTGGTGCTGTACTGCCACGGCTGTGGACGGGCCGCCGCGCTGGACCTGAGCCGCAGCGGGTCCTCACGGGAGGGGCGGGAGGCGGCGTAGATCACCACGCTTCGCAGCGCACGCCAGGGCCGTCGGAATGTTCCGGCGGCCCTGGTTTTTTTAGCGGGCGGCGCCGGGGACCGCGCGTTGCCCCTGCCTCCCCGCGCCCCTTAGGTTTCTTGCCCCGGCCCCGCATGGCGCCCGGGACGGACCACGTGCCCCCGACGGGCCCCACCACGCAGACGGCATGAGCAAGTTCGCCAAAGGCAAATCCTGGATAGAGCACCGGCTGGCCGACGACCTGGACACGGACGCCGGGCCCCACACCGTGAACCTGGTGGCCCGCAAGGGCACCGGCGTGCAGGGCTTCCGGGTGACGGTGGTCTTCATCCCCCACGACGGCGCCGCCCTCCAGGAGGCGGACATGGACAACGCCGCCTCCACGGCCGACGTGCACGGCGTGTCCCGGGAGCTGGCCGGCGACGACGATCGCCTGCGCGAGCTGTTCGGCAGGGCGCACCCGATCTGATGAGCGCGGGGCCGGACCAGGCGCGCGGCGGAGATGCGCGGCGGGCCTTTGCCGCGGAGGCCGCCCGCCCGGAGGCGGAGCTGGATCTGGCACGGGCGGCGCTGCTGGTGGCCGCCGAGGAGTACCCGCAACTCCGGGCCGAGCCGTATCTGCAGCGCCTGGAGGAGATGTCGGAACGCGTGCGTGACCGGCTGGCCGATGAGACGGCGGCCCCGGTGATCCTGCAGGAGCTCTCGCGCTACCTTTTCGAGGAGGAGGCCTTTGCCGGCAACGCCCGCGCCTACTACGACCCGCGCAACTCCTTCCTGAATGACGTTCTGGATCGCCGCCTGGGCATCCCGCTCACCCTCAGCATGATCTATCTGGAGGTGGGCTGGCGTCTGGGTCTGCCGCTGCAGGGTGTGAACTTCCCGGGCCACTTCCTGGTGCGCTACGAGGGGGAGGCGCTGCGCCTCCTGGTGGACCCCTTCCACGACGGGCAGGTCCGCTTCGAGGACGAGGCGCAGACGCTCCTGGACGGCATCTACGGCGGCACGGTCAGGCTGAAGCCCGAGTACCTGCGCCCCGCCGACCGCAAGGACATGCTCGTCCGGCTGCTGGCCAACCTGAAGGGCATCTACCTGAACGCGCGCGATGAGGAGCGCGCGCTGGCCGCGGTGGAGCGCATCCTCCTCCTGCGCCCCGAACGGGACGTGGCGCTCCGCGAACAGGGCATGCTGCTGGTGCGCACCGGGCGCACGGACGAGGCGCTCGGGGTGCTGCGCCGCTACCTGGAGCGGGAGCCGCCGGCCGAGGACGCGGCTACCGTGGAGCGGCTTCTGCGCAAGCTGCGGGAGGAGGGATGAACGCCTCCCCCTACGATGCGGCCCGCCAGGGCGCGGTGGTGGTGGAGCGCCCGGACCGCGCGGTGCTCCGCCTCTATGGCCGCGACCCGCTGCGCATGCTACAGGGGCTCGTGACCGCCGACGTGGCCGGCGCGCCCGAGGGCAGTGCCATCTATGCCGCCATGCTCACGCCCAAGGGGAAGATGCTGGCGGACCTGCGGGTGGTGCGTCGTGCGGAGGATCTGCTGCTGGAGGCGGACACGGCGGCCGCCGGCAACATACGCGACCACCTGAAGCGTTCGGTGCCGCCCCTTTTCGCGCGGCAGGAGGATGCCCCGCTGGAGGTGCTCGGCGTGTACGGCCCCGAGGCCACCCGCGTGCTGGCGGAGGCGCTCGGCACGGAGCTGCCGGCGGACGCGGCCGAGGGACGGGTGGTGGAGCTGCCCGCGGGCGCGCTGGCGCTGCACACCCGCTGGACCGGCGACCCCGGTTGGGACGTGCTCGTGGGCCCCGCGCGGCGTGCCACCCTGCGCGCCGAACTCGCAAAATTCGGCGCGGTGGCGGCCACCCTGGACACCCTGGAGGTGCTGCGCGTGGAAGCCGGCCGCCCCGCCTGGGGCCGCGAGCTGACGGACGCCGTGATCCCGCTCGAGGCGGATCTGCTCGACGCGGCCATCAGCACCAGCAAGGGCTGCTACACGGGTCAGGAGGTGATCGTGCGCATCCTGCACCGCGGGCATGTGAACCGGCACCTGCGCGGCTTCCTCCTGGGGGGGGCGGAGCCGCCCACGGCGGGCACGGCCGTGCTGCATCCGGAGACCGGCAAAGCGGTGGGCATCCTCACGAGTGCCGTGCGCTCGCCACGCCACGGCCAGACCATCGCGCTCGGTTACCTGCGCCGGCAGCTGGAGCCGCCGGTGAACGTGGACGTGGAGGGCGTGTCGGGTGACGTGACCGCCGTCGCTTTACCCTTTCCCGGAGATCCAGGCGCATGAAGCGACGCGTGAAGACAGGTGAGCCGGGCGGGGGTGGCTTCTTCCGGACGGTGGGGCCCGGCGCGGTGGTGGCCGCGGCGTTCATCGGGCCGGGCACGGTCACTACGGCCACGCTGGCGGGCGCCAGCTACGGCTACACGCTGCTCTGGGCGCTCACCTTCTCGATCGTGGCCACCATGATCCTCCAGGAGATGGCGGCCCGCCTGGGGCTGGTCACCGGCCTGGGGCTCGGCGAGGCCGTGCGCGCCAGCTTCCCGCGTCCGCTGGCCCGGCTGGTGGCGGTGGGGCTGGTCCTCACGGCGGTGGCGTTCGGCAACGCGGCGTACGAGATGGGCAACCTGATGGGCGCCTCGCTCGGCGCCGAGGGCGCGCTGGGCGGCAACACGCGCCTGTGGGCGCTCGGCTTTGCCGCCCTGGCGTTCCTCCTGCTTTTCACCGGCCGCTACCGCGCCATCGAGCGGGTCATGGTGGCGCTGGTGGTCCTCATGTCCGTGGTGTTCCTGGCGACGGCCCTGCTGCTGGCTCCCTCTCCCACGGGCGTGCTGCGCGGTCTCCTCGTGCCCGCGCTGCCCGCCGACCCGCGCGGCCTGCTCGTGGCCGTAGGCCTGATCGGCACCACCGTGGTCCCCTACAACCTCTTCCTGCACGCCGCCGTGGTGCGCGAGAAGTGGCGCGGCGTGGAGGACCTGGGCACCGCCCGGGAGGACCTGATCGTGGCCATCGGGCTGGGTGGCGTGGTGACGCTGGCCATCGTGGCCACCTCCGCGGCCGCGCTGGGGGGGCAGGGTCAGATCACCGGCGCGCACGACATGGCGCGCCAGCTCGAGCCGCTGCTCGGCTCCTGGGCGCGCGTCTTCTTTGCCACCGGGCTCCTGGCCGCCGGGCTCACCTCCGCCATCACGGCGCCGCTGGCGGCCGCCTACGCCACGGCGGGCGCGCTGGGCTGGCCGCGCGACCTGCGCGACCGGCGGCTGCGCGCCGTATGGATGCTGGTGCTGGGCGCGGGCGCGGCCTTCGCGGCCACGGGGATCCAGCCGGTGCCGGCCATCCTCTTTGCCCAGGTGGCCAACGGCGTGCTGCTGCCGGCCATCGCGGTGTTCCTGCTGCTGGCGGTCAACGACCGCACGCGCATGGGCGAGCACGCCAACGGCCCGGTGGCCAACGTGCTGGGCGGCATCGTGGTGCTCACGACGGTGGGGCTCGGCGCGCTGGCGGTGTGGCGCGCCCTCGGCCCCTGAGTCGACCCTGGTGGCCATGGCCACGCACCGGCGCGGGGCGCATATTCGGGATTCACGCAGACACCGAGGAAGCCATGGCACTATCCGTTGAGAGTGAGGCGCGCAAGGCGCTGAACCGGCTGCGCCGCGCCGTGGAGAAGGCGCGCCGCGAACTGGATGCCGTGCGCGGCGCGCTGGTCAACGTGGAGGGCCACGACTTTCCCACCGACGCGTTCGGCGCGGCCGGCGAGCGGCTGAGCGCGCTCGAGACCTTCGTGGACGAGCAGGCGGAGCGCCTGGAGGAGAAGATCCTGCACGCGGGCGGCCTCGAGCCCGGCCGCATCCGGCGGGGCTGAGCGCGTACGTGATCGGGCACACGCACTTCCACCTGTTCACCTACGGCACGCTGCGGGCACGCGGCGGTGCGGCGCACCTGCTGCACGACTGCCAGCGCCTGGGCACCGCCCGGGTGGGCGGCATCCTCTACGACGTGGCGGGCCGCCATCCCGTGCTCATGCTCTACGGGGAGAGCCCGGTGGAGGGTGAACTGTGGCGCTGCCCCGTCAGCGCGCTGGAGCGGCTGGACGCCTACGAGGACGTGGCGTCCGGGCTCTTCCGGCGCGTGGGCATCCAGGTGCGCGGCACGCCGGCCTGGACCTATGTGGCGGGCCCCCGGCTGGCGCGGCACCTGACCCCGGCCGCCCGCCTGCCCGGCGGCGCCTGGCCGCCAGGCTCAACCGACTGATTCGAGGCGCCATGAACCAGGACGCGACGCTGCTTGCCGAAACGCCCGCCCTCGAACTGAGCGGCGTGCACAAGAGCTATGGTTCGTTCCAGGCCGTGCACCCGCTGGAGCTGAGCGTGCCGCGCGGCTCCACGTACGCGCTGCTGGGCCCGAACGGCGCCGGCAAGACCACCACCATCCGCATGGCGCTGCGCATCCTGGACCCGGACGGCGGCGCCATCCGTATCCTGGGCCGGCCGCTCTCGCAGGAGGGGCTGGACCGCGTGGGCTACCTGCCCGAGGAGCGGGGCCTCTATAAGCGCATGAAGGTGAAGACCTTCCTCCTCTTCATGGCGGAGCTCAAGGGCATCCCCCGGCGCGAGGCCGCGGAGCGCATCATGGCCTGGCTCGAGCGGCTGGAGCTGGCCGACCGCGCCAATGGCAAGGTGCAGGAGCTCTCCAAGGGGATGCAGCAGAAGCTGCAGTTCATCTCCACCATCATCCACGAGCCCGACGTGGTGGTGCTGGACGAGCCCTTCAGCGGCCTGGACCCCATCAACCAGCAGGTCCTGCGGGACATCATCGTGGAGCTCAAGGCCGCCGGCCGTACCATTCTCTTCAGCACGCACATCATCGAGCACGCCGAGCGCATCTGCGACCACGTGTGCATTCTGGCGCGCGGCAGGAAGGTGGCGGACGGCACCATGGCGGAGGTGAAGCAGACGCACGGTACGGAGTTCGTGGCGCTCCGCTTCGCGGACGGGACCAGCCATGGGGCGCGACTGCGCAAGCTGCCCTTCGTGACGTCCGTACGCGAGCACGGCGTGGAGGCGGAGGTGGCGCTGGCGGACGGCGCGGATCCCCAGGCGCTCCTGGAGCACCTGGTCTCAAGTGGCGTGCAGGTGCGCCGCTTCGAGGTCACGGAGCCGTCCCTCGAGCAGGTCTTCATCGAGCGGGTCGGCGCCGTCGAGACGGAGAACGAGTTCCAGGAGGTGGTCCATGTCTAAGGCGCTGGTGGTGGTGAAGCGCGAGTTCACGGAATTCGTGGGCAAGCGCACGTTCCTGGTGGCCACGGTGCTGGGGCCGCTCCTCATGATCGGCTTCTTCGCGGTGCAGTTCTTTTTCATGAGCCAGGGCGGCGGTGGCCACCACACGCTCGTGGTACTCGACGCCACCGGCCGCGGCATCGGCGCGCAGGTGGTGGCGGCGGTGAGCGCTGAGCAGGCGGGCGCAGGGCCGCGGCGGGCGGCGGAGTACGAGGCCTCCGTCCAGGACGTCGAGGAGGTGCGCGCCGGGGCCGCGCGCGCCGACCTCCGTGCCCGCGTGGCCGCGGATTCCCTGGACGGCTATCTCTACCTCCCCGCCGGGCTGATCGATGGGGGAGCGGCCATCTACGAGGGCAAGAACGCCACCAATTCCAGCGTCACGAGCCAGCTCCGCGCGGCCACCCAGCAGGCGGTGCAGGGCAGCCGGCTGGCCGACGCCGGCATCGACCCCGCCCGCCTGGGCGCGGCGCTGGCCCCCGTTCGCCTGAGTACCTCCCGCATCGACGAGCGCGGCGAGCAGGGCTCCGCCGAGGGAGCGCTCATCATGGGCATGCTCATGGGCTTTGCCATCTACCTGATGGTGCTGCTCTACGGCGCGGCCATCATGAACGGCGTGGTCGAGGAGAAGCGGGACCGCATCGTGGAGCTGGTCATGAGCTCCGTGCGCGCCAAGGATCTAATGCTGGGTAAGGTGGTGGGCATCGGCGGCGCGGGCCTGCTGCAGATGACCATCTGGGTCACCGTGGCGGCGCTGGTGGTGATCAACGGCCCCACGCTGGCCGGCCTCTTCGGTGCCAGTGACGAGATGGTGCAGGAACTGGCCGCCAACCCCATCCTGCCCACGCTGCCGTTCTCCGCCGTGCTGGTCTTCCTGACCTTCTTTGCCGGCGGCTTCTTCCTCTACGCCACCGTCTACTCCATCCTGGGCGCCATTGCCACCACCGCGCAGGAGGCGCAGCAACTGGTCTTCCCCGCCGTCGTGCCGCTCATCCTGGGCTTCTTCATGATGTTCACGGCCCTCGAGAACCCGGACAGCACCATCGCCGTGGTGGGCGGCCTGATCCCCTTCACCTCACCGCTCGTGATGCCGGTGCGCGTGGCCATGACGGGCGTGCCGCCGCTGGAGCTGGCGCTCGCCATCGGGCTGCTCTTCGGCACGGCGTACGCCATGATCTGGGTGGGCGGCAAGATCTACCGCATCGGCATGTTCGCCACGGGCAAGCGCGCCAGCTTCAGGGACGTGGTGCGCTGGATCCGTACGGCCTGAGTCCACAGCGGTTGTAAGCGACGTCCCCGATCACGTCTCCCGCGTCGCGCGTTCACCTCATCCGTGCGCCGGCGCCTCGCGCCGCCGGGCCGCCGGCCGCAGCTCCGCCGCGTCCTCCTGTTCGTCGAAGGCAAAGCCAATACGCGGGCGGCCGCGCGGATTCTCACTCTTGAGCGTCTCCACCAGGCGCTCGTACTCCCGCTCCATCTCCTCCGTCACGGAGGCGCGGGTGTCCCCCAGCGCCGCCTCGAAGTCCGCCATGGTGACCTGCTCCACCTCCAGATTCGCGCGCAACGCATGCAGTCCCGCCCGCCGTACCAGGTCCTCCAGGTCGGCGCCCGTGTAGCCCTCGGTGCGCTCCACGAAGCGGTCCAGCTCCACGTCCTCGCCCAGCGGCATGCCGGAGGTGTGGATCCCCAGGATGTGGCGCCGGCCCTCGGCTTCGGGAACCGGCACGTAGACCAGCTCATCGAAGCGACCGGGCCGCAGCAGCGCCGGGTCGAGGAGGGCAGGCCGGTTGGACGCCGCGATGACCACTACGCCCTTCAACTCCTCCAGGCCGTCCATCTCGGCCAGCAGCGTGTTCACTACCCGCTCGGTCACCGCCGGCTCACCCAGGCTGCCGCCGCGCTCGGGCGCCAGTGAGTCGATCTCGTCGATGAAGATGACGGTGGGCGCCACCTGCCGGGCGCGCGTGAAGAGGCGCGACACCTGCTTTTCCGACTCGCCGTACCACTTGGAGAGCAGGTCGGAGGACTTGGCGGCAATGAAGTTGGCCTCCGCCTCCCGGGCCACCGCCTTGGCCAGCAGCGTCTTGCCCGTGCCCGGCGGACCGAAGAGGAGGAAGCCCTTGGCGGGGCGGATGCCCAGCCGCCGGAAGGCGTCCGGGTGCCTGAGCGGCAGCTCCACTCCCTCGCGCAGCTCGCGCTTGGCCCGGTCCAGCCCGCCCACGTCGTCCCATGACACGGTGGGCGCCTGGATCATGATCTCGCGCAGCGCCGAGGGCTGCACGCGGCGCAGGGCGTTGTCGAAGTCCTCACCCGTCACCTGCAGCCCCGCCAGCACCTCCTCCGGGATATGCCCGTCCATGTCGATTTTGGGCAGCACGCGGCGGAGCGTCTCCATGGCCGCCTCGCGCGCCAGCGCCGAGAGGTCGGCGCCCACGAAGCCGTAGGTCACGCGCGCCAGCTCGTCCAGGTCCACGGACGCCTCCAGCGGCATGCCGCGCGTGTGGATGCCGATCACCTGGCGCCGCCCCGCGGTGTCCGGCACGCCCACCACGATCTCGCGGTCGAAGCGCCCCGGCCGCCGCAGCGCCTCGTCCATGGCGTCCACCCGGTTGGTGGCGCCGATCACCACCACGTTCTGGCGCGGCTCCATGCCGTCCAGCAGCGTCAGCAGCTGGGCCACCACGCGCCGCTCCACCTCCCCGTGAACATCCTCGCGCTTCGGCGCGATGGAGTCGATCTCGTCGATGAAGATGATGGAGGGGGCCTGTTCCTGTGCTTTTTCGAAAACCTCGCGCAGGCGCTCCTCGGACTCCCCGTAGTAACGGCCCATGATTTCGGGGCCGGCGATGTGGAAGAAGTGGGCGTCCGCCTCGTCGGCCACCGCCCGCGCCAGCAGCGTCTTGCCGGTGCCGGGAGGGCCGTGCAGGAGGACGCCCTTGGGCGGGTCGATGCCCAGGCGCTGGAACAGCTCGGGGTGCTTCAGCGGCAGCTCGATGAGCTCGCGCACCTCGTCGATGGTGGTGCCCAGCCCGCCCACGTCATCGTACGTGATGCCCGCCTGCGGTGACTCCGGCATCTCCACGTACTCGGGGAGCAGTTCGATCTCCGTGTTCTCCGCGATCTGCACCAGCCCCTCGGGCTGGGCCGTGATGACCCGCAGGCGGATCTCCTGGAGGCCGAAGGCAGGCTGCTGATAGAACATGCGGAAGAGATCCTCGGGGATGTTGCCCTGCTCACCCTGTGGACTCTGGCCTTGCCGCTGGTAGATGGACGTGGAAATGATGTCCCCGGTGGCCAGCGGTCGATGAAAGAGGGTGCGCCGGAGCATCTCCCCCGAGCCCACCAGCCGGAGGTTCTTCTGGGCGGGAGCCAGCTGGACGCGCTTCGCCGGCGCGGGGCTGCCCTTCCGCACCTCCACATGGTCGCCGATGCTCACGCCCACGTTAGTGCGCTGCAGGCCGTCCAGGCGGATCACCTCCAGCCCCTCGTCCTCGGCATAGGGCGCCAGCACGATGGCGCCGCTGGTACGCTTGCCGACCATCTCCACCACGTCCCCCTCACGGAGACCCAGCTCCTGCATGGTGCGCCGCCCCAGGCGCGCGGTGCCCGTGCCCACGTCCTGGGGTTTGGAGCCCGCCACCTGCACCCGCGTCACGCCCGCCTGATCGTTGCCATCCGGCATGATTGCCCGCCTCGAAGCAGTGTGCGGCCCACCGCCCCGCTGGCGGCCCGGCCGGACAGGCTGGTTGAGCAATTTCCATGCGGGGTTGGGCACCGGCCGGTCCGGGGCGGACCCTGGCGGTTGCCGGACACGAAAAAGGGCGCCGCCGGCGAACCGGCGGGGGCCGGG
>JBBDRO010000067.1:83759-87850 GCA_040905425.1 Gemmatimonadota bacterium | reverse complement strand
CCCCCCCTTCGGGCGCGGCGAAACGCGGCGAATCAGAAGCCGCCGGGCCCACCGCGTCCGCGGCGCGTCTCGAAGCGCGGATTTACCACGCTGCTGAAGATGGAGCCGAAGGTGTAGTTGAAGCCGATCGAGCTCCGGTATCTGGAATTCGTGGGCAGATTCCGTCGGCCGAGCAGCACGTCCTCGTCGGATAGGTTGGCCTTGGTCGAGAGGTCATCCCGGATCCAATCGGCGTTGCCGCTTATATTCAGCCCGAAACCACGGAACAGACGGATGTTGGCATTCGCGCCGAGGCTGAGGCTGCGGAGGCTGGCGTCATGGAAGTAGTTCGACCCTTCGATGCTTCCGCTTGCCGTGCCCCAGGGCTGCCGGAACGATGCGCCGATGTCCACCGAATGCTTGGCTACCGTCTCCTCCATCTTGCCGAAGATGGTCTCGTCGATGTACTCGAAGGAATTGATGCCGACGGCGTACGTCACGGTGACCTGCCGGCGGGTGGCCTCGTCGTAGTTGAAGAGGCTGTATTCCACCGCGGGGGCGAATTCGAGCGAGAACTTCCGGTTCGATACGGTGGAGGACGAAGCGGAGGCGCGGACACCCATACCCATGTGAGGCCCTACGCTCTTGACGAGCATGCCCGACGTGTTCCAGAAATCCCGGTCGTTGCGCACCTCCGAGCCACTCGACAGCGTCCGCGACTCCCGGCGGACGTTGCCGTTCAGGTCGAAATCCAGCTTCCATTCACGCGTGGTACGGCTCGCACTCAGGCCGCCGCGTATGTTGTAGTTCTCGGAGCGGTCCTGCTTGTCGAACGACCCGGTCATGTTCGGGCGGAACACCCAGAAGTTCCAAGGGTCGTCCTGCGCGGTCGTGGCCCGCGGGCTCCGGGTGGTGTCCGTCGGACGGTAAACGATCTGGATGTCCCGCGCCTGTGGCCGGTTGGCCAGGAACGGCAGCAGCCCGAGCTGTACGGTCCGGGTCAGGCCCTGACGCCGCTCATCGTCCGTGTCCGTGATACCGTGGGTGTACTGCAGCGTGTCGGAGACCCCGGCGAACTCCCCGCGTCCGATGAAGTTGATGTAGTACTGCATGCCGCCGCCGCCGAGGCCCTCACCGGAAGCGAGCACATGCACGTCGGCATCGGTGCGGTCCCGCATGTACTCCACCCAGGGGATCTCCTGCTTCATGTAGTCATCATCGCAGGTGCGGCAGTCCAGATAGATGCGCAGCGGGGGTGGCTCACCGTTGGGCGGCGCCTGCGCCTGGGCGGGCGCGACGGCCAGGCCGAGCCCCAGCAGGGCGCAGGCGGCAAGAGAAAAGCGGGCGCGTGACGCGGTCATACATATCTTCGTTGGCGTTGCAAGCATACGTCTCCATGGTCCTGACGAACTCCGCCAGGAAAGTGTTGGCCGGAGTCGCCTCCCGGTATGGTTGAACCGTAGGTCGGAGGCGTGTACTATTGGATGTTCTCGACCGTGCGCCCAACCACCTCCGGGCGCCGACCCACCTGATACCAGGAGCATCCGATGACCGGATGGCGCGGCCTGTCCGCCCCCCTGCTCGTTGCCGTTCTGGCCGCGTGCGCCGGCAATCCCACCGCCCCCTCGCCCACACCGCAGGGTGAAAGATCCGGCCCGTCCGCGCGTGGCGGTGACGCGGACGAAGGCATGGAGGCCTATGACGAGGTGGTCACGACCGACATGACTACCGACGAGGGCATTTTCAAGGTCCATCGTGACGGTGAGGAGCTGCTCTACGAGATCCCCAACGCCATGCTGGGCAAGGAGATGCTCCTGGTGACGAGCATCGCGCGGACCACGAGTGACATGGGCTACGGCGGCCAGCAGGCCAACAACCAGGTCGTGCGCTGGGTGCGTGAGGGGGACCGTATCCACCTGCGCACCGTGCAGCACGACGTGGTGGCCGACTCCACCCTGCCCATAGCCCGGGCGGTGGCCGCCGCGCACTTCGAGCCGATCATCCGCGCCTTCGACATCGAGGCGCTATCGGAGGACAGCTCGGCCGTGGTCATCGACGTGGCCGAGCTCTTCACCAGTGACGTGCCGATTCTGGGCCTGCGCTCCGGTCAGCGGAGCCAGTACCAGGTGCGGCGCCTGGATTCCGACCGCAGCTACATCACCTCGGTGAACAGCTACCCCGAGAACATCGAGGTGAAGCACGTGCTCACCTACGAGGCCGGCAGCCCGCCCTCCAACTCGAGCACGGGCACCATCTCCCTGGAGATGAACCAGTCCATGGTGCTGCTGCCGGAGGAGCCCATGCAGCCGCGCCTCAACGATCCGCGCGTGGGCTACTTCAGCGTCTCCCAGGTGGACTACGGGCTGGAGGCGCACCGCGCCGAATCCCGCCGCTTCATCACGCGCTGGCGGCTGGAGCCCAGTGATCCCGCCGCGTTCGCGCGCGGCGAGCTGGTGGAGCCGGTCAAGCCGATCGTCTACTACGTGGACCCCGCCACTCCCATCAAGTGGCGGCAATGCCTCAAGGACGGCGTGGATGACTGGAACGTGGCCTTCGAGGCGGCGGGCTTCCGCAACGCCATCCAGGGGCGCATGCCTCCCACGGCGGCGGAGGACCCGGAGTTCAGCCCTGAGGATGCCCGCTACTCCGTCATCCGCTACTACCCGTCGGACATTGCCAACGCCAGCGGCCCGCACGTGCACGACCCCCGCACGGGTGAGATCCTGGAGAGTGACATCAACTGGTACCACAACGTCATGACGCTGGTGCGCAACTGGTTCTTTGCGCAGACGTCCGCCGCCAACCCCGCGGCGCAGAGCCACGCCATGTCCGACGAGACCATGTGCCAGCTCATCCGCTTCGTGTCCTCCCACGAGGTGGGTCACACCATCGGGCTGCAGCACAACATGAAGTCCAGCGCCGCCTACCCGGTGGATTCGCTGCGCGTGGGCAGCTTCACGCAGCGCATGGGCACGGCGCCGTCCATCATGGACTACGCACGCTTCAACTACGTGGCCCAGCCCGAGGACGTGGGCATCAACTTCTACCCGGCCATCGGTCCTTATGACAAGTGGGCCATCGAGTGGGGCTACCGGCCCATCCCGCAGGCGGACGCGCCGGAGGAGGAAAAGCCCATCCTGAACGCCTGGGTCCGGGAGCACGACGATCCGCTCTACTACTTCGCCGGCTCCACGGGCGCCGATCCCACGGCCCAGAGCGAGGCGCTCGGGGACGACGGCGTCCTGGCCAGCGAGTACGGCATCCTGAATCTGCAGCGCTCCATGGAGAACCTGGTGGACTGGACCACGGAGCCGGGTGAGGACTTCTCCGAGCTGGACGAGCTGTACGGCGCGCTGGTGGGGCAGTGGAACCGCTACCTGGGCCACGTGGCCACCATCGTGGGTGGCGTGGAGCGCGTCTTCCGAACAGCAGAGCAACCGGGCGATCCCTTCCGGATCGTGCCCGAGGCCGAGCAGCGCAGGGCGGTCCAGTTCTTTGCCGATCAGGTCTTCACCACACCCACGTGGCTGGCGGATCCGGGCATCCTGGCCAAGCTAGGCAACCCGTCGAGCGTTGACCGGCTGCGCACCGTGCAGTCGCGGGGCCTCGGTCAGCTGCTGAACACCGGCCGGCTGGAGCGCCTGCTCGAGCAGGAGGCGCAGCTGGCGGATCAGGCGTACACGCTCGGGGAGCTGTTCACGGACGTGCGCGGGGCGGTCTGGACCGAGCTGCAGGGCGCCCGCCCGGTGGACATCTACCGCCGCAACCTGCAGCGGGCCTATGTGGATCGCATGGCGGCGCTCATGACGCCGCCGGAGCCCACCACGGGCGGCGGTTTCGGCGGCGGCCCGGTGGATCCCACCCAGAGTGACATCGCCGCCTTCGCGCGCGGCGAGCTGGCGGACCTGGACGCGCAGATCGGGCGTGTGCTGCCGCGCGTGCAGGACCGCGCCACACGCCTGCACCTGCAGGACGTGCGGGCCCGCATCGACGCCGTGCTGAATCCGCGCGGCTGAGGCCGGCATGGCGTTCGGCGGAAATCGAGAGTCCCGAAGGCAGGCCGGGAAGAGGCAGGCCGGGAAGAGGCAGGCCGGGAAGAGGCAGGCCGGGAA
>JBBDRO010000067.1:81827-83659 GCA_040905425.1 Gemmatimonadota bacterium | reverse complement strand
AGGCCGGGAAGAGGCAGGCCGGGAAGAGGCAGGCCGGGAAGAGGCAGGCCGGGAAGAGGCAGGCCGGGAATCGGGGGCTGGCTTCACTGCGGGAGAAGTAGGCAAAGCTCCGGCTCCGGGTCAACGAGGAGAAGAGCGCCGTGGCGCGGTGTGGGCTGGAGATTTCTGAGCTACGCCCTTTCAGGTAGGTGCAGAAGGGAAGGTCCACGCCGCGTCGCGCCGGAGGCCCATGAAGAGATGAAGCAGGTGACGTGCACCAGGCCGGCGTCGCAGGCCATGCGCCTGGATGTTACACGTGTAACAGATGGTCCATGGCGTGCACGGTGAAGGCGCCGGCCTCCGGGGGGAACGCGGCCAGCAGCGTGAGGACCTCGTACTCGGCGGCGTTCTGGTGGGCCACGATCTCGGCGCTGCGCGATTCCAGGTCGCCCGGCGGGCTGGGCTCGCCGCCGCGGGCCACTGTTCGTGTTACACGTGTAACATCGGTGGCCCCCGGCCAGGTCTCCGACCGCTCCTGCAGCAGGCGCCTGGCTTCCTCCCGTCCCAGCATCGTGATACCTCCCGTTCCCGTTGGGTCCCAAGTGTCCACCCGCAATATACGGGATTTGTTCGGGCCTTTCCATGTCTGGATGGGTCAGCGGTGAGGGCCAAGACCCTCGACCACCAGGGGGATCACCGACTACTGTGCGGCTCAGAAGCGCAGCGTCCACCCCAGCCGCAGGCCGTCGGCCGCGCGCGAGACGTGCGGCTTGCCAGGAAGGAGGCCGTGGTCATCGTCGCCTGATGGATCTCCGGCATCCCGCGCCGCCGCGCGACGCAGCGACCGGGCGGCCACGGTGCGCCCTGCCGCGTAGCCGAACACCGTCCCCACGATGGCATCCGAGATCCAGTGGTGCCGGTCCAGGACGCGTCCGACGCCCACGCCCACGCCCAGTGCCCAGAGCAGCGGCTCCGCGTAGCCCAGGTCGAAGCGCTGATTCCAGAAGGTGGCGCACGCCATGGCATTGGCACCGTGGCCGCCGAAGAAGGAGTTGTCGTCCCAGGAGTCGCCGTCACCCGGGATGGTGAAGCGGTACTGATCCCCCTCCGCGACGGCGGGCCGCGCGCGGCCCACCAGGTCGTAGAGGATGGCGCGCGGCAGGGCGTTGCCCTGGATCGACGCGGCGCAGCCCACCGCCGCGTCGCGCAGCTCCTGCGAGCCGATGACCAGCCCCCCCAGGTAGAGGATGCCGCTGAACCGGGTGGCCTTGTGGCCGCTGCCGATGTCGGCCAGGCCGACCTCGAAGCCTCCCTCGCGGCCGAAATCCTGAACGCTGGCCTCGCGCACCGGATCGAAGGCCCGGACCACCGCGGTGTGGCCGTGGGTCGCGAGCCAGCCGTCGAAATTGTCGTCGAGCGGGGTGGCCGCCCCCGCCGCTGCCACCGTCATGCCGGCCCCCGCCCAGTCGGAAGCGCTGGCGTGGAAGGGTGAAGTCCAGACGTGCCAGATGTCGCCGAAGCCATGGCGCAGATCGGTCCACACGGTCTCGAGTACGCCGGCGGCGTGCTCCGGGACGCTCTGGCCATGGGCGCTGCCGGGCAGCGCCAGGAGAAGCGCCGCGGCGAGTGGCAGACAACGCAGGATCATCGAGGTGACTCCGCTCTACAGGCTCGTTCGGGCGCCGAAAAAGCAAGAGCCGCGCCGCCGCGCATCCCCATCGTCTCCCGACATTGCCCACGGTTTCCTGACATTGCCCACGGTTTCCCGACATTGCCCACAGTCTCCCGACATTCCCCACAGTTTCCTGACATTGCCAACCGTTTCCTGACATTGCCAACCGTTTCCTGACATT
>JBBDRO010000067.1:51759-81727 GCA_040905425.1 Gemmatimonadota bacterium | reverse complement strand
GTTTCCTGACATTGCCAACCGTTTCCTGACATTGCCAACCGTTTCCTGACATTTCCCCATGAAACCCTGACAGAATCCTGACATTACCCCAACCTTTCGGGCCGCTTCGATGGCTATCGTTAAGAGGCCGTGGGGACGGCCGCGTATTTGCACGGACGTGGAGTTCATCGGGCTGCTACGGCAGGGGCACCCGGTGGGCTTCACGTCCGTTCGCGTTGCGCCCTGCCTTCCCCTCGAGCCGAGAGGTAGCGTTGACGGAGTTGCACGCCGTCCTGCTGGACGTGGACGGCACCCTCATCGACAGCAATGACGCGCACGCCCGTGCCTGGGCGGAGGTCCTCGAAGAATTCGGCCATGAGGCCGGCTTCGAGGAGGCGCGGCCGCTGATCGGCATGGGCGGGGACAAGGTGCTCCCGGCGCTCACCGGGCTCGCGGAGGAGAGCCCCGAGGGCCAGCGCATCCTCGCGCGGCGCGGGGAGATCTTTCGCGAGCGGCATCTGCGGGAGCTCCGGCCGTGTCCTGGCGCCCGGGCCCTGGTGGAGCGCATGCGGGCGGCCGGCCTCGAGTTGGTGGTGGCCACGAGCGCCAGCCAGGAGGATCTGCAGCCGCTCCTGGAGCAGGCCGGTGTGGCGGATCTCATCGAACAGACCACCAACGCCGACGACGCCGAGGACTCCAAGCCGGACCCGGACATCGTGGCCGCCGTGCTGCGGTGCACCGGCCGGGCCGCCGAGCACGTCCTCATGCTGGGGGACACCCCCTACGACGTGGAGGCGGCGCACCGCGCCGGCGTGGGCGTGGTGGCCGTGCGCTGCGGCGGATGGGGGGACGCCGACCTGGAGGGTGCCATGGCCGTCTACGATGATCCGGCCGCCATCCTGGCGCGCTGGGAGGAATCCCCCTTCGGTCGGCGCACGGCGCGGAGGTAGGGCTCGAAGGGCGGCCCGGTGGTGGGACGGTGGCGCGCACGGGCCGTGATCGGTCCAGGCCGCGAGTGGCACGCTCGGGCCGCGTCCAATCGCTCAGCGCCGCGCCGCCCGCGCCTCCAGCAGCGGCCCCAGCGCGCGCCACACCGTGGCCGCCAGGATGCGCTGCCCCGCCGCCGTGGGGTGGATGCCGTCCGCCTGATTCAGCGCAGGATCGCCTGCCACCCCCTCCAGGAGGAATGGCACGAGCACGGCATCATACTCGCGCGCCAGCGCGGGGTACATGGCGCGGAAGCGCTCCGTGTAGGCCGCGCCCATGTTGGGCGGCGTCTCCATGCCCAGCACCACCAGCTCCGCTTCCGGATAACGCGCCCGGGTGCGCTCCAGGATCTCCGCCAGCGTGCGGCGCGTGGCCGCCACGTCGTGGCCGCGCAGGCCGTCGTTGGCGCCGAGCTCGAGCACCAGCACGTCGAGCGGCTCCTGCAGTGACCACTCCAGCCGGCGCAGCCCGCCCGCGGCGGTCTCTCCGCTGAGACCGGCGTTGACCACCCTGAAGGGCAGGCCGGCGCTGTCGATGCGCGCCTGGATCAACGCCGGATAGGCCGCCTGCTCGTCCAGGCCGTAGCCGGCGCTCAGGCTGGTGCCCAGAAAGAGCACCACGCCGCGGTCGCGCGCCGCCGCGGGCGCTCCGTACGCGCCGCCTCGATCGGGAGGCGCGGGAGCCGCGGGAGCCGCGGGAGCCGCGGACAGGTCCGCGACGCCCTCGGGCGCCGGAGCGGAAATCGCGTCTCCCGCGCGGTCTGCGTCCCGGCCTGAGGCCGCCTCCGCGGCGCTACCGCCCGCGGCCGCCGATCCGGCGCGGTCCGGGTCCGAACAGCCCGTCAACAGCGTTAGCGCCACCAGGAGAAATACGGCTATCTTCCGCTTCATGAATGCCATCGAAGCCAGGGGACTGACGCAGACCTACCGCAGCGGCGGCCGGCCGCTCACGGTTCTGGAAGATATATACCTCACCATCCCGGCCGAAGAGTTCGTGGCCATCACGGGTCCCTCCGGCAGCGGCAAGACCACGCTGCTCGGGCTGCTGGCGGGGCTGGATCGTCCGAGCCAGGGGACCGTGAGTCTCACCGGGACGCCGCTGGGCCCGCTGGACGAGGACGCGCGGGCGCGCTTCCGCGCCCGCCACGTGGGGTTCGTCTTCCAGACCTTTCAGCTCATACCCTCGCTCACGGCCCTGGAGAACGTGCGCGTGCCCCTCGAGCTGGTGGGGCGGGACCGGGAAGCGGAGGCGCGGGCCGGCGAGCTGCTCGCGCGCGTGGGCCTGGGCGATCGACTGCATCACTATCCGCAGCAGCTCTCGGGGGGCGAGCAGCAGCGGGTGGCGCTGGCGCGCGCGTTTGTGAACCGCCCCGCCCTGCTCTTCGCGGACGAGCCCACCGGCAGCCTGGACACGGCCACCGGGGCGGGCGTGATCGAACTCATGGAGGCGCTCAACACCGAGGCGCGCACCACCATGGTGCTCGTGACGCACGACCCGGCGCTGGCGGCGCGGGCCGGGCGGGTGATCCGGCTGGCGGCGGGTCGGCTGGTGGACGGGGAGCCGCAACGCGCGTGAGGCTGCCCTTCGCGCTCCGGCACGCCCTCCGTGAGGCGCGCGCTAACGGCCGCCGGCTGGGCGTCTACCTGCTGGCCATCTCGCTCGGGGTCGGGGCCCTCGTGGCCATCCGCTCCTTCCGCACCGACGCGCTCGAGGCGGTGCGCCAGGAGGCGCGGGGGCTGCTGGGCGCCGACCTGGAGCTGCACGCGGGAGCGCCGCTGCCCGACAGCGTCCTGGCGGCGGCGGACTCGCTGGCCGCCGAAGGCGTCGAGCTGGGACGCGTGGTGCGGCTGCCCACCGTGGTCATCGGTCCGCACGACGACGTGCGCCTGGTGCAGCTCCACGGCGTGTCGGGAGGCTGGCCCTTCTACGGGGAGCTGCGCACCGACCCGCCGGGCGTCTGGGAGCGCCTGGAGGACGCCCGGGTGGCGGTGGTGGATCCGGCGCTGCTCATCCACCTGGGCGCCGAGCTGGGGGACAGCCTGGAGGTAGGGGGCGGCCGCTTCGTGATTGGCGGGACGTTCGAGGGCCTGCCGCCCGACTTCGGACCGGGCGCCGCGTTGGGTCCGCGGGTGGTGGTGGGGGAGCGCTGGCTGGCGGAGACGGGGCTGCTGGCCTTCGGCACCCTGGCGCGTCACCACCTCTACTTCCGCTTTCCGAACCTGGAGGGGCGCCAGCCGTTCATCGATCGCTACCATGACAGCTGGCGGCGGGCGAACATCTCGTTCGGCACGGCCGAGGAGCGCGCCGAGAACGTCACCGAATTCCTGGATGCCCTGACCCGCTTCCTGGGCCTCGTGGGTCTGGCGGCGCTCCTCCTCGGCGGCGTGGGTGTGGCCGTGGCGGTACACGTCTTCGTGCGCGAGCGCCGACCCGTCATCGCGGTGCTCCGCTGCATCGGCGCCACGCAGCGGACGGCCTTCTCGGCCTATCTGCTACTGGCGGTCCTGCTGGGCGCGGCGGGCGCCGCCGCCGGCGTGCTGCTGGGGCTGGCCGTTCGCGTGCTGCTGCCGGGCGTGCTGGGAGAGCTGGTACCCGTGCGGGTGGGCTTCTCGGTGGACATGGCGGCGGCGGCCGCGGGGCTGGCGGCGGGCATGGGCGTGGCGGTGATCTTCGCGCTGCTGCCGCTGCTGGAGGTGCGGGGCATCGCGCCGCTGAGGGCGCTCCGCGAGGATGACTCGGAGCGCCCGGCGGGACGGCGCCTGGATCCGGCGCGGCTGGGCGTGTACGCCTGCCTGGCGGCCGTGCTGGTGGCGCTCGGCGTGTGGACGGCGCCCACGCCGCTCATGGGCTGGGCCTTCGCGGGCGCGCTGGTGGCGGTGCTGGCGCTGCTCCGCGCCGTGGCCTGGCTGCTGACACGCGCGCTCCGCCGCTGGTTCCCGCACGGCGCCTCCTTCGTGGTGCGCCAGGGTATGGCCGGGCTCTTCCGGCCACACAACCAGACGGCGGCCGTGACGGTGGCCCTGGGGTTCGGTGTCTTCGCGGTGGGCGGACTCTGGCTGGTGCAGCAGAACCTCCTCGACTGGATCCTTCCCGAGGACCGGGCTGCACGCCCGACGCTGGCTGTCATCGACGTGCAGGCGGACCAGCGCGCCGCGGTGGATGCCATCTTCACGGCGGCGGGACTGGCGGCGCCGTCGTACGAACCCATCGTGGTGGCGCGCATCGCCGCGCTGGACGGCATCCCGGCGGACAGCATCCTGGACGGCCCCCGCGCGCGGGAGGTGGAGCCCTGGGCGCTGCGCCGCGAGTACCGCAACACGTGGCGGGCTCACCTGACCGACGCGGAGGAGCTGGTGGCGGGAACATGGTTCGACGCCGCGGCGGCGGATCCGCCCCGTATCTCCATGGAGGAGGACCTGGCCGCGTCACTGGGTGTGGGGGTCGGCAGCACGGTGACCTGGGACGTGCAGGGGCGGCGCGTGGCCACCCGCATCACCAGCCTGCGGAGGGTGGACTGGTCGCGCTTCGGCACCAACTACTTCGTGATCTTCGAGCCCGGCGCGCTGGCCGGCGCGCCCACCACCTACGTCAGCCTGGCCGAGGTGCCGGATGCCAACACGCGGGCGCGCTTGCAGCGGGATCTGACGCGCCGCCACGCCAACCTGGGCGTGCTGGACGTGGCCGTGGTCCAGGAGGCGCTGGCTCGCGTGCTGGATCGGGTCACGGGCGCCATCCGTTTCATGGCGCTCTTCACACTGGCGGGTGGCGCCGCGGTCCTCTTCGGCGCGGTGGCGGCCGCCCGCCACCAGCGCAGCCGCGAGGCCGTGCTGCTGCGCACCCTGGGCGCCACCCGGGCGCAGGTCACGCGCATCCTGCTCACCGAGTACGCCGTGCTCGGCGCCATGGCGGGCTCGGCCGGTGTGCTGCTGGCGAGCGTGGCCGGCTGGGCCCTGGTCCACTGGGTCTTCCGGCTGGACTTCCACCCGCACCCCGTGGGCATGCTCGGCCTCGGTCTGGCGGCCGCCCTGCTGGCCGCCGCCGCCGGGGCGCTCACGGGCCGCGCACCGCTCCGCCGTCCCCCCCTGGCCGCACTTCGTGACCTCTAGCAAGGACAGCCTGGACAGAGAACGGCCCCCGTGGCTTGGTGCCGCGGGGGCCGCTGTCCCGCCATCCGGGCTGGACGGCGGGCTGATCCAGCCTCGATCCTACTGGCCGCCGTGCTGGCGGATCATCTCGGCGCGGTACTCCTCGCTGGCGAAGATGGCCACCTCTACGCGGCGATTCTCCTGCCGCCCGGTCTCGGAGTCATTGCTGGCCACCGGCTCGCTCTCCCCCAGCCCCGTGGTGCGGATGCGCGTGTAATTCACGCCCTGCTGCGCCAGATAGCTGGCCGCCGCCTCGGCGCGCCGCTGCGAGAGCCGCTCGTTGTACTCGTCGGTGCCCTGCGCGTCGGTATGACCGACCACCAGGACCTCCGTCTCGGCATTCTGCTCGAGATGCGCGGCCAGTTCGTTCAGGTTCTCGCGCGCGGAACCCTTCACCACGGCGGAGTCGAAATCGAACAGGATGCCCGAGTCGAAGGTGACCAGGATGCCCTCACCTACCCGCTCCACGCGGGCGTTGGGTAGCTCGCTGGCCATCTCCTCGGCGTGGTCGTCCATGCGCGAGCCGATGATGGCTCCCGCCGTACCGCCCACCGCCGCGCCGATGATGGCGCCCTTGGCCGTGGAGCCGGCCACCTTGCCGATGACGGCGCCGGCCGCGGCGCCACCCGCGGCGCCGATGACGGCGCCACGCTGCGTCGGGTTCATTCCGGAGCAGCCCGCCAGCGGCACCAGCGCAGCCACCGCCAGCACCGCGGTAGCGGAGCGAAACGTGTATGTCATGATGATTCCCCTCGTCCGGAGATTGAACGTTCCTGTGTGTAGATTCACCCCCATCAGGAGCAAGGGTAGTGCCACGGCGCGGAGGGGAAGTGCGGGTCTGGCGGAATGCGGTGCGGCAGCAGCGGGAAACCGGCGCGCTAGCAGCGGAACTCCGGCGCGGCAGCCCGCGCCATCAGCGGCGGCGGCGGGCCACGCGGCGCATCTGCTGGCGCTCGCCCTGGAACTGGTGCCAGCGCACCAGCGTCCACGCCAGCGCCACGTGCGCGGGGAAGGCCAGGGCAATGATCTCACCGTTGGGCTGATCCAGCCCCGGCGCGAGCTGCAGCACCAGTCCCAGCGCCGACAGCCCCACCGCCAGCAGGGCCGTGGTGGCGGCGGCGCGCGAGGCCCACGCCCGCTCGAAGAGCGCCAGCGGGATGAGGCCCGCCAGCACGAGCGTCAGCGGATTGAACTGCAGCAGGTTCTCGTTCCAGTAGGTGAAGACGTGGCCCGTGAGGGCCCAGAGCAGGAGGATCAGCGTGCCCAGAATCCCGCCGGCCAGCGTCCACAGCGTGGCCGTGGCGCCGAAGACGGTCCGGGCCTGCTTCGAGCTGCCCAGCCTGCTTCCCACCAGCAGGAAGAAGAGCCCCATGAGCACACCGGCCAGCACGAACCACCAGAGCCAGCGCGGCTGCTCGGCCGGGGGTGGCGGGAGCGTGGATTCGTAGAGCACCCGCTCGGAGAGGACCAGCGGCTGGCGCTGGCCCGCCTCGTCCACCACGCGCACGTCCCGGAGGTGCGCCGCCAGACGCATGGGTACGAAGCTGTCCTCCCACGCGCTCAGCGGCTGGTCCGCCGGATGACCCATGGCCAGCAGCAACCCCGTGTACGCCGGCAGGTCCGATGAGCTGAGTCGCTGGGTCTGGGAGCGGTAGCTCTCGGGCGTGGACGTGGCGCGCAGCAGCGCCGTCAGCTGCCCGTCCAGCGCCCGGTCGAGCGCGTCACGGACCCGCGTGGAGCAGTTGTCCCGGTAGTAATCGTACGGGTAGTCCGCGTTCTCGGGCAGCGCGTTCCATTGCAGGAACTCCTGCAGCGCCACCTTCTGCGCACCCGTGAGGTTGAGTTCCTGGATCCACACCGAACGGTCCACGGCGCTGTAGCCGCGCACGGTGGCGTCGGCGTCGTACGGCTTCATGGTGTAGAGCATGTTCCCGCGCATGAGGCGCGGGATGAAATCCACCTGGTCGAAGTCGAAGATGCCGAAATTGTAGGCCAGGTCCGTACCCGCCGCGGCGTCCGAGATCCAGATGGCGTTGTGCCCGAAGCGCTCCCATACGAGCTGCCCCGGCCCCATGGTCATGAGGTAGACGGTGAGGTGGCCGCCCTCGGCGCTCGCCGCCTCGGCCGGTTCCGTCTGCGCAGCCAGCGCGGATGGCAGGGTCAGGAGCGTGAGGAGCAGCAGGAACGATCTTAAGCGACGTCGCATACAAACCACGCGGCGTACGTCGGGCATCCGGGAGCGCAGCTTCATCGGGCGCCGCCCACCGGGCTGCGCGGCAGGGTCTCCTCCAGGTCGGCCACCACGTACGCCATGACCGCCATTACGGCGGTCACACGCGCCACTTCGTCCGGGTCCAGCTTGTCCACCGTGTCCGCGTGGGTGTGGTGATACCAGAAGTAGCGCGTGCCGTCCACCAGCGGGGCCATGCCGGGCACCCCCCGCTCCATGAGCGGACCGATGTCCGCGCCGCCGCCGCCCGGTGCCACGGTGGTGGCGTCGATCGGCGCCAGCAGCCGTCCGATGGCCTCGATGATGGCCGTGGCTGCCGGACTGCCGGTGAAGCTCACGCCGCTCGGCATGAAGGCGCCGTTGTCCGATTCGATGGCCAGCACGTGGCGCGCCACCTCATCGGCGTGCTCGGCGGCGTAGGCGCGGGCGCCGCGCAGGCCGTTCTCCTCGTTGGTCCACGCCACCACACGAATCGTGCGGCGCGGCCGCAGGTCCAGCGCCTTGAGCAGGCGCACGGCCTCCCACGCGGCCACCACGCCGCCCGCGTCGTCCATGGCGCCCTGGCCCACGTCCCACGAATCGCTGTGGCCGCCGAGCACCACGATCTCCTCGGGAAGCTCGCGGCCTACCAGCTCGGCCACCACGTTGCGGGACATCACGTCGGGCAGGGTACGGGCCTCCATGCGCAGCTGCACCACCGGCCGCTCGCCCCGCTCCTGCAGGCGGCGCAGCATCATCACGTCCTCCATGGCCAGCGCCGCGTGCGGGATGCGCGGCACGCCTTCCTCGTAGCTCATGCCCCCCGTGTGCGGCGTCTTCATGCCGAACGGACCCACCGACCGGATCAGGGAGGCCACGGCCCCCACCCGGGCGGCCTCGATGGCCCCCTGGGTGCGGTACTGGACCGTCTGTCCGTAGGTGACGAAGGGCGCGTCGTAGACCACGATCCTGCCGGCGGCCTCCGCGGCCCGGTCGCGCAGTTCGTCGAAGCTACCCACCACCAGTACCTCCGCCGTGAGGCCGCCCGCGGGCGTGCCCACGCTGCCACCCAGCCCGAGCATGGGCAGCGCCTGGGAGCGCGGCCCCACCATACGCGCCGACTCGGCGCCGCGTACCCAGCGGGGCACCATGACCGGCTCACCGCGCACGTTCTCCAGCCCGTCGGCGCGCATCTCCTCGAGCATCCAGTCGAGGGCGCGCTCCAGGCTCTCCGAGCCGCTGAAACGGTGGCCGAAGCGGTCCGTCAGGTAGCTGAGCCGGTCGTAGGCGGCGCTGTCGGCCAGTGCCGCCGTAATGATACGCTCCGCCGTGGCACCATAGGCCTGCTGGATGGCGGCCGGCGTGCGCTGGCCGGCACCCGTGCCAGGCAGGAGGAGAGACACCGCCAGGGCGGCGGTCAGGGCAGCGGTCCGGTGCATGGCTGACATCCTGTGGGTGAGGCGTTCGACGAAGGCAAAGCTACCACGCCGGCGGGGCTCAGCGCACCTCTCGCATGCGCAGGACCCCGGACCATAGGGGGGAGCCGGGGATGTCGGCCACCAGTTCGGCAATGGTCCGGCTGGCCAGCGCCACGTCCCCCTGCCAGAGGGCGTGGCCCAGCTCGTCCATGTCGATGGTGGCCAGGTTCAGTTCGTGCGCGATCAGGAACGGGTCGAGGGGCAGGTCCGAGGCCAGCAGGAGTTTGAGCTGCCACTGCGCACCCTGGCCCAGACTGCGTGCCAGCCCTTCCCTGCAGCCGTCCAACCGGGGCTTCTCACCCTGTGCGCATGCGGGCGGGAAGCGCTGGCTGAAAGCGGAGCGGTCCAGCGGAAACCGGTGCACCGCGGCCTGGAAGCAGCGGTTCTGGCGGGCGTCCGCCGGATAATCACCGAAGAAAATGTGGTAGGGCGGCCGGCCGCGGGCGGGGTCCACCACCACCACGTCGAGCAGCGCCACGCAGGCCGGCCGCTCCAGGATGAGCCGCTGGCGGCTGCCGGCGGCCCCTTCGAGGCGTGCGCCCAGTTCGTCGTAGCGCCCCATGGGCGCGTTCACATACACCACATTCGCGCAGGCCGCCTGGGCGGCGGTCAGCAGCAGGACGAGGGCGGTACCGGGGCGAAGGCGCATGATCCCTTTACGGTGGCGGCGGCGGCCGGTTCACGCCAGCTACCTGCCCCGGCGCGCACGGGTTCCTCCGCGCGCTGTTCAGTCCACCGGGTGGCGGATCTCGATGGCCTCCACCGTCCCGCCCTTGCCCAGCCGGAAGATCACCACGTTGCCTCCCAGCTCGCTGCACGTCTCGCAGCGGTAGAGGAAGTGGCCTTCGGGCGTGCCCTCCGGCTCGCCGAAGCGTTGGCGGAGCTCGGCGTCCGAGGCGCCGATGAGCGGGGGAGCGCTGCCCAGGCGGTCATTGGAGCGTACCACCACGGATTCCAGCAGCGTGTTGGACTGGGCCTGGCGGAGCGTGACCTCCACGTCATCGTAGAGCATGTGGAAGAGCGAGTCCACGGCATCCGGCACGTGCCGGTTCGGCTCCGTTTCCACGCGTACCTCGCGCGGCTCCCCGAAGCGGCTCCGCACTTCCTCCCGCGTGGCGCCCGCGGCGAGCGGGCCGCTGTCGAAGTATGCCCGCAGACCCTCCGTGGCGGCGCGGCTGGCCGAGTCGGCCGAGGCCGCGGCGGCCGCCGCGGCCACCGAATCGGCCAGGGCGGTGTCCGTGGTGTCCTCGTCGTCACCGCCGCAGCCGGCGGCAACCATGAGGATCAGCGCGGTCAGGATACGGGTGTGTGGTTCACGCATGCTTCCCCCCTTCAGGCTCGTGTCGTGAGGGGGCGCATTCGCGCCCTCGGTGCTACACGAGAATTCGGCTACACCACACTACCGCGGCCGGCTCTTCCGGCCGCGGTAGCCCGCTCATGCAGGGAGTGCGCCGCGCGTCAGCTTCCGGGCGGGGCACTCAGCTTCAGGACGTAGCCAGCCACGGCCGCGATCTCGGCGTCGGAGAGCTGGCCGCCACCCATGGGCGGCATGGCCGCGGGGAACTCGACCGGCTCCGCCACGCCCGCCTTCACCAGCTTCTGCAGCTCCTCCACCGTGGGCCGCTTCTCGAAGTTGATCCAGGTGCTGTCCGTAAGCGCCGGGCCGATCGGCGTGCCCTGCCCCTCGGCACCGTGGCAGGCAAAGCAGGTCCCCTTGCCCGTGAAGATGGCCTTGCCCGGATCCTGGGCGTCACCCGGCCATGCCGCGGCCGCGAGGAGCAGAGCCATCCCGAGCCCGCCCGCGCCTGTCATCATGCGCTTCATTACGTCCCACTCCCGAGTCAGATTGTCGAAGTCAGAATGCCGACATGAAGCCCGCCACCAGGCGCATGCCCTCCCGCTCCAGGTCATATTGTAGCTCCCCCGTGAGGCGGAGGTTCCGCGCCAGCAGGTAGTTGGCCCCCACGGCAGCCGACCGGTAGCTGTCCAGCAGGCTATCCTCCCCCTGACGCACCGTGAACAGCGGCTGATCCGCCTCCACGTGGTTGTAGAGGCCTGTAAAGAACCACCGCCCGGCGGGGCCGTGGGGGGACCAGACCAGCTCGGCAAAGCCCATGTCCACGTCCGTGTCCGCCTGCTCCAACTCGAAGAAGGGCCGCTCGTCGGTACGGCGCAGGAACTGGGCGTTGAGTTCGAAATTCGTGGCCAGGGAAAGCGTCAGGTCCGGGCCGTAGACCAGGAACTCGTTGTCCAGCGGCGTGCCCCCGGTGAGGCTGCCCGTCTCGCTGCCGTAGTAACCGAATACGCCCACCCGGAGCGGACCGAACCCCTGGGAGAAGCGGGCTGCCACGTTCTTCCTGTCATCCCTGTCGTAGGTCTTGGTTTCGTCCGCTTCGTCCAGCCCGCGGCCGTTCAGGAGCTGCACGGACATGTCCGCGTCCGCCCATGGTGAGAAGGCGGCCATCAGGCCCCGGTCGTAGGTGAGGTCCGCCCGTGTGTTACCCACGCGCACGCGGTAGGCCTGATAATCCTCGTACTCCAACCGCAGCTCCCGCTTGAAGAGCGGATCGGAAACCTGGAACTGGCCCACCAGCAGGTCCACGCCCGAGCTGAAGAGATCGCTGAACTGCACATAGGCGTCCTCGAGGCCCGCCACCTCGCCCCGCTCGGACATGAAGAAATACAGGTAGTAGCTGACCTTGTTGGCAATCTGGCCGCCGGAGAGCAGCTTGATCAGCCAGGGTGCCTGCAGGTCCGACGCGGCCGCCGGTGACTCGGTCAGGGCCTGCACGTAGGCGTCCAGCCGGATGGCCAGCGGAATGTTCTCCAGCAGGTGGAGCTGCTCGTCACCGGTGTCGATCGTGTCAGCGGGCGCCTCGTCCAGGCTGAACTGGAAGCCCTTGGCGGCAAAGTCCTCGCCGAACGGCGTCAGCCGCGGCGCGGGAGCGTGACAGAGCGAGCAGGAGACCCCGTACTTGCGCGCGAAGGCCGGGATGGCCTCGGCGCGGCTGAACGGCGCCGCCAGCAGCAGGAGCGTCAGCAGACTCACGATACCCTTCCGCAACATACCCATCCTCCTCATCGTGGCCGCGCGTCCCGCGCGGCGCGGTCAGCGGGGGGGTTTCTGGGGGCGGTCCCGCCCGCGCTACCCTTCCAGGTGCTCCTTCAGGAACTGGATGGTCCGGGGCCAGGCCTGGCGTGTGGCTGCCAGGTTGGCGCCGTCCCGCCCGTCCTGCTGGCGCAGGAAGCCGTGCCCCGCGCCGTCGTAGATGTTGGGTTCGTAGAACCTGCCCAACTCGCTCATGCGCGCCTCGGCGTCCGGGATGGAGCTGTTCACCCGGTCGTCGGCGCCGCCGTAGAGCCCGAGCACGGGCGCCTGAATGGAGGCCAGCGCCTGCGTGTCCGGCGAGCTGCCGTAGAAGACGCCGGCCGCGCCCAGCTCCGGATCGGCCACGGCCAGCTCAAAGCTGGTGGAACCGCCCCAACAGAAGCCGATCACGCCGTAACGCTCCGTGGTGGACGGCAGGCCGGTGCCGTAGTCGGCCACCGCGCCCAGCCAGCGGTTCACGTCCGCGCGCTCCAGCTCACGGATCTCCGACGTGGCGCGCTGGCGGTCAGGGTCACCGGCCGAGTCGGTGGGGATGTTCCGCATGGTGAGGAGGTCGGGCGCGATGGCCACGAAGCCGTCCGCCGCCAGCTGGTCGGCCACCGCCCGGATCCAGTTGGTCAGGCCGTAGATCTCGTGCACCACCATGACCACGGGCGCCGGACCGGAGCGTTCCGGGTAGACCACCCAGGCGCGGATGCTGTCACTGCCGGCGGGGATGGTGACCCATTCGCCATGGCGTGGCGAGGCGTTCAGACGCGCCAGCGCCGCGTCGGCACCGGCCGGCAAAGACTCCTGCGCCGTGTCGGCCGTCTCCTCGGCGCCGGCCTCCACCGGCTCGTCCGTGCCGGGTGCATCGGCTTCCGCGCAGCCGCCGAAAACCATCGTGGCCAGCAGGAGAAAGGAAGCACAACGTGGGCTCCACGAGTTCCGCATGGGTTCCTCACTGGGCTGGCGGGAACGAGGGCTCATGCCCACAGAACTATGCCGGAATCGGCGCATGGACAAGGGGCAGGCCGAGCGGGCGAGGGCGCTCGCCGCCGGCAGCGTAGGCGCCCTGTGCCGCGCCGGGAAACCGGCGCCGGGCCGGAGTGCCGGCGCCAACGCGCGTGACGCGCGGGGCGTCGTCGCTTTAGAATGGTGCCGTTGGAGCGTCCCTGCCCAGACCGATCCGCCAAGGAGAGTACCATGTTCCGGAGCATCACACGCGCGTTCGCGGCCGCGGTCCTGGTGGCGCTGATCGGCATGCCGGTGGCGGCCCAGCAGCCCGCCACCGGCGCTGAAGCCGTCAACTTCGAGCGGGCCACCACGCACGCCGAGCTGATGGCGTTCCTGGCAGAGGTCCAGGCGCGCAGCCCCCACATGCAGCTCGTGGAGCTGACGCGCACCAACGAGGGGCGCGTCCTGCCGCTGGTCCTGCTGGGCAACCCGGCGCCCGGCAATCCGGGGACCGCTTGGCTGTCGGGCAAACCCACGGTTTTCATCACCGGCAACGTGCACGGCAACGAGCGCGCGGGGCGGGAGGGATCCCTGCAGCTCATCCGCGAGCTAGCGGTGGGTGACCTGCGGCCGCTGCTGGAGCGCGTCAACGTGCTCATCGTGCCCACGCTGAACCCGGACGGCGCCGAACGGCCGAGCCGCACCAACACGCTGGGCTATGACATGAACCGGGACTTCATGGTCATGGAGACGCCCGAGATCACGGGCATCGTCGAGGGTGTCCTCACCGAGTGGTGGCCCGATATCTACGTGGACGTGCACAATGGCGGCGCCTACCCCTACAACATGACCTATCAGCCCACACTGCATCCGGACGCCAGCGAGCAGCTGCGCGCCTTCGCGCTGGGCCCGCTCTTCCGGGGGGTGAACGGCCATCTGGAGACGCAGGGCATGAAGGCCTACTGGTACTCGGGCCCGCGCCTGGATCAGGCGACCGGCGACTGGTCGTGGACCACCACGCCCATCTGGGCGCGCAAGCAGCACGTCTACGGCGGGCTGCAGAACATGGTGACGCTGCTCTTCGAGATTCCGGGCGGCTGGTCGCTCGGTGATCAGGCGGACAACGCGCGCGAGTCCCTGGAGGGGCTCCTCCGCTACGCCGCCGACAACCCCGAGCGGGTGCGGGACGTGGTCCTGACGGCCCGCGCCGAGGCGCTGGCGGGGGCCGGACCGATCGCCATCGAGCTGGAGGAGCAGGCGTACCCGGAGCGGGAGAGCTTCTGGGTGATCCCGCGTGGCGAGGGCGGCGAGCGGGGGGAACCGGAGCTGGTGCAGGGCTGGAACCGTACCCTGTACGTGCCCACGGAGACCCGTGCGCGCCCCTGGGCGTACGCCTTCAACGGCAGCCTGGACCGCCTGGCCGACCACCTGCGCCGCCACGCCATCGACGTGGAGCAGCTCACGGCGGAGGTGGAGCTACCGGTGGAGCAGTACCGCCTGACCCGCCTGGCGTGGGAGCCGGAGCCCTACCAGGGGCACAACCTGGTGAGCGCGGACATGGCGCTGGAGCCGGCCACGGTCACGCTACCCGCGGGCACGTACCTGGTGCGCACGCGGCAGAACGCCAGCCGGCTGATCGGCCAGATGATGGAGGCCGACACGGAGGACAGTGTGCTGCGCTGGAACTGGCTGGATCACTTCCTGCCCGGCCCGTTCGAGGAGGGCGTCGAGCAGCGCCGTCCGGCCATCCTCCCGCTCTACCGCATCGCCGGTCCGGCCAGCGTGCGTTCGGTGCTGCTGAAGTAGCGGTCCGTCGGGAGCGGCGGTGGTAGGCGACGTTCGCCGCGGCCGCTCCCGATCCCTTCCTCACGCGCCCGGCGATTTTCCTTGCTCCCGGCGCCGGCGCGTGGCATTTTTCAGGTATCCCTCCCGCGTAGCTGTACCCAAAGGAGGGAGTCCCATGCCCAACCTAACGCTCCGACTCGGCGTATTCCTGGCGGCCGTCCTGGTCTGCCTGGGGCTGGTCCGGCTCGTTCCCGCAGTTGAAGGCCAGGACGCACTCGCCCGGCAGAGCCATGCGCCGGCGTGCGCGGACTGCCACGGCGCCGACTTCGGCGGCCGTGTGCTCGTCAACGACATGGTGATCGGCCGCATCGTGGCGCCCAACCTGACGCGCGGGGGGGCCGCCGGTGTCTATTCGCGCGACGACTGGTATGCGGCCATCCACGATGGCGTGGGCCGCGACGGGCGTCGGCTCATCCTGATGCCGGCCGCTCAGTTCGCGGACCATGACCGCGCCGACGTGGCCATGCTGACCTCCCGGCTGGGCATGCTGAAGCCGGTGCAGCGGGAGCTGCCCGCGGGCAGGCTCGGCCCCATAGGCCGGGCGTTGCACGCCGCCTCCCCCCACGGCCTGCTGGCAACGGACGTGCTGGCGCGGTTCGTGAACCAGGAGGCCATGCCCGAGCCGGGTTCCGCCGGCTACGGCGCCTTCCTGGCGGACGTGGGCTGTGTGCCCTGCCACGGGCAGGACCTGCGCGGCGCGCGCATCACGGACAGCATCGTGGGGCCGGATCTGGGGCCGGGCGGGAACCTCGGGGCCTGGACGGAGGAGGATTTCCTGAATGCGCTCCGGACCGGACGTCGGCCCGACGGCTCCGCGCTTGGCCCGGCCATGCCGGTGCACGCGCTGCAGGATCTGGATCAGGGCAGCGTCAGCGCCATCTGGCTGCGGTTGCGGGCCG
Source organism: Gemmatimonadota bacterium (assembly GCA_040905425.1). Lineage (GTDB taxonomy): Bacteria > Gemmatimonadota > Gemmatimonadetes > Longimicrobiales > RSA9 > JBBDRO01. Next base: position 66,140 of record JBBDRO010000067.1, on the reverse strand, counting down.
CGTCGGGCGGCCGGTAGCGGCGCGGCGCGGCGGCGCTCGCCGGCGCCTCCACGGACCGCGGGTCGCCGCTCGGCCTCAGCTACCCGCCCGGCAGGCTCGCCACGCGCGCGCCGCCCGTTCCGGGGCGCCGCCGCGCGCCGTGCCGCGCTGGCCGAGCAGCGTCACGAGCGCGTCGGGCCGATTGGTGAAGAGGCCGCTGACACCGCGCTCGATCAGCTCGGCCATCCGCGCCGGCTCGTCCACGGTGTACGCATGGACCTCCAGACAGCGTCGTTGCGCGGCTGCGACGAGCTCTCCGGTGACGTCGGCATGATAGGGGCCGATACCGATGGCGTAGTCCGCCACGGCAGCCGGATCCGCGCGGCCGTGCTCCGTGAGCTGCACCAGCGGCAGGGTGGGATCCGCGGCGTGCAGCTTTGCCAGGCTGGCCGCGCTGAAGGACTGGATCACCACCGACCAGTCGCGTCCCGCCCGCCGGCGCAGGTCGAACCGATCCAGCAGCGCCAGCAGCGCCTCCTCCATGCCGGGCGCCTCCTCGGGGTGCTTGGTCTCCACGTAGAAGCGCGTGCGGCCGGCGTAGCGCGCAAGGACCGCCTCCAGCGTTGGCACGGGTTCCGCCGCGAAGGCCGGGCGGGCTCGATCGGGAAAGGCCTCGTTGAACCAGCTGCCGGCGTTGCACCCGGCCAGCTCGGCCAGCGTGCGTTCGATGACCGGGCCGGTGCAGGCGCCGGCCGGTCCGCGGACGGTGCGTTCGAGGGTGGCGTCGTGCAGCACCACCAGCACCCCGTCCGCCGTCATCTGCAGGTCCGGCTCCAGGTAGTCGGCACCCATGGCCAGCGCCAGGTCCCAGGCGGCGAAGGTATGCTCCGGCGCGTACGCCGAGGCGCCGCGGTGGGCAATGACGAGAGGCGCATGATTCATGTGCGGACTATAGCCGCGCATGCGTGGCCCCTGCTAGCTTGGAAGCGTTTCCGTCCCTCCCCCCAACGAGTGCTGCGATGAGTGAGCAACGGGCTCTGGATCCGCTCGAGGTCACGGAGTTGTATGACGCCTTCCACGCGGTGGCCGAGTTGATCTGGCGCCGCTTCGGCTTCAAGCAGGCCGCCGGTAACGAGCATCCCATGCTGGAGCCCGCCTACGACGAGGTCATCGACCAGCTCGAGGTGGACCTCTTCCTGCCCGCCTGTGCCCGCCACGCCTACCATGAGCGCGGCGTGCTCATGGATCCCGAGGACGTGGCCAGCGTGATCTTCCTGCGCGACGCGGACGGCACGGAACTGGTGGGGGCGGCGGCCCGCTACCACTCCCATGCCTTTCATCCCGAACCGAGCGGAGAGCAGGTGCCGAACGAGATCCTGGCAGGCAACCTCATGCCGCGGCGGCGCTCCGAGATCGTGCTGCTGCTGGACCCGGCCGCGTCCCGTGAGGACCCCGTGGGCAAGCGGCGTCCCGACCTGCGCGTGATCTGAGGGAGAGAGACGCGTCACCAACACCGGCCGCTCCCGGCGCGTCTGCCTGCAGTGTCTTTCATCCGGAGTTCCATGACGGAGAGTACCGAGGCCGCACGGTCCGCAGCCCGCACGAAGCGCCACCGCCGCCACCGCCCGCGCAGTGACGGCATTCGCAATTTTTCCCGCTGGACGTTCCACATCCACCTGTGGGCGGGTGTGGTCATCACCGTCCTCATCCTGGTGGTCTCCGTCACCGGGATCGCGCTCAATCACAAGCGCGGCTTGGGCCTCATGCCGGAGGTGCAGCACACGCCGGCGGCCGCCTTCGAGGACGCCCTGCCGCTGGCCGAGCTGGCGCGCCATGCCACCGCTGCCGTGGGTGCCGCCGGGGAGGCGGGCGTGGACCGCATGGATGTCCGGCCGGACGATGGCATCGTCAAGGTCCGCTTCAACGACCGTGAGGTCCACGAGGCTACGGTAGTGCTGGCCACGGGGGAGGTCCTCCACGTGGGGCTGCGCAACGATGTGTTCATGGAGAAGCTCCACTCCGGTGAGATCTTCGGCGCGCAGGGCATCCTGCTGAGCGACCTGGCCGCGGTGGGGCTCACCCTGCTGGTGCTGAGCGGATTCTGGATCTGGCTCTATCCCCGGAGCCGGGTATGAGCCACGTTATCGCGCTCTTGCTCGGCATGTTCGTGGTGCCGGGCGTGCTGCTCCGGCTGGGGCACCACCTGCGCCGCCAGAGCCTCACGGCCCGGCGCATGTTCTGGGGCGGCATCGTGGGCTGGTGTGGGGCCGTGCTGCTCATGGTGGTGGCCAGCGTTTTACCCCCCGTGCTGTGGACCGAGGGAGCGCGGGAGGTGGCGGTCTACTGGTCCCTGCTCGTGGGTGGGCTGGCGGGCATGGGGGTGGGTGCGCTGCGCCGCCCCGGGTGAGCCGCGAACCAATAACCCTGGGTTGCCTTCGTCCTTCGATCGGAGTGACACCATGCATGCGCTGTTTCGCGGCCTGAGCGTCCTGGCGCTCGGCGCCGCCCCGCTGCTGCCCCGCGCCGTCGCGGCGCAGCCCGCTCGGGGCGGCTTCGACGTGGTGGAAGCCACCATCGCCGAGATCCATGCCGCGTTCCGGAGCGGCGAACTCACGGCGCGCGCGCTCGTGGAGAGCTACCAGGCGCGCATCGAGGCGTACGATCGTGCGGGGCCGTACCTGAACGCGCTGACCTCCCTGAATCCCGCGGCGCTGGCGCGCGCTGATTCGCTCGACGCGGTCTTCGCGCGCACGGGGAGCTTCGTGGGGCCGCTGCACGGCATCCCGCTCATCGTCAAGGACAACTACGACACCCACGACCTGCCCACCACGGCGGGCTCGCGCGTCCTGGCCGGCTCCATTCCCCCGGATGATGCCACCATGGTGCGGCTGCTGCGCCAGGCGGGCGCCATCGTGCTGGCCAAGTCGGCCATGGCGGAGTTTGCCTTCAGCCCCGTGGAAACCGTGGGATCGGCCCATCCCGGGTACACCTTCAATCCCTATGCGTTGAACCGTGTGCCGGCCGGCTCGAGCGGCGGTACGGCCGCGGCCGTGGCGGCCAATCTGGGCGTTGCGGGGCTGGGCACGGACACGGGCAATTCCATTCGGGGACCGTCGGCGCATACCGCCCTGGTGGGCATCCGTCCCACGCTGGGGCTGACCAGCCGGGACGGTATCGTGCCGCTCTATCTCGAGCGCGACGTGGGCGGGCCCATGGCGCGCACCGTGGCCGATGCGGCCCGGCTGCTGGACGTGCTGGCGGCGGTGGACCCGGCCGACCCGGCCACGGCCGCGGCGGCCGGGCGCATTCCGGAGAGCTACACGGCCTTCCTGGATCGGAACGCCCTGCGTGGCGCGCGCATCGGGGTGGTGCGGCGGCTGGCCGAGCGCCGGGGCGCGGATCCCGAGGTGGTGGCGCGCTTCGACGCGGTGCTGGACGAACTGCGCGCGGCTGGCGCCGAGCTGGTGGACCCGGTGGAGCTGCCGGTCCTGGACAGCGTGCGCGTGAGGCTCTGCTCAAGCTTCCGACGGGATCTGGAGGCCTACCTGGCCACCCTCGGCTCCGAGGCTCCGGTGCGAACGCTGGAGGAGGTGGTGGAGCAGGGCCGCCACCACTGGAGCATCGATCGCCGTCTGCGCGGCTTCATGGATGACGGGGACGCCGGCGCGCCCGAGCGCTGCGCGGCCACCGCGGCCAGCGTGGCGGCGTTCCAGGCCGGTCTGCGGGAGGTGTTCGCGGACCACCGGCTGGACGCGCTGGCCTACCCCACGTGGAGCAACCCGCCCCGGCTCATCGGTGACGTCTCCTCGCCGGCCGGGGACAACAGTCAGAACCTGGCCCCGCCCGCCGGCTTCCCAGCCATCACCGTGCCCGCCGGGTGGGTGCGCGCCGGCACGCTGCCGGTGGGCCTGCAGCTCCTGGGGGACGCCTGGTCGGAGCCGCGCCTGATTGCCCTGGCCTACGCCTACGAGCAGGCCACCCGCCACCGCCGCCCGCCGATCGTGGCGCCTCCCCTGGACGGGGGCGGCTGAGCCCGCTCCAACAGTTCCGGCCGATCGCGCGTCAGCGTGGCATGAGTCGATACGCTTGCCGCCTATCCTGGGCGGGCCTGGCGGCCCTCATGGCCACCACCACGTCGCCCCTGAGCGGGCAGGCGTCCGGCGTGCCGGACACCGACCTCAGCCAGGCATCCATCGAGGGAATCCACCAGGCCATGCTGGCGGGCAAGCTCACTGCCCGTGCCCTCGTGGAGCTCTGCCTGGCGCGCATCGATGCCTACGATGACCGGGGCCCTACCCTGCATGCGATCAGCCTGGTCAACCGTGGTGCGCGTGCGCGCGCCGACTCGCTGGACGCCCTGTTTCGTCGGCGGGGGCTCACCGGCCCGCTGCACGGGATCCCCGTGGTGGTGAAGGACAACATCGACGTGGCGGGCATGCGTACCAGCGCCGGCTCCGGTGCGTTGACGGCGTTCCTCCCCACCCGGGACGCGGAGGTCGTGGCCCGGCTCCACGCCGCGGGTGCCGTGATCCTGGCCCGGTCGAACATGGCCGAGTTCGCCCTCAGTTCCACCGAAACGGTCTCCAGCAGCATGCCCGGCCGCACCTACAATCCGTACGCGCTCAACCGTACACCGGGCGGCTCCAGCGGCGGCAGCGCGGCAGCGGTGGCGGCCGGCTACGCTCCCGTGGCCCTGGGTACCGACACGGGTAGCTCGATCCGGGGGCCGGCGGCGTGGACCTCCCTGGTGGGCCTGCGTCCCTCCTTCGGGCTGGTCAGCCGCCAGGGCGTCTTCCCGCTGTACCGCGACCGCGACACGGTGGGCCCGCTCACCCGCACGGTGCGGGACGCGGCGCTCATGCTCGAGGTGATGGCCGGGCCCGACCCGGACGATCCGTCCACGGCGGAGACCGGCCGATACAGCGTGAAGGGGGCGGTGGAGGGCCTCCATGCGGGGGCGCTCGCCGGCGTTCGTGTGGGCGTACTGCGCTCTCTGGCCGCGCCCCGGGACACGGATCCCGACGTCCTGGTGCTGTTTGAGCTGGCGCTCATCGACCTGCGGCGTGCCGGTGCCGTGATCGTGGATTCCGTCACCATCCCCGGCATGCACGAAGGCCCCCTGGCCTGTGAGCGCTTCCAGCGGGATGTGGATGCCTACTTTGGGGATCTCGGCGCGTACGCGCCCTTCGCGAGTTTTGCGGATCTGCTGGCGCGCGGCCGGCTGGACGGCCCGATGAAGGCGCGGCTGGCGGCGCTGGAGCGCGGGGCGGTCCCGGAGGAGGACGGGGCCTGCCGGGCCGCCCATGCGCGCCTCGGGCGCCTCCGCACCAGCTTCGAGGCGCGCATGGCAGAGCGGGACCTGGATGTGCTGGTCAATCCCACCTGGCGGCATCCACCGCCCCTCGTGGCGGACGCGGCGGAACGGACGGGCAACGCGAGTCACTTTCTGGCCGTGCCGCTGGGTCTGCCCGCCATCACGGTGCCCATGGGGTTCGCGCGCGGCAGTCTCCCGGCCGGCCTGCATTTCGTGGGAGCGCCATGGTCGGACGCCGCACTGCTGGGCTACGCCTACGCCTACGAGCAGGCCACCCTGCATCGTCGCCCGCCCGCCTCCACGCCCGCACTCGTGCCCGGCGGGTCCAGCGCCGGGGCACCTGGCTGGGGAGCCGGCAGCGGTTCGTGAGCGCCGGCCTCAGCGCCGCGCGGCCGGCAGCACGACCCGTCCGTCCAGTTCCCCGGGTAGCGGTATCCCCGCCAGCGCCGCCAGCGTGGGTGCCATGTCCACCGTGCGTACGGCCGCGTTCCCCGTACCCGCCGGCACGCCGCCACCCAGCAGGATGAAGGGCACCCACCGGTCGTAGTGGTAGGGCGAACCGTGCCCCGTGCCGCGCGCACCCGTGTACTCGCCCTCGGCACGCCGGATGGCCACGGCCGGGTCGCGGCTGAACAGGTTCCGCCGATCGGCGCGGAAGGAGCGTTGGTAGAGGGGCAGGAAGGTGTCGGCGCTCTCTCCCTTCGCCAGCAGGTCGGCCATCGCGTAGGCGGCCGCGATACCCGGTACTTCCGTGACCGCCGCGGCCAGCCGTAGTGCGCGCTCGGTGGGTGTGGCATCGGCCCCCACGGCGCTCAGGGCGGCTTGCCGGGCATCCGAGAGCGCTGCCCGGTCCTCCCGTGGCACGCGGCGGCCGGGCTCTCCCAGCTGCGCGGCGTACTCCGGCTCGGTGAGCACGCCGTGGTCGGCGGAGAAGCCCACGACCCAGCGGTCCTCCCCTACCTGCTCGTCCAACGCGGTGAACAGCTCACCCAGGAGGCGGTCCAGGCGCAGCAGGTTGTCCAGCTGCTCACGGCTGGTGGGGCCGTAGGCGTGACCCACGGCGTCCGTCTGGGAAAACGATACCGCCAGGAAGTCCGTGCCGTCCCGGCGGCCCAGCTCCAACTCGCGCAGGGCGGCCACGGCGGCCAGCGCCACGGCTTCGTCCCCGTACGGCGATGAGGTCAGCGCCCAGGACGCCGAGCTCCCCGCATGCGGAAAAGCGGTCTCGCGCCCGTTGCCTTCGTACGAGGCAGTGTCGGGGCGGCTGCGCGCCCACGCCCGCGGCGGGCTCTCGTTCAGCCACTCGCGGCGCGCCGCCAGCTGGCCCACCGGCCCCGCGTTGAGCGCCTGGATCCAGCCGGGCAGGGAATCCCGATACGCCGTGGACGTGGTGAGGCCGGGCAGCGCCGCGGACACCCAGTACACCTGGCTGCCGCCCCGTCCGCCCATGGTGGCGGCGGCGCGGTCCTTCCGGGAGATGGACACCACGCGCGCTTCCGGGTCGGCTGCCCGGACCCAGTCGGCCAGCCCGTCACTCAGCAGATTTCGGTACGACCGCCCCGGCGCGGTGGGATCGCCCAGGATGGCCGCCAGCGTGTCCTCCACCGAGTAGACGCTCACCCACTCGCCACCGCGCTCCTCGTACCACGAATTCCCCACGATGCCGTGCCGCGCGGGGTGCGCCCCCGTGGCCAGGGTGGCATGGCCCGGCGCGGTCTCCGTGGCGGCGTGCGCGTGGGTAGCCTCGGGGAACACGTGGCCCTCGTCCAGCAGCCGGCGCATGCCGCCCGTGTAGAGGTCATCGTAGCGCTCGATCAGGTCCGGCCGCAGCTGGTCCACCACCACCAGGGCAACCAGCCGGACCCGGTCATCGGGATCCAGGCCGCCGGCGCCGCAGGCCGCCGCGAGCCACGTGAAGAGCGCCGGAAGGAGGGAGCGGAGACGTCGCATAACAGATCCTGGCCGGGGGAAACCTACCACAACACTCCCTGAAGTTATATAGCGTCACGGCCGCCGTGGCGATCTTCCGTCCGGGCATCCGGCCTTGCGTGAGCGCTCTCCGCATCCTCTTATGTATCCACTCCCGAAGGTCCTGGATGCGCATGAATCCCGGCCTTCCCCGGCCGCCCCGCTCGTTCCTCGCCAACGCGCGGCGGCCCTCGGGCGTCTTCTGGGAGGCGGTGGAATGCCGCCTCCCCTTCGGCAACCTGACGGACCCAGCTCCCACCTTTCGGAGGCAGTCATGAGGCACCCCTTCCCCCGCAGCGCGGCGTCCCTTGGCGCATGCGCGGCTCTGCTGCTGGCGCTGGCGCCGCAGCTGGCAGCCCAGGAAGCCAACGGGCTTCCCGCCGAGTTCACATCCGAGCAGTGGCTCACGCCGCCGCCGGAGATCGCCGATGCGGTGCTCGCTCCCCGCCACCTGAACGTCACGCTCTCCAACCGCAGCCCGGAGGGGAGCCTCTTCCTCAACAGCGTCGGCCAGGGGCTGGCCGACATGGCGGACTACGCCCGGCCGCACGTGTATCTGGGCGGCCTGCAGGTGGACACGGCGGCCAACCGGAGCCGGCGCTTCACCGCCCGCCACGACCAGGCCATCGAGCTCATCCGCTGGGAGACCGGACAGAAGACGGTGGTCGAGCGTCCGCAGGGCTCGCTCGGGATCTCCAGCGCGTCCTGGTCACCGGACGGTTCCCGGATAGCCTACATGGCCCACTTCCCGAACGCCACGTACCTGTACGTGGCCAACACCAGCAACGGCCGCGCCGAGCGGGTCACGGACCGCGCCCTCATGCCGGTGGAGTACACCGGCTTCGACTGGACGGCGGACGGCTCCGCCATCGGCGCGCTGGTGGTGCCCCAGAACCGTGGCGCCAAGCCCGTGGCGCCCGCCGCGCCCACCACCCCCAAGCTCAAGGTCACCGAGGAGGGTGAGAACCGGCTGCGCGTCTACGCCAGCCTGCTGGAGACGCCCCACGATAAGGACCTGCTGCGCTACTACACCACCGCCCAGCTGGCCAGCATCAACGTGGCCAACGGGCGCGTGCGCACCATCGGGCAGCCGGCCATGATCACCGGCGTGAGCGTGGCGCCGAACGGGCAGCATTTCCGCGTCACGACCATGCAGGAGCCCTTCTCCTACATCGTGCCCGTCAGCAGCTTCGGCTCCACGGAGGAGCTCTGGGACGCGGACGGCAACGTGCTGCAGGAGATCTCCACGCGGGAGATCCGCACCGGCATCTCCGGCGGCGACGATGATGACGAGGAGGACGAGGAGGCGCCCAAGCGCAGCCTGAGCTGGCACATCGACGGTAGCTCCCTGACATACCTGCAGCGGGACCCGGCCCCGGATTCGACGGCCGCCGGTGAGGAGCAGGAGGAACAGGAGGAACAGGAGAGTCAGCGCCCGCGCCGCATGGACCGCCTGTTCGTGTGGGCCCCGCCCTTCGATGACGCCAGCGCCACGGAGATCTACCGCACCACCGGGCAGATGCAGTCCGCGCGCTTCTCGGAGGATTCGAACCTGCTGTTCGTCACCGAGGGAAGCGGCGGCAGCTCTCACGAGTACGCCGTCTACCTGGACGATCCGGAGCTCACCAAGCACACCATCAACCGGCGTCAGGGCGGCGGCCGCCAGTCGATCACCGAGGACCAGGGCAGTCTGCTCAGCACCCGCAATGACATGGGTGTGAGCGTGGTGCGCCTTTCGCCGGATCGCACCGGCGCCTACCTGCAGGGGACCAAGTACTACGAGGACCCGCAGGAAAACGCGCCGCATCCTTTCATCGACCGGATCACCATCCGGGGCGGTGAGAAGGAGCGCATCTACGAGGGTGACAACAACGGCGTCAGCGAGCGCGTGCTCGAGATCATGGATGACGCGCTCACCACGCTGATGGTGCAGCGCGAATCCCCCACGGAGATCGGCCAGTCCTATCTGAAGAACCTGCAGACCGGCGAGCTGCGCCAGCTCACCAACAACGTGGACTACCATCCTGACATCACCAACGCCCGGCGGCTCACGTACGACGTGGAGCGCGTGGACGGCATCACCTTCAGGACGCAGGTGACGGTGCCGGCGGATTGGCGACAGGGGCAGAAGCTGCCCGCCATCTTCTGGTTTTACCCGCGGGAGTATGACGACCAGGAGGACTACGACCGGACGCACGAGCGCTTCAACAAGAACTCGTTCCCGAACGTGGGCGCGCGCTCGATGGACTTCCTGATCAAGCACGGCTACGCGGTGGTGGAGCCGGACGCGCCCATCATCGACGAGGACCTGCCGAATAACAACTACGTCCACGACCTGCGCAACAACCTCTACGCGGTCATCGACAAGCTGGACGGGGAGGGCGTCATCGATCGCACCCGCCTGGCCGCCGGCGGCCACAGCTACGGCGCGTTCAGCACCGCCAATGCAATGGTCAACACGCCCTTCTTCAAGGCGGGCATCGCGGGCGACGGCAACTACAACCGGACGCTCACGGCCATCGGCTTCCAGAGCGAGCGGCGCGACCTGTGGGAGGCCCGCGAAGTCTACCTGTCCATGTCCCCGTTCCTCTTCGCCAACAACATGAGCGGCGCGCTGCTCATGTACCACGGTGAGATGGATCAGAACGTGGGCACCGCGCCGATCCACTCGGAGAAGATGTTCCACGCACTGAACGGGCTGGGCAAGCCCGCGGCCATGTACATGTATCCGTATGAGGACCATGGCCCCGCCACCCGCGAGACCACGCTGGACCTGTGGGCCCGGTGGACGGCCTGGCTGGACTACTGGGTCAAGAACGCCGACCAGCGGACAGCCGATCCGCAGATCATTTCCGACGGTTCGGGCGGCTGAGCGCGCACGCACTCCGCTAGCAAGGAGGGCCGTCCCATACGGGGCGGCCCTCCGTTGATTCTACAGGGATCTCAAGCGACGTCCCCTCGCACCGCCCGCGGCTACGGCTCCTCCTCGGCCACCGATCGAAGCACGCTGTCGATCTCGTCCAGCCGCGCGCTCTCCGCGCGCAGTTCCAGCAGCCGCTGTTTCCAGGTCGGATCGATGTCCACCGCTCCGGCCAGCTGCCAGGAGAGATCCTGACCGGTCTGAAGTTCGGGCACCGCCTTGCCCGGGCCCCCCAGCCGCCGAACGGCGGCAGCGAAGAGTGACAGGGACCGGTCGCGCCGGGCGCGCAACGCAACATGGAACTCCTCCTCGTCCCTGACGATCTCCACCAGGGCTTCGTGGAAGAGCGTATCCGACTCGATGCCGTCGAGCACGCGAAAGCGGGCCACGCCGCGCGCCAGAATGACCGAGCGGCCATCAGGGAGAGGCTGAAAGCCCAGGATCTCGGCCACGCATCCCACGCGCCCGATCTGGATCTGGAAGTCCCCGAGCCGCTGCGCGTCGTGGTAGAGCACGCCGAACCGCTTGTCTCCCTCCAGGCAGCGGGCCACCATCTGCCGGTAGCGCGGCTCGAAGACATGCAGCGGCATGAGAGTGCCCGGTAAGAGGACCACCGGCAGAATGAACAGTGGCAGCCTGCGCATGTTTCAACGGTATGACATCGGGGCGCGGCGCGCACGGGTCTTCATGGCATGCGCGGGAAGTGCCGGTCATCCGGTGAGCGCCGGAGCGGGCTGGTCCGCCAGCAGCGAGCGCAGCCGGACGCCGACCGTACGGGGTGTGACGGGCTTGGAAATGAAGCCGGCGGCACCGAGTTCCTCCGTCCACGCCGCGATGTCGGGATCGTCCTGGCCGGTGAGCACCAGCACCGGGACCTGTGGGGCCACGCCGGCCTTCATGGCCTGCAGCACGCCGATACCATCCACCCTGGGCAGCGTCAGGTCCAGCACCACCGCGCGGGGGCTGTGACCCTGCAGATAGCGGAGCGCGGCGCGTCCGTCGGCCAAGTCATCCACACGGAATCCCTCCCGCTCCAGACCCATGCGCAGCACGTTTCTCACCGCCAGGTCATCCTCCACGACCAGGACGAGCGGATGGTCCACCTCTGAGAGGTTGGCGGTCTCCTGGCGGCGGTTCACAGGAAACACGATCGTCTTCCCACCGCCGCTGTCGTCGGGGGCCTCCCGCAGGATGGTTTCGAGGGCTCGACGCACCATGCGGAGGCGCACGGGTGAGGAAGTGTTCCCGGACTCGCTGTCGGCCGATCCCGGTGGCTGCACCGTCTCCAGCAGCTCCTCCATGGTGGTGGAACCCTCCGCCACCCGTGCCAGTCCCGATTCCCACAGCGTGAGCATGCCGGCGGCGCCGCACAGCTCGGCGAGCTCCTCGGCGTCGGCCCGCCGTCCGATGGCGTTCGCGATCGTGCTCGTGACCATGGCCACTTCCGCGATTACCGTACGCCCGTAGTAGCCGGTGTCCTGGCACCTGGGGCAGCCGACCGCCCGGTAGAGTTGTTGGACGAAGGTGTCCGCGAGCCACGCTCGCTGCGCCGTGGGGAGGTTGCCCGGCTGTATCGGTTCACGGCAGGCCGTGCACACGCGGCGCACCAGGCGCTGCGCCACCACGCCGCGCAGGGAGGCGGCCAGCGCACCGGCTTCCACCCCCATGGCCATGAGGCGCAGGATGGCCGAGGACGCATCGGGGGTTGCCACGGACGAGATCACACGGCGGCCGGACAGGCTCATTTCCACCGCCAGGTCGGCCGTCTGGAGGTCACCCAGCTCCCCCACGAGCAATCCGTCGGCATGTTGGCGCATGGCGGAGCGGAGCGCGTGGGGGTAGGTGAGGCCCACGCGCTCGTTGACCTGTACCTGCGTCACACCCGGCAGACGACACGCTATGGGATCCTCCACCGTCACCAGCTCGTGACCGGCCGACTGGTAGCGTCTCAGTGCCGCGTAGAGCGTGGTTGTCCGGCCGCTACCCGCCGCACCAGCCACCAGGATCAGGCCGTCCTCGGCGGCCAGCATCCGTTCGATGCGGGCCCGCTCGGCCAGGGAGAAGCCGAGTTCCTCGAAGGTACGGGTGCCCGCGTCCGCCTCGGCCAGGCGAATGACCAGTTTCTCGACGCTCCCCAGCACGGGCAGCGCGGAGACGCGCAGCTCCACCTGGTTGCCGTCGACCCGTGCCTGCGCCCGGCCGTCCTGCGGACGGAGCCGCTCGGCGATGTCCATGCCTGCCAGCGCCTTCACGTGGCTGACCAGGGCCCGTACCCAGGGGCGCGGAACGCGCACCGCCTCGTGCAGCACGCCATCCACCCGGTAGCGCACCGCCATGCCCGCTTCATCCGGTTCGAGGTGGACCTCCGTGGACCGGCGGTGGATCGCGTCCACAATGAGCGCATCCACCAGGCGGATCACGTCCAGCCCCCCGGCCGGTGCGGCGCCCGGCTCGTCCTGCTCACGCGTCAGCGTGGACACGAGCCGCTCTACTTCGTTGCTGCTCGGGTAGAGCAACTCGATGGCCGCGTCGATCGCGTCCGGTGAGGCCAGCACCACCTCCACCCGGCACCCGGCGGCGAATGCCGCAAGGCGCTCCAACTCGAGGGGCAGGGGGTCGGCCGCGGCGAGCACCAGTACGCGATCCCTCATGGCCACCGGCACCGCGCGCTGCTGCCGGACGAAGCCCTCGTCCAGCAGCTCGGCGGCGGCCCGATCCGGAGCCTCCAGGGTGTGGGCGGCCAGCCCATAGCGCGCGGCCACAGCTTCCAGAAGCCAGGCATCGGTGGCCAATCGAGCGGCTACGGCCGCCTGCCAGGCCGTCCGTTGCATGAGCCGCTCCAGCATCGGCCGATCGGTGTCCTCGTAGCGCTTTGCCTCACGCAGGACATCCAGGACCCACAGGTCAGGCCAGTGCTGCGCAACGGGATTCTCGACTCTTGCCATGCTGTGCTCCTGGGTGTCGGCTGCGGAGGCGTCCGGCCTTCTGGCGTGCAGTAAATAAAGACAAGGTCCATGCCGACCGCTGGGTCACGTGAAATATCTTGTGCGCCAACATTATCGGTAGTAAGGTTCGCCTCCGGAAGTGCCCGAAATCCAGGCATGTGGCTGAAAATCGTACAGGTGGAAGTGAGACCGCAGAGAAGTCGGCGCTCCGCTCGTCGGGCACGCGGGCTGCATCATGTATGGAACATTCGGGGAGGCTGAGCGATTATAATAGAAGCCTCCAGAACCGCCCGGCCCGAACGCGGTGGTGTGTCGCGACCCATGAGAATCCGGGGAAACAGCCATGCCCAGACTACCGATCTGCACATTTGCCACCCTTCTGCTGGGCGCCGCCGCCCTTGCCTCGGCTGCTCCCGCGGCGGGGCAGATCGTCCGCGGCACGGTGCGCGACCGGGCCAGCGGTGAAGCGGTGGAGGAGGCGGTCGTCACGCTCTTCGATCTGGACGGCTCGGCACGCGCGCGTTTCCTGACCGACCCGCGGGGCCGATTCGTCCTGCGCGCACCCGGGCCAGGTGCATACTACTTGGCCTCCCAGCGGTTGGGGTACGAGACCACGCAGACCGATACCGTGGCGTTGTCGAAGGATCAGGAGCTGGACGTATTGCTGCTGGTGGACACGCGCCCGGTGGAGCTCGAGGGGTTGGAAACCACCGCCACGCGCAAGATGGTGGTGGACAGCTGGCTCGTGGCTGATTTCTATAGGCGGGTGGCCAGCGGGCGGGGGCGATACGTCACGCGGCCGGAAATCGAGCAGCGTGCGCCCGGCTCGCTCACCGATCTGCTCGCCACGGTTCCGGGCGTGGCGATCCGCCGGACCGGACTGGGCAGCAACGGGCTGGCCATCACCGTTCGCCGCGTGCGCCTGCCCGCGAACTTCGAGGCCTACACCACGGCGGACACAACCCGGGAAGGAGATCGGCGGGAAGACGTGCGGGTCCTCGAGTGTCCGCCGGTCATCTACCTGGACGGTGCGCCTCAACTCAGTATGAACGGGATGGTCAACTTCATCGATCCGGTCGAGATCGAGGGGGTGGAAATCTATCGCAGCCGCCTGGAGACCCCGCCGCAGTACTCGCACCCGCGCGCGCACTGCGGAGCCATTCTGATCTGGACCCGCCGCGCCAGGTGAGGCGCCGTTCCTGATCCGAGCCCGCCGAACCCGCCGCGCCAGGTGAGGCCATTCCTCCGCTGGACC
>JBBDRO010000067.1:44145-51659 GCA_040905425.1 Gemmatimonadota bacterium | reverse complement strand
CAGGTGAGGCCATTCCTCCGCTGGACCCGCCGCGCCAGGTGAGGCGGAGGCGGGGCAGAAAACCTCCCGCTTGCTTCCTCCCGCGGTAAGCCGATACGTTTTTGTATCCAGGGACGGACACGCCCGGAGATCGCCAGGGGCGTGGCCAATCGGTCGCGCACTCCATGTCCCACCCATCTCCGACATGCCGTCGCAAGCTTCCCCAGCGCGAGGATCGGCTTCCCATGAGTAGTAGGGCATCAGAGATCGAGAACGGCACGTCCACGCACAGGGGTGATCGTGTCACGCAGGCGTACGAGCGTCTGCGGGTGCTCATCGTGGGGGGGCGCCTGGCGCCCGGCACGCGCATCATCGAGACGGACGTCGCGGAGCGCCTGGGCGTGAGTCGCACACCGGTCCGCTCCGCGCTGCAGCGCCTGCAGCAGGAGGGTTACATCGTGGCCTCCGGCTCGGGCCAGCAGTCGCGTCTCTCCGTAGCGCCGCTTACCCAGCAGGATGCGCGCGAACTGTTTGCCATCGTGGCGGAGTTGGAAGGGCTCGGTGCACTCTGGGCCGGCGGTCTCGACGCCACGCGTCGCGCTGTCCTCTCCGGCCAGCTGCGGGAGCTCAATGACGGGCTTCTCGCGGCGGGTGAGGAGGAGGAGAAGGACCACCAGCGGGTCTTCGAGCTGGACATGACCGTCCATCGCGCCCTGGTCCTGGCCGGCGGCGGACCGCGCCTGCTGGCGCTCCACGATGCCGTGAAGCCGCAGACCGAGCGCTATGTGCGGCTCTACGTCAGCGCGTTCATCGATCAGGTCGGCACATCGGTGCGCGAGCACGAGGGTATCATCGCGGCCATCGACGCCGGCGATGGCCCGGCGGCCCAGCATGCGCTTCGCCGCAACTGGTCCAATGCCGCCGACCGCCTCTGCCGCGTGATCGAGTCGCTGGGCGAGAGAGGCACCTGGTAGACCCGACCACGGCTGCGCCGGCAGCCACCGCCGAGGCCCTGCCGCCCGCTGCCGGGGCAGGCCAGTATATCCCCGTGTGGCCACCACCCGGCACCGAGTCGCTGCACGGACTGCTGGGTCGGGTACGCTCGCGATCCGCCGCGGCATCCATCTTCCTGGCGCTGCCCACGCTCTTCATGGCGCTCGATCCCGGCATGCTGTTGCCCGACGGCCATGCGCGCTGGGTCCTGGCGCTGGCGGGCGTGGCCATTGCCGCGGGCGTGGCCGTATGGATCGGCGCCGCCCTGGCCGTCATGACGGTGGTGGACGGCGTACGGCGGGCGGCCCGCCTGGGCTACCCGCGTGGCCTCCTGCTCGAGGTAGCGGCGGACACGGCCCACGATGGCGGCATGCTGGCCACGGGCACGGGCTCCTTCCGCGGTGTGGCGCCCGAAACGCGCAGCTCGCTCGGCCGGCTCCGGGTATGGCGCGCGTGGCTCGCGGCGCTCGGCGCGGCGCTGCCGGGGCCGTGTGCCGTGGCCGGACTCCTGCTGGCCTTCCGCGGAGATCTCGGACGCGCCGGGATGGTGCTGCTGGTGCTCGGACCGGGCGTTACCCTCATCCTCGTGGCCGCCGTCATGACGGGCTGGGAGAAGGCAGCTGCTGCCCTGGATCGGGGAGCCGCCGCATGGGACCCCGATCCTTCCACGCCGCGCGATCGAGCGGAGGCCTGGCTGGGTACGGCGGCGGCCCGCGGAGCGGCTCGAGACTCCGCCGGGCTGCGTTGGCTGCTGGCGGGCGCCGCCGTGACGGCCGTCGGTGCGCTGGTGGTGGCCCTGCTCGTGGCGGTCAGCATGGCCGCCACGGCCGCGGTGAGCATCGGAGCGCTGGCCGCGATCGAACCGATGCGCGGCGAGTCCGGCCTGGCGGCGCGGGCCGGCGTTCTAGAGGCCCTGTTGGCGGACGCTCCCGCCGACAGCTCACTGACGCCCGGAGCGGCCGGCGCCGTGCTGCACGGCCTGCTGGCTGCCTACGCCGGGGAGGAGTGGCGGGACGGCACGCGCGAGGGCCTCCTGCGCCCGCCGCCGGAACCCGCATCGGCCGTGGCGGCAGGACCAACCGGCATCCTCCGCCTGCTCGCTCGCCGTTCGGGATCCGTGGAGCGGGCTTTCCGGGGGCAGCTGACTCCCGAGGAGCTGGACGCCCTGACGGAGCGTCCCGCGCCCCCGCCGCTGGATCTCCTCCGCACGGTGAGCTCGGCGCCCGACGTGGACGTGCTGGGCGCGCGGCTGGCGCTGCCGCTTCCCGCCCGCACCGAGCCGGGGGACGTTTCCCGAGCCGTGGCTCCGTCCCTGACGGCCATCTTCGACGCCGGCACTCTGCAGGCGATGGTGGACGTGCGCGAGGGTCGAGTCGCGGCCGCCGAGGCCATGCTGCGCGCACTCGTCCTGTTCGGCGCGCGGGTGGCGCTGACCACGCCGCTAATCTGGGAGGCGGACGCGTCCGGCAGGGCGGCACTCAACACCGTCGATCGGCTGGCCAGCGTCCTGGCCCTCAGCGGGCGTGACGCGGAAGCTGCCCGTCTTTACGGCCGCGTCCTGGCCGCCGAGGAGGTCCTTCGCGTGGTTTGGAGCCGGCCTCCGCCCGTCGGCGAGATGGCCGTCATCATCCACCGCGCCGTGGCCGCCGATGCCCGCCACTCGCCGGCCGAGCGCTGGGCCGCGCTGGAGGCGTATCTGCTGGTGCGCGGCTGCGGCTCGGTCAGCCGCGTGCTCTTTGCCCCGCCACCGCGCGCGGATGACAGAATCAGCGCCGTGCTGGTCGATCTGGGCGCGCGTCCGGCCGACAACGCCCTGCTGGCAACCGTCCTGGATCCGCCGCCCTTCAGATACTACACGCGTGGGCCGGTCGGCTTTGTGGGCCGCCTGCTCGGGGAACGGACGGCCGCCGGCCGGTGTGGACGCACGCTCCGCCTGAGCCCGGACTGGCTATGAGGGGCGGATACCTGGTACCGGGGCGGGCTTCATGACCCCGGCGGCGTTCGTGGCGCGGCAGCGGCTGAGTGGCACCCTCCTGCTGGTATGTGTGGCCAGCGCGCTACCACCGGCGGGAGTCCTGCCGCTCACCGCCCAGGCGCAGGTCGACCGCGCCGATTCGGTCTTCATCCGGCATGCGCGGGCCGAGTTGCGTACGCACGGCCTGCCCGCCGCGGCCATCAGCGTGGCCGCCACCAACGGCCCGCTCTGGAGCCTCTCCTGGCGCGGCGATGACCAGGCGCCGCTCGACGCGGCGACCGCGCACCGCGCGGGTCCCCTGAGTGAGCTCATCACCCGCATGGCGGTCCACTACCTGGGTGACCTGGGCCGCCTGCCGCTGGACAGTGCCATCGCGCCCAGGCTGCCCGAACTCCGGCTCCTGCCGCCTGACGAGCTGACCCTGGTGGAGAGCCCGAGCGGGCGGGCGCTGGTGGCGTATCTCCCCGAGGTGACCGTACGCATGCTCCTCGAGCACCGTGCGGGGCTCCCCGTGGACGCACCCGTCGGGACGCGGCCGGGTGCGCCGCCGGCGAGCTCGGCGGCGCAGGTGGTGGCCTCGCTGCGTGGCACCCGGCTCGCGCGCCAGCCCGGCGAGCCAGGCGGACCATCCCGGGCCGGTACGATCGCGCTCGCCGCGGCCGTGGAGGCGGTGTCGGGGATGCCGCTCGCCCCCCTGGTGCGCGAGCACCTGCTGGAGCCGCTCGGCATGGTGGGCAGCGCGCTGCTGCCCGAGGTGCCTTGGACCACCGCGTCCGCCGCGTGGCGCCGACCGGCCGACGGGCGGCTGCTCCCGGCGGCGAGTGTGCCGGTGGGGGCCGCTGCGGCGCTCGGACTCGTACTGCCGATCGAAGACGCGGGCCGCCTGGCCGGGGCGCTGCTCCACGCCGGTCCGGGCACCGTAGCCGCCGACCGTCCGGAGCGTGCTGACCGTGCGGTCGCGGCGGCGGCCGCGGTAGGCAGGGGTCTGGAGCCGACCGAACTGGCGGGTATGCCCGCCCTGCGGCACCTGGGCCATGGGGGTGGGGCCTCGGCGGCCCTCCTGCTGTTGCCCGACAGCGGTCTGGCTGCCGTGGTCCTCCTGCCCGTGGAAGGAGCGGCGGCACTGGCCGAGCGGCTGGCGGGCACTGCGCTCCGCCTTGCGCTCGCCGAACGCGGTGGTGGCCAGCTCGTGGTTCCGCCGGCTACGGAGCCTGTGCCGCGCGCCGTTGCGCTGCAGTGGGCAGGCAGCTACCGGGGCGCCGAGCGCGCGCTACGGCTCGTCATGGCCGGGGATGGCCTGGCGGCGGAGCTCCCCGAGCGTGTCATGCTGCGCCTGCGTGGCGACACGCTGTGGATCGACGATCCGGCACATCCGCGTGAGCCGCTCGTGCCACTGGATGGCGGGGGGCTCGGCTTCCGCGGGGATTCGCTGGCGCCGCTCGAGCCGGTGCCGCCCCGGGCTCCACCGCCCGGCTGGCGGGGCCTCATCGGCGAATACGGCTCGAGCGTCGACCCCCTCGGTGTGCACGAGGCAGCCGGTGGTCTGCGCGTGCGGTTGGACAGCCGCATCGAGCACGGGCTCCAGCCCTCGGGGGCGGATGCATTCCTACTCGTAGGGGACGGGCCCTATGCGGGCGAGGTGCTGCGCGTAGCGCGTGGGACCACGGGTGCGGCCACCGGGGTCACGCTTTCCACCGTTGCATTTCCACGACGGATCGCCGCCGGTCCGGACGGCTTCCGCATTCGCCCACGGCGCAGCATCGAGGTGCTCCGGCGGGATGCGCTCGCCGCCACGCCGCCTCGGGAGGCGGGTGACTTCCGGACGCCCGACCTGGTGGAACTACGCACCCTCAATCCCGGCATACGCTACGACATCCGTTACGCCACGCTGAACAATTTCATGGGCGCCGTCTTCTACCGCGATGCGCTGGCATTTCTCCAGCGACCGGCCGCGGAGGCGCTGGCCAGGGTCAATGAGCGCTTGCGGCCCCTGGGCTACGGCCTCATGGTCTTCGATGCGTACCGGCCCTGGCACGTCACCAGGATGTTCTGGGACGCCACCCCGGATGACCTGAAGGAGTTCGTGGCCGATCCTGCCCGCGGCTCGCGGCACAACCGCGGCGCGGCCGTGGATCTCACGCTCTATCACCTGGGAACCGGGGCGCCCGTCGACATGCCGAGCGGCTACGACGAGTTCACGGAGCGAGCGCATGCGGACTATCCTGGCGGCACCGCGCTGGCGCGCTGGCACCGTGCCCTTCTGCGCCATGCCATGGCGGCCGAGGGCTTCACCGTTTACGACGTGGAGTGGTGGCACTTCGACTACATGGACTGGGCGCGCTGGCCCATCGACAACCGCGAGTTTCAGGAGTTCATGCGACGATGAACATCATTCATTCTGGTAGATTCCGGCCCGCCCGGCCCGTCATTCTTCTGGCGTGCCTGCTGGTGTCCAGCTGCGCGGTTCTGCCAGGCGGTGGCCCGGGGCAGGGGGCCGGCTACGACGTCATCATCGAGGGTGGGCGGGTGGTGGACGGCACCGGCGCCGCCTGGTTCTACGGCGATGTGGCCATCCACGGCGACCGGATCGCGCGCGTGGCCCCTCCCGGAGCCTTGCGGGGCGCGGCCGCCGGCGAGCGCGTGGACGCGCACGGGATGGTGGTGGCTCCCGGCTTCATCGATATCCAGAGCCACTCGCGCGGCGCTTTCCTCTCCGGCGATGGTCGCGTGCTCTCCAAGGTGACGCAGGGCATCACGACCGAGATCATGGGGGAGGGGACCACCAACGCCCCGGTGAATCGGCGTACGCTGGGCGCGAGCGCGGACTCGCCGGAAGGTCGGCGGCTCCTGGAGCGCTACGGCGGCGCAGGCGGTTTCGGCCGCTGGCTCCGGGACATGGAGGAGAACGGGGTTTCCCCGAACGTGGGCTCCTTCGTGGGCGGTAGCACCCTGCGCACCTACGGCATGGGGACGTCCGAGGGCGCGGCGCCGCCGGCCGCGCTGGACAGCATGCGGCAGGCGCTTGGCTGGGCCATGGAGGACGGCGCGTTCGGCATGGCCACCGCCCTCATCTATCCGCCCGCGGCCTTTGCCGGCACGGACGAGCTGGCCGCCGTGGCCGAGGCCATGGCGCCTTACGGGGGGATCTACATCACCCACCTGCGCAGCGAAGCGGATCGGCTCCTGGACGCCATCGACGAGGCCGTGGAGATCGGCCGTCGGGCGAATGTCCCGGTGGAGATCTACCATCTCAAGGCAGCGGGGACCCGCAACTATCCCACGGCGGCCGCCGCCGTGGAGCGTATCGACGCGGCCCGGGCGGCGGGACTGGACGTGCAGGCCAACATGTATCCCTACACGGCGGGCAGCACGGGTCTCACCTCCTGCTTCCCACCGTGGGCCTCCGCCGATGACGCGCTCTTCGACAACCTTGCCGACCCCGTAACGCGGGCACGCATGCGCGCCGAGATCGAACGACCCACGTCGGCGTGGGAGAACCTCTGCGAGCTGTCGGGGCCGGAGAACGTGCTCATTCTGGGGCTGCGCAACGCTGAGCTGCGGCCGTTCGAGGGTAAACGGCTGGACGAGATTGCCCGCATGCGGGATGTGGACTGGATCGAGGCGGCCTTCGACCTGGTCCTGGAGGAGCGCAGCCGCGTGAGCACCATCTACTTCATGATGGCCGAGGAGAACGTCCGCATGCAGCTCGGCCAGCCGTGGATGAAGTTCGGCACGGATGCCGGCGGGCAGGACCCGCGCACCGCACGCGGCCTCACGCACCCCCGCGCTTACGGCACGTTCCCCCGTATCCTTGGACGCTACGTGCGCCAGGAGGGCGTGCTCGAGCTGGAGGACGCCGTGCGCAAGATGTCCTCGGCCGTGGCCACGCGGCTGGGGCTGCAGGAGCGGGGGGTCCTGCGGGAGGGCATGTACGCCGACGTAGTGGTGTTCGACCCGGAAACCGTGATCGATCAGGCCACCTACGAGGAGCCCCACCAGGTATCGGTGGGGGTGCCGCACGTTTTCGTGAACGGGGTAGCGGTGGTGCGCGGCGGGGAGCACACCGGCGCCACCCCGGGGCGCGTGGTGCGGGGGCCGGGATGGAACGGTCGCTAGCGGATGATCCGTCCGCGGGACGATGTGGCGAGTGCGCCGTCGGGACCCGCGGCGAAGGTCATGCCGTCCACCGCGGCAACGGTGTTGTAACCCGTCTCACCGATGCCGTGCCAGGTGTGACCGTCCGGGGAATACATGGTGCCGGAGGGGCCGACGGTGAGCCACGCGAAGGCGCCGTTCCACGCCCCGGCCGTCACTCCGTAGCGCACACCCGCCAGCGGCGTCCGCCCTTCACGCAGCGCCCAGGTGCGCCCGCCGTCGCTCGTGGCCAGTACGGTCGGGTGCGGTTCGGCGCGCAGCTGGTAGTCCCCACCCACGGCCAGCCCGCGCTGGCCGTGTGGGCCGCGGACCATCGCATCGGCCGGCTGGTGGCGCCGCTCGATGACCGCCTGCACGCCTGGGAAGCCGCGGCCGTCATCACGCTCGAGAGCGGCGAGCAGATCCCCTGGCA